>CAJYJO010000035.1 GCA_913774845.1 uncultured Microbacterium sp. | reverse complement strand
CGCTTCGTCTTCCACGCCCTCGTGGTCTACGCCCCCAAGAAGAGCCGCGTCGGCAAAGCCGTCCGCACCATCGAGCCCCTCGAAGACGAAGTCACCGCCTGAGCGCACCCCGCGCGCGGCGGCGTACAGCGCAGCGCTCGACACCTGGGCTCACGACCCGTGATGAGGCGAGTCAGACCGCCGTCGTCGCCTCCAGTGGCGGCATCGGCTCCCAGGAGTCGTCCCGGGCGATCTTCCGCCCGTCGCGCAGCCCCCGGAACAGGTGCCTCGTGCCCGTGACCTTGCGCTCGACGACAACGAGACGGATGAGCTCCTTCACGAACGTCAGGGCCGTGCCCGCAGCGAAGGGGAGCGGTCGGTACACGCCGTGGGCGCGGTAGTACTTCGCCAGGTACGCGCGGTTGCGCATGATGTAGTACCGGTACGCGTCACTCGAGGCGTTCATGTGACGGATGCCCATGTCCCACTGCTTGATCTCGCGGGTGCGGCGCAGCACGAACTCGTTCACGATGACCGAGGGCGTCTGGCGCGACGCGAGCCACCCGTAGAGCTGATCGTCCCAGTAGATGAAGAAGCGCGGGTCGGGCAGGCCGATCTTCGCGACGATGTCGCGATGGATGAACATGCCCTCGAAGCATCCCGAGTTCATCGGCTTGAAGCCGCTCGCATCGAACGCGGCGGGCGCGTAGGGGATCGGGATGGCCATCGACTCGGCGACGCGGTACTGCCAGTAGAACTCGCTGCCGTCGTAGTCGTAGCGCCGACCTTGGATGCTGCGGAAGCGCGGCGCCCAGTGCCCCATGCGGGCGAGGCCGTCCGACACCACCTCGACGTCGTCGTCCATGAGCCAGATCCACTCGGAGCCCAGCTCGTAGGCGACGCGCATGCCCTCGCTGAAGCCGCCGGATCCGCCGGTGTTCGTGTCGAGGCGGCGATACAGCAGCTCGGTCGGGACCCGATCGCGGAAGGACTCGACGACCTCGGTGGTGTCGTCGGTCGAGGCGTTGTCGATGATCACCAGGCGGCCCGGCGCGGGATCCATGCGCTCGATGCTCTCGAGCAGACGGGTCAGCAGGTGCGTCCGGTTGTAGGTGACGACGACGATCGTCGCGGTCTTCGGATCGAAGGATGCCGTGGTCACGGGCGCTCCTCGAAGGTCGCGCGCCACTGCGCCTCGGAGACGAGGTCGGGCAGGGCGCGGCGGTACTGACGGGACAGGCGGGGCCACTCGCGCTGGAGTCGGCGGTGGAGCTTCCAGCTGTCGACGAGCATGCGACGGAACTGCGCGCGGTCGCGCGTGTAGATGTTCTTGCCCGAACCGTCGGCAGCGCTCACGAGCGCGCTGTCGTACAGCGGAACACGCCACCAGTTGGCATCGCCCTTACCGAACTCGACCTCGGGCTGCGCGACGTTCTCCGCCTTGGGCGTGTGGAACCAGTGCGAGAGGAGGGTGCGCACGGTGAAGGTGCGCAGGGCGATCCCCGTGGGGCTGTCGAACTGGTGCTGCTTCAGACGCCTGAAGACCTGGCGACCGCGGCGCGAGCGCAGCGGCACCCCCGAGTCCTTGTGCACGACGGTCTCGGGGTGCTTCTTCGCGACCGCGCGAGCCTCGGGCATGGCCGTCGCGAGGTTCTCACGCATGTGCTCGGGCCCCGACAGCACATCCCGCAGCGCGCGGTGACGCAGCTCGACGGGGTAGTACTGCATCATCATGAGGTGCTTGAGGTCGACGCGTCGGCTGTGCCGGATGAGCGTCCCGCCCAGCGGTGAGCGCGAGTGCAACAGGGCCGCGACGATGCGGTTGCGGGCGTGGAAGTAGGCCTGCCAGTCGATCGAGTCGTCCTTGCCGATCCACGACACGTGCCACAGGGCCACACCCGGCATCGAGACGGTCGGGTAGCCGGCATCCCGTGCCCGGACGCAGAACTCCGCGTCGTCCCACTTGATGAAGGCGGGCAGGGAGAGGCCGATCTCGCGCAGGATGCTGGTGGGGATGAGGCACATCCACCAGCCGTTGTAGTCGGCGTCGAGGCGCATGTGCAGCAGCGGCGACTGCCGGAGGTTCGCGACGCTGAAGTCGTGGGGGAGGCGCTCCTGGAAGAGCGCGCGCCACATGAAGGGGGCATCGTCGACGACCTCGGCCCAGGCGTGCAGCTTGGGGCGGTCGAGCAGGTCGAACATGTGCGCGCCGACGATGGTGGGGACCGAGGCGTAGCGACCGAAGACCACGGAGCGGCGGATCGATTCGGGCTCGATGCGCACGTCGTCGTCGAGCAGCTGCACGAAGTCGCTGCCCTCGCGAGCCAGCGTCTCGACCATGGCGCGGGCGAAGCCGCCGGAGCCGCCTAGGTTGGGCTGGCGGAGGACCTGCAGCGTCTCGCCGAGGCGTTCGGCGACGGCGGGGTAGGCGTCCTGGGCCTCGACCAGATCGGTGCCCTGGTCGATGATGAAGACGCGGTCGACGACGTCGAGCACATCGGGGGCGTCGGCGAGGGCCTGCAGCGTCTCGACGCAATAGTCGGGCTTGTTGTAGGTGGTGACGCCGATGCTGGCCTTGCCGCCGCGGACGGGCTCCTGCTCGGTCGTCCACTCGGCGCCCTCGAACATCGCGTCGGTGCGGTCGGCGGCGACGTCGAACCAGATCCAGCCGCCGTCGCTGTACTGGTCGAGCACGAGGTCGAACACGGAGGCGCTCTGCTCGCCGGACACCTCGCGGGTCTCGATGCGCTGCTTCGTGCCACCGCCGTTGGAGCGGTAGACGAGGATCGTCGCGTCGCCCGAGGTTCGCACCGTCAGTCGTACCTGGCGGACGGCCGTCCAGTGCTGCCAGTACGACGCGGGGAAGGCGTTGAAGTAGGTGCCGAAAGAGACGCGGCGTCCGGCCACGATGCGGGCCCGGTGCCGGTCGAGGATGTTGCCGAGCTGGGCGACGTTGGTGACCCGGACCGGCTCCTCGTCGATCGTCGACCACGTCTCGGGGTCGACGTACAAGGGGAGGAGGTCGGGGTCGCGGTCGAGCGGCAGGACGGCGTTCTGCAGGGTGTACGTCACGAAGAGATCTTTCGTCTAGGCGCAGGGGCCGCGGACGGCCAGCGGGAAGTCTACCCGGAGCGCTCACGGCGAGCCTGAGCGCGGGCGCCTGTCACCGCCGACCCTGCGCGGCGCTCGCCCTACCCGCGCGGCAGCTCCCCGCGCTCGATCGAGATGCTCTGCTCGCTCGGGCCGACGCCGACGAGCGGGGTCTGCTTGATCTTCGCGCCGAACAGGATGACGAACATCCACCCCCACAGCAGCAGCGGACCGGAGTCGGTGAGCCCCTGCACGACGAGCAGGGCGCCGAGCAGGGTCGGCAGCAGCGTCAGGGGGGAGTGGGGGCGGTCGTCGCGGAGGTCCCAGCGCGGTCGGTCGACGGCGAAGAACCACGAGCGCCAGAGGTAGGCGAGGTAGACGAGGGCCAGCAGGGCCACACCGATCCCGCCGAGCTGCAGGTACGCGTCGAGCCACATGCTGTGGGCCTGGATGACGGTCTGACCGTCTTCGAGGATCCACCGGTCGATGAGCGGCTCGGTCGGGATCCACGGGGTCGAGAACCCCCACCCGGCGAGGGGGTGCTGATCGGCGCGCGCGACGACGTCGGCCCAGATGCTGTCGCGCCCCGTGAGGTCGGCGCCCCGACCCAGGAGGTCGAACAGCGCGGGCCGGTTGACCCACAGGGTCGCGCCGCCGCCCAGTCCGATGAGGGCGTACAGCAGGTACCAGCGGGTGCGCTCGCCCGGGCGGCGGGCCGTGCGCATGACGAGCACGGTGCCCAGGACCAGCGCGACGAAGGCCGCGGCGATCCACGCGGTGATCGACTCGGCGCGCACGAAGAGGAATGCGGCGACGGCGATCCACACGACCAGCAGAACGCGCCGCGGAGCGCCGACGGCGAGACGGATGCCGAAGACGATGACGGCGACGAGCATGACGGCCGCGAGCAGGTCGGAGTTGCCGAGCAGACCCTGGATGCGCCCACCGGAGAACAGGGTGCCGCTCGACCAGGGAGTCGCCGGCGCGTCCCCGGGAGCGGGCACGACGAAACCCGGGAGCAGCGGCCCGCGGACGAACACGGCGACGGCGAGCTCGAACGCCAGCGAGAGGCCGACGATCCACTTCGCGGCCGACGCCACGGCGCGCACGACGTCGCGCCACGTGAGCACGGCGCCGATGAACAGCCCCTGGAAGGTCGTGATGATCAGCAGCAGCCAGGTGACGACGGATGCCAGGGGCCATGCACTCCACGCGATCGACGCGGTCGCCCAGGCGAGGTAGCCGAATGCCAGCCACGGCAAGCGGCGCACGGCGAGCGGCGGCCGGGTGACCGCCCAGATGACGGCCGAGACGAGCGCGGAGACGATGGCGACCCCCGCGGTGATCACGGGCCCGACCGCGACGACGAGTCCGACGCCCCCGAGGGCGAGGACCAGCAGCAGGACGCACCAGCCGCGCAGCAGGAGGTGCCCGGTCGTCTCGCGCGCGGGCGCCGTCGGCAGCGCCGACACGGGGTGAGTCGTGTACATCGCCATGGTGCGTTCAGGCTACCGTCCGGCCCCGGTCGTGGGCGGGCCCGATCGGTAGGCTGTCGTCGTGCTTGTCGCCATCTCGAACACCCCCCGTGACTACGCCTGGGGCAGCCCGACGCTCATCGCCGACCTCGAGGGCCGCGAACCCACGGGAGCGCCCGAGGCCGAGGTGTGGTTCGGCGACCACCCGGGCTCTCCCGCCGTCGTGCACGACGGCTCCGACCTCTCCCTCGACGCGTGGCTGCCCGCTCACGCCGACCGGGACGGCGTGCCCGCGAAGCTCCCGTACCTGCTCAAGCTGCTCGCCGCCGGGGCACCGCTATCGATCCAGGTGCACCCGTCGAAGGAGCAGGCCGAGAAGGGCTTCGCGCGCGAAGAGGCCGAGGGCGTCGCCCGCGACGCCGCGGAGCGCAACTACAAGGACGACAACCACAAGCCCGAGGTCATCGTGGCCCTCAGCGAGACGTTCACCGCTCTCGCGGGGCTCCGCGAGATCGGTCGCACGCGGGTGCTGGTCGAGGCCCTCGGCGACGCTCCGGCCGTCCGGGCTCTGCGGGACCGGCTCGCGGCGGACGATCTCGCGCAGGCCCTTCGCGCCGCGATCGAGTGGCTCCTCGGCGAGGCCGCTCCCGCCGAGATCGCGCAGATCGTGGATGCCGCGGCATCCACCGCCTCCGAGGAGTTCGCGGCCGAGCTCGAACTGACGCGCTCCCTGCACGCCGCGTACCCGGCCGACCCGGGGATCGTGGTGGCCCTGCTGATGAACCTCGTGGAGCTCCGCCGGGGCGAGGCGATCTTCGTTCCCGCGGGCGTGCTGCACGCCTACGTGGCGGGCCTGGGCGTGGAGATCATGGCGGCCAGCGACAACGTGCTGCGCGGCGGGCTGACCCCCAAGCACATCGACGTCGCCGAACTGCTCCACCTCGTGGACTTCCGACCCGGCGAGCCGCCCTACCTCCGACCCGAGGCTGCGGGGGAGGGGGCCGAGGTCTTCGCTCCCGGCATCCCCGATTTCTCTCTCGGTCACCTGAGCGGCGGCGGAGCCGCGGGCGTCGACCTTCGGGGTGTCTCGATCGCTCTCGGTGTGAGCGGGGTGGCCACGATCACCGGCGCCTCGGGTGCGAGTCTCGTCCTCGAGCCCGGCCAGGCGGCCCTCGTCACCCCCGACGAGTCGCCGTTGCGCAGCGACGGCGCCGGCGAGGTCTTCGTCGCGATGCCGGGGGTCTGAGCGCGCGACACGCCGTCGGCGCCCGTGAAGGTTCACCTCGGCCTTGAGGGTTTACGATCCGCGACTTGACCAATCGGAATCACACGGGTGTAATTATGCGTACGCGAAACCGCGTCATGGGGGCTTGAACGAGGCGGAGGACGATATGGCGACGTCGCAGTACCGGTCCGGGGTCCCGGAGAACTGGTTCGTCGACCCGGTGGATCTCGGTGTGCCCGGGGTGCGCCGTGACATCGACTCGACCGACGAGAACACCCTGGCGTGGCAGACCGACGCGTTGTGCTCGCAGACCGATCCCGAGGCCTTCTTCCCTGAGAAGGGCGGCTCGACCCGCGACGCGAAGCGCATCTGCACCTCGTGCGACGTCAAGTCCGAGTGCCTCGAGTACGCGCTGCAGAACGACGAGCGCTTCGGCATCTGGGGCGGCCTCAGCGAGCGCGAGCGCCGCAAGCTCAAGCGCCGCGCCTGATCCCGTCGCCGCCCCCGCGGCATCCCTCGGGCGAATCCGCCCCCGACGGCGCGGCGTCCGAGATCGCGCGGGAGCGCACTTAGGCTGATCCGCGTCATGCCCGCCCGTGTACACGCCATCCTCGTCGTTCGTCCCGAGGGACGAACGCCCGCTGCGAACCATCTGGAACGCACGCTCGCCGCGCTCGCGGCCCAGACCCGACCCGTCGACGCGCTGACGATCGTGCTCTGCGGCGCCGATCCCGCCCTGACGCGGCTCGCGGCCTCGTCGGGCGCCGAGGGTGTCATCACCGCTCCCGCGGGCACCTCCTACGCCGTCGCCACCGCGCTGGCGACCCCCCGCCTCACGGGCGACACCGTCTGGCTGCTGGCCCAGGACACCGCACCCGACCCCGACGCGCTCAAACGTCTCGCCGGCGCGCTCGAGCTCTCGCCTCCCCTCGTGATCGCCGCCCCCAAGCTGGTCTCGTGGGACGACCGCGGCGTGATCCAGTCGCTGGGCGTCAGCATGAACCGCTACGGCGGGACCGTCGACCTCGCCGCGGGAGAGCTCGACCAGGGCCAGCGCGACGGCGATGCCGACGTGCTCGGCGCCGACGTGCGGGGTCTGCTCGTCCGACGCGAGGCGTGGGACGCCCTCGGTGGGCTCGACCCGGCGCTCGGGGGAGCCGACGAGGGGCTCGACCTCGGTGTGCGTGCGCGACTCGCCGGTCACCTGGTCTCGCTCGTGCCGGCCGCCCGTCTCGCCGTCGCCGGTGACGGCGTCGCGGCGATGGCACGCGGCCGCCGGCGTGCCCGCCGTCGCGCGTTCGCCACGCGGACCGCGCAGCTGCACCGCCGCCTGGTCTACGCGCCGGCGCCCGCGGTGCTGCTGCACTGGCTGTCGTTCCTCCCGCTCGCCCTGTGGCGCAGCGTCATGCACCTCATCACGAAGATGCCCCACCGCGTCATGCCGGAGTGGGGCGCGACGATCCTCGTGATGGTGCGACCCGCGGCCGTCGCCCGCGCCCGGCGGCGCATCCGCTCGGCGCGCAACGTGGGCTGGTCGCGCATCGCGCCGCTGCGCGTCTCGCGGAACGAGATGCGTTTGCGGTGGGAAGGCGACATCGCCGACCCCGACGCCCCGGTCCGCTCGGAGCTGCGCTTCTTCGTCGGCGGTGGGGCGTGGGCCGTGCTGGGGGCCCTCGCGGTCTCGGCCGCGCTGTTCGCCCCCCTGTTGGCCTGGCCCGTGCTCGGCGGCGGCGCCCTCGCACCCCTGCGCGCGAACGTCGGCCAGCTCTGGCAGGACGCCGCGTGGGGCCTGCGCCCCCTCGGCTGGGATGCCATCGGCCCGGCCGACCCGTTCTCGGCACTCGTCGCGCTCATCGGCACCCTTTCCCCGGGAGAGCCCTCGCGCGCCTTCGTCGTCCTGTGGGTCCTCGCGCTGCCGCTGGCCGTGCTTGGCGGGTGGTTCGCCGCGACCCGCGTGACGGAGTCGTCGCTGCTGCGCATCGTCGGTGCGGTCGCGTGGGCGCTGGCCCCCACCTTCCTGACCGCGCTCGTCGAGGGCCGCCCCGCGGGCGTGCTCGTGCACCTGCTGCTGCCGTGGTTGTTCTACGCCGCGAGCGTGGCGCACCGGTCGTGGGCGCCGGCGGGAGCGGCATCCCTCCTCCTCGTCGCCGTGCTCGCGTGCGCCCCGTCCCTCGCCCCGGCGGCCGTCGTGCTGTGGTCCGCGGCGCTCGTCGTGGTCGCCCTGGTCGCCGGCCGGGGCGTGGCGCGCGTGGTGTGGCTGCTCGTGCCCTCGATCGTGATCTTCGCGCCGCTGGTGTGGACCCAGGTGCGTGCGGGGAACCCCTGGGGGCTGCTTGCCGATCCCGGTGTCCCGTTCGTCGGAGCCGAGAATACCGCCGACCCGCTCGGCCGTGCGCTCCTGGCCGCCGGCTTCCCGACCTCCGATCCGGGCGGGTGGGCGAGCCTGCTGGGCGGGCCGGTCTGGTGGGTGGGACTCCTCGTGGCGCCCCTCGCCGTGCTCGCGCTGCTGTCGGTGCTCACGCCCCGGTGGATCGCGGCATCCGGTCTCATCGTGATCGCGGCCGCGGGCCTGGCGACGGCGTTCGCCGCCGTCGGGGTGGCCGTGTCGTTCGACGACGGCGCCGCGGTGCCGCTGTGGCCGGGAGCCGGGCTGAGCCTGGCGTGGATCGGTGTGGTCGGGGCGGCCGTCGTCGCGCTCGACGCGGGCATCCCGGCGCGCGTACGCGTGGTGCGGCCCGTGGCGGCGCTGGTGACGCTCGGGGCCCTCGCCGTCGCCGTCGCGCCCGCGTTGACCGCCCAGCCCGCCGGGGCCGAATCCGGCCGCACTGAACTCACCAACGGACCGGTCTCGACGCTCCCGGCCTTCATCGCCGCCGAGGGGCGCGGCTCTCTGGACATCGGCACGATGGTGCTCGACCCGGGCAGCGACGGCCTGCGGGTGCAGGTCGTGTGGGGCGGCAGTGCGACGCTGTCGGGGCAGAGCACCGTCTCCGCCACCCGTACCTCCGCCGATCCCGCCGACGAGGAGCTGGCGGCCGTCGCCGCCGACCTGGTCACGCCCTCGGCCGACGACGTCGTGTCCCGCCTCGCCGCCCGGGGGATCGGGTTCGTCCTGCTCGCGTCCGCGCCCGAGGGGCAGGACGACGTCATCCGGGGCGGGCGGCTCGGGGCCGCCGCCGCGCTCGACCAGCGCGATCTGCTCGACCCCGTGGGAACGACCTCGCGCGGCGAGCTGTGGCGGGTGAACACCGACGTGACGCCCCGGCCCGCGCTCGACGACCACCGCCTCGGCCTCCAGCGGCTCGTGGCGATCGGCTCGCTCGGCGTGATCCTCGTCGCCCTGCTGCTCGCCGTCCCCACCGCCGCCTCGCGCCGCACCGCCCGCCGCACCCCCCGCATCGTGGGGCCGACCCCGGGAGGAACGCGATGAGCGACCGCCGTCTCGCCCGTTTCGCCGCGACCAGCGCCCGCGTCGTGGCCGGGGCCGCCGTCGCCGGGGCCGCCGTGGTCGGGACGGTCGTCGCGATCGCCGCGCCCTGGCCGCAGTACCGCGCCGAACCGGTCAGCATCCAGGCCACGCCCGCACCGGGCGACACCGTCCTCGCCTGCGACGGCCCGGTGCTGGCGCTGGGGCGCAGCGCCGATGCGGCCAACGGGCTGAGCGCCGCCGCGGCGCAGCAGATCGTCAGCGGTCCGGCCGCGTCGGAGGCCGAGACGACGGCGCTGACCGGCGCCACCGGCGACTCGTCCGGCGAGGCCGAGGCCCTCCGCGCGGCCCCCCGCGATCGCGCGCAGACCCCGCTCGCCGCCGCCGGGTCGTCGACCGTCGTCTCGGACGACCTCATCGGCTTCTCGGCATCCGCCTGTCGGCCCCCGCTCGCGGAGTCATGGCTGGTCGGCGGCGCCACCACCACCGGTGCGAACGACCTCGTCGTGCTCGCGAACCCGGGGAGCGTGCCCGCGACCGTCCAGCTGTCGGTCTACGGCGCGCAGGGCCTGTCGTCGCCGCCGTCGGGACAGAACATCGTCGTTGCGGCGGGCCAGCGCCGGGTCGTCCCGCTCGCGGGGCTGCTGCTGGGGGAGGAGAGCCCGGTCGTGCGGGTCGAGTCCGCCGGCGCGCCCGTACACGCCTCCCTGCAGGCGAGTCTGACCCGCCTCCTGCTGCCCGGGGGCAGCGACCAGGTCGCCCCCCTCGCGGAGGCCGACACGCGCCTGGTCATGCCGGGGGTGCAGGTGCTGACCACCGGTGAGGGGCAGGCGGGCACCGTCCTGCGCCTGCTGTCGCCGGCGTCCGACACGACCGCGAGCGTCACGCTCACCCCCGTCGACGCGGCCACGGCCGCTCCCGCCCCCGTGGAGATCCCGCTCACGGC
Source organism: uncultured Microbacterium sp. (assembly GCA_913774845.1). Taxonomy (GTDB): domain Bacteria; phylum Actinomycetota; class Actinomycetes; order Actinomycetales; family Microbacteriaceae; genus Microbacterium. The sequence goes on along the minus strand of CAJYJO010000035.1, from coordinate 30,817 downwards.
CGGACTGCCCACCTCGTACGACCTGTCCGGTCTCGCGGCCGGCGCCTACACCGTCGACGTCTCCGCCGGCGCCCCCATCGTCGGCGCGACGTGGTCGACGACCGGCTTCGGAGAGGGCGCTGATTTCGCCTGGTACGCCCCCGCGCCCGAGACCACGACCGGGAGCGTCGTGGCGGTCGCCGCGGGCGCGGGCTCATCCGTCGTCCTGGCGGGCGGCGACGCCGACGCCACGGTGACCCTGACGCCCGTGGACGGCGGAACGCCGGTCTCGACGACGGTCTCCGCCGGCGCCAGCGTCTCGGTCCCCGTCGACTCCGCGGTCTACCGCCTCGAGACGTCGGCGCCGGTCCGGGCGGCGGTGACGTACAGCGGAGACGGCGCCCTGGCGGCTTACCCTTTGTGGCCCGCGGATGCCGCCGCCTCGGCGTTGACGATCCTGCCCTGAGCCGTCCGGGCGGCGCGTGCCGCTCCGACGGCGCTGAGCTTCGGGTGCCGGCCGCGCGGTTGACCCTGTGCGCCAGGGCGGCGCGAGCGATCGGTGGCCGGGGGCGGCGCCGGCGGTGCGAGCGATCGTGCGTGTCCGGCTGGCCGCGGCGCATCGGGCGGCCGGGCCGGGGTCAGAAGAAGCGGAAGCGCTCGGGACCGAGGTCCCAGGGGTCGCGATCGAGGTACTCGGCCGCCGCGCGGAAGACGGCGCCCTCGATCTGCATCCGCCGGTGGAGGTCGTCGTCGTGGTGCGGGTGTCCCAGACGCTCGATCGGCACGCGGTACAGGATGATGCGCTTCTCGTCTCGCAGCACCGTCCAGCGGGGGATGCCGTCGGCCGCGGCGGGCGGCATGATCCCGATCTCGAACGACACCTCGCGCAGGTCGGACCACGCCGACCGGAGGAACTCCGCCGCCGCGCCGACGGCGATGTCGAACCGCTCGACGCGCGTGTCGATGGGCGGCAGCGGCGGACGCACGACCGGGCTGCGGTTCTCGCGCCCGTGTCGGCCGTGACGCGAGGGTCGGGCGACCGGTCGCGCTTCGCGGGCTCGACGACGCATCATGACCCCATCCTACGGTCGCCCGTGCCGCGCCGGCGGCCGGTTCGAGGCGTTCGGGCCTCGTCGGTGCGCGGCGCGGCGCGGCCGCGGTGTCGGGAGCGCTGGCTAGGCTGGCGGCGATGCGCGACAGACTCTGCTCGAAGGTGGGATGCGCCCGCGAGGCGATGAGCACCCTCACCTACGACTACGGCGACCAGATGGCCGCTCTGGGCCCCCTGGGTCCCGCGGGCGATCCGCACGCGCACGACCTGTGCGCGATCCACGCCGACCGGCTGTCGGTGCCGAAGGGCTGGGTCGTCGTCCGTCACGAGACGCTGCGCGCCTGACACGCCGTCCCCGTCCGGCCGGCGCCCGACGGGTGGTCGCCGGCCGGTGATCAGGCCCGCTCGGTCAACGCCGCGGCGCGGCGGTTCTCGCCCATCAGCGCCCGGTACTCGCGGTCGCGGCGCGCGCCCGAGACCGCGCGCACGAAGGTCTCGGGATCGGTCGCCGGCAGGGGCGACACGAAGGGGCTCACGGCCTCGGCGAGGGATGCCGCGACCCGCACGCGCGCGGCCGGATCGAGTGCGTCCGCGGTGCGCACGAACTGCGAGACCCGGGCGGCGAGGCGGTCGGGCAGGCGAGAGACGTCGGCGATGCGCGCCCACTCCGCCAGGATCGGCGGCACTCCGGGGGCGGCGGGGGGCAGCGGCTTCGTGCGGGTACGTTCGCTCGCCGTGCCCGCCAGGAGGTCGCCGAGACGCTGCGCGCGCGGCGTGAAGATCCCGACGACGGCCGCGATCGCCCCGAAGGTGAACCACAGCTCGAGCACGCCGACCAGGGCGCGGATGACGGCCTGACGGAATCCGGCCGCTCCACCGTCGGTGCGCACGATCCGCGCGCCCACCGCGAGGCGGCCGAGGCTGCGCCCGCGCGAGAGCGTCTCGACGGCGGTGGGCAGGACCACCATCACCAGCACGAGCAGCGTGATCGAGGCGATGCCGATCGCCGACATCGGCAGCGCGGCGTTCGCGACCATCGTGCCCAGCAGGAGCGCGCCCGCGATGAGCAGCACCACGCCGACGAGCATGTCGATGAGGGCGCCCACCGCGCGGAGGAAGAAGCCGATCGGCTGCACGTCGAGGGCGACCGCCTCGCCGGTGAGCGTCTCGTCGGCGGCCATCTGCACGACGGTGACCGCGGGGCCGGGGGTCGACGACGAAGCCATGCGTACAGTTGACCACATGGACCTCGACGCGCTCACGGCCGCCCGCCGCGACGAGTGGGCGCGACTCGACGCCCTCGGCCGCACACGGCACCTCAGCGGGGCCGAGGTCGACGAGCTCGTCACGCGGTACCGCGCAGCCTCGGCCGACCTGGCCGACATCAAGACCTCCGCCGGACGCACGCCGCAGGGCGATCACGTCTCGATCCTGCTCGCCCGCACCCGTCTGCGACTGACGGGGGTGCGCGAGAACGTGGTGAAGCAGCTGCCCCGCTTCTTCCTCCTGCAGCTGCCGGCGGCGCTGTACCGCGTGCGCTGGATGACTCTGGCGGTGGCTGTGTTCTTCCTCGTCGTCACGACCCTGTGGGTCGTCTGGATCACGGGTGATCCCGCGGTGCTCGCACATCTGGCCGCGCAGATGGACATCCAGAACATCGCGGACGAGCAATTCGTCGACTACTACCGGGAGAACCCGAACGGGATCTTCGCGGCCACGGTGTGGACGAACAACGCGTGGCTCGCGGCGCAGTGCGTGATGTTCGGCGTCACAGGAATCTGGCCGGTCTACGTCATGGCGGGGAATGCCGAGAATGTCGGGCTTCTCGCGGCGATCATGTTCTCTTTCGATCGCGGCGATGTCTTCTTCCAGTTCATTCTTCCCCACGGCCTGCTGGAACTGACGGCACTCTTCGTCGCGGCCGCCGCGGGTCTGCAGATCTTCTGGGCGTGGGTCGCCCCCGGCCGGCGGACGCGCGGCGCGGCGCTCGCCGCGGCGGGGCGCTCGCTCGCGACTGTCGCGGTCGGGCTCGTCTTCGCGCTCGCGCTGTCGGGCCTCGTCGAGGGCTTCGTCACCCCGCGCGAGTGGCCGTGGCCGGTGAAGATCGCGATCGGCGCGGCCGCCCTCGGAGTGTTCCTGTTCTACATGCTGTGGGTGGGCCGCCGCGCCGCCCGGGCCGGCGAGACGGGGGATCTCACCGAGTACGAGGCCGGAACGCCGACGCTCACGGCCGGGTGACGGCATCCGTCGTTCCCGACCGTTTCCCGGCGTGTCATTTTTGATTCATTCAAAACAGGCTAGGCTGATCGCATGCTCGACAGTCGACCGGATGCCACCGCGGATGCCCTCATCCGCGGTGCGGGTCTGCGGGTGACGGCGACACGCGTCGCCGTCCTCGAAGCCCTGCGCGCCCGGCCGCACGCCACCGCCGATGCCGTCTACGACGCAATCGTCGGCATCCTCCCCGGGACGAGCAAGCAATCGGTGTACAACGCGCTCGGCGACTTCGCCGACGCGGGTCTCGCGCGCCGTATCGAACCCGCCGGCCACGCCGGCACGTTCGAACTGCGGGTCGGTGACAACCACCATCACGTGGTCTGCACCGGGTGCGGACGCATCGACGACGTGGACTGCGTCGTCGGCGCGGCTCCGTGCCTGCACATGCCGGAGGGGAGCGGTTTCCTCATAGAGACTGCCGAGGTGACGTTCTGGGGCGTGTGCTCCGATTGTCGAGCGAAGTCCGAAGCCGAAAAACCGAGAGGATCCCGATGAGCGACACTCTGAACGGATGCCCCGTCTTCCACGACGGCGGAGCCCCCGACGACAACCGACTGCCCGTGGGCGAAGCCCCCGCCGACAGCGAGCCCGTCGGCGCCCTGCCCCACCCCACCCGGGGATCGGCCAACCGCGTGTGGTGGCCCGAGTCCCTCAACGTCAAGATCCTCGCGAAGAACAACGCGTTGCGTGACCCGCTCGACGAGGGCTTCGACTACAAGGCGGCGTTCGAGGCGCTCGACCTGGATGCCGTGAAGAAAGACCTGCAGGCCGTCATGACGACCTCGCATGACTGGTGGCCCGCCGACTTCGGCCACTACGGACCCCTCATGATCCGCATGGCCTGGCACAGCGCCGGCACCTACCGCGTGACCGACGGTCGCGGCGGTTCGGGCGCGGGCATGCAGCGCTTCGCCCCGCTGAACAGCTGGCCCGACAACGTCAACCTCGACAAGGCCCGCCGCCTGCTGTGGCCGGTCAAGAAGAAGTACGGCCAGTCGATTTCGTGGGCCGACCTCATGATCCTCGCCGGAAACGTCGCGCTCGAAGACATGGGCTTCCCGACCTTCGGCTTCGCCGGCGGCCGCACCGACGTGTGGGAGCCCGACGACGACGTGTACTGGGGCCCCGAGACCACGTGGCTCGGCGACGAGCGCTACACGGGCAACCGCGAGCTCGAGCGTCCCCTCGCCGCCGTGCAGATGGGCCTCATCTACGTCAACCCCGAGGGTCCCAACGGCAACCCCGATCCGCAGCTGTCGGCGAACGACATCCGTGAGACGTTCGGTCGCATGGCCATGAACGACGAGGAGACCGTCGCCCTCATCGCCGGTGGTCACACCTTCGGCAAGACGCACGGCGCGGCGAGCGACTCGCACGTGGGCGTCAACCCCGAGGCCGCCGACATCAACGACCAGGGCCTGGGCTGGAAGAGCGACTTCGGCAGTGGCAAGGGCGACGACACGATCTCGTCGGGCCTCGAGGTCACCTGGACCTACCACCCGACCCGCTGGGACAACGAGTTCTTCCACATCCTCTTCGCCTACGAGTGGGAGCTCTTCCAGAGCCCCGCCGGGGCGCACCAGTGGCGTCCCGTCAACGGCGGGGGAGCCGACATGGTCCCTGAGGCGCACTCCGCCGGCCGCCGCGAGCCCCGCATGCTCACGAGCGACCTGGCGCTGCGCGTCGACCCGGCCTACGAGAAGATCTCGCGCCGCTTCGCCGAGGACCCGGCCGCGTTCCAGGACGCCTTCGCCCGCGCGTGGTTCAAGCTGACCCACCGCGACATGGGTCCGCGCGAGCGCTACCTCGGTTCCGAGGTCCCGGCCGAGGTGCTCGTGTGGCAGGACCCGGTGCCCGCCGTCGACCACCCGCTGATCGACGCCGCCGACGCCGCAGCGCTGAAGCAGCAGATCCTCGACAGCGGCCTGTCGGTGCAGCAGCTCGTCACGACGACCTGGGCCGCGGCATCCACCTTCCGCGGCAGCGACAAGCGCGGTGGCGTGAACGGCGCGCGCATCCGCCTCGAGCCGCAGAAGAGCTGGACGGTCAACAACCCCGAGCAGCTGGCATCCGTTCTCGAGACCCTCGAGAAGGTCAAGGCCGACTTCGACGCGCGGGGCGAGAAGAAGGTGTCGATCGCCGACCTGCTCGTTCTCGCGGGTAACGCGGGTGTGGAGAAGGCCGCCCTGGCCGGTGGTGTCGAGGTCGAGGTGCCCTTCACCCCGGGCCGCACCGACGCGTCGCAGGAGCAGACCGAGATCGAGTCGTTCCGCTGGCTCGAGCCGATCGCCGACGGTTTCCGCAACTACGCCTCGCGCGAGGCGCGGCTGCCCGCGGAGTTCCTGCTGCTCGACAAGGCCAACCTGCTCACGCTCACCGCTCCCGAGATGACCGTGCTCGTCGGCGGTCTACGCGCGATCGGCGCCAACTGGGACGGCAGCGACTGGGGCGTCTTCACCGACACCCCCGGCGCCCTCACGAACGACGTGTTCGTGAACCTCCTCGACCTCGGCACCACGTGGAAGCCGCTCGACAGCGGCAAGCACGCCTTCGAGGGCACGAAGGACGGCTCGGGCGAGAAGGTCGGGATCGGCACCCGCGTCGACCTGGTGTTCTCGTCGAACTCCGAGCTGCGCGCGCTCGCCGAGGTCTACGCCTCCGACGACGCTAAGGAGAAGTTTGTGCGCGACTTCGTCGCCGCGTGGCGCAAGGTCACCGAGCTCGACCGGTTCGACCTGGTCTGAGCCGCGGCATCCGGAAGGCCCGTCCCCTCGCGGGGGCGGGCCTTCCGCCGTGTGGCGGCGCCGGGCTTATGGGTTGGGGCAGACCTCGTCCCACATATGGTCGGTCGGGGTGGCGTGGGGTGACCATTTGTGGGACATGCGTCGCCAGAAGTGGGACGAGGGGTCGCTGCGGGCCTTGTCCCACATATGGTCGGTCGGGGTGGCGTGGGGTGACCATTTGTGGGACATGCGTCGCCAGAAGTGGGACGAGGGGTCGCCGGGTACGCAATTCAGGCGCGCGCGAGCCGCCGCAGGCCCTCGTCGATCGACACCGTCGGCGTCCAGTGCAGATCGCGGCGGATCGCGGTCTGGTCGAACCAGTGCGCGGTCGACAGCTGCTCGGCGAGGAAGCGGGTCATCGGGGGCTCGTCCTGGCCGGGACGCATCGCCCAAACCCGTTCGATGAGCGAGCCCGCGGCCTTCGCCAGCCCCGCGGGCACGCTGAAGCGCGGCGGCGCGACACCCGAGGCGCGGCAGATCCCGGCGAGCAGATCGCCCACCGGACGCGGCTCCCCGTTGGTCAGCACGTAAGCACGGCCGCTGACCTCGTCGACGCGGTCGAGGGCGGCGACGATCCCGGATGCCGCATTGTCGACGTACGTGGAGTCGATGAGCGCCGTGCCCCCGTCCAGCAGGGGCAGGGTGCCCCGGCGTGCGCGGGCGACGACGCGTTCGATGAGCTGCGTGTCACCCGGGCCCCATACGAGGTGCGGGCGGATCGCGACGAGGGCGGTGTCGCCGGTCGCGCGGGAGAGCGCGAGCAGCTCGGCCTCGGCTTTGGTCCGGGCGTACTCGCCGCGCGCGGCGGCGGGGTCGGCGGACTCGGCCCCGACGCCCGCGAGGGCGTGACCGGCGTGCGCGACCGACGGCGAGGAGACGTGCACGATGCGCGTGACGCCTGCGGCGTCGGCGGCGTCGAGCAGGATGCGGGTGCCCTCGACGTTCACGGCGCGGAACTGGGCGGGATCGCCGGCGAGCGAGACCTTCGCCGCGAGGTGCACGATCCCCTCGATCCCTTCGAGGGCGGAGGCCACGGCATCCGGATCCGTGACGGAGCCGAGCCGGTCCTCGGCGCCGTCGACCCCGGAGGGGCGGCGCTGCAGGGTGCGGACGTGGTGCCCGGCGTCCTGGAGGGCGCGGACGACCGCGCGTCCGAGGAAGCCGGACGCCCCGGTGGCGAGGACCCTCACGGCGCCGACGGCTTCTCGCCCGCGAGCACGCGGTCGGCCCAGGCGGCGAGGCGCGACCGGTCGATCTTGGAGTTGTGGCGGATGTCGGTCGGCAGGGTCGGCACGACGAGCACGGCCGCGAGGCGCTGCGACGTCGCCGCGCGCACCTCCTCGGTGAGATCGGGGGATGCCAGCCCCGGACGCGTCGAGCCGGCCTCGACGACCGCGACGACGACCTGTCCGCCCACCGGGCCCACGCCGACGGCCGCGGCGCGCGAGACGGCCGGCACCGTCTCGACGTCCTGCTCGATGCCCACGGGGGTCACGGGGCCCCCGGCGGTGGCGATGACGTGGGGGAGGCGCCCCTCGACCCAGAGGTGTCCGTCGGCGTCGAGGTGTCCGACGTCTCCGGTGCGGTGCCACCGCTCGTCGAGGCCGCGACGGGCCTCGCGATCGGTCAGGTAGAGGCGGAAGTAGCCGCGCTTGAGGTGCGGCGCAGAGATGACGATCTCGCCGGTGACGCCGGCATCCGTCGTCGGATCGCCCGTCGAACGGCCCTGGGCGTCGATCGCGGAGATGCGGACCTGGCCGGTGCCCAAGGGGCGCCCGACGCACACGCCCCGGTCGCCCGCGGCGGCCTCGATCTCGGGCAGGGTGACGTCGGCGACGAGGAGGCACTCGGTCATGCCGTACGGGGTGTGGGCCACGGCGTTCGGCATGAGCTCCTGCGCACGGCGCAGCAGGTCGATCCCCACCGGCGCGCCCGTCGACAGGAAGGTGCGCACGCGGGCGAGGGCCGCGCGGTCGTCGGCGTCGAGGGCGTCGGCGGTCGCCACGACGTTCGCGACGGCGGCGGGCGAGAGGAACACGATCCGCGCGTCGGAGGCCCGGACCGCGGCGGCGACGGCCACGGCGGTGAGCGTGCGCGGGGCCGAGACGTCCATGTCGGGGGTGGCCGAGCGGGTGCCGAGCGCCGGCCCCAGCAGCGCGAAGGGGGCGAAGCCGGTGACCAGTCCCGTGTCGGCGGCGACGTCGAAGTGCGCGGCGAGGGTGTCGCGCAACGCCGTGAGCTGGGCGTGCGTGTAGACGACGCCCTTGGCCGGTCCGGTCGAGCCGGAGGTGAAGAGCACCGCCGCATCGGCCGCGGCTGAGGGAGGTGCCGGGAGCGAGCGTCCGCGACCCGCGCGGGCGAGGTCGGAGAGGCTCGCCTCCACACCGAGCGCCCGGGAGGTGACGGAGGGGAGCGCGGCGGCCGAGATCCGGCGTCCCGGCCAGCCGAGCGCGCGGGCCGCGGCGAGACCGGCGACCTCGCCGATGACCACGTCGGGCACGGCACCGCGCACCGCGCGGGACAGACCCCGGATGCCGAGACCCCGGTCGGCCACGACCACCACGGCCCCGATGCGCACGCACGCGTACAGTGCCGCCGTGAGCGTCGGGCCGGGCGGGACCAGGAGCGACACTCGGTCTCCCGCGCGGACGCCGAAGGCGTCGAGACCGGCGGCGAGCTCGTCGACGCGGGCGGCGAGCTGACGCCAGCTCACCCGCAGCGGGGCGCCGTCTCGGGCGGTGCTCATGTCGATCACGGCGGTGTCGTCGTCGTCGCGGCGCGCCTCCAGGGCGTCCCAGAGGCGACCCGGGGCGTCGCCCTCGGACGCCGGGTCGGCGTCCGGGCGAGGTGCTCGGGGTGCGGGCGCCACGGCATCCGGGACCTTCTCGTCGAGCCAGTCGAGCACGACCTCGGCGTAGGGCCGCTCTTCGGCGATCAGGTGGCCGGCGCCCTCGAAGCGGTGCACGTCGGCGTGCGGAAGGCGCTCGGTCAGGTCGTCGAGGTGGTCCTCGCCGAAGACGGGGTCCTTGGGTCCGCGCAGGAACAGCGCCGGCACGTCGAGCTCGCGCAGCCCCGCCGAGAGGCGGTGCAGGGCCGGGGTGCTCTCGTGGTCGGGGGTCGCGGGGATGTCGGCGACGAAGCCGCCGATGCCGCGCCGACGGGCGACGGTCGCGTAGGGCGCGCGGAAGGCGGCCTTGACCGCGGGGTCGAGGTCGGCGAGGGCCAGGGTGGTGTCGAGGAACGCCGTGGTGCCGGTGGTCCCGGCCGCGAGCACGCCGCGAGCGGTGGCGACGCGCAGGGCGAACGGCAGCTCGGCGCCGTCGGGGTGGTGGACGGCGGTGTTGAGCGCGATGATCGCGGCGAGGCGATCGCGGTTCTCGACCGCCCACCCGAGCGAGACGGGTCCACCCCAGTCGTGACCGATGGTCACGACCGGACCCCGGATGCCGAGCTCCTCGACGAGCGCGCCCAGGTCGGCGATGCGCTGCCCGAGCGTGCGCCGCAGGGGGGAGCGCTCCGAGAAGCCCATCTCGAGCTGGTCGACGGCCACGACCCGCCACGCGGTCGCACCGGCCTCGGCCCGCGCCAGCGACGCCGACACGAGAGCCCGCCAGAGGTAGGACCAGGTGGGGTTGCCGTGCACGGCGACGATCGTGCCGACGGGGTCGATCCCGCGTTCGGCGAGGGCGTCGCCGGTATCGAGCACGTGCCACAGGCGGGTCGCCCCGGCGTCGGCGAGGACGCCGTCGACGCTCACGAGACGGGACAGGGTCGGGTCGAGCCCGGGCAACCCCGCCGGGGGGAGGGTCGCCTGCGGGCCGGTCACGCGGGGGCGACTCACCAGGCCAGCTCCAGCATGCCGGTGTTCAGCCCGGAGCCCACTCCCATCAGCAGGACGCGATCGCCCCGGCGCAGCGTCTTCTGCTCGTCGACGAGGGTGATCGGGATGGATGCCGGTCCGACGTTGCCCAGGCGCGGGTAGGTGACGGGGACCTTGGCGCGGTCGAGCTTCGCCGCGCGCACGATCGCGGAGGTGTGCACGGAGGAGACCTGATGGGTGACGTAGCGGTCCATGCCCGTCCACGAGAACTCGTCCCTGGCTTCCTTCCACGCCGACACCACGAGGTCGAGGCCGCCCTTGAGCAGGGCCTTGGCGTCGGTGAACATGCCGTCGACGCTGCCGACGCACAGGTCGTAGAACTGGGTCGCGGCACGCGTGACGCCGCCGACGATGCGGTGCCCCTCCGGGTGGTCGCTCGCGCGGCCGAGCACGGCGGCGGCGGCGCCCGACCCGAGGGTCAGGGAGGCGAACTCCTGCATGAAGGCGTCGCGGTCGAGGTCCTCGCGCACGAGCCGGTTGATCGTGTTGACCTGGATCTCGTCGGCATCCTCGCCGTTGACGATGAGGGCGTACTTGACCTGACCCGACTGGATCATGCCGGCCGCCAGGCTCATGCCGTTGATGAAACCGAGGCAGGCGTTGGCGACGTCGAAGTTGATCGCGGAGCTGGGCAGTCCCAGGCCGTGGTGCAGCCGCACGGCCACCGAGGGCTCGAGGTGCTTGCGGGTGACCGAGGTGTTGATGATGAGGCCGACCTCGCTGGGGTCGACGCCCGCTTCGGCGAGAGCCTGCTTGCCGGCGGCGATCGTGGCCTCGTCGGAGGATTCGCCCTCCGCCCAGTTGCGCCGTTCGTTGACCCCCGCGACGCGGCGCAGGAGGCCGGGCTTGAGCTTCAAGCGCTGCAGCGCCGGGGCCAAGCGCTCCTCGATGTCGTCCGACGTCGTCACGCGGCTGGGCAGGACGCTCGCCACCGAAACAAGGGCCACATCGTCGAAGTGCGTGGTGGCGTTACCTGGCAAGAGATCTCCCGCATCCTGTGCGTAGCGGCGCGGCCGCGCACACAGAGAGCGTCGACGACCGAAAAGGGTACCCCCCAGGATAAGCCGCGTCGTATGTCGCGGGCTGCATGGGGGCTGGACGTGCTAAAGCCGTCCGGCCGCCTTCAACGCCAGGTACCGATCGGCTACGAGGGGCGGGAGGTCGTCGGCCGACGCCGTCACCGCGTCGCCGCCCGCGCGCACGACCGCGTCGCGCACGCGCTCGGCGTCGTGCCGGGCCCGCTCGATCGCCGCCGCCGCGTACACGTCGGCGGCGTCACGGTGCGCGGGTGGCTCCCCGGGGCCGTCGGTCGCGGTGGCGACCAGCAGCCGGGACCGGGATGCCACGGCGGGCAGCGCCGCGAGGAAGGCGCGCGCCGCCTCCGGGTCGTCGGCCGCCGTCAGCAGCACGACCAGGGCCGGACGCACCGACAGACGCCGGACCTCGGCGAACGCGGCATCCCAATCGGTGTCGATGAGCTGCGGTTCCACAGGAGCCATCGCGTCGACGAGGGCCGGGAGCAGGGGCGCGCCGTCGACCCGGGTGACCCGCGCGCGGGGGACGCGGTCGAACATCACCAGGTGCACGTGATCGCCCGCCCGTTGCGCGAGAACCGACAGCAGCAGCGTCGCCTCCATCGCGGCGTCCAGGCGCACGCCGTCGCCCACGCGGGCGGCCGCGGTGCGCCCCGTGTCGACGACGATCACGACGTGGCGGTCGCGCTCGGGACGCCACGTGCGCAGCATCGTGGTGCCGGCCCGCGCGGTGGCGCGCCAGTCGATCGAGCGGACGTCGTCGCCGCGCACGTACTCGCGCAGGCTGTCGAACTCGGTGCCCTGACCGCGCACCTGCAGCGTCGTGTTGCCGTCGAGCTCGCGGAGGCGGGCGAGCCGCGAGGGGAGGTGCCGGCGCGACGTGAACGGGGGGAGGACGCGGATCCGGGCCGGCGCGGCGACGACCGCCTGGCGCCCGGCGAGCCCCCAGGGGCCCGCCGAGCGGACGACGACGAAGGCGCTGCGCAGCTCGCCGCGTCGGCGGGGCAGGAGCGGGAGCGGAGCCGAGCGGCGCTCGCCGGGAGGAACGGTGAGACGTCGACGCTCCGAGGGTGCTCCCGCCGTCGGCTGCCAGGCGTCGCGCACCCGTGCGCGCAGCAGCCTCGTGCCGACGTTGCGTACGCGCAGCTCGCCCGGGACCGGCTCGTTCAGGAGGGCCCGGTCGGGCAGCACGCGGGAGATCTCGACGCGGCGGGGATCGCCGGCGAGGGCGACGTCGACCACGGCCAGCAGTGCGCTCAGCACGACCCACCCGATCGCCGCCGCCCACGCCGGGACCCCCGCGCCGCTCAGCAGCACGAGGGGGACGACGCCGAGCGCGACGAGCAGGGCGAGACGGCCGGAGACGACCATCAGATCGGCACGCGCGTCTGCTGGAGCACGGAGGTGAGGATGGCGTCGACGGAGACGCCCTCGATCTCGGCCTCGGGGCGCAGGCGGATGCGGTGGCGCCACACCGGCACCAGCATGGTCTGCACGTGGTCCGGCGTGATCGCGGGGTAGCCGCCCAACCACGCCCACGCCTTGGCCGCGGCGAGCAGACCCGTCGTGGCACGCGGGCTCACGCCCGTGAGCACCGAAGGGCTCTGACGGGTGGCACGGGCGAGGTCGACGACGTAGCCGAGCAGGTCGTCGTCGACGGCGACGGATGCCGCTGCGCGCTGCGCCGCGAGGATCTGGTGGGCCGTGACGACCGCCGCGACACCGGCGTCGTCGAGTCGTCGCGGATCGAAGCCGGCGGCGTGGCGGCGGAGCACGTCGACCTCGGCGTCGCGGCCGGGCAGGTCGACGACGAGCTTGAGGAGGAAGCGGTCGAGCTGCGCCTCCGGCAGCGTGTAGGTGCCCTCGTGCTCGATGGGGTTCTGGGTGGCGGCGACGAGGAACGGGTCGGGGAGCGGACGACTCTCGCCGTCGGACGAGACCTGCCGCTCCTCCATCGCCTCGAGCAGAGCCGCCTGGGTCTTGGGGGGCGTGCGGTTGATCTCGTCGGCGAGCAGCACGTTCGTGAACACCGGGCCGGGGCGGAACTCGAAGCCGCCCGCGCGGGCGTCGTAGACGAGGGAGCCGGTGACGTCGCCGGGCATGAGGTCGGGAGTGAACTGCACGCGCCGCGTGTCGAGACCGAGCGCCCGGCTGAACGAACGCACGAGCAGGGTCTTCGCGACCCCGGGGACGCCCTCGAGCAGCACGTGGCCGCGCGAGAGCACGGCGATGAGCAGTCCCGTGATCGTGCCGTCCTGCCCGACCACGGCCTTCCCGACCTCGAGGCGCACGCGGTGCATCGCGTCGCGCAGCTCGGCGTGGTCGGCGGGACCGAGGGATGCTGTCGACCACGCGTCGCGCGAGACGGGCGGGGGAGTGGAGTGATCGGGGCTGTCGGTCATCGGGTGGTCCCTTCGGTTCGGACGGCGGCGCGCACGCTCTCCTCGAGGTCGCGGAGGCGGTCGGCGGCCGCGACGAGCTCGCGGTCGTTTCTGGGCAGGTCGTCGATCAGGATGCCGCGCACGCGGGAGCGGTCCGCGCCGAGGCGCGCGGCCACCGCATCGGCGACCTCCTCGGGCACGCTGCGGGCCGAGAGCCCGAGGAGGCGTTCGAGACGGCGGCGCGCGGCGCGACGCAGCTCGTCGAGGGCGTGCGCGGCGTCGCCGGAGGCGGTGTAGAGGCGCGCGCGGCCCTCGGTGGTCTCGTTCGCACGGACGGTCACCGGGAGGCGTTCGGTCACGAGCGGCCCGAACCGGCGTCCGCGCCACACGGCGGTCACGAGAGTGGCCAGCAGCAGGAGCGCCACCGCGGGCGAGACCCACGGCGGGGTGAGGTCGGAGATGCTCGGGGCCGCACCGCCGCCGTCGCCGTCGGACAGGCTCGGGACGTACCAGACGAGCGTCTCACCGCGTCCGAGCACACCGAGGGCGAGCGCGGCGTCGCCCTCGCTCGCCAGCGCGTCGTTGGTGAGGACGGAGCGGCCGTCGAACGCGGTCACGGTGCGCTCGCCGTCGGTGAGCTCGAGAAGACCGAACTCGCCGTCGACGGGGAAGCACCCCCGCACGCCCTCGCCGGGGACGAGCAGATCGCCGACCCGCGCGGATCGGGCGTTGGCCGCCGCGGGGACCTCGCAGTCGGCCGCGGAGGCCACGTCGTCGGCGAAGCCGCCGAGTCGCGAGCCGTTCATCAGCACGTCGAGCGCGCGGGAGCGGGGCTCGACCAGCACGACGTGGCGTGCCCGGCCGGCCAGGTCGCGCAGCGCGTCATCGGACAGCGCGGGGGCATCCGGGATGACCAGGGTCGCGCCCGGCTCCTGGAGTGCTCGTTCGGCGGCGCCGCGGTCGCGCGCGATCTCGATGCCCACGCCCTGCTCCTCGAGGAGGCGCACGATCGCCCGGCTGCCCTCGGGGCCAGCCGACTCCGGATCCAGGACGCCGCGCATCTGATAACCGCCGTACGCGAACCACCCGCCGACGGCGCCGACCAGGAGCAGGCTCAGCCCCAGCGCCAGCCCCCCGAGCGCGCTGCGGCGACGCGATCCCGCGGGCGCGCCGACGACCGCGCTCACGCCGGAGCCGCCGGGATCGGGCGCGCGCGCACCGCGGCGTCGTCGAGATCGACGATCGCTCGATAGCGCTCGGCGGTGCCGGGACGGCGGAGGTAGCGCACGTCGTCGAACGTGTCGACGCCGGTCTCGAGAGCTCCGGCGAGAGCGGGGAGCGCCCGCTCCGTCGCGCGGGCGAAGGCACGCACGGTCGCACCCGGCGGAACGTCGACCAGCCCGCGCTCGGTGAGGCCGCGCGCGAAGGCGCGGAAGCGCAGCACGATCGCGGCATCCCACGCCTCACGGGCGGCCGCGGTATCGGCATCCGCGCGCAGCTCCTCTGCGGAGCGGGCGTCGTCGTCGTCGAAGAGGGCTCGAGCGGCGGTCGTGGCGCGCACGGTCGCGCGCGGCCGCCCCCAGATGAGGATCCCGAGGACGATCGCGGCCACCACGATGACAGCCAGCACGATGAGGACTGAGGGGCTCCAGCCGCCGTTCCCGGGCACGCGGAAGAGGTGCTCGAGGAAGTCGCCGACAGCCCGCGCGATGCGGTCGACGATGTTCGGCTGCGCCGCCTGATAGGCCGGGTCCGAGAGCTCGCGCTCCGCCCAGTCCCGTGCCTGGTCGGGGTCGGGCAGGAGCGGGAAGGCCGCGGTCGCGGGGATCACGCGCCGCCGTTCGACCCGGGGGCGGCCCATCGCGTCGCGTCGGGGGAGGCCGCGGGAGCGGCGTCGGCCCGTGCGGCCTCCGGCGCAGCGGGCGCTGCGGACGGTTCCGCCGGCGCGGGCTGCTCGGTGGGCGCGGGCTGCGCGGAGGTCTCCGACGCGGGCGGTGCCGACGGCGGCGGGGGTGGCGCTGCGACCCCCGCCGCCTGTCCGTACGCGACGGGCGCGCCGTACGGGACGTACCCGGTCGGCGGCGCGTATCCGCCGGGGGCGAGGGCGGTCGGGCGCGCCGCGACGCGCCCCACGCCGACGAGGTACGGGTCGGCGAGGTCGGTCGCCCCGGCATCGCGCGCCTCGACGTAGGTCTGCAGGTCGTGGTCGAGCGCCTCCACGCGCATCCTCGCGTCGACGTACACGAGCACCGCGGAGGTGGATTGGACGACGAGCGCGATGCACTGGATGAGCAGGACGCCGGCCTGCGCCGCGACCTGGACCGCGACGATCACCGCGATCGTGCCCGGATCCGACGCTCCCGTCGGGGCCAGGATCCCCGTCACGACGCTCGAGATGAGGCTGAAGGGGATCGAGATGATCTGCGCGACGACGCTGAAGCCCAGGGAGATGATGACGATCACGCCGAGGGTCGGCCAGAACCGCCCGCGCGTCAGTCGCCAGGAGCGCGCGATCGCCGCGAAGACCGGGGACCGTTCGAGGATGATGACCGACGGCACCAGGAACAGCTTCGTGCTCAGCCAGAGGAAGACGGGGATGAGGGCGAGGAACGCCAGGACGCCGACGACGGCGCCCACCCAGGTGGCGGCGATGACGAGGAGGACCACGATGCCGGCGAGGATGCCGAGGACGAGCGACACCGCCGCGAGCGTCAGCGCGCCGTAGCCGATCAGCCGCCAGACCACCGGCCGGACCCGCCCCCACACCGCGCGCAGGCTCGGTTTCTCTGCGACGACGGCGTGAGCCACCTCCGCCACCACGACGCCCTGCACGATGACGGTGAGCACCCCGGTGAGCGCCCCGAGGACGAGCGCCGTCACCGCCGTCAGGGCGATGGAGCCGGCCATGATGGTGTCGTAGTCGTCGCTGCCCGTCGTGACGGTGTCGAGTCGAGCGAAGCTCGCGATGCCCACCGCGCTGATCGCCGCGGTGACGACGACGGAGGCCACCGCCTGCACGACGAGGGCGAAGCCCAGCAGGACCTTGGGGTTGTGCCGGAGCGCCGTGAACGAGCGTCCGAGGATCGTGCCGAAGCCGTAGGGATGCAGGGGCACGATGCCCGGGCGGGCTGCCGGAGTCCAGGCCGGATACGCGGTCACGGTGGCGCCTCCTCGTCGCGTGGCGGATGTCCTCATCGTGTCACACGCCCCCGACACGCTCGCCTCGCTCGCAGGGAGGTCGACTACTCTCGATACGAGGCGCCCCCGACCGGGGCGTCACCCGTTTCCCGAGCGGGTTCGACACGGAAGACGTACACCCGAATGACTTCACGGATCCTGGTGGTCGACGACGACACCGCGCTGGCCGAGATGATCGGCATCGTGCTGCGCACCGAGGGATTCGAGACGGTGTTCTGCGCGGACGGTGCGCAGGCGGTCGACGCGTGGCGCACCCAGCGTCCCGACCTCATCCTGCTCGACCTCATGCTGCCGGGCGTCGACGGCATCGAGATCTGCACGCGCGTTCGGGCGGAGTCCGGGGTGCCGATCATCATGCTGACGGCGCGCACCGACACCGCAGACGTGGTCAAGGGACTCGAGTCCGGCGCCGACGACTACATCATGAAGCCCTTCAACCCGAAGGAGCTCGTGGCCCGCATCCGCACGCGCCTGCGGCCCGTGCAGGCCCCGGTCGACGAGACCCTGCGCATCGGCGACCTCGTCGTCGACGTCGCCGCGCACGAGGTACGTCGCGGTGACGCCCCGATCGCGCTCACCCCCCTGGAGTTCGAGCTGCTGGTCGCGCTCGCCGAGAAGCCGCAGCAGGTGTTCTCGCGCGAGATGCTGCTGGAACAGGTCTGGGGCTACCACTACAAGGCCGACACGCGCCTGGTGAACGTGCACGTGCAGCGGCTGCGCGCCAAGATCGAGGCCGATCCCGACAACCCGCGGATCGTGACCACCGTGCGCGGCGTGGGCTACCGCGCCGGCGCGGTGGCCTGAGCAGGTCATGACCGGCGCGGTGCGCACGCTCCCGCCGCGGACGCGGGGGCTGCGCGACTGGCGGGCCGTGCGCGACCGTCTCGCGACCCTCTGGCGGCGCTCGCTGCGCTTCCGCACGATCGTCATCACCGTCGCGTTGACGGCCGTGACGATCCTCGTCACGTGCGTGGCGATGGCCCTCGTCATCCAGAACGAGCTGTTCACGGCCCGCAAGGACCAGGTGCTGCTCGAGGCGCAGCGTGCCACGGCCGCGGCGCAGGCGACCCTCGACGCGGCCGTCGACTCCACCGACCCGGCCGCCGCGCAGACGCTGATGAACGGCATCGCCACCCGCCTGTCGCAGCAGTCGTCGAGCGACCTCATCGCGCTGTACCGCATCGGTCCGCCCTCGCCCCTCGCACCGCAGCCCTTCATCTCGCCCGCGTTCGAGTCGGGTCTGGTCACCGAGGCGTTGCGCACCCAGGTGCAGTCGAGCGCCGATCTGCAGTGGTGGCAGTCCGTGGCCCTGCCCTCGGACGGCGGACGCGACGTCCCCGGCATCCTCGTCGGACACCAGTTGCGCTTCCCCGCCGAGGACGGTGTCGACTCCTACGAGCTGTACATGGGGTACGACCTCACGAGCGCCTCGCAGACGCTCGCGTTCGTGCAGGTGCTGCTGTGGGTGGTCGGGCTCGTGCTCGTGCTGCTGATCGGGGCCATCGCGTGGTTCGTCCTGCGATCGGTGACGACGCCGATCGCGGATGCCGCCGAGACCAGCGCCAAGCTCGCGGCCGGCGACCTGGGCGTGCGCCTGCCGGTGCGCGGCGAAGACGAGCTCGCGACCCTGAACCGCTCCTTCAACGCCATGGCGGACAGCATCGAATCGCAGATCAAGGAGCTGGCCGATCTCTCGCTCGTCCAGCAGCGCTTCGTCTCCGACGTCTCGCACGAGCTGCGCACGCCGTTGACCACCATCAAGCTCGCCGCGGACATGATCAACGATCAGCGCGAGGAGTTCGACCCGGTCACCGGTCGCGCCGCCGAGCTCCTGCACGCCCAGGTGCAGCGCTTCGAGGTGCTCCTGACCGATCTGCTCGAGATCAGCCGGTACGACGCCGGTTCGGTGCAGCTCGAGCTCGAGGCCACGAGCCTCGCCCACCTCGCCGAGGACGTCATCCTCTCGATGGAGCAGCTCGCCGAGGGCCACGGTTCCGATGTGCGGCTGGTCGCCCCGGGCGGCTACACCCCGGTCGACATGGACCCCCGCCGCATCCGTCGCATCGTCCGCAACCTGCTCGGCAACGCCATCGAGCACGGCGAGGGGCGCCCGATCGTCGTCTCGGTCGACAGCACCCGGGATGCCGTGGCCCTCGGCGTCCGCGATTTCGGTCTCGGCATGCGCGCCGAAGACGTGGAGCGCGTGTTCGACCGGTTCTGGCGTGCCGACCCCTCGCGCGTGCGCACCATCGGCGGCACGGGCCTGGGCCTGTCGATCGCGCTCGGCGACGCGCGGCTGCACGGCGGCACCCTCGCGGTGTGGTCCGAGTACGGACGTGGGTCGAACTTCGTCCTCACCCTGCCGCGCGACGGCAAGCCGGTGGGCACCTCGCCGCTGCCCCTCGTGCCCGACGACGAGCAGGGCGGCGCCCTCGAGGCCCTGGGCCTCACGCAACCCATCTCCACCCGCCCCGGCGTCCGGAGGTCGACATGAGACGCGCCCTGGCCCTCGTGAGCCTCGCCCTGGTGCTCGCGCTCGCCGCGTGCACCGGTCTACCCACCTCCGGATACGTCAATCCCGGTCGCGGGCCCCAGGTCGACGACACCCAGGCCTTCGCCTTCGTGCCCGACGGCCCGCAGGAGGACGCCACGCCCGCCGAGATCGTCGAGGGCTTCCTCCGCGCGGGTTCCGGTCCCGCCGACGACTGGGCGACGGCGAAGCTGTTCCTCGCCTCGGGGACGAAGTGGGATCCCAGCGCGCGAGTGACCATCGATCGTCTCGCCGACCGCCGGGCCACGCCCACCGCCGACGGCAGCGGTGTCTCCGTCTCCCTGAGCACCGTCGCCACCGTCGACGCCTCGGGGGCGTACTCGCCCAGCGCCGGGAGTATCGCCGAGTCGCTGTCGTTCACGCTGGCGCGCATCGACGACCAGTGGCGCATCACCTCCGCCCCCGACGGCGTCGTGCTGTACGAAGAGGTCTTCCCGACCGTGTACCAGTCGGCATCCGTGGTCTACTTCGATCCCAGCTGGAGCGCCCTCGTCCCCGACGTGCGCTGGTTCCCGCGGCCGCTCGTGGCCAGCCGCATCGCGACCGCGCTCGTCGACGGTTCCCCCAGCGGCTGGCTCGCCGGTGCCGTGCGCAACGCCTTCCCCGACGAGCTCTCGCTCGTGGGGCGGTCGGTGACGCTGACCACCGGCGGGGTGGCGCAGGTGCAGTTGCCGCGGGCGGCGCTGGCGCTGGATCGCACGACGCTGGATCGCATGCAGACCCAGCTCGGCCGCAGTCTCGCCACCGCGGGCATCAGCGACGTGCAGATGACCGTGGAGGGCACGCCCATCGCCGCGAGCGAGGTCTCGGTCCGGGTCACGCGGGTCGATCCCACGCCGGCCGTGCTGACCACGGCTGGGGTGTTCGGCGCGCTGTCGGGCGACAGCGTCGAGGCCATCCCTTCTCTCTCGGATGCCGTCGAGTCGCTCGAGCCGCTCTCGATCGAGCTGGAGGTCGATCGGAGCCTCGCCGCCGTCCGCACGCGCCAGGGCGGGATCGCCAGTGCCCTGGCCGACGGGCGCACCTTCCTCCTGGACGACCGACCGGGCCTCATCGCCCCGACGATCGACGCGGACGGCGCGATCTGGAGCGTGCCCTCCGCCGCACCGACCCAGGTGCGCGTCACCACCGCCGAGGGCGTGCCGCGCGAGGTGGGCAACGCCTGGCCCGACGCCTCGGAGATCGTCGCGATGCGCATCTCGCGCGACGGCACCCGTGTCGCGGCGATCGTCACGGTCTCGGGGGTGCGGGAGGTCTGGGTCGCCGGCATCCAGCGCGCGGGCGGCGACATCGATCTCGGTGCGCCGCACGTGCTGTCGCTGTCGCAGCAGGGCGCGTTCGACCTGGCGTGGATCGACGACACGACGGTCGGCGTGCTCGCCGGCGTCGACGGGGCGAGCACGCTGCGCGAGCTGAGCGTGGGCGGGCGCGGCACCGAGGCGACCGCGCCCGACGGCGCGATCTCGCTCGCCGCGGGGAGCACCAGCGTGCGCGTGCTCGACGACCAGGGGCGGCTGTACAGCCGCCGCGGCAGCTCGTGGACCCTGGTGGCCACCGACGTGCGCGTGCTCGCGGCGCAGCAGGGAACGACCTCCTGACCCTCCTCCCCATCGCGTGCGCGCCGTCGGTCGTCCCCGGGGGGAGCCTCCGGCGTCCCCGGGCGAGGGGTGTTGCGGTCACGATGTCCGGATGCGGCTTCCTCCGATCCTCGTCACGGCCTTCCGCGACGCCCTGACGTTCTGGTTGCCGACGGCCTGCGCCGGATGCGGCGCACCCGACGTGTCCCTGTGCACCGGATGCCGCCGCGCCCTGCGTCCGCGTCCGACCCGGCGACCGCTGGGGCCCGGTCTCGTCGTCACCAGCGCCCTCGTCTTCGACGGCGTCGTCGCGCGCTGCGTGCGCGCGCTCAAGGAGGAGGGCCGCACGAGCCTCGCCCGCGACCTGGGGCCTGCGCTCGCCGCCGCTCTCGCCGCGGCGGTGCCGTCGGGGGCGCGGGTCGCGGTCGTCCCGGGGACGCGGGCCGCCTTCCGACGTCGCGGCTACCGCCCCGTCGAGCTGCTCCTGCGCCGCGCGGGCCACCGACCCGCGCGTCTGCTGCGCATCGTGCGGGCCCCACGGGATCAGCGGGGCCTCGGCCGTGCCGCGCGAGGGGAGAACGTCGGGGGAGCGTTCGCGGCGCGCCCGGTCGCGGGCGGCACAGTGGTGGTCGTCGACGACGTCGTGACGACGGGGGCGACGCTCCGGGAGGCGGCCCGAGCGCTGCGCGCGGCCGGAGCCGACGAGGTCGTCGCGGTCGCGCTGGCGCACACGCCGCGTCGAAGCGGATCCTGAGGTTCACGGGAGGTGATTGACACGTGACAGGGCGATGACGTGGCACTAGCGTAGGGATGACTGAAGGCGACGGACGTTCCGCCCTTAGACCGGGCGGAACCCGGAACAAGGAGGTCACGGATGGACACCAACATCGTCGGCGTGGGAGTCGGTATCACCGATCGATTCCGCTCGGTGGTCGAAGAGAAGGTCAGCCGCATCGAGCACCTGGCGCCGCGCGCCCAGGCCCTCGAGGTCAAGGTGACGCACCGGTCCTATCGCAACGGCCGCATGGAAGACGACACGGTCGAGCTCACCCTCGACGGCAAGGGCCCGATCGTCCGCGCGGAGGCGACGGACACCGACAAGTTCGCCGCCCTCGACCTGGCGGTCGACAAGATCACCGAGCAGGTGCGTCGGGCGAAAGACAAGCGCGTCGACTTGCGCAACCACCCCCGCGGCGCCAAGTTCGAGAAGGGGACCGGCGAGATCGCCGGCATCGACGTCGAGCCCGCGTCGGTCGAGGTACTTCGCGCCGTGGCCACCGGCGCGGTACCGGTCCAGAACGAACAGGACGACGAGGCCGACTACTCGCCCGTCGTCATCCGGCAGAAGGAGTTCGGAGCCGAGTGGATGACGGTCGAAGACGCCGTCGACCGCATGGAGCTGGTCGGTCACGACTTCTTCCTCTTCATCGACGCCCGCAGTGACCACCCGAGTGTCGTCTACCGCCGCAAGGGGTGGGATTACGGGGTGATCGCCCTCGCAACCCAGGCTCAGCCCGTCGCCCAGGTCGCGTCCTGATCCACGACTGACGACGAAGCCCCCGTCCGAGAGGACGGGGGCTTCGTCGTCGAGGCGGTCGGCGGGTCAGCCGTCGAAGATGTCGCCGAGGAGCGAGCCGATCACGAGACCGCCGAGCATTCCGCCCACCATGTTGCCGCCGCCCATTCCGCCGCCGCGTCCGTATCCGCCGCCGCGACCGTAGCCGTCGCCGCCCCAGTCGTTCGGACGGGACTGCTCGATGTCGCGCTGGGCGATCTGGAGGGCCTCGGACGCCAGGGACCCCGCGCGGCGCGCGGTGGCCAGGGCCGTCTCGCGCTGATCTTCGGCGACGGGGCCGAAGGGGAGGTCGGCGCGCAGCCGCTCGGCCTCGACGAAGCGCGTCCGTGCATCCGCGCCGATCCATCCGCGGTGGCCGGTGATGAGACCGCGCGCGACGGCGAGCTGCCGGTCGGCGTCGTCGATGGCGTGCTCGACCTGCTCCTGCGAGGGCACGGGGCGGGCCGCGCGCTCGCGCGCGAGGTCGAGGTCGGCGTTCGCCTGGCGGAGGGTGGACAGTGCGGAAAAGGGGTCGGAACGCGTTCCCGAGGCCGGCAGGGCCGTGAGCGCCTGTTGAAGCTTCGCCATCGCCTGCGTCACCGCGGGCGTCTGCGCGCCCTGTCGTGCCTCGACGAGGTCGGTGCGCGAGTCGTCGACCACCGCGGCGAGCGTGGACTCGGCGCGCAGTGCCTCGATCTCGAAGGTGTCGACGGCATCCAGGAGGGACTCGGCCCGGCGGACGGCTTCGGTGGCCGCCTCGAGGGCGACCGAGGCCTGCTCGCGCTGCCCCGCTTCGCGACGCCGCTCCGACACGCTCGCGGTGTGCACCGCGAAGTCGAGGAGCTGGTCGATCTCGTCGGGGTTGCCGCCGATCTGGGCGAGGGCCGAATCGCTGTACCGGCGCGAGAGCCGTTCGACGACCTCGCGGGCGTTCGGCACGCGCGCGGCGAGACGATCGCGGTCGGCGCGGACGCGGGCGAGGGTCTCGGGTGCGCGGCGCACGGCGTCGATCTTGGGCTGGAGCACCTGCGTGCGCTCCTCCAGCAGGTCTTCGGCCCATTCCGACAGCTGGATGATGCGCGCGTTGCGCGTGCGCAGCTCTTCCTTCGTGTCGGGGATCTCGTCGTGGTTCAGCTGGTGCAGTTGGAAGGCCTCGGCGAGATGCGTGCGCACGGAGTCGAGCGCGGCCGCGAGGTCTTCTGTGGCCTTGTCGCCCAGTTCGGCGCGAGCGAAGTCGAGCTCGTCGGAGGTGAGACGCACGCGTTCATCCGCGGCGACGATCGCCAGTTCCGCGCGACGCGCCAGGTCGGCGTCCGCAGCGTCTTGTTCTTCACGCTTCCTCTTGCCCCAGAAACCCGCCATGGCTCGATCCTAGGCCGCGTCATTCCGCCCGTCGCCGTGTGTTCGCTGCGGGCGCGCATCGGGGTGTCCGGATTGCGGCCTCCTCGCAGGTCACGAACGGGTAACACGGCTAGCATGGGCGGAGTATGCCTGTTCGCAGGCCGGTGTCCACGTGGGCACCGCACCCGACAGATGGAGATTCTTCGTGGCAAATCCGCTCGAGAAACTGCTGCGTGCCGGCGAGGGCCGCATCCTGCGACGGCTGCAGGGCGTCGTGAAGGCGACGGGAGCCCTCGAAGAGGACTACGAGCAGCTCACCGATGACGAACTGCGCAACGAGACGATCGAGCTGCGCGCCCGCTACGACGCCGGCGAAACGCTCGACCAGCTGATGCCCGAGGCCTTCGCGGCCGTTCGCGAGGCGGCGAAGCGCACGCTCGGCCAGCGCCCCTACGACGTCCAGATCATGGGCGGCGCCGCCCTGCACCTCGGCAACATCGCCGAGATGAAGACCGGTGAGGGAAAGACGCTGACCGCGGCGCTGCCGGCCTACCTGAACGCCATCGCCGGCAAGGGCGTGCACGTCATCACGGTCAACGACTTCCTGGCCAGCTATCAGTCCGAGCTCATGGGCCGCGTCTATCGCGCCCTCGGCATGACCACGGGTACGGTCGTCGCCGGTCAGACGCCCGAGGTGCGCCGTGAGCAGTACGAGGCCGACATCAGCTACGGCACGAACAACGAGTTCGGCTTCGACTACCTGCGCGACAACATGGCGTGGCGCAAGGAAGACCTGGTTCAGCGCGGTCACTTCTTCGCCATCGTCGACGAGGTCGACTCGATCCTCATCGACGAGGCGCGCACCCCGCTGATCATCTCGGGTCCGGCATCCGGGGAGGCCAACCGCTGGTTCGCGGAGTTCGCCAAGCTGGCCCGCACCCTCGAGGCCGGGGTCGACTACGAGGTCGACGAGAAGAAGCGCACGATCGGCGTGCTCGAGCCCGGTATCGAGAAGGTCGAGGACTACCTCGGCATCGACAACCTCTACGAGTCGGCGAACACGCCGCTCATCTCGTTCCTCAACAACTCGATCAAGGCCATCGCGCTGTTCAAGCGCGACACCGACTACGTCGTGATGAACGACGAGGTCATGATCGTCGACGAGCACACCGGCCGCATCCTGGTCGGTCGTCGTTACAACGAGGGCATCCACCAGGCCATCGAGGCGAAGGAGGGTGTGCCGGTCAAGGCCGAGAACCAGACCCTCGCCACGGTGACCCTGCAGAACTACTTCCGCCTGTACGACAAGCTCTCGGGCATGACCGGTACCGCCGAGACCGAGGCGGCCGAGTTCATGTCGACGTACAAGCTCGGCGTGGTGCCGATCCCCACGAACAAGCCGATGATCCGCAAGGACCAGTCCGACCTCGTCTACAAGAACGAGACGGCCAAGTTCGCCCAGGTCGTCGAAGACATCGTCGAGCGTCACGAGAAGGGCCAGCCGGTCCTCGTCGGCACGACGAGCGTCGAGAAGAGCGAGTACCTCTCGCGGCTGCTCGCCAAGAAGGGCGTGCGCCACGAGGTGCTCAACGCCAAGAACCACGCGCGCGAGGCCGAGATCGTCGCCCGCGCCGGCCGCCTCGGCGCCGTGACCGTCGCGACCAACATGGCCGGTCGTGGAACCGACATCATGCTCGGCGGCAACGCCGAGTTCCTGGCCGTGCAGGAGATGAAGGCGAAGAACCTCGACCCCGTCGAGACGCCCGAGGCCTACGAGTCCGAGTGGGACACCGTCTACCAGTCGGTGCGTGACACCGTGGCCGGAGAGGCGGCGAAGGTCGTCGAGGCCGGGGGTCTGTACGTGCTCGGCACCGAGCGCCACGAGTCGCGTCGCATCGACAATCAGCTGCGCGGTCGCTCGGGCCGTCAGGGCGACCCCGGCGAGAGCCGTTTCTACCTCTCGCTGACCGACGACCTCATGCGCCTGTTCCAGTCGGGGGCGGCCGAGGCCATCCTCGCCCGCACGAACTTCCCCGACGACGTCGCGATCGAATCGGGCCTCGTCTCTCGCGCGATCAAGAGCGCGCAGTCGCAGGTCGAGTCCCGCAACGCCGAGATGCGCAAGAACGTGCTCAAGTACGACGACGTGCTGAACCGTCAGCGCGAGGCGATCTACGCCGACCGTCGTCACATGCTCCAGGGCGACGACATCGCCGACCGCGTGCAGCACTTCATCGAAGACGCGATCACCGCCGTCATCGACGACCACACCGGCTCGGGCCACACCGAGTCGTGGGACTTCGACGCCCTCTGGACCGAGCTGAAGACGATGTACCCCGTGAGCGTCACGATCGACGAGGTCGTGGCCGAGGCGGGCGGCAACAAGGGGCGCATCACGCCCGAAGGTCTCAAGCGCGAGATCATCTCCGACGCCCGCATCGCGTACGAGAACCGCGAGAAGCAGCTCGGCGAGCAGGCGCTGCGCGAGCTCGAGCGACGCGTCGTGCTGCAGGTCCTCGACCGCCGCTGGCGCGAGCACCTCTACGAGATGGACTACCTGAAAGACGGCATCGGCCTGCGTGCCATGGCCCAGCGCGACCCGCTCATCGAGTACCAGCGCGAGGGCTACCAGATGTTCCAGTCGATGATGGGCCAGATCAAGGAGGAGTCGGTCGGCTTCCTCTACAACCTCGAGGTCGAGGTCCGCAAGGTCGAGGGCGACGAGGCGCAGGTCGAGGCCAAGGGCCTGACCCCGACGCCGGTCGAGACCCAGCGCCTCGAGTACTCCGCCGCGAACGACGCGGGCGAGGTCGAGGTGCGCAACGACCGTGGCCAGGTGCAGCAGGCGGCCACCAACCGTGTGCGCCAGGCGGCCCAGGCGCAGGCCCCGGCCGCGGAGGCCGCCCCGGCGGGCCCGCGCGGTGCCTTCGGTCAGCGCACCGCCGCGCCCGAGGAGGCGGCAGTGAACAACCGCGCCGACCGACGGGCCGCGAAGAAGAAGTAAGAGCGACACGGATGCCGCGCCCCCTCGCCGGGGCGCGGCATCCGTGTTCCCCCCGACGGCGGCGTGGGCGGTCCACGCGGTGTCGATTGGCCGGATCGGGCCGGGGATATCCTGAACCGATGAACCCGCTGCGCCCCCTCGACCAGTCATCCAAGCTGAAGGACGTCCTGTACGAGATCCGCGGGGAGGCCCTCGTCGAGGCCGACCGTCTGGAGGCCGAGGGGCACGCGATCCTCAAGCTCAACACCGGCAACCCGGCGATCTTCGGGTTCGAGGCGCCGCACCAGATCGTGCGCGACATGATCGCCTCGGTGCCGAACGCCCACGGCTACAGCGACAGCCGTGGCATCCTGTCCGCCCGCCGCGCGGTCGTCTCGCGCTACGAGCAGGAGCCCGACTTCCCGCACCTCGACCCCGATCACGTGTTCCTGGGCAACGGGGTGTCCGAGCTCATCACGATGACGATGCAGGCCCTGCTCGACGAGGGCGACGAGGTGCTCATCCCCGCCCCCGACTACCCGCTGTGGACGGCGATGACGAGCCTGGGCGGCGGCACCCCCGTGCACTACCTCTGCGACGAGCAGCGCGAGTGGCAGCCCGACCTCGAGGACATCCGTTCCAAGGTCACGCCTCGCACCAAGGCGATCGTCGTCATCAACCCGAACAACCCCACGGGGGCGGTGTACTCGCGCGAGATCCTCGAGGGCATCGCCGACATCGCCCGCGAGCACTCGCTGCTGCTGCTGGCCGACGAGATCTACGACCGCATCCTCTTCGACGGCGCCGTGCACATCCCGATGGCCACCGTCGCGCCCGATCTGCTCTGCCTGACCTTCAACGGCCTGTCCAAGACGTACCGCGTCGCCGGCTACCGCTCGGGGTGGCTCGCGATCACCGGGCCGAAGAAGCACGCGCAGGGGTTCCTGCACGGCATCAACCTGCTGGCGTCCACGCGGCTGTGCCCCAACGTGCCGGCGCAGTTCGCCGTTCAGGCGGCGTTGTCGGGCGTGCAGTCGATCGACGCGCTCATCGCCCCGACCGGTCGCCTGCACGAGCAGAGGGATGCCGCCTGGGAGGGGCTCGAAGCGATCCCCGGCGTCTCGTGCGTCAAGCCGCGCGGAGCGCTCTACGCCTTCCCGCGCTTCGATCCCGAGGTGTACGAGATCCCGGACGACGCGAAGTTCGTCCGCGACTTCCTCGTGGCGGAGCACGTGCTGCTCGTGCAGGGGTCGGGCTTCAACTGGCCGGCGACCGATCACGTGCGCATCGTGACGCTGCCCGAGGCGCGCGTCATCAGCGACGCGATCGAGCGGCTCGGCAACTTCCTCGCCTCCTGGCGGCCGTGACGTCGTCGGTCGGCGGGGCGGGCCCGCTGGGGGTCAGAGGACGCCGAGCGAGGTGACCCGCCAACGCCCGTCGAGCCCCTCGAGGCGCAGGGCGATGGCCCGGGTGCGCACGCGGGTGGAGGCGGTAACGGTGGCCTCGACGACGTGGTCGGCGGGGGAGAAGAGGTGGACGCTGCGGATGAGGTGCGTCGTCCGCGGGCCCACCACCCCGCGGGCGCTACGAGCCCGGGCGGCGAGGTTGGCCCGCACCGCGACGGTGCGGTAGACCTCCTCGGACAGCCAGCGGGAGAGCTGTTCTACCTCGCGCGAGCCGGCGAGCACCTCGAGGATGCCGCGCACGACGTTCAGCGTGAACGTCTCGGGCGAGGGGAGGTCGCTCGCCGAGGTCTTCTGCCGGCGGAAGAACTCCTCGGACTGGGCGGAGACGGCCAGCGACTTCCGTGTCGCGTGCGGTCGGGGGTTCGGCTGGGACATGGGTTCCCCTCTGTCGGGTCGATGCGTCCAGCGAGCGGGGGGTGACGCCGACTGTAGGCCACCCGCGGGTCGCGCCTCCGATGTTCTCCGTCACGCGTGAGAACACCGGAGGGGGTGAGGATGCCGCTTTCGGGCGGGATGCCGCCGCCCGGCTGGGCGATCGGGCGCCGCGATGCGGCCCGTCGGTTCGCTCCGGAACCGCGCGCGACTTCCTTCGTCGAGGCTCCCGCCTTCACCCTGTCCGCCGTTCTGGGGAGGCGTTGAATTCACCCGTGGACTCACCCGCCGTCGTCCAGGTGGCGAACGGCGAGGGGCGGGGCGCGCTCTAGGGTGGAGGGGTGTCGACACTCAGTGAACTCGTCTACGCCCAGGGCCGCTCCAGCGAAGCCGACGTCGAGTGGCTGCACCGGCTCGCCGGCGACGGGCAGCTGCTCGCCGACCTCGCCTTCGCCGACATCGTCATCTGGGTCCCGACGCAGGACGACTCCTTCGTCGCTGTCGCGCACACCCGGCCCGGGGGAGCGGCGACGCTGTTCTACCGCGACATCGTCGGGGACCGCGTGCGTCCCCAGTGGCGCACCCAGGTGCGCGAGGCGTTCCAGAGCGGGCGCATCGTGGACTCGGCATCCCCCGACTGGTTCGAGGAGACGCCCACCCGCGTGCGGGCGGTGCCGATCGTGCGCGAGCTCTCGCGGGAGGGTGCCGCCGTCACCACGATCGGCGTCCTGACGCGCCACACCAACCTCGGCGAGACGCGCACGCCCTCGCGTCAGCAGATCACCTTCAACGACTGCGCCGACGACCTGTTCGGGATGATCGCCTCGGCCGAGTTCCCCGATCTGGCCGCTCCCACGGCGCCGCGTCGCGGTGCGCCCCGTGCGTCCGACGGCCTCATCCGGCTCGACGTCGACGGCATCACCACGTTCGCGAGCCCCAACGCCCTCTCGGCGTTCAACCGCATGGGCTTCGACGACGAGCTCGAGGGCGAGTCGCTCGCCGAGGTCACCGCCCGCATCCTCCCCGCCAAGCGTCAGGACGTCGACGAGTCGCTCCCGGTCGTCGTAAGCGGCCGGGCGCCGTGGCGCGCCGACATGGAGGCGCGCGGCGTGCAGGTGTCGCTCCGCACGATCCCCCTCCGCGATCGCGGCACGCGCATCGGCGCCATCGTGCTGAGCCGCGACGTGACCGAGATCCGCCACCAGGAGCAGGAACTCATCACCAAGGACGCGACGATCCGCGAGATCCACCACCGGGTGAAGAACAATCTGCAGACGGTCGCCTCGCTCCTTCGCATCCAGGCCCGCCGCACCCACTCCGACGAGGCGCGCGACGCGCTGACGCAGGCCATGCGCCGCGTCTCGGCGATCGCCGTCGTGCACGACACCCTGTCGGAGGGGCTGGCCCAGAACGTCGACTTCGACGACGTGTTCGCCCGTGTGCTGAAGCTCGTCGCCGAGGTGGCAGCCGCACCGAACACGCGGGCGCGGACGCGCACGACGGGGCAGTTCGGCACTCTGCCGAGCCAGTTCGCCACCCCCTTGGCGCTCGCCCTCACCGAGCTGGTGACCAACGCCGTCGAGCACGGTCTGGCCGGGCAGGAGGGCGACGTCGAGATCGCGGCGGAGCGGACCGGCGAGATCCTCGCCGTGAGCGTGCGCGACACCGGCGTCGGGCTCCCCGAGGGACAAGTCGGCCGCGGGCTCGGGACGCAGATCGTGCGCACGCTCATCCAGGGCGAGCTCGGCGGCACCATCGACTGGCACACGCTGATGGGCAGCGGCACCGAGGTGACCATCGAGATCCCGCTGCGCTACATCGGCGGCACCGCGGCCTGATCCGCGGTTCCGCTGCCCGGGGGATCGCGGCGGCTCGGCTCCTCCGCCCTCGCGAGGTGCGGGACCGAGCTGCCTCGTGCAATGCCTCCCGACGCGAAGAAGCCCGCCCCGAGAGGGGCGGGCTTCTTCGCGAGGCGTGTCGTCAGGACGCGCGGCGGGCGCGAGCGGCGCGGCGCTTGAGCGCGCGGCGCTCGTCTTCGCTCAGGCCGCCCCAGACGCCCGAATCCTGGCCGGACTCGAGGGCGTACTGCAGGCAGACCTCGGTGACGGTGCAGCGGGCGCAGACCGACTTGGCCTTCTCGATCTGGTCGACCGCGGGGCCGGTGTTTCCGACCGGGAAGAACAGCTCGGGGTCGACGGTCAGGCAGGCTGCTTTGTCGCGCCAATCCATGGGGGTGCTCCTTGTAACAGAAAAAATGGACGATTCGGCACCGGGATTCGGGTCCGGTACCCTGGTGGGAACGCGAGCGATTGCTCGCCCCACTTCGCTGTGGGAGCACACGGCTTGTTCCATGCTCCCATAGCGATTCCGCCTGATCAAGAGGTAACCG
>CAJYJO010000034.1 GCA_913774845.1 uncultured Microbacterium sp. | reverse complement strand
GCCGGCCTCGGCGCTGCGCCACTCCCCGTTGATCAACAGGCCGGTGGGTACGGATGCCAGCAGCTCGCTCTCGCGTGAATCGGTCATGAATCCTCCTGGATCGGGGCGGTTTTCCTCGCCCATTCTTCTCAGCCCGCGAAGCGGTGCCGATATACGTTGCGTACAAAGGGGGCGCTGTGCTCGCCGCAGCGGCCATTCGGCCCGCGCCACGCCGCGCGCGCTGGCGCGTCCGGCGCCTCCGGCGTGTCCGGTGCGTCCGGCGCCCCTCAGCGATAAACGCCGCACCGAGTGAGACACGCCCCGCGCCGCCGTGTCTCACTCGCGAGAGCGTTTATCGCGGGGAGACCACCACCGCCGCCGCGCGCCCCGCGCACCCCGCGCCCCTCAGCGATAAACGCCGCACCGAGTGAGACACGCCCCGTGCCGCCGTGCCTCACTCGCCAGAGCGTTTATCGCGGGGAAACCACCACCGCAGCCGCGCACCCCGCGCCCCTCAGCGATAAACGCCGCACCGAGTGAGACACGCCCCGCGCCGCCGTGCCTCACTCGCCAGAGCGTTTATCGCGGGGAAACCACCGCCGGCCCCGCCACCACGCCTGCGAAGAAGCGCTCCAGACCGGCCGGGTCGGTCAGCGGCAGCACGTGGGCGACGTACTGGTCGGGGCGCACGACGACCACGGCGCCCTCGGCGCCGATCCCGCGTTCGGCGAAGATGTCGCTGCTCGTCCAGGCGGAGGGAGCTGCGGCGAACACCTTCTCGAGGTCGGTCAGCCCCAGCGGCCCCGACTGCGGGCGGAACAGCGATGGTACGTCGACGACCTCCTCCCAGCGCCCCGGATAGATCGCCTTCACATCGAACACCGCGTCGAGGTCGGCTCCGGCGGGCGTGAAGCGCTCCACGATCGCCCGCGCCTGCAATGCCCACTTCCGCAGCGCCGAGCCGTCGGCATCCGCAAAGGCGTAGATCCTCCATCGACCGTCCGCGCGAGCGTGGTGCCCCAGGTGCACGGCGTTCCCGTCGCACACGCGAACCACCTCCACGCTCTGGAAGCGCTTGCCGACGGGGAATCCGGATGCCAGCTCCGCCGCCGCGTCGGCCGCGACGATGCGGGAGGGGGCGTAGTGCGTACCGAAGCCGGAGGGGAACTCCGCGGTGGCGAGGTAGTACGTCGCGAGCTCGTCGGGGTCGGTGATCTCGCCGGGCTTGCGGGCCATGAGCGAGGACCACTCGCGGTCGAAGTCGATGAGCTGCTGGGCGACGGGGCGTCGCTCGGCGTCGTAGGTGCGAAGCAGCTCGGCGGGAGCGAGCCCGGTGAGGACGTGCCCGAGCTTCCAGCCGAGGTTGAAGCCGTCCTGCATCGAGACGTTCATGCCCTGCCCGGCCTTGGCACTGTGGGTGTGGCACGCGTCCCCGGTGAGGAAGACGCGCGGATTCTCGAGGTCGTCGACGAATCGGTCGGTCACCCGGTGCCCCACCTCGTAGACACTGTGCCAGGCGACCTGCTTCACGTCGATCGAGTACGGGTGCAGGATCTCGTTCGCCCGGCGGATGACCTCCTCGATCGGCGTCTGCCGCACGCGGTGATCGTCGTCGGCGGCGACCTCACCGAGGTCGATGTACATGCGGCTGAGGTAGCCGCCCTCGCGCGGGATGTGCAGGATGTTGCCGGCGGCGGCGTTGATCGCGCACTTGATGCGCCAGTCGGGGAAGTCGGTCTCGACGAGCACGTCCATCACGCCCCACGCGTGGCGGGCGGCCGCGCCGACGTGCGTGCGGCCGATCGCCTGGCGCACGCCACTGCGCGCCCCGTCGCAGCCCACGACGTACCGTGCCCGGATCGTGCGCTCGCCGTCCGCGGTACGCACGCGCACCTCGTTGTCGTCGGCGCGCACCTCGAGATCGAGGAACTCCACGCCGTAGTCCGGGGTGATGCGGGCCGGCCCGTGCGCGGCGGCCTCGGCGAAGTAGTCGAGTACCCGCGCCTGGTTGACGATGAGGTGCGGGAACTCGCTGATCTTGTACCCGTAGTCCTCTGTGCGGGAGTGGCGGGAGATGCGGTCCGGATTCTCGGGGTCGGGTCCCCAGAAGTTCATCCACCCGATGTTGTAGGCCTCGGCGGTGATGCGGTCGGCGAAGCCGAACGCCTGGAACGTCTCGACGCTCCGGGGCTGGATGCCGTCCGCCTGGCCGAGAGCGAGTCGCCCGTCGCGCTTCTCGACGAGGCGCGTCGTGAGTTGGGGGAACTGTGACATCTGGGCGGCGAGCAGCATGCCCGCAGGTCCCGAGCCGACGATGAGCACGTCGACCTCGTCGGGCAGCTCGGCGGGCCGATCGAGACCCGTGCCCGCGGCGTTCTGCACGCGCGGGTCACCCGAGACGTAGCCGTGGTGGTGGAACTGCATCGTTTCTCCTGACGTCGATGTCGGGCTTGCTCGCGAGACAGTAACGTTCTATATTCGAACGCGACGTTCTGCTATCGAACGAGAGGCTAATCGACCGATGCCCGCCCGGCAAGACGCTCCCCCTGCCTCGCAAACGCTCAGCCGTGGCATCCGCCTGCTCGAAGAGCTCGCCGACGCCCGCGCGCCCCTCACGATCGATGACCTGGCGGCGCGCGTCGAACTGCACCGATCCGTCGCTTACCGGCTGCTCCGCACCCTCGAGGATCACGGGCTGGTCACGAGAGATGCCGCCGGCGCGGTACGCCTCGGTACGGGCCTCGCCGCCCTCGCGGCGGGGGTCGCCGCGGATCTGCAAGCGGAGGCGCTTCCCGAGCTCACCGCGGCCGCGAACGACCTCGGGATGACGTGCTTCGTCGTGGTGCTCGACCACGACGAGTGCGTGACGCTCACGAGTGTCGAGCCGCGCCACGCGGTCACCGCGGTGGCGCAGCGGCCGGGGGCCCGGCATCCGGTCACCCGCGGCGCGCCGGGCCGCGCGATCCTCGCCCAGCTGCCGCCGCGCCGCTGGCCCGAGACGGTCGACGCCCGCCTCGCGGCCGAGGTCGCGGATGCCGCGAAGCGTGGGTGGGCGACCAGCCATGACGAGGTGGTGCCGTCGCTGCGCGCGGTGGCCGTTCCCCTGACCGTGCAGGGCCGTGAACCCGCGGCGGTGGCGGCGGTGCACGTCGCGACCGACCTCGACGACGCCACCATCGCCGCGCGTCTGACGGCGGCGGCCGAGACGATCCGCTCGGGGCTCTAGCCCGCGAGGTGCGCGACGCCGCACCGACGGGACGCGGGCGCGCGCAGCGAGCGGACGCGACTCAGGACGTCAGCCCCGTGCCGCACGACGAGCAGAACCGCGCACCGGACGGGTTCTCGGACCCGCAGCCCGTGCACGTCGCGACGACGACGAGCGCAGACCCGCACTCGCCGCAGAACTTCCCGCCGTGCGACTGCGCGCCGCACGCCCCGCAACGCGGTCGGGCCTGCGCCTTCAGATCGACTCCCCCGACCAGATCGACGGTCTCGAGCCGCTCCTGCACCTGCCGACGGCGCGCCTCCGCCTGCAGCTGCGCGAGCTCCTCCACGGCGATCGGTGAGCATCGCACGCACTGCCCGACGCCGTCGTTCCAGCACACGTCGTCGCACACCCAGTCGCTGCACGCGCGGCACTGGTGGAACTTTGGCGCGATCTCCGCCGTCGCCGCCCGCAGCGCCTGATCCTTGGCCGGCGAGTTGGTGCCCCGATCCAGCAGACGATCGGCCATGGAGGTGAGCTGCGACACCTGCCCGCCGAACAGGTTGCCGATGCCGCGGGCGAGACGCTGGCCCGTCGCGCGCGGATCGGGCCGGAACGCCGACCGGTAGCCGTTTCCGCACCGCTCGCAGCGGAACTCGAATTGATAGCCGTCGGTGTTCGACAGATCGCTGAAGTTGTCGGTGAACGGGACGAGATCGCTCATGTCACTCCTGATGGGGGGCGGGGGCGCCGGAGGCGCCGGGTGGGAGGGATGCCGGAGGCCGCGCGCCGAACACGAGCTCGACGAGGGGCGCGAAGTCGTAGTCGTCCGCGAAGCGCGGAGCCTGCATGAGCAGCAGGTTGTTCATGAGCATCCCTCGCCCCATGAACGCCCACAGCTCCTCGTCGGATGCGCCGGTGTCACGCAGGACGCGGTAGATCTCGTCGAACTGCCGGCGCGATTCGGCGCCGATCACCGGCTCGGCGGTGGCGGCCGAGAAGGCGTGCGCCCACACCAGGAGGGCGGCGGTGTCCGACAGGACGAGCGCGCGGTAGGCGGCGCCGAGGCGGTCGCCGTCGAAGCCGTCGGACGTCGCAGCGCGGAAGACCGTCACGATCTCGGCCGCGGCGAACGCGTGAGTGCGCACGAACAGCTCGAGCTTGGACCCGAACGTGCGGATCACGTACGGCTGCGAGACCCCCATCTCGGCGGCGACCTGCGCCGTCGACGTGCCGAAGTACCCCCGTGCGGCGAAGGCGCGCACGGAGCCCGCGAGCAGCTCGGCGTCGCGCGCGGGACGGCGTCGGGGGGTCGACATCCGTGTCCTTCCGGGGGCGGTGTTATCGCTTGATAATACTGCGTCGAACTCTCGCCGTCACCCGACCGTTCCTCACGCGGGATGACTCGATCGACCACCTCGCTCCGCCGTCGATGAGCGGCGGGCGCGGTCTTCGACGACCACCATTCACCGCCGTCCCCGGACTGCACGTCATCGTGCGGCACGGTCGCGGTCGACCCCCGGTGCGAGGGCGAGCTCGCTCCGGATGCCGGTTACCTGACGAAGCCCCTCGGGCGCGTCCACGGCGATCGCGATCCGCCGGGCGCTGCAGCGCCCGACCCGCGTGAGTCGCCAGGATCTGTCGCCTCGAAGGTCCCCGAAGCGACAGATCCTGGCGGCTCACGCCCCTATACTCGATCCCGTCAGGCGCACGAGGTCGTGCGTCGCTGCTCGAAAAAAGGGCACGTAGCGGGTTCCCGCGAGACACATACGGCATTCCTCCGTCCCGTCTCGAAAGGCTCCGTTCGTCATGCCCACCGTCTCCGCGCACGTCGCGCACACCCTCGCCCGCCACATCGACACCGTCTTCGGCGTCATGGGCAACGGCAACGCCTACTTCCTCGACGCGCTCGGCCGCGACACCGGCTCGGGCTTCGTCGCCGTGCGGCACGAGGCCGCCGGTGTCGTCGCCGCCGACGCGCACTACCGCGCGAGCGGACGCCTCGCCGCCGCCACCGCCACGTACGGCGCCGGTTTCACGAACACGCTGACGGCCCTCGCCGAGGCCGTGCAGGCGCGCACGCCCCTCGTGCTCATCGTCGGCGACGAGCCGACCTCCGGCCCCCGCCCCTGGGGCGTCGACCAGATCGCCCTGGCCTCCGCGGTGGGCGCGCGCACCTATACGGTGGGCCACAGCGACGCCGCGGCCACCATCGTCATCGCGATCGAGCACGCGCTCACCTATCGACTGCCCGTGGTCCTCGGCATCCCGTACGACGTCGCGACCCGCGAGGTGGGACCGATCCCGGATGCCGACGCCCCCGGCGCCGCACCCCGCGTCACGCCCGAGCATCCTCCTCTCGGCACCTACGCCGACGCGGTCATCGATCAGATCGCCGACGCGCTGGCCTCGGCTCAGCGCCCCCTCCTGCTCGGCGGCCGCGGCGCGTGGCTCGCGGGCGCGGGGGCGGCTCTCGATGAGATCGCCGCCCTCGCGGGGGCGCTGACGACCACGAGCGCCCTGGGGCGCGGCCTGTTCTCGGACCGTTCTCGCGACCTCGGTGTCGCCGGCGGCTTCGGAGCTCCCGGCGCGATGGAGCTCGCGCGCGACGCCGACGTCGCCGTCGTCTTCGGCGCGGGCCTCAACCAGTTCACGATGCGCTTCGGCGAGCTCTTCGCCCCCGGCACGCGCGTGTTCCAGGTGGATCTCGCGGCCACCGCGACACACCCGCACGTCGGCGGATTCGTGCGGGGGGATGCCGCCGACGTCGCCGCCGCGATCGCGGACCGCCTGCGCGCCCGCGGCGCGACGCCGTCGACCTGGGGCAACGGCCTCGACCTCGCTGCCGCATGCCGACAGCCCGAGGGCCAGGGTCTCGGACCCGACGGGCGTCTCGACCCCCGAACCGCGGCCACGCGTCTGGCTGAGCTCCTCCCCGAGGACCGGGTGGTCGTCCACGACGGCGGGCACTTCATGGGCTGGTCGAACATGTACTGGCCGGTGGCCTCCCCCGACCGCATGATCATGGTCGGCACGGCGTACCAGTCGATCGGCCTCGGTTTCCCGAGCGTCCCGGGGGCGGCGATCGCGCGTCCCGACTCCACGATCGTGCTCAGCACCGGCGACGGCGGCGGGCTGATGGCCCTCGCCGACCTCGAGACGGCGATCCGCGTGGCCCGGGGCCGCGGCATCGCGATGGTGTGGAACGACGCGCAGTACGGCGCCGAAGTCCTCAACTATGGCCTCAAGGGTCTGCACCCCGACCCGATGCTCATCCCGCAGGTCGACTTCGCCGCCGTCGCGCGCGGCTTCGGCGCCGAGGGCGTGGTCATCGAGTCGGTCGACGACCTCGAGGCGCTGGCATCCTGGGCGTCCCGCCCCGCCGAGGACCGCAGCTTCCTGCTGCTCGACCTGCGGGTGAGCGCGGCGATCGTCGCTCCGTTCTGGGAGGAGATCGCGGCGCGCTGACGCGCGGCCGGCATGCCGGGCTCCGCAGAGGTCGGCGCGGTCGCGCCGCCGCGCGGGTGTCCTGAGGGAACCGCACCCGCGCCGACCGCGGCACCCAGATACCGCGTCACCGACACGGTCCATCCGGTCGCCGCAACCGGCGCCTCGGTGATGGTCGGTGCGAACGCCCCGCCCAGGGTCGCGCCGGGCACTTCTTGTCGGGGAGTTCGTAATCGTATACGATTTCAGATACGACGCGAAGGAGCCTCCATGACCGACACCGACCCCCGGTTCCGCGTCCTCGGCGCGCGTCCCGGCAAGATCGTCGCGATCCACCTCGCCTACGCCTCCCGCGCCGACCAGCGCGGCCGCCGCCCCGCGGCCCCCTCGTACTTCTTCAAGCCGTCCAGCTCGCTCGCCCCCTCGGGTGCCGACATCGTTCGTCCCGCCGGAACCGAGCTCCTCGCGTTCGAGGGCGAGATCGCGCTCGTCATCGGCGAGCCCGCGCGGTGGGTGACTCCGGATGCCGCGTGGTCGCACGTGGCATCCGTCACCGCCGCCAACGACTTCGGTCTCTACGACCTGCGCGCGAACGACAAGGGATCGAACGTGCGCTCCAAGGGCGGCGACGGATACACCCCGCTCGGCCCCGCGCTGATCGACGCCCGCGAGGTCGATCCGACTGCGCTGCGCCTGCGCACCTGGGTCGACGGCGAGATCGTGCAGGACGACACCGCGGCGGGGCTCATCTTCTCGCTCGCCCAGATCGTCGCCGACCTGTCGCAGCACTTCACGCTCGAGACCGGAGACGTCATCCTCACCGGCACGCCCGCGGGCTCGTCGGTCGTCTCCCCCGGTCAGATCGTCGAGGTGCAGGTGGATGCCGGTGACCTCACGACCGGCCGCCTCCGCACCACGGTGGTCCAGGGCGACCGCCCCTTCGACCCCGCGATCGGCTCGCTGCCCGCGGTCGACGACACCCAGCGCACCGAGGCGTGGGGCTCCGCCGAGGCCGCCGCCGCCGCCACGGGAACAGGAGATCGTTCCGCAACAGGACGGTCGGCCGACGACGCTCCTGTCCTCGCCGAATCCCCTGTCCCCGACGCCCGTGACGCACCGCCCGCGCTCTCCCCCGAGCTCCGCGCGAAGCTCGAGCGCGTCCCGGTCGCCGCCCTCAGCGGGCAGCTCCGCAAGCGCGGCCTGAACGACGTGACGATCGACGGCGTGCACGCCCTCACCGCGGGCAGCCGCTTCGTCGGCACGGCCCGCACACTCCGCTTCCTCCCCCACCGCGAAGATCTCTTCGCCGCGCGCGGCGGCGGCTACAACGCCCAGAAGCGCGCGTTCGACGCCGTCGAAGAGGGCGAGGCCCTCGTCATCGAGGCCCGCGGTGAGACCGGGTCGGGCACGCTCGGCGACATCCTCGCGATCCGCGCCCACGCCCGCGGCGCGGCGGCGATCGTCACCGACGGCGGCGTCCGCGATGCCGAAGCCGTCGCCGCGGTCGGCATCCCGGTGTTCACCGCCGGGCCGCACCCCGCCGTCCTCGGTCGCCGGCACGTGCCGTGGGAGACCGACGTCGCGATCGGCTGCGGCGGCACCACCGTCGAGCCCGGCGACATCCTCGTCGGCGACGGCGACGGCGTCATCGTCCTCCCTCCCGCGATCGCCGAAGAGGTGGTCGACGCCGCCCTCGTGCAAGAGGAGGAAGACGCGTGGATCGCCCGGCAGGTGGCATCCGGTCATCCGGTCGACGGCCTCTTCCCCATGAACGCGGAATGGCGCGCCCGCTACGAGAGCGAGGGGCGCAACTGATGGATCCCACGACCCCGGCGGCACCGTCCGGCCGTCGCGCCGCGCCGGCCGCCGACGCACCCGCCCCCACCCGCAGCAAGTCGCAGCAGGCCTACCGCTGGATCAAGGACCGCATCGCGTCGCAGGAGTTCTCCCCCGGCTACCGCCTGGTGCTCGGCTCGATCGCGGGCGAGCTCGACATGAGCGTCGTCCCGGTGCGCGAGGCGATCCGCCAACTCGAGGCGGAGGGTCTGGTGATGTTCGAGCGCAACGTGGGCGCGCGCGTGTCGATGGTCGACGACACCGCCTACCGCTTCAGCATGCAGTCGCTGAGCATCCTCGAGGGAGCGGCGACCGCGCTGTCGGCGCGAGCGCTCACGACCGACGACCTGCGCCGCGCGCGGCAGGTCAACGAGCTGATGGTCGAGACGCTCGAACACTTCGATCCGCGCGCCTTCACCGCCCTGAACCAGGAGTTCCACGCGATCCTGTTCGAGAGGTGCGCCAACCCTCGACTGCTCGAACTCGTGCAGGCCGAGTGGGCACGCCTCGGCCACCTGCGCGACTCCACGTTCAGCTTCGTCCCCGGTCGCGCCGCCGAGTCGGTGCGCGAACACGAGAGCATCCTCGTGCTCATCGAGAACGGCGCCCCGCTCGCCGAGATCGAGCGGGTCTCCCGGCGCCACCGTTCGGCCACCCTCGACGCCTACCTCATCCACGAGCACCCCGACGAAGTGCTCGGCCTGCCCGCTTTCTGATCCCGGATGCCATCGGCATCCGCCCCTCCGAAGAAGGAGTCCGCATGACCCGCCGTATCCCCGCCGACCTGCCCGAGCGCATCCAGCACTACATCGGTGGTTCCTTCGTCGACTCGGTCGACGGCGACACGTTCGACGTGCTCGACCCGGTGACGAACCAGACCTACGTCACGGCCGCCGCCGGCACGAAGGCCGACATCGACCTCGCCGTCGCCGCCGCGCGGAAGGCCTTCACCGAGGGACCGTGGCCCCGGATGCTCCCCCGCGAGCGCTCGCGCGTGCTGCACCGCATCGCCGACCTCGTCGAGTCGCGCGACGAGCGTCTCGCGGAGCTGGAGTCGTTCGACTCCGGACTCCCGATCACCCAGGCACTGGGCCAGGCCCGTCGGGCAGCCGAGAACTTCCGGTTCTTCGCCGACCTGATCGTCGCCCAGACCGACGACGCCTTCAAGGTGCCGGGTCGCCAGCTCAACTACGTCAACCGCAAGCCGATCGGGGTCGCCGGCCTCATCACGCCGTGGAACACGCCCTTCATGCTCGAGTCGTGGAAGCTGGGCCCCGCCCTCGCGACCGGCAACACGGTCGTGCTCAAGCCCGCGGAGTTCACCCCTCTCTCGGCATCCCTGTGGGCCGGCATCTTCGAGGAGGCAGGTCTCCCCGAGGGCGTGTTCAACCTCGTCAACGGTCTCGGCGAAGACGCCGGCGACGCGCTGGTGAAGCACCCCGACGTCCCGCTCATCTCGTTCACCGGCGAGAGCAGCACCGGGTCGCTGATCTTCGCGAACGCCGCGCCGTTCCTGAAGGGGCTGTCGATGGAGCTGGGCGGCAAGAGCCCGGCGATCGTCTTCGCGGATGCCGACCTCGACGCCGCGATCGACGCGACCATCTTCGGGGTGTTCTCGCTCAACGGCGAGCGCTGCACCGCGGGCAGCCGCATCCTCGTGCAGCGCGACGTGTACGACGAGTTCGTCGCGCGCTACGCGGCGCAGGCCGATCGCGTCACGGTCGGCTACCCCGACGACCCCGCGACCGAGGTCGGCGCCCTCGTGCACCCCGAGCACTACGCGAAGGTCATGTCGTACGTCGAGCTCGGCAAGGCCGAGGGGCGTCTGGTCGCCGGTGGCGGCCGGCCCGAGGAGTTCCCCGAGGGCAACTTCGTGCGGCCCACGGTGTTCGCCGACGTCGCCCCCGACGCGCGGATCTTCCAGGAGGAGATCTTCGGACCCGTCGTCGCCATCACGCCCTTCGACACCGACGAGGAGGCCCTGGCCCTCGCGAACGACACGACCTACGGCCTCGCCGCCTACGTGTGGACGAACGACCTCAAGCGCGCGCACCTGTTCGCCCAGAACGTCGAGGCGGGGATGGTGTGGCTGAACTCCAACAACGTCCGGGACCTCCGCACCCCCTTCGGAGGGGTGAAGGCCTCGGGCCTCGGTCACGAGGGCGGCTACCGCTCGATCGACTTCTACACCGACCAGCAGGCCGTGCACATCACGCTCGGTCCCGCCCACAACCCGACGTTCGGCAAGGCGCCGGCGCACTGAGCCCGTGAGCGGTGGCCGAGCCCGTCGAAGCCACCCGCCGCGCGGGCCCGGTCCCTTCGACAGGCTCAGGGACCTCCGCCGAACGCGGTGGCCGAGCCGGTCGAAGCCACCCGCCGCGCGGGCCCGGTCCCTTCGACAGCCTCAGGGACCTCCGCCGAACGCGGTGGCCGAGCCGGTCGAAGCCACTCCCGACCCACAAACCCCCGGCCCCACCGACAGCCTCAGGAACCCCCGCCGAACGCGGTGGCCGAGCCCGTCGAAGCCACCCCCGACCCACAAACCCCCGGCCCCTCCGACAGGCTCAGGGACCCCCGGCCAAGCACGGTGGCTGAGCCGGTCGAAGCCACCCCCGACCACCGACTCCCCACGCAAGGACGCGAAATGGCAAAGCACACCGAAGAAGAGAAGACCTCCTCGGGGTTCTGGGTGACCCAGGAGGCCCCGATCGTCTCCGACGACCCCATCCCCACCCCCTCCTCGCCCGCGCCCGACATCCTGCGCTGCGCGTACATGGAGCTCGTGGTCACCGACCTCGCGGCATCCCGGGTCTTCTATGTCGACGTGCTCGGCCTGCACGTCACCGAGGAGGACGACGAGGCGATCTACCTGCGCTCGACCGAGGAGTTCATCCACCACAACCTCGTGCTGCGTCAGGGCCCGGTGGCCGCGGTGGCCGCCTTCTCGTACCGCGTCCGGTCCTCCGACGATCTCGACAAGGCCGTCGCGTTCTACGAGGAGCTCGGCTGCGACGTGCGTCGCGCCCCTAACGGCTTCACGAAGGGCATCGGCGACTCGGTGCGCGTGGTCGACCCGCTCGGCTTCCCGTACGAGTTCTTCTTCGACACCGAGCACCAGGAGCGCCTGTCGTGGCGCTACGACCTGCACTCCCCCGGCGAGCTCGTGCGCTTGGACCACTTCAACCAGATCACCCCCGACGTGC
>CAJYJO010000033.1 GCA_913774845.1 uncultured Microbacterium sp. | reverse complement strand
CGCTATCCGCACCCGCCCCCCCGGCACCCGCACCCGCCCCCCGTCCCCCCCCCGGCACCCGCGCGTGCCCGCCCCGGGTAGTCTGTTGCGGTGGCTTCCGCTCCCCACGAAAACCCGTACTCCGCCGCAGGCGTCGATACCGCCGCCGGAGATCTCGCCGTCGAATTGATGAAGTCGGCGGTGCGCCGTACGCACGGCCCCGAAGTGCTGGGGGGCGTCGGCGGTTTCGCCGGCCTCTTCGACGCCTCGGCGCTGCGCGACTACGCCAAGCCGCTGCTCGCGACGAGCACCGACGGCGTCGGCACGAAGGTCGCGATCGCGCAGGCGATCGACAAGCACGACACCATCGGCGAAGACCTCGTCGGCATGGTCGTCGACGACATCGTGGTGGTCGGTGCGCGCCCGCTGTTCATGACCGACTACATCGCGTGCGGCAAGGTCGTGCCGCAGCGCATCGCCGACATCGTCGCGGGGATCGCGCGCGGCTGCGCGATGACCGGCACC
Source organism: uncultured Microbacterium sp. (assembly GCA_913774845.1). Lineage (GTDB taxonomy): Bacteria > Actinomycetota > Actinomycetes > Actinomycetales > Microbacteriaceae > Microbacterium. Next base: position 72,441 of record CAJYJO010000033.1, on the reverse strand, counting down.
GCGCTGGTCGGCGGTGAGACGGCGGAGCACCCGGGCCTGCTCGGCGTCGACGACTACGACGTCGCGGGAGCGGCCACCGGCGTCGTCGAGGCCGACCGCGTCCTGGGCGCCGATCGCGTGCGCCCCGGCGACGTCGTGCTGGCTTTGGCCTCGAGCGGCCTGCATTCCAACGGCTACTCGCTGGTGCGCCACATCATCACGGGGGCCGGCATCGCGTACGGCTCCGCGTCGGCCGACCTCGGCGGCACGTGGGGCGAGGCCCTGCTCGAGCCCACCCGCCTGTACACCTCGCCGCTGCTGCGTCTGCTCGACGACGCGGCGGTGGGCACCGGCATCCACTCGCTCAGCCACGTCACCGGCGGAGGCATCGCGGCGAACCTCGCGCGCGTGCTGCCGCAGCAGACGTGGGTCGACGTCGACCGCTCGACCTGGAGCCCCTCGCCGGTGTTCCGCGTGCTCGCCGACATCGGCGGCCTTGAGCTCACGGCGACCGAGGGCACGTGGAACCTCGGCATCGGCTTCCTCGCCGTCGTCTCGCCCGAGGTCGCGGATGCCGCGTCCGCGGCGCTGCAGGCCGACGGCATCGCCACGTGGCAGGTCGGCGTCGTCCGCGACGGCGCGCGCCCCGAGGGCGAGTACGAACAGGGCGCGAAGGGCGTCGACGGAGGCGCCGTGCGCCTGGTCGGTTCTTATGCGGATGCCGGTCACCCGGCGAACGGAGCGAAGTAACACCCCATGTGCGGCATCGTCGGCATGGCCGGGCAGGGCCCGGTCAACCAGGAGATCTACGACGCGCTCCTCCTCCTCCAGCACCGCGGGCAGGACTCGACGGGCATGGCCACGGCCGAATCCAGCGGCGTGTTCCACATCCACAAGGCCCGCGGCCAGGTGCGTGAGGCCTTCCGCACGCGTGACATGCGTGCGCTCCTCGGCGACATCGGCCTCGGCCACGTGCGCTACGCCACCAAAGGCACGGCATCCAACGAAGAAGAGGCGCAGCCCTTCTACGTCAACGCGCCCTACGGCATCGTCCTCGTGCACAACGGCAACCTGACCAATACGCGCGAGCTCACCAGCGAGCTGTTCAGCAAGGACCGCCGCCACCTCAACACCAGCAGCGACACCGAGCTGCTCGTGAACATCCTCGGCTCCGAGCTGCAGTCCGAGATCACCGGACCCGACCTCGACCCGGCCCAGGTCTTCCGCGCGGTCGGGCGCGTGCACGAGCGCGTCGAGGGCTCGTACGCGTCGATCGCCCTCATCGCCGGCTACGGCCTTCTCGCGTTCCGCGACCCGTTCGGCATCCGTCCGCTCATCCTCGGCAAGCGCGCGGCCGCGCAGGTGCCCGGCGGCGAGCCGCGCGACGAGTACATCGTGGCGTCCGAGTCCCTCGTGCTCGAGAACGCCGGCTTCGAGGTCGTGCGCGACGTCGAGCCCGGTGAGGCCGTGTTCATCACCCTCGACGGCACGCTGCACGCGCAGCAGTGCGCCGCGAATCCGACGCTGGCGCCGTGCTCGTTCGAGTACGTCTACCTCGCGCGACCCGACTCGGTCATGAACGGCGTCTCGGTGTACGAGACGCGTCTGCGCATGGGCGAGCGCCTCGCCGACACCGTTGCGAAGTACACCCCCGCGGGTTCCATCGACGTGGTCATGCCGATCCCCGACTCGGCGCGTCCGGCGGCGATGCAGGTGGCCCGCAAGCTCGGCATCGAGTACCGCGAGGGCTTCTACAAGAACCGCTACGTCGGCCGCACGTTCATCATGCCCGGCCAGGCCGTGCGCAAGAAGAGCGTCCGTCAGAAGCTCAACGCGATGTCGACGGAGTTCCAGGGCAAGAACGTCCTCCTCGTCGACGACTCGATCGTGCGCGGCACCACCAGCCGCGAGATCATCCAGATGGCGCGGGATGCCGGTGCGAAGAGCGTCACGTTCGCCTCTGCCGCACCTCCCGTGCGCTTCCCGCACGTGTACGGCATCAACATGCCCTCGCGCCACGAGCTCGTCGCCCACGGCCGGACGATCCCGGAGATCGCCGAGGAGCTCGGCTGCGACTATCTCGTCTACCAGGAGGTCGACGACCTCAAGGCGGCCATCATGGAGGGCACCGACCTGGTCGACCTCGACATGAGCTGCTTCGACGGCCGGTACGTGACCGGCACCGTGTCGGACGAGTACCTCGCGTGGGTCGAGGGCAGCCAGGAGTCTTGACCTCCCGCCGCGCGGGGACGATCGCGCTCGCCGCGGCGGCCGTCGTCCTGCTCGCGCTCACGCTGCGGATCGCGGTGGCTTCGCTGTCGCCGCTGCTGACGGTCATCGGCCGCGACTTCGAGGTGCCGGCGGCGCTGGTGGGCCTCATCGGCATGGCCCCGCCGGTGGCGTTCGCCCTGTCGGGCATGGTGACCCCGGCGCTCGAGCGGCGTCTCGGCCTCGAGCGCACGGTGCTGATCGCGGCGGTCGTCGGCGCGACCATGCTGTCGTTGCGCGCTGCGGCCGTCGATGCGTGGTCGCTGCTGGCGGCGACGGCGGGCATCTTCGCCGCGGTGGGTGTCGGCAACGTGCTGCTGCCCACGGTGGTGAAGAAGTACTTCCCGGACCGCATCGGGCTCATGACGACGGTGTACTCCACGACGATGGCGGTGGCGACGTTCACCCCGCCGCTGGTGGCCGTCCCGCTGGCCGACGCCGTCGGGTGGCGCGGGTCGTTCGTGACGTGGGCGGTGGTGGCGCTGGCGGCGGTGGTGCCGTGGATCGCGCTGAGCCTCCGCGCCCGCGCGTCGAGCGCCGACGCCGTCGACGAGCCGCGCACCGCGGTGCTCTCGCGCATCGTGCGCGTCCCCCAGACGTGGGCGCTGGTCGTGACGTTCGGGGTCAACTCCGCCGTCGCCTACGCGATGTTCGCGTGGCTGCCGTCGCTGCTGATCGAGGTGGCGGGGGTGGATGCCGCCGAGGCCGGCGGTCTGCTCGCGCTCTTCTCGTTCATGGGTCTGCCGGTGTCGCTGCTGGTGCCGTTGCTGGTGGCCCGGCTCGGGCGGACCACGCCGTTCTACGTCGTCGCCGTGGTCGGCGGATTGACGGGCGTGGTCGGCCTGCTCGTGGCGCCCGCGGCGGCGACGGTGCTGTGGGTGGTGCTGATCGGCATCCCGCCGCTGATGTTCCCGCTGGCGCTCACACTGTTCGGGCTACGGACGCGCTCGCACGAGACCGCGGTCGCGCTCAGCGGGTTCGTGCAGAGCGTCGGTTACGGGTTCGCCGCGCTGATGCCCCTGGCGATCGGCGTGACGCACGAGGTGACCGGCGGCTGGACCGTCGGTCTGTGCGTGCTCGGCGGCGCACTCCTGCTGGTCGTTCCCGCAGCGGTCGTCATGACGCGTCGCGAGAGCGTGGAGACGGCGTGGGAGCGCCGCACCGGGCACGCGTGGTGACCGTGTCCTCGCGGAGGGCGGGATCGAGGGTCAGGACCGCACCACCGGAGCGGTGAGCAGCAGAACGGAAGGCGTCAGGCCTTCTCGTCTTCGTACTCGTCGCTGTACTGGTCGGCCCACTTGTCGACGTATGCGTCGTCGCCCGTTTCGGGTGCGCCCAGTTCGCGCTCGAGAGCCGAGTAGTTCACCGAATAGGTGTCGTACTTCAGCTCACGGGCGATCTTGGTGTTCTTCGCCTTCTGACGGCCACGCCCCATGCGAGACCCCCTCACGATCGACGTCGAGGGCCATGATGTGAGCCCTGCGTATTGCGGTTCCGGACCGAGCCGGTAAGAGTAACACCCAGGATATCACGGCGCATTCCGGCCGAGCCGTCGAGCGGATCACCGCGGGCCGCCGGCGCCCCGGAAGGAGCAGTCATGGTGGACCAGCCCCATCCCGTCGCCGCGCGCGGAGCGGTCATCGCGGGAGTCGTCCCGGGCCAGTCGTCACGGGTCGTGCGCGAAGCCGCGCGGTATGCGGGTCTCGCCGGTGCCGAGCTCATCGTCGTCCACGTCGACACCACGCGATTCGTCGCGTTCGAGGACCCCGACGGCTACGTACCGGCAGGCGTCGATCTCGCCGGGACCGCCGCCAAGGCCGCGCTCGACGAGGTGCGTCGAGAGGCCGAGGAGGCCCTCGCCGGCCACACGCAGACATGGAGCGTGCGGCAGGAGATCGGCGATCCGGCCCTCGCTCTCATCCGACTGGCCGACGAGCTCGACGCCTCGCTGCTCGTGGTGGGCACGCGCAAGCGGGGGATCGGGGAGTCGGTCCGCGAGTTCCTCACCGGCTCGGTGGCCGCCCGCTTGAGCCACCGTCAGCGCCGACCGGTCCTCGTCGTCCCGCAGGGCGACCCGGTCGGCGCCGGCGATCAGCTGCCGTGGGAGTGACTCAGCCGCGCATCGCGCGCGCCACGGCCTCGGAGGCCTGCCGCAGCGCCTCTTCGACCCCGTCGATCCCGGATGCCGTCAGCTCGCCGCCGCGCGCCACGTGAGCGCGCAGCTCCGAGCGCACCCGGCCGCGGAACTCGGTGACCGCGGCGTCGGCGCGCGACAGCTGCTCGCGGCTGCGGGAGCGGGCGTCGTCGGCGGGTGCGGCGTGCGTCTGTTCGCGTTCCCCGCGCGAGGCGGCGGCCAGATCGGCGCGCAGGCTCCGCATGGCATCCCGGACGCTGCCGCGCACCTCGTCGGCGATGAGCCGGACGCTGTCGGCGAGGCCGGCCTGGATGCCCTCGAGATCGCCCGAGCGTGCGGCGACCTCGCGGCGTCCGCTGTCGGTGATCTCGTACACGGTCTTGCGGCCGTCGACGGTCTTGGTGACCAGACCCTCTTCTTCGAGCTTGGCCAGGCGCGGATAGATGGTGCCCGCCGAGGGCGAGTAGGTGCCGCCGGTGCGTTCGGTCAGCGCCTGCATGAGGTCGTAGCCGTGCCGCGGCGCTTCGTCGAGGAGGCTGAGGATGTACAGGCGCAGGTCGCCGTGCGAGAAGACGGGGCTCATCACCACTCCTCCTCACCGGCGAGCTCCTCGGGACGCAGGCCCGAGATACCGCGGCGCAGCACCGTGATCTCGCCCGAGACCGTGTTGGCGCGGACGTCGACGAACGACCCCGCGAGCGCACCGGTCGAGCCGGTGAAGTTCGTAGGGCCGGAACCGGAGCGCACCTGGCCGTCGATCTGGACGCGACCGCTGACCGAGCGCGAGACGTAGTTCGCGGGCAGGGAGCGGTCGAGGCGGATGGTGGCCGTGCCGCTGACGGAGTTGAGGCTGATGGCCTGCGTGGGCCCCGTCGAGTCGACGAGCATGGCGCCCGAGACGGTGTCGATGGACGCCTTCGTGATGCGCCCGGTGGCCGCCACGTCTCCCGAGACGCTGTTGGCGCTGAGCGCGCCGTCGAGCTCGCGCACCTGCAGATCGCCCGAGACGGCGTTGAGGTTGACGTCGCCGACGAGGCCGTCGACGATGATGTCGCCCGAGACGGTGTTGAGGCGCACGTCGGTGCGCAGGCCTGAGACGAGAGCGCTGGCGCTGACCACGCCGAGGGTCAGGGCGACCGTCCGCGGTACTGCGACGCTCACCTCGGCCTTGGGTCCGCCGGAGCCGAAGTTGCGGAACACCTCGAGGAAGTTGTCCCAGCGTAGCTGCGGGTGGTCGATCTCGAGGCGGCCGTCGACCATCTCGATGCGCAGGTCTTTCACCGTCACGCCGTGCACCTCGATGCGCGCGTCGGGTTCGTCGTGCGCGATGACGTCGACCTGTCCGCCGACGAGGCCGATCTTCAGCTCGCGCAGCGCGTCGATGTCGATGACGCGCGTCTCACCGGGGTGGATGATCCATTTCTCCATGACGAGTCTCCTCACTCGCGATATATCGCGTTACATTCGAGTATCGAGATATATCGCGTGTTCGTCAACCCTCGATCGGTTGATCCATGCCGTGGCATCCGGCCTTCTTGTCAACCCCGCGGACGCCTGCAGAGGCGCGCCCGTAGCGTCGGATTCCCGGCGGAAGGAGACGGTCATGCCCCAGGGACGAGGATCGAACAGTCTGAAGGACCCCGACCTCTACGAGGAGTTGCGCAAGCAGGGCGACTCGAAGGAGAAGGCGGCCCGCATCTCGAACGCCGCCGCCGCGCAGGGCCGCGACAAGGTGGGCGAGAAGGGCGGTCACGCCGAGAACTACGAGGACCGCACCGTCGACGAGCTGAAGAAGCGCGCGAAGGAGCTCGGTATCACCGGGTACTCCGGCAAGAAGAAGGCGGAGCTGATCGACCTGCTCCGCAACCACTGAGGCGATGCCTCGACTCATCCGCGTCCGGCCCTACGAGGACCCGGGCTATCGTCGCGTGCGCTCCGGATCGGGCTTCCGCTTCGTCGACCACGCGGGCGACCCCGTCCCCGAGCGCGAGGCCGAGCGGGCGCGGGGGCTGGTCATCCCGCCCGCGTGGCGCGAGGTGTGGATCGCGAAGGAACCGAACGCGCACATCCAGGCCGTCGGGACCGACGAGGCCGGACGGCGTCAGTACACCTATCACGCCGACTGGTCGAAGAGGCAGGACAAGGGCAAGTTCGCCCGTGCCCTGCAGCTCGCCGAGGCGCTGCCGCGCGCCCGTGCCCGCGTGACCCAGTCGCTGCGGCGAGCCGAGAACGATCGCGAGCGGGTGCTCGCGGTGTCGTTCCGCTTCCTCGACCTCGTCGCCCCGCGCGTGGGCAACGCCCGCTACTTCGTCACGAACGGCAGTCGCGGCCTCACCACGCTCCAGCGCAGGGATGCCACGGTCGAGGGAGACCTGATCCGCCTGTCCTTCCCGGCGAAGAGCGGCAAGCGCGCCGAGCTGTCGTTGAGCGACGGGGAGCTGGCATACATCGTCGAGGAGCTCGCACTCGGCCGCTCCCGCGCGGCGCTGCTGAGCTACCGTCGCGGCCGGCGACGCGTGCCGCTCACCCCCGGGGACGTCAACGCTTACGTGCGCTCGCTCACCGGCGGCCCCTTCAGCGCGAAGGACTTCCGGACGCTGCGCGGCACGATCCTCGCGGCGGAGTCGCTCGCGAAGGTCGGTGCCGTCGGCGGCAAGAATGAGCGCAAGAAGGCCGAGGTGGCGGCGGTCCGGGTGACCGCCGATGCCCTCGGCAACACCCCCGCCGTCGCGCGCGCCAGCTACATCGACCCGCGGGTGTTCTCGCTGTACCGGCGGGGTCGCACGATGGAGCTGGGCGGGTCGAAGGACGCCGCGATCAGGCGCCTGATCCTGGGGGAGTGACCGCCTCCACCACGTCGGGCAGCTCGGGGACCGGCACGATGACGACGTCCTGGACCTTCCAATCGAGCGCGACGCACCCCTCGCGGGCGGCTTCGATCGCGGCGAGCGGCACGGTCTCGTCGCGGGGGACGACGAAGGCCTCGATGTGGAAGACGTGTCCCTCGTCGCGGATGCGACTGCCGGCACGGGTGACCCAGTCGAGGCCCGCGAGGTACTGATCGACGCGGCCGGCGAGCGGGTGCGGCTGCCGGTCGTCGAACGTCGTCGCGCGCGCGTCCATGAGGTCGACGATCGCGGCGCGGAGATTGCTCACGCCGTCGTGCACGATGCTCGCGGCGATGAAGATCGCCGCCGCGGCATCCATCCACCACAGGCCGACACCGATGCCGAGCATGCCGACGATGGTGCCGAGCGAGGTCATCCAGTCGGCCTTGTTCATGTCGGCGTCGGCGTAGAGCACCTTGTCGTGCAGCTCCCGCGCGAGGCCCAGTTTCATGCGTCCGACGATCACCGGCGGGACCGCGGTGACCGCCATGACGGCGATCATCAGCCACCCGAGCCAGACGGTGACGCCGAAAAGGTTCAGGGTTCCGATCGTGGGGTGCTCGGCCGTGACCAGGCCGATGCCGGAGTCGACGATCAGGAACCCGCCCATCGCGGTCAGCGCGACCGCCGCGACGAGGTGCCCGACCGCGACGGAACGGTGCAGACCGTAGGGGTGCCGCACCGTCGGCGGGCGTCGCGCGAGGCGGACGGCGATCAGGAAGGCCAGGGGAGGGATGAACGACAGCAGATCCTCGATCCACGCCGCCTTCATCGCCTGCGAGTTGCCCAGCACGAGGAAGACGAGCGTCGCCGTGACGACCAGGAAGCCGATCGTGATCCACTCGAGCCGGATCGCGCGCCGCAGCACCTCGACCTGCCGGTCGGGAAGCTGCGCGCGACCGAAGCGCACCGACTCCGTCGTCATCGGGACGTCTCCTCGTCGGCGAGGAACGTCTCCAGACGCGAGACGAAGGCGTTCTCGCCCAGCGGCACGAGCATGACGAGCTTCCCCGTCGACCCGTCCTCGAGCGTGGTCTCGGCGTAGGGACGTGTCATCCCCGCCTTCTTCGTCCAGGGAGTCTGGTCGGTGAGACCCGCGGCCACGACGTCGAGGTCTCCCTCCTCGAGCCCGCGCACGAGCGCCTCCTCCGAACCCACCGTCCACTCGACGTCGGCGTCGAGCGATCGCGCGAACGCGGTCAGCGCCTCGACCTCCGAACCGCTCGGCTCGTCGCCCTCGATGCGCACCAGGTCGCCGTGGGGTGAGATCCCGGCCCGCAGCACACCGCCCTGGACGGCGTCGAGCGTTCCGTCGGGGTCGCTCGGGATCCGGATGCCGCACCCCGTCAGCAGCAGGAGGCACGCCGCCGCGGCGACGAGGGCGATCGGTCTCGATGTGCGCATGGGGCTGCCTTCCATTGCGTGGACGCCCGGATTCTGCTCCACCGGAGAGGGCGGTGTCGCGGGGGTTGCGGGGTGCGGATCGAGTGTCGATGGCGCCCGGACGTTCCGGGAGATCGCCCGGGTGTCGTGGACATCGACGAAGATCGACCGGGCGCGCCCGCGCCGCGGCGTAGGGTGGCGCGGTGAGCATGTGGCGTGACGTCGTCCTCGTCGCCGTCGGCGGCGCGGTCGGCACCGCGGTGCGGGCCGCTCTGACCCTCGCCCTCTCCGCCGACCTGGGTCCCGCGCTCGTTCCGCTGATCAACGTGGTCGGGGCGTTCGCCATCGGCATCCTGTTCGGATGGCGGGCCCGGATGCCGCACTCCTCGCGCCGACAGCGGACGCAGTTGTTCCTCGGGACCGGCGTGTTGGGTGGCTTCACGACCTACAGCGCGCTCGCCGTGGAGTCCGCGGATCCGGGGCTGCTGTGGTGGGGCGCGGCGACCGTCGTCGTCGGGACGGCGGCGGCGTGGGCGGGCGTCCTGCTCGGCCGCGGAGGACGTCCCGCGCGCTGAAGCTTGTCGAACCCGGCGAGAAAGTGGTACAAATGTGCCACTTACCGTCGTGGGTTCGCCGCGCCGGTCACCCGACCCGGAGGTTCGACGATGAACGCCGCCCCCTCGATCGTCACGCTCGGAGCCCACGTGCTCGACACGATCGTCCAGCCCGTCGATGAGATCCCCGAGGGGCAGGGCTCGCTCCTCGTCGACGAGATCGTGATGTCCGCAGCGGGACCCGCCGGCGGCACCGCGCTCGTGCTCAACAAGCTCGGCGCGCGCGTGGTGACGAGCGGAGCCGTGGGTGACGACGTCGCCGGACGCGTGCTGGTCGGCCTGCTCGGCGACGCCGGCATCGACGTGTCGAACCTGCGCATCGACGAACTGCCGACCTCGGCATCCGTTCTCCCCATCCGCTCCGACGGGTCGCGACCGGCGCTCCACGTGGTCGGGGCCAACGCGCTCGCCGCCGACGTCGTGCCCTGGGACGCGCTCGCCGCCGCCGACCACGTCCACGTCGGAGCGCCCGAGCTGCTCGGTCCCGAGAACGTCATCGAGATCCTGGAGTACGCCCGTCGGCACGGAGCGACGACGTCGCTCGACTTCCTCATCGGCGGCGACCCCGCGTTCTACGCGCTCATCGAGCCCCTGCTCGCGCACACCGACTACGTGCTCCCCAACGCCGAGCAGGCCATCGGCTGGACCGGCGCCGACGACCTGCCCGCCGCCGCCCGCGCCCTGCACGCGGCGGGAGCAGCGGTCGTCGCGTGCACCAACGGCGGCGACGACATCGTGGTGGTCGACGGTGGCGACCTCGAGTTCGTCCCCATCGTGCCCGCGGAACCGGTCGACACCAGCGGCGGCGGAGACGCCTTCTCGGCCGGCTTCGTCTTCGCCAAACTCCGCGGGTGGTCCTCGCGCGACGCCGCGCGCTTCGGATCGGCCACCGCCGCACAGGTCGTCGCCGGCGTGGGTACCGATCACGGCGCGTACGACGCGGCATCCATCGACGCTCTGCTCTCGGCGGGAGTGCTGTGATCGCGAGCGGTGTGCGAGAAGCCGTGGCGGAGGCCTGCCGTTCTCTCGCCGCGCAGGGCCTGGTCAAGGGGACAGCGGGCAACGTCAGCGTGCGCGTGGACGGGGGCATCGCGATCACGGCGACCGGAGTGGTCTTCGCCGAGGCGGTCGCCGACGACGTCGTGATCGTCGACGGCGAGAAGAGAGTCGTCGAGGGGGCGCTCGCCCCGAGCTCCGAGCTCGACCTGCACCTCGCGGCCTACGCCGACGAGGCCGTCGGGGCCGTCGTGCACACGCACGCCCCCGCGGCGATCGCCCTCTCACTCGTCTCGGACCGACTGCCCTGCGTGCACTACCAACAGCTCGCCCTCGGGGGCGAGATCGAGGTGGTGCCCTTCTCGGTCTTCGGCTCGGCCGAGCTCGCCGCGGCCACGGGCGACGCCCTCGCCGCCGCCAATGCCGCGATTCTCGCCCACCACGGCGCCGTCACCACGGGCCGAGACCTCGCCGACGCGGTGACGAACACCGCCCTGCTCGAGTGGGCGTGCGACATCTTCCTGCGCGCGCGGGCGGTGGCGGTGCCCGCCGAACTCAGCCCCGAGCAGCAGGCCGCGGTGCTCACCGCCGCGGTCTCGACCGGGTACGGACAGAAGCACGGAGCGTGACATGGATGCCGTGACCACCGACACCTTCGACTCGCTGAGCCCTCTCGATGGGCGCGTCGTCGACACCTTCCCGGTGCGGGGCCCCGCCGAGGTGGTGTCGGCGGTGGACCGCGCGCGGCGCGCGGCGCGCGAGTGGCGGTCCCTCGGTTTCGAGGGGCGGCGGCGCGCGCTGCAGGCCTGGCGGCGCGACATCGTGGCGCACCTCGACGACCTCATCGCCGTGGTGCGCGCCGAGACCGGCAAGCCCCGTGGCGACGCCCGGCTCGAGATCATGCTCGCCCTCGACCACCTGGCCTGGGCGGCGACCCACGCGCGCCCGGTCCTGCGTCGGCGTCGCGTGGGCGCGGGGGTGCTGATGCTCAACCAGTCGGCGAGCGTCGGCTACACCCCGTACGGCGTGGTCGGGGTCATCGGCCCGTGGAACTACCCGGTCTTCACGCCCATGGGCTCGATCGCGTACGCGCTCGCCGCGGGCAACGCCGTGGTGTTCAAGCCCAGCGAGTACACCCCCGGCGTGGGCGTGTGGCTGCAGCGCTCCTTCGTGCGCGCGGGCGGGTCGGCCGATGTCTTCGCCGTGGTGACCGGTCTCGGGCCCACCGGCGCCGCCCTCTGCCGCTCGGGTGTCGACAAGGTGGCCTTCACCGGATCCACGGCGACGGGCAAGGCCGTCATGGCCGCGTGCGCCGAGAGCCTCACCCCGGTCGTGATCGAGGCGGGTGGCAAAGACGCCCTCCTCGTCGACGAGGACGCCGATCTCGCGGCCGCGGCCGAGGCGGCCGTCTGGGGTGCGTACTCGAACGCGGGTCAGACCTGCATCGGCATCGAACGCGTCTACGCGCACGCGAAGATCTACGACCGCTTCGTCGAGGCCGTCGCCGAGCGCACGCGCGAACTCCGCGCCGGCGCCGACGACGTGGCGACGCTCGGCCCGCTGACCATGCCGCGCCAGGCCGACGTGGTCCGGGCGCACGTCGCCGATGCGCTCGCGCGGGGGGCGACGGCGCGCGTCGGATCGGCCCCGGCCCCGGGGACCACCCTGCAACCCGTCCTCCTCACCGACGTCGACGAGGAGGCGGATGCCGTGCGCGAGGAGACCTTCGGGCCGACCCTGGTCGTCAACCGCGTGGCATCCATGGACGAGGCCGTCGAGAAGGCCAACGCCGTGCGATACGGACTGTCGGGGTCGGTGTTCTCGAGGAAGCGGGGGAGCGAGCTCGCCCTGCGCCTGCGCGGAGGAATGATCGCGATCAACTCGGTCATCTCGTTCGCCGCGGTTCCCGCCCTTCCCTTCGGCGGGGTGGGTGATTCCGGGTTCGGACGCATCCACGGTGCGGACGGTCTCCGCGAGTTCGCGTACCCCAAGGCGCTGACCCGTCAGCGCTTCCCGCTGGTGACGTTGACCACGATGCGGCGTACGGCGAAGGTCGACCGTCTCGTCGAGCGCATCATCCGGCTGCTCTACGGCTGATTCGACACCGCGCGGATGCCGCGGGCTCCCGGCATCCGTCGACGATCACCGCACCGAGCGCACCCGCATGATGATGACCGAGCCGAGCAGGCCCGCCAATCCGCTGGCGAGGAACAGCCCCGAGAACCCGCCGAACAGCACCACGGCCCCCGCCCCGAGCAGGGGGCCGAACGCCTGCGGACCGGCCAGGGCGATGTTCATGATCCCGACGTCTTTGCCGCGCGTCTCGGCCGAGGGCAGGACCTGCGTGGCCAGGGCCTGGTCGACGGCGAAGAAGCACCCCTGTCCGAGCCCGAGCAGCACGGCGCCGATCACGGCGGACGACTCGGCCGGGTCTACGGCGAGCAGTAGGGCCGCGACGGCCTGGGCGACCCCCGAGGCGAGGACGAACACGCGACGACGCTGAACCACGTCGCTGAGCTTGCCGAGGGCGACGGATGCCACGATCGTCACGACCATGTAGATCACCGTCGTGAAGACGAGGAAGCCGGTCGGGTCGGCCACCCCCAGCGCGAAGGTGAAGAAGTAGAGCAGCATCGTCGTCGCGATCGCGTTGCCGAGGTTGATGAGCACCCGGCTCGCGACGGTCCACGCGAAATCGGGGTGGCGTCGGGGGTCGACCCAGATCGAGGAGATGATCGTGCGGGCGGTGAGCGGGCCGAGCAGCGCCGCGTCGGCCGCGGTCAGCGGAACGTCGCGCAGAACGAGCAGGAACGGCACGGCCAGGGCCACGCAGCACACGGCCAGCGCGAGGTAGCCCGAGGCCGTCGTGGTGAACACCGCGGTGACCAGCACGATCCCCAGCAGGATGCCGAGAGCGTTCGGCGCCGAGATCCAGCCCGACACGAGGCCCCGCTGCCCCGCGGGCACGCGGTCGGCCATGACGGCGGTGAGGGCGGCGGAGGCCATGCAGAAGCCCATCATGACCGCGGTCCACATCGTCACGGTGCCGAGCGTCTCGGTCTGGACGCCGAGGAGTGCGAGCCCGGCGGCCGAGAGCAGGACACCGCCGAAGATCCAGGGGCGACGGCGTCCGAACCGCGACCGGGTGCGGTCGCTCAGCGCGCCCACGATCGGGTAGGCGACGACGACGAACGTCCCCGCCACGGCGCTGACCAGGCCGTAGGCGACGAGCGAGACGAGCCAGTCGTCCGAGGCGTGCTGCGCGGCGATCTGCAGGGGCAGCAGCACCTGCACCGGGACGAGCTGCGCCATCCACAGTCCGAGCCACACCCCGGCGAAGGCCGCGATCCAGCCCGCGTGAACGGGGCGGGTGGGTTCGGCATAGGCGGTGAGGGGGGCGGGCGTCGCGTCAGCGGTCACCGGACGCCGCCCGTCCGCGCCGCCGCGAGCGTCGTCACGGCCCAACGGCCGGCATCCGCCACGGCGTCGCGCGCATCGCGCAGCGCCCCGCAGGCGTTGAAGAACCCGTGGATCTGGCCGGTGTGGGTCACGAGGTGCGTTGCGACACCGGCGGCCTCGAGACGCTCGGCGTAGGCGACGCCCTCGTCGCGGAGCACGTCGAAACCCGACACCGCGACATACGCCGGGGCCAGGCCCGAGAGATCCTCGGCGCGCAGGGGCGAGACCAGCGGATCATCGGCGCTTCCGCCGCCGCTCAGGTAGTGCGCGGCGTACCAGTCCATCTGCGCCTCCGTGAGGAAGAAACCGTCGGCGAACAGCGCGTACGAGTTGTGCTTGCGCGAGAGGTCGGTGACGGGACAGAACAGGATCTGGAACGCCGGGGCGCCCTCGGCGTCGTCCCGGGTGACCGACGCCACGACCGCCGAGAGGTTGCCGCCCGCGCTCTCGCCGCCGACGCCGACCGCGTCAGCGGTTCCGCCGAATCGCGCGGCGTTGTCGCGCACCCACCGGAACGCGTCGACGCTGTCGTGGAGCCCCGCCGGGAACGGCGCCTCGGGGGCCCGTCGGTAGCCGACCGACACCACCGTCATGCCCGAGGTCTTCGCGAGGGTGCAACACGTGGCATCCGCGCTGTCGACCGATCCGAGCACCCAGCCGCCGCCGTGGAGGTACACGATGATCCCGGATGCCGCGCGGTCGAGGTCCGCGCGATACACGCGGCCCGGAATCCGGCCGGCGCGGGTGGGGATCTCGATGTCGTCCCTCTGCGCGAGCTTCGTCGTCCCGGCGAATGTCCACGCCTCGAGCTCGATGTGCGCGCGGGCCTCGTCGAGGGGGAGTCGCTCGAACGCGGCGCCGGGTGCGTCGTTCATCACGCGCAGAGACGTCTGCACCGCGGGGTGCAGGGTGTTGCCGTCGATCACGACGGGGCGGCCGTTCACCGCGCGGAGCACCGCGGGGGGAAGCGACCCGAGGGCGCGCGCGCCCCAGCGGAGCAGGTGGTCCTGGGGACGGGGACGGAGCATCGCGGAACCCTTCTGTCGATCACGGCAATGGGATCGACTATCGGGTCACTTTATTGCACACGAGTACCGTTTTGTGTGACGAAGATGTGAATTTGCCGCCGAGAGGAGGCTTCCCACGCGAGAAACGTGTACATTTGTGCCAATTAAGCGGGGGAGTGATCCCCCTCGCCCAGCGAAGAGGTCGCGGCGAGGGTCACGAACCCCACGATGGCGGCACGCAGGGCGTGCGCCAGCGACTGGAACTGGACCTCCTCGGAACGGGCGATGCGATGCAGGGCGAAACCGTCGATCAGGGCGACGACCGCAGCGGCGGCGTGCGGATCGGTCACGCCGTTCGTCTGCAGCACGGCCGCCGCGAGCGCCCGCGTCTCGTCGAGGATCTTCTCGACGTGAACACGCAGGGCGGGATGACGCGAGGCGAAGAGGTAGATCTCGAACTGCGCGACCGTGTGGTCCTGCGATTGGCTGCGCACGATCTCGACGAACTCGTCGATCGCCGCCCCGGGGCTGTTCGCGCCCGCGACGAGAACGGAGCGGAACTGCTCGAGCCGCTCGAGCTCGGCCGCCATCGCGTGCGCGACGGCCTCGCCGATCATGTCGTCGAGCGAGTCGAAGAAGTACGTCGTCGACGAGTGCGGCACCCCCGCCGCGGCGGCCACCGACCTGTGCGTGACGGCCGCGATGCCCCCCTCGGCGATGATCGCGATCGTGGCGTCCAACAGCAGCTCGCGACGCGCGCGACCGCGCGCCCGCATCGGCCGGCTCGTCGTCTCGCTCACGCTGTCCTCCTCGCCGACCGGGGTGGTCGGTGTCGCCTTCGGAACGGAGTAAGCCTATGACCGCCTCCCCGCCCTCCGCGGACCGGGCCCCGGCCCCCGACGTCGACGTGGTCGTGGTCGGCGCAGGTCTCTCGGGCCTGACCGCCGCTCACCGGCTTCGCCAATTCGGCGCGACGGTGGCGGTGTTCGAAGCGGCGCCCCGCGTGGGCGGACGCGTGTCGTCGGCGGAGGTGGCGGGGGTGCACGTCGACCTCGGCGGCACATTCGTCGGCCCCGGCCAGGATCGCATCCTGGCGCTCGCCGACGAAGTGGGCGTCTCGCGCTATCGGACCTACGCCGCGGGTCGCAACGTCATCCGGTGGCGCGGCGAGCACCGGCGCTACCGGGGCACGGTGCCTCCGGTCGGCGCGAGCCTGCTCGACGTGGGACGGATCCAGCTCACTCTCGACCGCCTGGCGCGCACCGTCCCCCGGGGGAACCCCGCCGCCGCCCCGCAGGCCGCGAGCTGGGACGCCGAGAGCCTCGGATCGTGGTTGCGCCGCTCGTACGCTTCTCCGGCGGCGCGAGGGCTCATCGCGATCGCGGGCCGGACGACGTGGGGATGCGAGCCCGACGAGATCTCCTTCCTGCACGCTCTGCACTACATCCATCAGGCGGGTGGGCTGTCGTCGATGCTCGACACCGAGGGTGGCGCGCAGGAGGAGCACTTCGCCGAGGGCTCGCATGCGATCGCCGCGCGTCTCGCCGACGCGCTCGGGTCGGCTCTGCGGGTGAGCGCCCCGGTGCGACGCATCGAGACCGTTGCCGAGGGGGTGCGCGTGTCGACGACCGACGAGACGGTGACCGCCCGCGCCGTCGTCGTCGCCGTGCCGCCGGCCGTGCGCGGCAGGATCGATTTCGCACCCTCCCTTCCCCCCTCTCATGCCCAGATGGCCCAGCGCTGGCCGGCCGGGGTGCTGTCGAAGGCCTACGCCGTGTACGAGCGGCCGTTCTGGCGCGACCACGACCTGTCGGGGCAAGGGCTGTCCGACACCGGCCCGATCTTCATCACGTTCGACGCCGGTCCCGCTCGCGCCGACGCCCCCGGCGTGCTCCTCGGCTTCATCGGCGGGGTCTACGCCCGCGAGTGGGACGAGCTGGCACCCGCCGAGCGCAGAGCGCGAGCGCTGTCGTCCTTCGCGGATCTGTTCGGCCCCCGGGCACTGGATGCCATCGGGTACATCGACCAGCGCTGGGGCGCCGAGCCCTGGGTCGGCGGTGGCCCCACCGCCGCCCCGGGGCCGGGAGCGGTCGTGCCCTACGCCCGTGCCCTGGCCGCCCCCGTCGGGCCGATCCTCTGGGCCGGTACCGAGACGGCCGATCGCTGGACGGGATTCATGGACGGCGCCGTCCGCGCCGGTGAGCGCGCGGCGCTCCAAGCCCGCGGCATCCTGACCTCCTCCTCGACCGATTACGAACAGACGGGAGTCGCCCGATGACCTGGCGCCGCGAGTACACGCACCTCACCACCGCCACCGCCGATGCGGTGTGGAAGAGGTGGACCACCCCCGGGGACTGGGCCCTCGACGATCCTGACCTGCGTGAGGCCACCTTCCCCGTGCCCGCGCGCGTCGGTGACTCCGGCCGGGTGGTCAACCACGGAACCCCCGCGCAGCGCTTCACCTTCACCGAATTGCAGCCGGGGGTCGCGATGAACTTCCGCATCGGGTTGCCGGGGGCGGTGCTGTCGTTCCCGCACCGCATGCGCCAGACGCCGAACGGACTGTCGGTGACGCACGCCGTGCAGATCTCCGGGCCCCTCGCCATGGTGTTCGGCCCCCTCGTCGGGCGCAAGATCGCCGCGGGTCTGCCGGCTGTCGTCCGTTCGGTGACGACGAACGCGCTCGCCGACATGGCGGACGCGCGCAAGGAGTAGTCAGTGTCGCTGTCGATGATGCTCACGACCGCGGCGATGTGGGTGAACGCGCGGCCGATCCGCCTCGCACTGGCCCGTGACGACTACCTCGAGACGCTCGGCCCCGGCCGGCGCCCGGCCGAGCCGCCCGCGCGCCTGCGCCGCTCAGGCCGTGTGGTCGTCTCGCGTCAGGACGGGCTGCCCGTCTATCGTTACGAGCCGGCTGCGCGGACCCCCGGGCTGGAGTTGATGTACCTGCCCGGTGGGGGACTCGTGAATCCGCTCGTCCCGGAGCACTGGTGGATCGTCGAGCGTCTCGCTCGGGCGACCGGGGCCGCGATCACCGTGGTCTGCTACCCCCTGGCGCCCGAGCGCGGGGCCGACGACACCCTCGCCGTGATCGACGCGCAGTACGAACGTCTTGCCGCACGGGCGGGGACCTCCCGCCTCCTCGTGGCGGGCGACTCGGCCGGAGGGGCCGTGGCGGTGGGGCTCGCCCTGCGCGCCGCGCGTCGACCGGACGCGCTCGTGCTGTTCTCGCCGTGGCTCGATCTCGCTCTCACCGACCCGGGGATCGCGCGTCGGGTGCCGCGGGATCCCTCGCTACGCGTTCCCGGTCTTCGAGCCGGCGCGGAGGCGTGGGTGGGCGATCGGGGGCTCGACGACCCGCTGCTCAATCTCGCGCGGATGGAGCTCGCCGGGCTGCCGCCGACGCTCGTGTTCCAGGGGGGTCGCGACATCTTCTTCGACGACGCCGTCGCCTTCGCCCGGCGGGCGCGCGCCGAGCGGGCGTCGGTGCGTCTGGAGACCGCTCCGGCGGGGTTCCACGTCTACGTCGGGGCGTTCTGGACGCCCGAGGCGCGCGCGGCCTACGCGCTCGTGGGCGCTCTCTCGCGCGATCCCGAGCGATCGATGACATAACGGGACATATGTGCAACAATCTGCCGAGGGCGCGACGGCGCGCCCCGTTCAAGGAGGACCGATGACCGCTCGCTACGACCTGGCAAAGATCAAGCTCGGCAAGCTCATGACCGATCCCGATGCCGAGGGCATCATCCTCGACGTCATCCCCGACCTCAAAGCGAGCCCCACCTACCTCGTGGCCCGCACGCTCACCGCGAGCGCTGCGCTCAAGCTCGCCGAGGCTCAGATCGGCGCCGAGAAGGCCGTCGAACTGCGTCGTCGCATCGAGGCGCTCGAGGCGTAAGTCGCCGACGCGGCGACGAGTAGATTGACGGCGTGACGCCGCTGCTCTTTCTCGCCGTGGCGCTCGCCGGCGGCGTCGGCGCGGCGCTGCGGTACCTCCTCGACGTCGCCGTGCGCCGCCGGACCGGGGAGCGCTTCCCGTGGGGGATCCTCGCCGTCAACCTCACCGGGGCGCTCGCGCTCGGCATCCTGAGCGCCCTGCCGACCGACGAGGCGTTACGGGCGATCCTCGGCACGGGGCTGCTCGGGGGCTACACGACCTTCAGTGCGGTGGCGGTGACGACGGCACTGCTGGCCGAGGAGGGACGCACGCGCGCCTCCGTCGCGTACGCGGCCGCGTCGTTCGTCGGGTCGGTGCTCGCCGCGGCCATCGGGCTGACTGTGGGTTCGCTGGTCTGAGCGCCAGCCCGGGCTTCGCGGACGGGGTGCGTGCGATACTGACGTTCGATACAGACCTGTATCCAACGGCCGCGTCGCGGCATCCGCCCCCTGATCCCGGAGGGTCCTCCCGTGTCGTACCTGGCCGTCCTCAGCCTGAAGAATCGCGCGCTCATCGCGCTCGTCACGATCGTCGCGGCGATCTTCGGCGGCCTCGCGCTGACGAGCCTGAAGCAGGAACTCATCCCGTCGATCGAGTTCCCGCAGCTCGCGGTCGTGACGACCTACCCGGGCGCCTCTCCCGAGGTCGTCGAGGCCGACGTGTCCACGCCCATCGAGAACGCCATCCGCGGCGTCGAGGGGCTGGAGTCCACGACCGCGACCAGCACGACGAACTCCTCGATCGTGTCGGCGTCGTTCACCTACGGCACCGACCTCGCCGGCGCCCAGCAGAAGATCCTCGCCGCGATCGCCCGCATCAACGATCAACTGCCCGAGTCGGCCGACACCACCGTCGCCTCGGCGAGCATCGACGACTTCCCCGTCATCCAGCTCGCCGTCACCGGCTTCAGCGATGCGCAGGCGACGCAGTCGATCCTCGAGAACAGCGTCGTACCCGACCTCGAAGACGTCGACGGCGTCAACGGCGCACAGGTGGTCGGCGGCACCGGTCGGCGCGTCACCATCACCCCCGACTCGACGAAGCTCGCCGAACGCGGGTTCGGCCAGCAGGCCATCACCGACGCGCTCGACGCGAACGGCGTGCTCTTCCCCGGCGGCTCGCTGACCGAGGGCGATCAGACCCTCACCGTGCAGACCGGGGCCAAGCTCACCAGCGTCGACGAGATCTCCGCGCTCCCGCTCGTGCCGACGGATGCCGCCCAGGCCCGGGCCGGGCAGACCACGATCGCCGACGTCGCCTCCGTCGAGCTGCAGAGCGACCCCGTCACGACGCTCTCGCGCGTCGACGGGGAGCCCGCGCTGACGATCGCCGTCACGAAGCTCCCCGCCGCCAACACCGTCGACGTCTCGCGCGGGGTTCTCGCCGCCCTCCCGGCGCTCGAATCCGACCTCGGGCAGGGTGCCACCTTCACGGTGGTGTTCGATCAGGCGCCGTTCGTACAGCAGTCCATCGAAGCGCTCGCGCAGGAGGGACTGCTCGGCCTCGTCTTCGCGGTGATCGTCATCCTCGTGTTCCTGCTGTCGGTGCGCTCGACCCTGGTCACCGCGATCTCCATCCCCACGAGCGTGCTCATCACCTTCGTCGGGCTGCAGGCCTTCGGCTACTCGCTCAACATCCTCACGCTCGGTGCGCTCACGATCGCGATTGGTCGCGTCGTCGACGACTCGATCGTGGTCATCGAGAACATCAAGCGCCACTACGTGGGCGACGCCGACAAGATCCCCACCATCGTCCGGGCGGTGCGCGAGGTCGCGGCCGCGATCACGGCATCCACGATCACCTCGGTCGCGGTGTTCCTGCCGATCGCCTTCGTCGGCGACGTCACCGGGGAGCTGTTCCGCCCGTTCTCGCTCACCGTCACCATCGCGATGGCTGCCTCGCTCCTGGTGTCCTTGACGATCGTGCCGGTCCTGGCGTCGTGGTTCCTCAAGCCCGGGAAGGTGATCCGGGATGCCGCGGGCGAACCGGTCGACCCCGAGGCGCCGGACGCGCCCCCGTCGCGTCTGCAGAAGGCGTACGTCCCCATCCTCAGCTGGACCCTGAAGCACTCCTGGGTCACCCTGACCCTCGCGGTGCTCGTGCTCGGCGGGACGCTCGCCTCGGTGCCGCTGCTGAAGACCGACTTCCTCGGCGACTCCGGACAGAACACCTTCACCGTGACCCAGAAGATCGGTGCGGCGCCCAGCCTCGACGCCGAGGACGCCGCGGCACAGAAGGTGGAGGAGGTGCTGCTGAACACGCCGGGCGTGCAGACCGTGCAGACCTCGATCGGCTCGAGCGGCTCCGCCCTGCGCGACGCGTTCTCGGGCGGCGGCACCGGGATCACCTACTCGATCACCTCCGACTCCGGCACCGACCAGGTCGACCTCCGCGAGCGCGTGCGCACCGAGCTGGAGGGACTCCCGGATGCCGGCGAGATCGAGGTGGCCGCCTCCGGCGGGGGCTTCGGCTCCACCGACATCACCGTCGACGTCACCGCCCCCGACTCCCAGGCCCTGCAGCAGGCGAGCGACGCGGTCGTCGCGGGCCTCGAGGGACGCGACGGTATCGGGCAGGTCACCAGCAGCCTCTCGGCATCCCTCCCCTTCGTCTCGGTGCGCGTCGACCGCGACGCCGCCGCCGAACGCGGCCTGTCGGAGCGGGCCGTGGGCGCCCTCGTCTCGGGTGCGCAGCAGCCCCGACAGGCGGGCACCGTCGAGCTCGACGGACGCGGCGTGACCGTGTACCTCGCGACGGCCAATCCGCCCGCCACGATCGACGACCTGCGGGCGCTGGAGATCCCGACGGCGAGCGGTACCGTGCGCCTCGACGAGATCGCCACGGTCGAGCAGAGCCAGACGCCGCCGTCGATCACGACGTCGCGCGGCCTGCGCACGGCTTCCATCACCGTCACCCCCACCTCCGACGACCTCGGCAGCTCGTCGGCCACCGTCACCCAGGCGCTGCGCGACGTGCAGCTGCCCGACGGGGCGACCGCGGATGTCGGCGGGGTCGTCACCGACCAGCAGGACGCGTTCGGCCAGCTCGGTCTGGCGCTGCTGGCGGCGATCCTCATCGTCTACGTCGTGATGGTCGCGACCTTCAAGTCGCTGCGTCAGCCGCTCGAGCTGCTCGTCTCGGTGCCCTTCGCCGCCACGGGCGCGATCCTCATGCTGTTGATCACGGGGGTGCCGCTGGGCGTCGCCGGCATGATCGGCGCGCTGATGCTGGTGGGCATCGTGGTGACGAACGCGATCGTGCTGATCGACCTCGTGAACCAGTACCGCGCGCGCGGGCTCAGCGTGCACGACGCCACGATCGTCGGCGGGGCGCGTCGACTGCGGCCCATCCTCATGACGGCGCTCGCCGCGATCTTCGCGCTCGTGCCGATGGCCCTGGGCATCACCGGTCACGGCGGGTTCATCTCGCAGCCGCTCGCGGTCGTGGTGATCGGGGGTCTCGTGTCGTCGACGTTCCTGACCCTGCTGGTGCTGCCGACGCTCTACAACCTCATCGAAGGGGCGAGCGAGCGCCGTCGCGCGCGACGGGAGGCGCGGCAGACCGACCCGGTCCCGACGTCGACCGACGACGGGCATCCGCTGAGCCGCCGCGAGCTGCGCGAGAAGCACTGACGAGCCCGCCCCGCCGTCGCGGCGGGCGACACGACGGGGCGTCGGCGCCACGCCGCCCGGCAGAGGTGCGCAGGAGCGGCGGAGCGACCGGTCGCGCGATCGGCGGCGCCGCTTCGGCTCGGCGTGCGCGGGGTCCCGAAGCGGTGGTCGCCACGGGCGCGCGGAAGGCGCGGACCGGTGCGCCGGTCGTCGGGGGGATGCCGCCGCCCGGGCGGATCGACATGCTCGAGCCCTCGCCTGGCCGGGATGCGGCGGCGGTGCGGGGACGCGCGGACCGCGCGCCCGCGAGAGGCGCAGACGCGTTCGACGCCGCGGCGAGGGGCGTGCGGGAGGGACGGGCGCTCAGCGGGCGCCGCGCGCTCACCGGGCGCTGCGCGCCTCCTGACCGGGCGGCGCTCGAGCGGTGAGCGAGCAGCGGACGGCGGGCGCGGCGGGGCACCGCGCGGGCGGGGGCGGCGGGGGTCGCGGCATCCGTCGTCGTCGGCAGGGCTCGCGCGCGCAGGGTCCAGGTGAACACGCCGGACCACGCGAACATCGCGGAGCACGAGATGGTCTCGAAGAGGGCGAGGTTGATCGTGGCGGTCACGAAGAGCGCGATCGAGGCGACGAGCCAGGCGATCGCCACCACGGTGCTGAGGGTCATCGCGACGCCCAGTCGGTGGAACACGAACGGCGCGCACACGATGAGTGCGAGGAAGCCGAGCACCATCAGCGCGGCGACGCGGTCGTGGAGGTCCTTGTCGGTGTTGAGGGGGATGCAGCCGACGAGCGCGAGGTTGACGCCGACCATGCTGTAGCAGACGCCGGCCAGCGTCGCCGAGCCGCGGCGCGCCGGTCCGCGGCCCATCGCGCGCACGTCGCGGCGCACGCAGAACGCGAAGAACACCACAACCAGGCCGCTGACCTTGAGCGTGGAGTTGAAGACGGCGCTGGAGAAGTCGCCGAAGATCCCGAGCTGGCTGAAGTGCAGCTGCCACCACAGGGGGTCGCTCGTCGTCGCAATCGACAGCAGCAGCCCGCCCACCAGCAGCACCAGAGCGGCGGCGCCCGCGTGCAGCGAGGGCACGGTACCGAGGCGGCGGGTGAGGGCGGACGGTCGGGGCGCCGAGACGGAGAAGGGGACGGCGGAGCGGAGCGCGGTGCTCATAGTGGGGGATCTTTCCTCGTGACGGAACGAGACTCCCCCCACAGAGCGGGACCCTCGGCCCCCGTCGGCTCATTCGGGTATCGACCGGAGGAGCCGTGGTCCTCGCCACCCCCGGCCTCGACGGAAACCGTCAGCGCACATGGTACCCTCCGTGGCCGAGCGAAAGGAAAGGGATTGCCTCGGCTTTCCCCAGGTCATACGCCCATTCGCTTGTCCCCCAAATGGGGGACAAGCGACCCCGGTTCAGCCGAAGTGCAGTCCCCATTCCCGAGACATCCCGACCCCCGGTTCGAGCACGTCGAGGTCGGTCCCCGTCGCGAACGCGTTCGCCGGAGCCGTCATCGGTTCGATCGCCACGGCCAGCGGCTGACCCGGATAACGGTCGGTTGTGAACACCTGCGCCCAGCGGAACCCCTCGTCCTGCCACAGCGTCAGGTGCCGGCCATCGGGGGCGGTGAGCGTGTGCCGCGCACGGCCGTCGGCATCCCTTTCCAGCCCTCGGTAGCCGTTGTCGAGGGCCGCGTCGCCGAGGCGCACGCCCCCGCGCAGGTCGGTGCGACCGTCGACCGGCACCTCGTCCACCGGGATGTTGCGCTCGTCGAGCACCAGGGTGCTCGTGCCCGTCGAATGCAGGACGAGATCCTCGGTCGGCACCCCGCCGATCTGCAGGTACGGGTGGACACCGAGGGCGAGCGGAGCCGCTTTCGCGCCGACGTTCTCGATGCGGTGGGTCACGTGCAGGCCGTCGTCCTCGAGGACGTACTCCACGCGGGTGCGCAGATGGAACGGGTACCCCGTCTGCGGCACGACGTCCGCGCCCAACACGAGCCGGTCGTCGGTGTGCTCGATCGGCTGGTAGGCGCCGAAACGCAGGAGCCCGTGGCTGGCGTTGCCGAACTTCGGCTCGCTGATCGCCAACTGCAGGTCTTCGCCGGCGAAGGTGTACTTCCCGTCGCGGATGCGGTTGGGCCACGGCACCAGCACGACCCCGGATGCCGCGGGAGTCGGCACGTCGTCGGGGTAACGCGGCACGAGGTCGATGCCGTCGACGGTGAGAGCGCGCAATGCGGCGCCCACCTGGGCGATCTCGGCGGAGGAGCGGGGTCCGCGCAGGTGGAAGCGCTGGCCGGTGGGATCGGCGGTCATGACGAGGCCTTTCGGGAACGGGGCGGACGCTGCAGCCACGGGTGCAGCAGGCGGGTGACCCACGGCAGCACGGCGTAGGTCATGACGGGGGTGAGCATGAGGGTCGTCGCCAGCACCCGCAGCACCAGGGGCACCTCGGCGAAGCCGGGCACGAAGCCCAGCAGCCACGAGGCGAGCAGGTTCGTCGGGAAGAAGCCGACCCAGATCGTCACGGCCTGCTTCCACCGCGGCGGCGCGGGCGGCACCGGCTGCTGGATCGGCGAGGTCGTGGCATCCGCCCGCTCGAGGACGGAGCCGAACGCCGCATCGAACCATCCCTCGATGCCGGTGCGACGCTCCATGCGCTCCTCGCGCGCGAACGGGCGGCCCGAGTCGAGCCACCACTCCCGCTGCGAGGAAGTCTCCCACCCCTCCAGCGTGCTCAGGTCGCGGAAGCGGTACAGCATGTACCAGAGGTCGCTGTCTTCGCCCGCGCGCACCCAGCCCGAGCCGAGGAAGCCGGGGAAGGCGGTCGCGAGGTCGGTGCCGGCCTGCATCCAGGAGGTCGCTTCGGCGGTGCGCGTCGGGTCGATGCGCCGCTCGATCGCCACCGTGATGGGGTGGGCGTCGGTGTCTGCCATGCGTCTATTTTCGGTCACCCCTCGCGCCGCTGCGGCGCGGGCGTGGGGGGGGTGCTGGGGGTGTGTCCCGGTTCTGGTGGTGCGGGGTGCTGGGGTGTGTCCCGGTTCTGGTGGTGCGTGTCCCACTTGTGGGGGGTGGGGGCGGCTGGCATTGGCCATAAGTGGGACGAGGGGTGCGGGGGAGGGGCATGGATGCCATTCCCAGGCGCGGGCTGTAACGTAGGGCGGTCGGCTCTGGACACCGCGTGTGATGCGCGGATGGGTTTGTGAGTCCAAGGGGCCGATGGACAGGACGCGATCGCGGCCTCGACCCATCAGTGAATGGCCCCCGGCCGACGACAGTCCGGGTATCCCACCGCCACGAGCGGTGATGCTGTTTCGCGCGAACAGAACCCAGGAAGTCCCCCATGCCCAAGAACAAGAAGCCCGCCGGCGGCCGCGCCGCCAAGAACTTCGAGCCGCGCTACGGCGCGAAGACCTCGTTCCAGGACCGCAAGCGTCGCCCCGGCACCGAGGCGCCCGCCAAGCCCGGCAGCAAGAGCCCGAACCACCGCGGCTACCGCCCCGAGGCCGAAGCCGCTCCCGACAAGCGCCGCTGGAGCGCGTCCGACCGTGCCGGTCGCGACGAGGCCCGCAGCATCCGCACCTCGGCCCGCGACGACCGCTTCGGCCGTTCGGATCGGGATGCCAGCGCCGGCCGTCGCGAGGACCGTCCGGCCCGTTCGTTCGGTGAGCGTCCGGCGCGTTCGTTCGACCGGAACGATCGCCCTGCGCGCTCGTTCGATCGCACCGACCGTCCGGCCCGTTCGTTCGATCGGGACGACCGTCCGGCGCGCTCGTTCGATCGGAACGATCGTCCGGCCCGTTCGTTCGATCGTGACGAGCGCCCCCGCCGCGACGCGGGTGAGCGTCCGGCCCGGTCGTTCGATCGCTCCGACCGTCCGGCCCGTTCGTTCGATCGCGCCGACCGTCCGGCCCGTTCGTTTGATCGGGACGATCGTCCGGCCCGCTCGTTCGATCGGAACGATCGTCCGGCCCGGTCGTTCGATCGCTCCGACCGTCCCGCCCGTTCGTTCGACCGGAACGATCGCCCGTCCCGTTCCTTCGACCGCGACGAGCGTCCGCGTCGGTCGTTCGAGGACCGCCCGGCGCGGTCGTTCGATCGCGACGACCGTCCGTCCCGTTCGTTCGACCGCTCCGACCGTCCCGCCCGTTCCTTCGATCGCGACGACCGCCCCGCCCGTTCGTTCGACCGCTCCGACCGTCCCGCCCGTTCCTTCGATCGTGACGACCGCCCGCGCCGCAACGACGGCCCGAGCCGCAGCGATTGGAGCAACACGCCCCAGCGCTCCGCCGAGCACGAGCAGCGCGTCGACGTCGTCCACGAGCGTCTCCAGGCCGAGGCGGTCGACGCCGCGACCGTGACCGGCGCCGGATTCGCCGAGCTGGGTCTGGGCGACAACATCGTCCGCGCCCTCGCCGGCCTCGGCGCCGAGAAGCCCTTCCCGATCCAGGCGGCGACCGTCGCCCCGATCCTCGAGGGTCGCGACGTCCTCGCCCGCGGCCGCACCGGCTCGGGCAAGACGATCGCCTTCGGCGCCCCGCTCGTCGAGAGCATCCTGCGCGCTCAGGCCGGCAAGCGGCGCGAGTTCGGTCGCGCCCCCAAGGCGCTGATCCTGGCTCCCACCCGCGAGCTCGCTCTGCAGATCGACCGCACCGTCCAGGTCATCGCCCGCAGCGTCGGCCTGTTCACCACCCAGGTCTACGGCGGCGTGCCGCAGGCCCGTCAGGTGGGCGCGTTGAAGAAGGGCGTCGACATCGTCATCGGCACCCCCGGCCGCATCGAGGACCTCCTCAATCAGGGCAAGCTCGACCTGTCCGATGTGCAGGTCGCCGTCCTCGACGAGGCCGACCACATGTGCGAGCTCGGCTTCCTCGAGCCGGTGCAGCGCATTCTGCGTGCCACCGCCGAGGGCAGCCAGAAACTCCTCTTCTCGGCCACCCTCGACCGCGAGGTGGCGGCGCTGGTCGACGAGTTCCTCGTCGACCCGGCCGTCTACGAGGTCGCCGGCGAGGACCAGGACTCCAGCACCATCGAGCACCGCGTCCTGGTGATCGAGCACCGCGACAAGGCGCAGATCCTCGACTCGCTCGTCGACCGCGAGGGCAAGACGCTCGTGTTCGCGCGCACCCGTGCCTACGCCGAGATGCTCGCCGAACAGTTCGACGACGCCGGCATCGCCGCGGTCGCCCTGCACGGCGATCTCAACCAGCAGAAGCGGACCCGCAACCTCGAGAAGCTCACCTCGGGCCGCGTGAACGTGCTCGTGGCCACCGACGTCGCCGCCCGCGGCATCCACGTCGACGACATCGACCTCGTCATCCAGGCCGACGCTCCCGACGAGTACAAGACGTACCTGCACCGCTCGGGCCGCACGGGCCGCGCCGGTCGCAGCGGCACGGTGGTCACGCTTATCACGCGCCAGCGCCGCCGTCGGATGACCGAGCTGCTCGACCGCGCCGAGATCGAGGCGCCGTTCGAGGACACCCAGCTCGGCGACGACGTGCTCGAGGAGATCTCGGGCCGCCAGCTCGCGAACGTCGACGCCTGAGACCCATCCGAAGCCCCCATCGCCCGTCGCGATGGGGGCTTCGTGGTTCCCAGTCGCAGCGGCGGCGTCCGATGACCACTGCTCTCGGCGCTCGTCAGAAGAGCGTCGGCTCGCTCGCCGGGGCCACACGTGGGCGGGCGGATGCCGCGCCGCCGGTGCCGCGGACCGGTCCGAGGCCGCTCGCCGGCGGTGTGCGCGCGGCGAGTCCGGGCTGGGGGCGGCCGCGGGGGTGGTCGTCTTCGTCCCACCCGTCGAGGCGGTGCATGCGCAGCAGCGGTCGCATGCGCTTGCCGAGCCAGGCGCGGTACGCCTTGGGTGCCTGTGTCGAGACGCCGGGGTACAGCCCGCGGTACGACGACACGAGATGCGGGTGCTCCCGCTCCAACCACTGCAGGAACCACTGCTTCGCGCCGGGACGCAGGTGCAGCGCACCGTAGACCACTCGCGCGGCGCCCGCCGCGCGGATGCGGGCGAGGGCGTCGTCGAGCACCGGGATCGAGTCGGTGAGGTGCGGCAGGATCGGCATGAGGAACACCGTGACGCGGAAGCCCGCGGCGGTCGCGGCGCGGACGGTCTCGAGACGTGCCTGGGCGCTCGGGGTGCCGGGCTCGATGGAGTGCTGCAGGGCGTCGTCGAACACCGCGATCGACATCGCCAGCGTCACCTTCACCTGCTGGGCCGCCTCGGTGAGAAGGGGCAGATCCCTTCGGAGCAGCGTGCCCTTCGTCAGGATCGAGAACGGCGTCCCGGTGTCGGTGAGCGCGCCGACGATGTCGGGCATGAGCCGATAGCGCCCCTCCGCCCGCTGGTACGGATCGGTGTTGGTGCCGAGCATGACCGGCTCGCGCGCCCATGAGCCTCGGCGCAACTCGGTGCGCAGCACCTCGGCGACGTTGACCTTGACGACGATCTGCGAGTCGAAGTCGACCCCGTAATCGAGGTCGAGGTATTCGTGCGTCTTCCGGGCGAAGCAGTACGAACACGCATGACTGCAGCCACGGTAGGGGTTCACCGTCCAGTCGAACGGCATGGCGGAGGCGCCGGGAACGCGGTTGAGAGCGCTCTTGCACAGCACCTCGTGGAACGTCATGCCGGCGAATTCGGGCGTCGTCACCGACCGCATCAGGCCGTCCATCTGCTCGAGGCCGGGTAGGGCATCGAGGTTGTCCACACCCAGCTGCTGACCCTGCCATCTCATGATTACAGTCGAACACATGTTCTACGAAACGGCAAGGCGTACCGATCCGAGATCGATCATCGCAACGATGCGCGCTGCAATGGCGGCGCGCAGGAGGCGTCCGCTCGGCCCGACCCGCGCGCCGGGGGTCGACCCGCGTCGGACCGCGGGCGAGAATGGGTCGAGTGATACCCGATCCCGAGCTCTCCCCCCGCCGCGCCGCGCGCGCGGAGGCGGAGCGACTCGCGACCGCGGCGCTCACCCTCCCGCAGACGCCGGTGACGGAACCGAACTCCCCGACCCCGCCCAGCCGACGTGCACTCCGGGCGTCGTCGCCCTCGACGCGCAGCGTCCGTACCGTATTTGCCGACACCGCCTCGAACCCGACCTTCCGTCGTCGTCGCCTCGGCGCGGGGGTGGCCGCGGTTCTCGTCATCGTCGCGGGCGGTGTCGCGATCGGAGCGGCGGTCTCGGGGGTCAGCGGTGAAGCGGCGACCTCCGCCGTCGCCGACGGAGCCGTCGCGACCGTCACCGGTCCTCCGGCCGTTCCCGACGCGGGTCTCCCGGTGCCGCAGCTCGCAGCGGTGGCGGCGACGGCGACGCCGTGCGACGACCCGACGTTCACCGCCGCGCTCTCCGCGGGCGACGACGGTGCGGCGATCGCCGCCGCCGGCGGGGGCAGCGCGTTCCGCGAGGCGGTGGCATCCGGGATCGCGCCGTGCGTGTCGCTGTCCGACCCCGACCGTCAATGGGTCGTGGTCAACAAGCAGCGGCCTCTCGACCCGCTCGACTATCGCGCGGGCGACCTCGTCATGCCCGACGCCGTCCGTGCCCTGGAGCAGTCCGCGCTCCGACAGGCCGCCGCCGGCGCACTCACGACACTGGTGCGCGCCGCTGCCGACGCGGGCGCGGGGGAGATCGGCTACCTCAGCGCGTTCCGCTCGTTCTCCACGCAGCAGTCGACCTACGCCGGTCGCGTTGCGGTCGGCGGCGTCGACGAGGCCGATCGCGAGAGCGCGCGGGCCGGATACAGCGAGCATCAGACCGGGCTCGCCGTCGACATCGTGCCGTGTGACGGGTCCTGCGCCACCCTCGACGACGTCGCCGGCTCTCGCCAGGGTGCGTGGGTGCGTGAGCACGCGTGGGAGTACGGCTTCATCACGCGGTACGCCGAGGGGCGCGAGAGCGTCAGCGGGTACGAACCCGAGGCGTGGCATCTGCGGTACATCGGGCCGGAACTGGCCCGGGCGTACCACGAGGGCGGCTACACGACCCTCGAGGAGTTCTTCGGCCTCCCCGCCGCCCCGACCTACTGACCGACGCGCTCGACGGCCAGCGCCTTTCGGCCGCCCCGACCTCCCGACCGACGCGCTCGACGGCCGGCGCCTTGCGGCGGCCCCGACCCCGACCGACGCGCTCGACGGCCGGCGCGCCGAGGCGCTAGATTCGAGTCCCTCCTCCGCCCGAACGGATGATCTCGTGACCGGACTGTCCCGCCGTCAGTTCCTCCACGTCGCCGCTGCCGCCGCCGCCGCGACGGGGATCGGACTCGACACGCTCTCGACCGCGTCCGCGCGCGCCGCCGCCGCGCCCGCAGCGCTCGCCGCCGGCATCCCCACCACCCTGCAGCAGACCATCCGTCAGGGCTCTCTCGTCTCGGGGCGTTATCGCGCGCTCACGACCGGCCCGGGTGAGCCGTACCTCCCCCGTACCGACGTGCTGCGTCGGGCGCCGTCGGCCGCCCGCACCACAGCCCGACGGTCGCTGCTGTACCTCGGCCACCTGTCCGACCTGCACGTCATCGAGGCGCAGTCGCCAGGCCGCATCGAACCCATGATCGTGCAGGACCACTCGGCGTGGGGCTCGGCCTTCCACCCGCAGGACCCGCTCAGCCCGCACGCGACGGCGGCGATGGTGCAGGCGTTCTCGGACGCACGCTACAGCCCGCTGACCGGAGCCCCGATGAGCGCGGCGATCGTCACGGGCGACAGCGCCGACATGCACTCCCACCTCGAGCTGCGCTGGTACATCGACCTGATGGACGGCCTCGCCGTCGACCCCGCCACCGGCGGCCCCGAGTGGCAGGGCGTGCAGGCGTGGAGCGAGGCGACGTGGGCGTACCGCCCCGGCGATCCGCGCGGCGGCGCGTTCGGAGACTACGGTTTCCCGCGTCTGCCCGACCTGCTTTCGCAGGCGATCGCCGCGAAGGTCGAGTCGGTGGGCCTGCCCGCCCCCTGGTACGCGGTCTACGGCAATCACGACACGCTGCTGCTCGGCACGTTCGACATCAGCCCGCAGCTGCGCGCCCTCGCCGTCGGCGGTCGGAAATCGTATTCCCTGGATGCCACGGCCGGCACCGCTCTGGAGGGGTGGGCGTCGAGCACGAGCGTGCTGTCGCAGGCTCTCGCGGCGCTGGGGCTGGCATCCGGTGATCCGGGGTTCAAGAAGGTGCCGGCGAACGGGGAACGCTACCTGTTCGAGCAGCGCGAGTTCATGGCCGAGCACTTCCGCACCCAGCCGACCCCGGGGCCGATCGGTCACGGCTTCACCGCTCAGAACCTCGCGTCGGGTGAGACGTGGTGGCAGGCCGACCTGAGCCCCCGCGTCCGCGCGTTCGGGCTCGACACCTGCAACGCCGTCGCCGGTCCCGATGGCGCGGTGCCCGAGTCGCAGATGCGGTGGCTGCGGGCGCAGCTCGAGATCGCCCAGCGGGATCAGGTGCTCGCGCTGATCTTCAGCCACCACAACAGCCTCACCCTCGAGAACCGGGCGACACGACCGGGGGCCGACGAGAAGCTCTACGGGGCCGAGGACTTCATCGCGCTGCTGCAGGAGTTCCCGATCGTCGTCGGCTGGCTCAACGGCCACACGCACCTCAACCAGATTCTGGCCCACCCCACCGACACCGGCGGGTTCTGGGAGATCACGACCGCCTCGTGCATCGATTTCCCGCAGCAGCAGCAGGTCGTCGAGATCGTCGACAACCGCGACGGCACGCTGTCGCTGTTCACGACGTTGCTGGATCATTCGTCGCCGGCGGTGCCCGGCTCGTCGGGCTCGATCGCCGACCTCGCCAGCCGCAGTCGCGAACTCGCCGCGAACGACTGGGCTGAGACGCCCCTGATGCGCCGCGGCTCGCCGCTGGACCGCAACACCGAACTGCTGCTGCCCGCACCCTTCGACCTGTCGGTCATCTCGGACGCGCAGCTCGAGGCGCAGCACGTCACCGAGCGGGCGCGGCTGCTCGCCTACGAGAGGGAGCGCGGGCTGTGAGGCGGGTGCTGTCGGTCGTGCCGCTCCTGGCGGTCGCCGCTCTCGCGGGGTGCTCGCAGATCGCCGCGATCGCCCCCGTCGGCGGCAACCACCTGACCGAGGTGCGTTTCGCCACGATCGACGTGCTGCAGGAGCAGGGGATCGCCCTGCGCGACGTGCCCACCTGCTCGCGCGGCGACGACGGCTCGGTCGCGTGCGCCGGGACGACGAGCGCGGGGGAGGACGTCGCGGCGTCGTCGCCCGGGTCCGACCCCGACCGCGTCACGGTGACCGTGTCGTCGACCGTGATCTTCGACGGCAGCGTCCGCGAGGTCATCGACCGTGCGGCCGGAGTCACGCCGTGAAGCGCGTCGCCGTGATAGCCGGCGTGGTGCTCGTGAACGCGCTCGTGCAGGCGCTCTGCGTGCTGCCCGGTGCCACGCCCGCGGTCGGCGGGGGCTTTCTCGGCCTGCTGGCCGTCTCGACGGTCGTGCTCATCGCGGCGGCGACTGCGACGCTCGTCCTGGTCGGAGCGCCGGGGGTCAGGCGTCCCCGGGTCGTCCGCGCCCTCGCCGCGGTGATCGTCGCCCTGGTGGTCGTCGCGGCGCTGACGGTCCTGTCGCCTCTCGCCGGGGCGGTCGGCCTGCTCGTCGCGATCGTCGTCGCCTCTCCGGCGGGGAACGCGGATGCCGGTGCCCTCGACGGTCCGCGCAGCTTCCGGCAGCATCCCTTCCGGGCCGTCCTGCTGCTCGTGGCGACGGTGCTGGCGATCGCCGTGGCGATGGTCGCGGCGCTCGTGTTCGGCCTGTTCGTCACGGGCGCGTTCGGGGCGTTCTCGACGTGGGTCGTCGGGGGAGTCGTCCTGGCAATGATCGCGCGCGGGTGGGCCCGGCTGGCGGTGCGGGCGAACGGCTCGAGCGGACGGCGGGCCGGCCCTGCGCCAGACCGAGTTCAAAAAATGCGTTTGCGATGAATTCGCCCTGAGTTATGTTTGACCAACGCGCGCCGCCGATGTCGCGCAGATCGCTCACATCATCCCCCCGTTTGGAGCGCACAATGGGTCGAACCCTGCGTTCGGTCGCGGCCATTTCCCTGGCCGGACTGTTCACCGTTGCCGGAGCCACAGCCGTTCAGGCTGCCGACGTGGGCGAGGGGGTGACGCCTCCCACACCCATCGAATCCGCCACGGGGCGGTACATCGTCGTCCTCGACGAGGCACCGGTCGCCACCTACGAGGGCGGTGAGCCCGGTCTGGATGCCACGAAGTCCGACGACGCGCGTCTCGACACCGACTCCCCGCAGGCGCGCGAGTATTCGGCCTTCCTCGAGGAGCGGCAGCAGAACGTCGCCGAGGAGGCGGGCGTGCGCCCCGACGCGACGTACACGATCGCCGTCAACGGCTTCAGCGCGACCATGGACCCGAACCAGGCCGCCAAGCTTGCCGCGACGAAGGGTGTGCAGAAGGTCGTCCCCGACGAGATCCGCCACCCCCACGCCGTTCCGTCGACCCAGTTCCTCGGTCTCGAGGGAGACAACGGCGTGTGGCAGCGCGTCGGCGGGATCGACGCCGCGGGCGAGGGCGTCGTCGTCGGCGTGATCGACACCGGCATCGCCCCCGAGAACCCGGCGTTCGCGGGCGACCCGCTGGGCACCACCCCGGGAGCTGCGCCCTACCTCGACGGCAACGACGTCGTCTTCCGCAAGGGCGACGGCACCGACTTCCGCTCCACCCGTGTGGCCGAGGGCAACGGCTGGTCGCTGTCGGACTACTCGACCAAGCTCGTCGGCGCCCGCTACTTCGACCAGGGTGCCGCGGCCACCGGCTTCACCTTCGAGGCTGACTACGTCTCCCCGCGCGACGGCGACGCGCACGGCTCGCACACCGCCAGCACGGCCGCCGGCAACAACGGCGTCGAGGCCAGCGTCGAGGGCGTCGACTTCGGCGCCATCTCGGGTGTCGCGCCGGCCGCGAAGGTCGCCGCCTACAAGGCGTGCTGGGCCGGCCCCGACCCGCTCGTGACCACCGACGACGTCTGCGCCCTGAGTGACCTGCTCAGTGCCATCAACGGCGCCGTGTCCGACGGTGTCGACGTCATCAACTACTCGATCGGCGGCGGCGCGGCCACCTCGACCCTGGCCCTCGAGGACCAGGCGTTCTTCAACGCGGCCGCGGCCGGCGTCTTCGTCTCGGTCTCGGCCGGCAACTCCGGCCCCGGCGCCTCGACCGCCGACCACGCCTCGCCCTGGTACACCACGGTCGCGGCGTCGACGATCCCCACGTACGAGGGAACCGTGAAGCTGCCCGACGGCTTCCAGGCCGCCGGTGCGTCGGTGTCGGTGCCCGCGGGTCAGGAGGTCACGGCGCCCGTCGTCTACGCGGGTGACATCGCGGCATCCGGAACCGATCCCGCCAACGCGGCGCTGTGCCTGCTCGGCTCGCTCGACGCGGCGAAGGCCGCGGGCAAGATCGTCGTGTGCGACCGCGGGCAGAACGCCCGCATCGAGAAGTCGCAGGCCGTGAAGGACGCCGGCGGCGTGGGCATGATCCTCGTCAACGTCACGCCCGCCTCGGTCGACAACGACTTCCACTCCGTGCCGACCGTGCACATCGACGCGCGCTACCGCGACGCCCTGCTCGCCTACGTGCGCGGCAACGCGGATGCCACCGCGACCCTCGTGGGCGAGAACGTCACGGGCGTCGAGACCCCGACCCCGCAGGTCGCCGGGTTCTCGAGCCGCGGACCGATGCTCGCCGACGGCAGCGACATCCTCAAGCCCGACATCTCGGCGCCCGGCGTGGCCATCCTCGCCGCCGCCGCCAACGCCCCCGGTGCCGACCCGACGTTCGAGTTCCTCTCGGGCACGTCGATGTCGTCGCCGCACATCGCGGGTCTGGCCGCGCTCTACCTCGGTGAGCGCCCCCTCGCGACGCCGGCCGAGGTGAAGTCGGCGATGATGACGACCGCCTACGACACCGTCGACGCCGAGGGCGATCCCGCGCAGGATCCGTTCGCGCAGGGCGCCGGTCACGTCGACCCGACGAAGTACTTCGACCCGGGTCTGCTGTACCTGAACGGCCCCGCCGACTGGGCGGCGTTCCTGCAGGGCAAGGGTCTCGCCGACTTCGGCGTCGCCCCCATCGACGGGAGCGACCTCAACCTCGCCTCCATCTCGATCGGTTCGCTGGCCAAGCCGCAGACCGTGACCCGCACGGTCACCGCCACGCAGGCGGGCACGTTCACGGCATCCGTCGACGTCCCCGGAGTGGATGCCACGGTCGAGCCGTCGACGCTCGAGTTCGGCGCGGCCGGTGAGCAGAAGACGTTCACCGTCACCTTCGCCCGGACCGACGCTGCCGCCGAGCAGTGGACGACCGGTTTCCTCACGTGGGCGAACGGGTCGACGCAGGTGCGCTCGCCGATCGCGATCCGTCCCGCCACGGCCGAGGCTCCGGCCGAGGTGTCGGGCACGGGTCTGTCGGGATCGACGACCGTGGAGGTCCTGCCCGGCGTCGGAGGTGAACTGCCGCTGACGCTGTCGGGACTCGCGAAGCAGACGCTGCTGACCGACGCCGACAACCCCGTCGAGGGCCACACCGGCGACCAGAACTCCGGTGACGCCGACGGGTACGTCCGGTGGACGGTGGAGGTGCCCGAGGGGACGACCCTCTCGCGCTTCGACCTGAACTCCTCGGACGACACCGGCAGCGATCTCGACCTGTTCGTGTCGCGCGTGGTCAGCCCCGACGACCTGCGGTACTACGAGCGCTTCACTTCCGCGACGGCCTCGGCCGACGAGCGGGTGACGCTGCCGAACCCCACCCCGGGCACGTACCTCATCGAGGCGAACCTCTACTCGTTCACCGGTCCCTTCACGTGGGACATGACGTACGCCAACGTCGCCCCCGGCGGCGAGGGCCAGCTGACGGCGACGCCGAACCCGCTGCCCGTCGAGCAGGGAGTGTCGACGTCGTACGAGCTGTCGTGGCAGGGCCTCGCGGCCCAGACGCGGTACCTCGGCCTCGTGCAGTACGGCGACTCCGACGTGCAGACGGTGCTCACGGTCGACTCGGGCGAGGCGGCTCCCGTCTCCGTGGAGGCCCCGACCGTGTCGGGCACCGCGAAGATCGGCCGCCTCCTCACGGCGACGACCGGCACGTGGGACCCGTCCGACGTGACGACGGCCACGCAGTGGCTGCGCGACGGGGAGCCGATCCCCGGGGCCACGGCATCCACCTACCGCATCCAGCGCGACGACGTCGGTCGTGTGCTGAGCGTGCGGGTCACCGCCACCGACGCGGCGACGGGGCTCACGGGCACCGCCGACAGCGCCGGGGTCGCGGTCGTCAGCGCCTCGCGCACGACGGTCGCAGTGACGCCCCGGACCGGGACCAGCACCGACACGTTCACGGCCACCGTCACGGTGCGCCCGACGTTCGGCCCCGCCGCCCAGGGCGAGGTCACGGTGACCGTCGGCGGCAAGGACTACACCGCCACGCTGCAGAACGGCACGGCCACGGTCACGCTCGACCCGCAGCAGCGCGGCTCGCAGCGGGTGAAGGCGGTCTACGGCGGAAGCACCACGGTGGAGGGCTCCGAGGGGCGCACCACCCTCGTCGTCCGACGCTGACCCTCGCTGTCACGCACGCGGCGCCCGGGCTTCGGCTCGGGCGCCGCGTCCGTTCGCGGGTGTCGGTCAGCGCCGCCGACGCGGGGTCAGCCGCACCGCGGGCAGCGGCGGTGCGGGGATGCGCTCGGGGCCGTGGTCGACGACCGCGCCGAAGCGATCGGCGTGCGCTTCCCACGCCTCGCGCGCCTCGACGATCTCGTCGTGCGTGCGGCCGACGAAGTTCCACCACATGACGATGTCGGCCTCGAACGGCTCTCCGCCCAGCAGGAAGACGCGCGCGCCCTCGGCGCTGCGCACGACCACGTGGTCGCGGCCCCTGCCGAGGTAGACGAGCCGGGTGTGATCGACGGATGCCGTGTCCCCCGGCTCGACCGCGGGGCTCGAGCGTCGCGCGGCGTCGGCGTCGACGGCATCCATCCCCGTCTCCACGACGGCGACGCCGGTCATGCCGGACAGCGCGTACTCCCAGTGCGGGTGCAGGGGGAGCCGCACGTCGACGCCGGCGGGGAGGCGCAGTTCGGCACCCACGATCGGGGTGTGCACGGTCGCCGGCGAGACGACCCCGCCCAGATCGCCCATCACCACGACGGCCTCAGCGCCGTTGCCGAGGTCGAGCACGGGGAGGTCCTCGTGCCGTTCGAAGGCGGGGGAGCCGTGGCGACGCGCCTCGGGGAGGGCGACCCAGAGCTGCAGGGCGTCGAGCGGGATCGGCCCCTCTCCCACCGAGTACTCCGAGTGGGCGATGCCGGCACCGCTCGTCATGAGGTTCAACGCCCCCGGCCGCACGACCACGTCACTTCCGACGGCATCCCGGTGGCGCACCTCGCCCACGATCGGCCAGGTCACCGTCTGCAGCCCGATGTGCGGGTGCGGCTCGACGCGCATGAGCGTGTCCTGCGGGCCGAAACGGTCGAGGAAGCACCACGCGCCCACCATCGGCAGGGCGCGGTGGGGGAGCGTGCGATGCACCTCCATTCCGCGGACCCCGCCGAGCGGGACCTCGCGCGCCTCGACGACGAGTGCGCTCGGCCCGTCGCAGGCGACCGGCCCCTCGGACTCCGGGGGCGCGACGTCCAGGCGGGTCACGACGGTTCGCCGGGCCCCGCGGAGTCGGTGGCGTCGTCCTCGTCGGGCCACTCGACGACGAGCCCCGGCACGTCGTGCTCGCGGAGGTAGTGCGCGAGGAACGGGCACGAGGGGATGACGGTGTCGCCCCGGCGCGCGAGGTCGGACAGTGCCTCGCTCGCCAGGCGGGAGCCGAGGCCCTTGCCCGTGAAAGCGGGATCGATCTCGGTGTGGGGGAGCTCGACGCGGTCGCCCGCGGGCTCGAACTCGAGGAATCCGCCGAGCTCGTCGCCCACGTGGATCTCGTAGCGGCGTTCCTCGTCGTTGCGGGTCACGGTCAGTTCATCGGCCATCGGGCGTCTCCTGTCGTCGGTGTCCACAGCAACGTATGCGGGGCGCGCCGTGTTCCGCCATCCCCTCCGCGCTGCCGTATCGAGCGGGGAGGACCGCTCGTCGCACCGATCGCGCCGCTCATCGCACGCGGGAGGGATGCCGCGGGCCCGGGGCTCGGCATCCGCTTAGCCTTCCCGAGTCCGCAGTGGCGCGAACAGGAGACACCCTGAGCGCATCCGTCGACGACGACGTCATCACCGACCCGACCCTCCCCCGGTCGCCGTCCCACCCGACAGGCTCCGGAGCCGGTGGACGCGATCGCCGTGTGCTCTACGGCCACCACTTCGCCGCGATCGCGGGTGCCGGTCCCCTCGTCGGTCCCGTGCTCGCCGCGCAGATGGGCTACCTGCCGGGCACCATCTGGATCATCGTCGGCGTGATCCTCGCCGGCGCCGTGCGGGACTACCTCGTGCTCTTCTTCTCGATGCGCCGCGGCGACCGCACGACCGGGCAGATGGCGCGCGACGAGCTCGGCAGGATCGGCGGCACCGTCGCGATCCTCGCGCGGCTGCACACACCGGACGTGTGAGGGCGCTCCGGCTTCGCGGGGTCGTGCCGCGGCTATTCTGCCCGTTGCCGCCGTCGCATGGTCGGGCGCCGGTGGACTCTGCGTTCGCGCCGCGGACAGGTGGGGTTCCCGCCCGGATCAGCTCCGGGCCCGATGCCGGCGCACGGCCGCGCGATTCGCGCAGCGCACCGAGCAGTAGCGCTGCCGGCCGTTGCGCGTGACGTCGACGACGACGCGCGTACAGGGCGCGGCGGCGCATCGCCGCAGACGGTCCATGCCGCGGGTGACGAGGTGCAGCGAGGTGCCCACCGAGATGACGGCCGCGAGCACGCGGGGCAGGGCCTCGTCGCTGTCCCTGTAGTGGAGGTGCCAGCCCTCGCCGTCGTGGTCGGTCAGGCGGGGATACGCGGTCACCGCCGCCATCTGCGCGTTCAGCAGCGCAGCGCGCGCGGCCGGGTCCGTCTCGTCGACCACGCGCAGCCACTCGTCGACGACGCCGCGCGTGCGCTCGTGATCGTCGGCCGCGACCGGGAAGCGCATCGTCATCCCCATCTCGATCGTGCGCTCCTCGATCCCCGCGCGGTCGACCGGCCAGTCGTTCGCCAGCGAGGCTGCGAGGAGGACCGCGTACTCGCCGTAAGGGTTGAGGTGCATAAGGGCATTACATCACGCTGAGTCCATGAGCATCCCCCGAACCCTTCCCCCGCCCGTCAGTGCCCCGCCGCACGAGCACGCCTGGCTCACCGAGTCCGCACACACCACCGCCGAGGGGCGTATCCGCTACGTGCGCTGCGTCGGCTGCGCGGCGCGGCGCGTCGACCTCGACCCTGCGACCGTGGCGCCGCCCGTCCCCCTGACCCGGGCCGTCGGCTGAATCCGCGCGCGGCGCACGGTAGCGTCGAGGGCGACCGTCGACGGAGGACGCATGCTGGTTCTGAGCCTGATCGCCGCGATCGCGGGGGCGCTCCTCGTGCCGGCCGTGGCGCTGCACATCTGGTACGCCATCGGTCTCGCGCGGGTGTTCGACGCGCGCGGCGTCGAGACGTGGCGGGCGTGGGTGCCGGTGGTGAACGACGCCGAGATCTTCCGCCTCGGACGCATCGATCCCGTCCGCGCCGTGCTGCTGCTCGTGCCGTTCGTCAACGTCTACGCGCTCGTGCTCAAGGCCCGCGCCGCCCACCGGATCGGCACCGCGTCCGGCCGGGGTGCCGGGACGACGGCGCTCGCGGTGCTCTTCCCGCCGGTCTGGTCGACGCTGCTCGCCTCCGGGGGGAAGGCGAGGGATGCCGCCTCCCCCGAGCCGACCGCCCCGTCGCCCGTCGAGGCCCCGGTGTCGGCCGAACCCGCCGGACCGATCGCCGCGGTGCCGGGTGTCGCCGCCGCGGCAGCCGGGTCGCGTTCCGCCGCCCCGGAACCGGAGGCCCCGGCGGTCATCCCCACCCTCCCCGGCCCCGTCGAGATCGCGCCCGAGCTCGAGCACACCTCCCTGCGCCGCTCCGCGCGCGCCGCCGACGACGTGCCGCCCTCCGCGTCTGCCCCCGGTGTGTCGGCCGCGGGTTCGCCGGCGCCGGCGGCCGCGTCTGACTCCGCGCCGTCCCTCGCGGCCGCGTCTGCTCCGGCCTCGGCGTCTCCCGAGCCCGCTCCTGGTTCTGCGGTCGCTGATGCCCCGGCGCCGGCTTCCGCGGCCGCGTCTGCTCCGGCCCCCGTCGCATCGACTCCGGCCACGTCCGGCTCCGAGGTCCCGTCCGACGCCACAGCGGGCCCCGCCCGTGCTGGCGCGCTCGAGGCCGCGGATCCCGCCGCACCCGACGCGACCATCGCCCGTGCCCCCGGATCCGAGTCCGCGGCCGGGGTCTCGGCATCCGCTCCCGCCGACCCGCCCTCCGCGATCACGGCAACCCCGACCTTCGAACGGGTCGAGGAGACCACGGATGTCACGGACGCGCCGTCCACGGATGCGGCGGATGCTGCCGCGGCGCCGGTCGACGAGCAGACGCAGCTGCGTCCGCGTTCGCGACGCCGCGGAGAGTGGACGCTCGGCCTGCCCGACGGTCGTCAGGTGCCGCTGACCAGCCGCACCGTCGTGCTGGGCCGCAAGCCCGCGGCATCCGATGAATCCGTCCAGGCGATCGCGGTGGTCGACTCCACGCGTACGGTGTCGAAGCAGCACGCGCGTCTCGACTGGACGGTGACCGGCTGGACCGTGACCGACCTCGACTCCACCAACGGCGTGACCCTCGTGCTCGACGACGGCCGCGCAGAGCGCATCGGCGCGGGTGGCACGGCGCCCGTGCCGGTCCGCTTCCGCCTCGGCGACGCGCACCTCGAGCTGCGTCCCGCCGGTCCGTCCGCGTAGGACCCCGGGGCTGAATCCCCCCCGCGGGAGGGGAATCGGCGGGGGGAGGGTGGTTCCGAGGGTTTGGGTCCTCCGGTGCCGGTTTCTCCTCCCTTCCCGTCCCGCGCGCCGCGCGTCCCGGGTGGGGTACCGGCGGTGGGGGCTGCGGTCGGGGTCTCCGCCCGGGACTGGATCGCCGCGGGAGGGGAATCGGCGGGGGGAGGGTGGTTGCGCGGGTTTGGGTCCTCCGGTGCCGGTTTCTCCTCCGTTCCCGGCGCGCGCCGCGCGTCCGGGGTGGGGTGCCGGCGGTGGGGGCTGCGCCCGGGGCTTGCGCCCGGGGCTGGATCGCGGGAGGGGAGTCGGCGGGGGGAGGGCGGTTGCGCGGGTCTGGGTCCTCCGGTGCCGGTTTCTCCTCCCTTCCCGTCCCGCGCCGACCCGCGGTCCCCCCGATGGCCCCGGCGCACCCGCAATCCCCGGGCGCACGTAAACGCGCCCGTCTACTCGGCGGTCTCGTCCCGATACAGGCCGCGCCCGGTCGGCGCGGGGCGGCGCGGGGCGCTCTCGTCGCGGCGTCGGCTGACGAAGACCGCGAGCGCGCCGATCGCTCCGAGCGCGACGAGTCCTGCAAGACCGATGCCGGTCGCGGTCGTGAGGGCGGCGGCATCCGGTCCGGGACCGACGACGATCGACACCGCCGCGGATGTCGCCGTGGGGGAGGGGGAGGGCGAAGCCGACGTGAAGGGACTCGCGGGCCCGCGCAGACCCGAGCCCGGGACGAGCACGAGCGCGTCGTAGGGCTGCACGACGCCCCAGCCCGACACGTTGGAACGCTCGTCCGGCTGCGGGCGCACCGCGGTCGCCTCGAGACGGTAGGCCCACTGCGCGGGGGTCTCGTCCGGATGGGCGGAGGCGACGAGAGCCGCCGCCGCCGACGCGTACGCGGCGGCCCAGCTGGTCGCGGGTTCGCTCGCCGCCACCACGCAGTCGCCGCCGAGGGGCCAGGCCGACGCGATCTCCTGACCGGGCGCGGCCAGGGTCACGTGGGGTCCGAAGATGCTGGCCTCGGTGACCGACCCGCTGAGGTCGGTGGCGGTCACCCCGATCGCGTCGGCGAAACCGGCCGGGTACCGTGCACCGTCGGTCTCGTCGGTCTCGACCGCGGCCACGGAGCTGCGGTTTCCCGCGCTGCCGACGACGAGGCTGCCGCGTCCGGTGGCGTACGCGACGGCGTCGGCGAGAGCGGCGTTGCGCTCGGTCGTGCTCATCGAGACGTTGATGATCTGGGCGCCGCGGTCGGCGGCGGCACGGATACCCTCGGCCATCCGCTGCGTATTCGGACCGAAACCGGCGTCGACGAGCTCCTTCGAATCGCCCGCGTAGACGCGCACGGGGAGGATCTTCGCCGCCGGCGCGAGCCCCTGCACCCCGGAACCCGAGATGACCTGTGCCGCGATCTGGCCGGCGATGACGGTGCCGTGTCCGAGCTGGTCGGTGCGGCCGGAGGCGTCGGTGCCGTCGGGGACGAGGTTGACGCCCGGGACGACCACCGCGTCGAGGTGCGGGTTCGTCGCCACACCCGAGTCGACGACGGCGACGGTCACCCCTTCGCCGCGCGTGAGCGCCCACGCGGACGTGCTCTGCAGGCGATCGAGCGCGGGGGGCGCCTGCGGCACGCGCGTGGTCGCCGTGCACTGGGTGTCGGTGGTGGCGGCCAGGACCGGGGCCGCGGCATGAGCGGGGGAGGATGCCACGCTGAACAGGATGCCGAGCCCGAGCGCCGCCGCGAGCGCGCGTCGCCGAGGGCCGCTACGGGTCACTTCGCCTCCGGCGTGCGCTGCGCGGCGTCCTCGCTCAGCGACGGACCGGTGGGCAGCAGCGCCGTCCAGCCGTCGGCGATGGCGCCGATCTGATCGGACGTGTAGCCGAGGCGCGCGATGGTCTCGTCGGTCGCTCCCGGGAGCGGGAAGGCGGTGCCGGTGGCATCCACGAGCGTGAGGATGCTCGCGTTCTGGTCACCACGCCCTCCGGAGCGCACGAGCGCACCGTGGCTGGGGTCGACGCGGACGCCGGCGGTGACGGCGGTCGAGGTCGGCTGGGTCGCGAGCGCCGTCTCGGCCCCGCTGTCGCCCGTGGTGAGCACCGCGCACGGGCGTTGACCTGCGGCGACGGTCTCGAAGCCGGTGTCGGGCCACTCGTCGCCGAGCCCCTGCGTCGCGGTGGGGAGGCTGCGGATCTCGTCGGCGGTGACCTCGGTGACCTGGCCCCCGAGGGCGCTGCCGCTGCCGAGCTGATACAGCTGCCAGGCCAGGGGAGAGAGCGACTCGAGCACGCCGCCGGTCTGCACGAGGAACCGCTCGTCTTCGGGGGCGCCCGCCTGCCTGACCACCTGTCCGGCGCGCAGCGAGGTGCCCGGGACGGCCTCGCCGTAGTTCTGCAACGTGATGGGGGTGAGCGCGGTCCCCGCCGTGAAGAGGTCGAGCCACGAGGCGGGCACCGGGATCGGATTGAGCGACGAGATGCCGGCCGCGCGCAGCACGGCGTCGGCTTCGGTG
Source organism: uncultured Microbacterium sp. (assembly GCA_913774845.1). Classification (GTDB taxonomy): domain Bacteria; phylum Actinomycetota; class Actinomycetes; order Actinomycetales; family Microbacteriaceae; genus Microbacterium. The sequence goes on along the minus strand of CAJYJO010000033.1, from coordinate 28,705 downwards.
CTCGACACGGCGAAGCTGCGGCCGCCCTGGACCACGTGCAGGATGCCGTCGACCGACACCACCACGGCGCGATCGGTCGCGGGGGTGGGGCCGCTCGCCGTCGACAGGCGAACGTCGACGCCGACGTCGCCGGAGACGCACGCGCTCCAGCCCGTGTTGAGGAGTCCCGATGTCGGGGGCAGCTCGTCGGGTGCCCCGGTGATGCCGAGCGTGTCGCCCACCGGTGTCCCGGCCAGGGTGGCCTGATCGGTGGAGATGACGCCGTACTGATTGGCCGGGAGGAGGAGGCGGGCGCTCGCGGTGTTGATGACGGGATGCAGCACCCCCTCGACGGTGACGAAGCGGGCCCCCGTGTCGGAGACGAGCACCAGCTTGCCGTTCTCCCAACCCGTGGGCAGGCCCGGACGGATGAGCCCGTAGAAGACGCCGACGAGCACCACGAGCACCGTCAGGGCGATCGCCGCGATGACGGCGCGCAGCGGCGAGCTCGGCTGCAGTTCCTTGCCGCCCGGGGCGCCGCTGACGAAAGCCGTGAGCAGACGACGGCGCGAGAAGTTCTGCGCCTCGATCAGGTCGCCCTTGGTGGCCATGTCAGGCCAGTCCGGACGAGATGACCGCCAGGGGGAGCAGCGACGCCAGCACCAGCAGCTCGGCGGTGTCGGCGAGGCGGATGAGCCGGAGGCGGGTCTTGGGCGCCAGCAGCGTGACGGTGACGACGCTCACCGTCGCCACGGCGAGCACGATGAGGATGCCGACCCGCAGTCCCGGCTGCGCGAGCGACGCCGCGACTCCCGCGACCACCAGACCCAGGATGCCGGTGGCCATCACCGTGAGCACGCCCGAGCGCGCGAAGGTCTGGCGCGAGGGGAACATCATGCCGGCGAACGCGAGGGAGCAGACGAGCGCACCGGTGGCGTTCTGCGCCGCGACCAGTGGGGTGGCGACGAGGACGACCGCGGCGAGGGCGAGGCGCAGCGCGATGAGGATGCGTTTGCCCTGCGCGACGCGAGCGGCGACGTCGTCGGCGTCGATCGGCTCGGGGTCGGCGAACATCTCGGCGTCGCTCTGCGGCGAGACGACGCGCAACCGGGTCGTGCCCAGCGCGAGCCAGGGCAGGGCGCCGCCGAGCGTGGCGACGACACCGACCATGAGCGTCCAGATCATCGCCGGCGGGAAGAAGGCGGCCATCGTGCCGGTCACGCCGATCGCGCCGCCCGCGATCAGCGGGGCGAGCTGCACCTCGGCGCGGTCGCGCGACAGGGCCAGCGCGACGCCCGCGATGACGAAGGCCGCGCCGCCGGCGGCGGCCATCGGCCAGCCCCACAGCTCGAAGGCCGTCGGGACGGCCAGGTAACCGGCAACGGCAGCGAAGACGGATGCCGCCATCCCGAGGCCTTGGCCCGCCTCGCCCTGGCCGAGCCGGGAGACGACGGACGAGACGACGAGGAGCACGATCGCGCCGCCGCCGGCGACGAGCGCGCCGAAGGGGAGCGCGCGTCCGGCGGCGAGGAGGAGGATCGCGCACACGCCCAGGAGGGCGAGGCTGACGGCGAGAGCGGTGCGCGCGTTGTCGCGCGTGGTCCACGGGCGGTTCTGCTGGGCGGTGGCGTCGATGACGGCTTCGACGATGTCGTCGTAGACCCGGGGCTGGGCGACGAGCCCGCCGCGGACGAGCGTGAGCACCTCGCCGTCGATGATGCCCTGGGCGGAGGCCCCGCGAGCGACGTCGACGACGGTCCCGTCGGCGCGGTGGAGGGCGTATCCCGACGACGTCATCGACGGGTCGAGCACGCCCAGTGAGCGCGCGAAGCCGGGGAGGAACTCGATGACGGGCACCTGAGCCGGAATGGCGATATCGAGACGGCGCCCCTCGCTCTGCACCGACAAGCGCAGCAACGCACGCGTCGCGTTTATGACGTCAGCCACCCGCGACCCCCTCTCCCGGACCGAAGCCCCCAGCGGTCAGACCTCGAAATACTATCGTCGCCGGGGAGGTCGCCCCGTGCCGGACGCCCTCGCTCAGCGGAATCGCGTCGCGGACGCCCGGTCGGTGGTCACGTAGTCGTCGGCGATGCCGTCGGTCGCGTTCGCGATGCGACGGAGGACGTCGCGCATGTGCTCGAGCGTGGTCGTCCACTGGCGCTGGGCGGTGTCGTACGCCGACTGCGCGGCGCCTTCCCACTGCCCGCGCAGGCGGGTGACCTCGGCGTCGAGGCTGCCGAGGGCGGCGTCGATACGCGCGCTCTCGGAACGCAGGCGCGCGGCCGCGGCGTGGAGCGATTCGGGGGTGACGCGAAGGTCTTCCATCTCACTGTCCTCCCAGCAGGCTGTCCAGCCCGCTGATCGTCGTGCGGTGGGCGTCTTCGACGGCGGCCTGGTCGCGCGCGGTGGCCTGGAGCGCGGCGCTCAGGGTGAGCAGCACGTCGTTCAGCCGGTTCGCGCCCGCCGTCCACTCGTTGACGAGAACACCGTAGGAGGTCGCCGCTTCGCCCACCCATCGACCCTGCAGCTCGTCGAGTTCGGCGAGCACGCGTCGCGTGCTGTCGGCGATGTCGGCGTGCGCGCCGTTCACCGCCTGGGAGCCTCGGGCGAGGGCTCCCTCTTCCGCGGAGATGCGGTCGGTCATCGTGGTGTCCTCCGTCGGGGCCGCACTGGTCGCGCTCGTGGCGCGCCGGAGGCCCGGTGATTTCGGCCGGTGGTCCGGCTGCTCAGTCGTCTCGTCCGCCGGCCTGCGCGTTCTCGGAGCGGGGGCCGATCTCTTCGTCGTCCTCCATGCGCGGGGCGATGGGGCCGCCCAGGCCACGGGCCGCTTCGTTGCGGCGATCCGAGCGCGAGCCCGGCCCGCCCATACCACCGACGCCCCGGCTGCCACCGCCGGCCGCACCCGTGGCGCCGCCGGCCGCACCGGTCCCGCCCGTGCCGCCTGCGCCGGCCAGGCCGCCCGCTCGCATGCCTGCGCCGCGAGCTGCCGAGGAGCCGCTGGTGCTACCCCCGGCCGTGCCGCCGCCGGCCACTCCGCCGACGCCGCGCGCACCGAGACCGGATCCGCCGGGCGCGGTCTTGCCGAGCAGGCCGCCGGAGCGGGCCGCGGTGCCGGAGGTCGCGGTGCCGCCGCCGAAGAGGCTGCCGCCCGGAGTGCCCGCACCGCGGGCGAGATTGGCCAGGGCCGCGGCTCCGCCGCCGCCGGCGACCAGGCCGGCGGTGAGGCCGGATCCCAGGCCGGCACCGGCGCCACCGCTCAGGCCGCCCGATCCCGGAGCCGCCGGGATGACCCCGGGCAGCGTGGGAGAGCCGTTGAGCGGGCCGTCCGGCGTCGGGGTCGGCGGGATAGAGCCGAGATCGATGGGAGGCCGCGGTCCGAGGTTGGCCTGCGGGACGTCGATGTGGAACGGGCCGTAGTCGCTGCGGCCTTCGTCACCGCCCGAGGGATCGCTACCGACGAAGTCACCGCCGCCCCCACCGGGTGTGTATCCCGACGGTCCACCGACGGGAGCGGGCTGGAACGTGGGCGTGCCGGAGCGGCCGCTGCCACCGCCACCGCCGCCGTTCCACGTCGTGCCGTCGGTCGTGGGGTCGCCGGAGACGGGCTGCTTGGAGCGATCGACCTGGAACTCCGGCGGAGCCTCGAGCGTGATCTTGTCCATTTCGGCGGCGTGCGCCGACATCGCCCGCGCGGCGGCCTCTTCACGCTGGTTCGAAAGGTATCCATTGATCGCGGCAGCGGCTCCCTCGCCCGCGAGGAAAGCGACGGGTCCGAGGACGAGCGTCGCCCCGACGGTCGCCCCTCGGACGGCCGCTGCTTGTCCCTCGGTCATCGACCCCTGCGGCAGGTTGGCCAGGGATTCGCGTGCGCGCTCGCGAACGGAGTTCGCCTGGGAGATCACGATCGCCGCGTTGACCTGGACCCAGGTGATCTGCTCCTGCACCTCGACGGCGGTCGCGCCGAAGAGGGTGCTCGCCGCAGTCCCGGTCTGTCCCATCACACCGGGGTTCTCGGCGACCTTCTGCAGAACCTGCTTCAACGACTGCAGCCCGGTGACGAGCGGGAGGTTCCCCGGCATGTCCCAGGCGCTTCCCGTGTCGGCGAAGTCGATGAGGCGCTGTTCGTTGGGCCCGGTCATGGTGTGGTCCCTTCTCGGGTCTGGCGACGTTGGCGAGTGATGACGAAGACAGTGACGGCCCCGGCGACCAGGACGAGGACGATGAGGAGGCCGATGATCCACGGCACGAAGGTCATGATGCTGACCGGCGCCTCCTGCATGTCGCCCCGGTCGAACGTGTTGCGAGGCTGTGTCTGGGAGGGGGGAGCGACGAATCCTTGCTCTCGGGCTTCGGCGATCTGATCGGCTGTGGGCGTGCCGAGCGGTTTTCCCATCAGGGGGGTCTCATCGGGATACTGCAGCGGGTCGACCGTCAGGAGCGTCGGCAACCAGGCGGCGCCGTACCCGTATCCGTTCTCCGTGCGCACGGGCTCATGCACGGTCCCGTTCGTGCTCGAGATGAGTGCGTGCACCAGCTGATTGCCCGTCGCCTGAGGATATTTCTGCGCCGCAAGGGCGAGCATCCCCGCGACGAGGGGCGCTGCGTAAGAGGATCCGCCGCTGACCTCCGTCTTGGACCAGTCGCCTTGCGCACCCACGGTGGGCAGATTGTCCCCGGCGGCGACGACCGTGGTTTCCGGCACGACGAAGGCGTCGCCGTTGAGGTGCCTCTGGAGTTCGCCGGCCCGGTTCACCTCGCTGACGCCCACGACGCCGTTCATGGACGCGACGTCCGTCTTACTGTTGGACACTTCGGACCAGTTCGGCTCCGAGATCACCACGGCCACCCCCCGCGCCAGGGCGTATGCCATCACGGGGACGTCGTAGTCTCGGGTCCCCGATCCGTACGACATGCTGATGACCTGGGCGCCGTCGTCGACGGCCGCTTTAATAAGAGTGCCAATGTTTCCGAGCCGATCATCCGTCGGTTCTTCGCAGTCCGGGCCGTTCTTGGGTCCGAGGCCATAGAACGTCAGGTCGGCGTCCGGAGCGATTCCGCGAACCTCTCCCGCCCCCGTGCCGTTCCCGATGATCATGGCCGCCATCGTCGTCCCGTGGATGGTCCCCGAGTCGGCGACGTCGGACACCGGTTCGGATCCGGTCGCGCAGACGCGCGTCTCGGAGACCGAGAGGTTTCGGCCGGCGAAGACGGGCAGGTTCGGGTTGATCTGCGAGTCGATGACAGCCACTTTGACGCCCGCGCCCGTGAACCCCGCGGCGTGCGTCGCATCGACGCCGTACGCGTCGGCCCACCATTGGGCGTCTGTGTCTTCGGCGAATGCGGGCGAGGGTGCAAACGGGACAAGCAGCGCGGCGACGATCGCCACCGCGGTCCAGACCGCTCGGCGATTGCGGGCCCGCGTCATCGGGGAAGCCCCGAGAGGAATGCTTTCGTACCGTCTGCGCCTGCCGGCGAGGAACCCCCCGACGGGGCCGGCTGCGACGCCGAGTCGATGACCGACAGCGCCTGCTGCGCGTCGGTGGCGTTGATCATGTCGCGTTCCTGCAGGGCGGCCACCGCCTGGGCGAGGTTCTGGGCGTTGAGAAGCACCCACCCGCGGAGATTCTCGATCTCCGCCGCCAATTCTCTCGCTCGCTGCTCGAGGTGGCGGGTGAACTCGGCGGAGGTGTCCTCGGCGGAGTTGCCGTCGACCTGCCGGATGATGTCGGCGGCCGGAATCTCCTCGGGAACCTCGGTCAACAGCACGACGTTGTGCTGCACCTGGTCGCCGTCGTAACCGACCTGACCGTTCATCAGATTCACTCGTTTCTCGAAGCGCGGACGTGTGCGCGTGGCGCGGAAGGGGGGGAGGCCCGGGCGGGCCGCAGAAACCGGCGGCCGCCGCAGCGACCGCCGGCTCCCGGTGACTCAGACGAAGCGGCCGGCGGCGGACTTGTCGGTCGAGGTGTAACCCTGGGCGATCTCGTCGGTCTTGCCCGCGATCTGCTGGAGCAGTTCGTTGAGGCGGGTGATGGACTGGGTCCACTGGGCCTGGGCCTGGTCGTAGGCGGTCTGCGCCTCACCGTCCCAGGAGGCGCGCAGGGCGTTGACCTGCGACTCGAGCTCGTCGAGACGGGTGCGGATGCCGGCGGCGCCGTTGCGGATCTGACCGGAGAGGGCGATGACCTGCTCGGGACGAACGGACATGGACTGCATGGGAGTTCCTTCTTTCGTGTCGAGCGGGGTCAGCCGAGCAGCGAGCCCAGGTTGCCGATGGTCTGCTGGTGCGACTCTTCCGAGGCGGCCTGGTCGCGCTCGGTGCCGCGCAGCGCGTCTTCGAGCGTGACGAGCACGTTGTTGAGCTTGGTGGTCTCTTCATTCCACCGCTGCATGAGCTGTGTGTACGAACCGGCCGCCGCACCGGTCCAGAAGCCGGCCACCTGGTCGAGCTCGGAACGGACCTTCCGGACCTGCTCGTCGATGCCGCCCTTGGCGGTGTTGACCGCCTCGGCACCGCGACGAAGCGCACCCTCCTGGGCTGCGATGAGATCTGCCACGACTGTCTCCTCGTTGTTCCTCCGGGCGCGCCCGGGCATAGGGGAATCGGATGTCCGCCCGGGACGGAGGTCCGTCGGCGGCATCGGTGGAGGAGCCGGAGCCCCCCACCGGACTTCGAACCTACGTAATGGCGACCCGGATCGACAACCCCGGGACCCATATTCAAAGATGACAATTCTCTCATCTTTATCCCCGGTGGCGGATCGAAAGACGAACGGCCCGGTGCCGGCCGGATACGCTGGTGCGGTCGCCGGCCCGCGGGCCGTCGTGGCGCGAGAGCGAGGGGGACCGTTGAGCGCAGAGGTGATGCACGGGCGCCGTGTCGCCCTCATCGATGGCGATTCGCGCTTCGACCTGGTCGTTCCCCTGCAGGCGCGTGTTGACGACGTGCTGCGCGCGGCGGGCTCGGCGCCGACGCGCCATACGCGCGTCGTGGGTATCTCGGGGCGCGAGATCCTCCGCTCCACGCCGATGACCGGTCTCGACGACGGTGCGGTGCTCGTGCTCGTCGACCCGACGGCATCGCTTCCCGGCGCGACGGTGCGCGCGACCGAGGCTCGGGCGGCGCGGCTCGCGGCGGCGTGGTGGGTCCTGGCGGCGGGGGGCGGCATCCTGGCCCTTCTGAGGCTGCAGAGCGCCGACGCCCTCCCGGAGCAGGTCCGCGCGCCCGTGGGGGTGCTCGCCCTCGTCGCGGCGCTGCTCGCTGCGGCGGTCTTCGGACTCCGTGCCCGCGCGCGCACGGCAACGCTCGCACCCGTTGTCGGAGTCATCGCCCTCGCGTTCGGCGGCGGCGTCGCCGTGGTCCCCGACCTGCCCGCCTCCGCCGACCTCGTCGCCGTCTTCACCGGAGTGCTGAGCGCCGCGATCGTCGCCGGGGTGCTCGGCGTACTCGGCTCCACCGACTCCCTGTGCGCGCAGAGCCGCACCGCGGCCATCGTCCTGGCGATGCTCGCCGCGGTGTGGGGGGCGGCGCTGCTGCTGCACCTCGACGTGTCGGCGCCGGCGGCCGTGACGCTCGGTCTGGTTCCGGTCGCCCAGCGAATCCTCCAGGCGAGCCTGGTCGACGTGGCCCCCGGCACCTTCATCGACTACGGCCGCTTCCAGAGCACCCGATGGACGGTGCGGCAGAACCTCCCCGACGAGGTCCGCACAATCGAGGCCGACGACGCCGACGCCCTCGTCCAACGGTCCACGGCGCGGTTGTCGATCGGCACGCTGCTGCTCGTCGCCGCCGGCGCGGCGAGCGCCTTCGCGGCCCTGCCGTCGTTCCCCGCGGGTGAACCGGTCGTCCTCGGCGGACGCATCGCCCTCGCGGTCACCGTGGTCCTGGCGCTCCTGCTCGGTTCGCGGCGCAGCACCGTGCCCTCCCTGCGGTGGGTGGCCCGCGCGGGCGCGGTGATCGTCCTCGCCGCCGTGCTGGGGGCCCTCCTCCCCGCGTTCTCGCCCGAACTGCTCGTCGGGATCGCCGGCATCCTGCTGCTGGTCGGCCTCGGCGCGGCCCTTCTCGTCGTCCCCGTGGGCCGGGGTCTGCGGTCGCTGGGATGGTCGCGGACGGGCGACGTCTTCGAGGCGCTCGCGACTGCTCTGTCGCTTCCGGCCGGCATGCTCGCGGCCGGGGCGATCGAGATCGCGCGTGCGATGATGGCGACATGACGCAGTCGCCGCCCCCCGGCGCGCCCGCGCCGGTCGGGACGCGCGTGGGCGCCTTCAGCGTCGACGCGGCCCTGGTCGTGATCGCCGCGGGCGTGGCATCCCTTCTCGGCTCTCCCGTCCTCGGGATCGCGGTCGCCTTGGAGGCCCTCCTGGGGCTCTGGATCCTGCAGGCGCGACGGGGACTCACCCCGGGGGCGCTGCTGTTCGGTCTGCGCGCCGCGCGTGCCGAGTCGCCGGTCGTTCCGGGTGCGGGACGCGCGTTCGTCCGCGGCACCCTGGTGGTGCTGGGCGGGCTCGTGCTCGTCGTCGGTGCCTGGGTCGTCGTCGCCTCCGCCGCTTTCGACCGCTCGGGCCGTCAACGTTCCTGGGCCGATCGCGCCGCCGGTACCGTCCTGCTCTCCGTCCCGCGCGGGCGGAGGGACGCGGATGCCGCGGAGGCCCGCGATCTGGCCGAACCGACGGTGCACGCGCGTTCCGCTGCGACCCGGGACCCGCTGCGGATCGACGCCGCCCCCTCCCTTCCGGCCGCCCCCGCCTGGGACGCGCCGCTCGTCGCGCTCGCCGCACCGGTCCTCGCCGGTGAGCGCGCGGCATCCGCCGTCCCCGAGACGGCGGCGCCCGTCGCGATCGCCGCGCCCGCGGCGGGGCGCGACCAGCTGCTCGTCACGTTCGACACCGGCCAACGCGCGCAGTTCGAGCTGCCGGCCGCGGTGAACTTCGGCCGTGCGCCCGTGGCCGAGCAGCCCGGCGACGTGTTGATCGCCGTGGATGATCCGGACCGCCTCATCTCCAAGACGCACCTGCGTCTGGAGCACGACGGCGACGTCATCTGGGTCACCGACGCGGGATCCACGAACGGGTCCGAGCTCATCGACGACGACGGCACCGTCCACCCGCTGCGTCCCGGAGCCCGCACTCTTCTCGAAGACGGCACGCGCGTGCGCCTGGGCGAGCGCGTCTTCACCCTCAGTCGTCTCATCGGAGGTCCCGCGTGAGCACCGGTCCGCGCATCGCCCCGCCGTCGCTTCCGAACGGCCGCATCGTCGTCCAGCCGCCGCCCGAGCTCGTGCCGAACGAGGGCGGGAGCGGCATCCTGACCTCTCTGCTGCCGATGCTCGGCAGCGTGGGCGCCATCGTCATGGTGACCATCTCGAACAGCGGACCGACGGGCTTCCTCATCGGCGGCATGTTCCTGCTGTCGTCGCTGGGCTTCGTCGCGGTCAACGGATGGCGCCAGCGCGCGCAGCGCAACGCCCAGGTCCTCGGCAACCGCCGCGAGTACCTCGCCTACCTGGCCGACCTGCGCGACACCGTGCGGGTCGCGGCACGCAAGCAGCGCCGCCACGGCGGGTGGATCATGCCGGCGCCGGCCGCTCTGCCCTTCATCGCCGAGGAGCGCTCGCGGGTGTGGGAGCGGCAGCCGGGGGACGAGACCTTCCTGCTCGCGCGCGTCGGGGTGACCGACCAGCCGCTCAGCCTCTCCCTCGAAGCGCCCGAGCTGCCGCCGCTCGCCCAGCTCGACCCCGTCGCCGCCTCGGCCGCGCACCGCTTCATGCTCACCCATGAAGTGCAGCGCGACCTGCCGCTGGGGTTCCCGCTCGCCGACTACGCGCGCGTCGAGGTCGTCGGTTCCGACGACGAGGCGGTGCGCAGTCTCGCCCGAGCGGTGGTCGCGTCCGCGGCGACGCTGCACGACCCCGAGGACGTCCTGATCGCGGTCCTCGCGGGCCCGGCGCAGCTCGCGGCGTGGGACTGGATCAAATGGCTCCCCCACGCGATGTCGTCGCGCGTGCAGGACAAGCTGGGTCCCGCCCGCATGATCTCGGCATCCCTCGACGAGCTGGTCGACATGCTCCCCGAGCAGGTCACCTCGCGCCCGCGCTTCGCTCCCGGCGGCGGGATCACCCCGCACATCGTGATCGTGGTCGACGGCGTCGAGACCCCCTCGAACAGCCCGCTCGCGGGACTCGAGGGTGCGCAGGGCGTCACCGTCGTCGACCTGCCGAGCCGCTGGGCCGAGCTCGACGACCCGACCACGGCCCGCATCGCTCTGGCCGACGCCCCCGTCGTCCCGGCCCGCTCCCGCCGGTCGGACGCCCCCGTCGTCCCCGCCTCCGCCGAGTTCATCGACGGCGCCGGTCGCGCTGAGGCCTTCGTCCCGGATGCCATGAGCATCGCCGAGGCAGAGGCGACGGCGCGGCGCCTGATGCCGTTGCGCCCCGCACCCATGGTGGTCGTGGACGCGCCGACGACGCAGGGGCAGGCGGAACTGACCGAGCTGCTGGGGCTGCCGGACGTGCGGGCGGTCGACTTCGACCGGGCGTGGACGCCGCGACTCGAGCGCGACCGTCTGCGGGTTCCGATCGGCCAGGAGCCGTCGGGCGCCCCTCTCGTGCTCGACCTGAAGGAGTCCGCGTCGCAGGGCATGGGCCCGCACGGTGTGATGGTCGGGGCCACCGGTTCCGGCAAGTCCGAGGTGCTGCGCACCCTCGTCCTCGCCCTCGCCATGACCCACTCGCCCGAGCAGCTGAACTTCGTGCTCGTCGACTTCAAGGGCGGCGCGACCTTCGCCGGCATGGCCGAGATGCCTCATGTCTCGGCCGTGATCACCAACCTCGGCGCCGAGCTCGCGCTCGTCGACCGCTTCCAGGACGCGCTGCAGGGCGAGGTCGTGCGCCGCCAGGAGCTGCTGCGCGCCTCAGGCAACTTCGCCAACGTCGGCGAGTACGAGGCCGCGCGCCGCGGGGGCCGCACCGACCTCGCACCGCTTCCGGCGCTGCTCATCGTCGTCGACGAGTTCTCCGAGCTGCTCACGGCGAAGCCCGAGTTCGTCGACAGCTTCCTCAACATCGGTCGCGTCGGCCGCTCCCTGCACGTGCACCTCCTGCTCGCCTCGCAGCGCCTCGAGGAGGGCAAGCTCCGCGGGCTCGACACCTACCTCTCGTACCGGATCGGTCTGCGCACCTTCTCGGCCGCCGAGTCGCGCACGATCATCGGCACCGCCGACGCGTACACCCTCCCGCAGGAACCGGGCGTGGGCTTCCTCAAGAGCGACACCGAGAACCTCGTGCAGTTCCGCGCGGCCTACGTCTCGGGGCGCCCCCGCGGCACGGCCGGTCTCGCGGTCGACGCGATCGACGCCGCGGCATCCGGACCCGCCCGCGTCGAGGTGTTCACCGCCGCCGCCCAGCCCGACGACGACCCGGCGGACGATCAGGATGCCGCGGCGTCCGAGACCGCGGCCCCCGTCGCCGAGAAGCGGTCGACGTTCCAGATCGCTGTCGATCGGATGAAGGATCGCGGGCCGGAGGCGCACCAGGTGTGGCTGCCGCCCCTGGCCGAGCCGACGCCGCTCGACGAGCTGATGCCCGACCTGGCGGAGGACCCGGAGCTCGGTCTCGTCTCGCGGCGCTGGCGCGACGCCGGCGCCCTCACGGTGCCGGTCGGCATCGTCGACATCCCCCTCGAGCAGCGCCGCGACAACCTCACGGTCTCGCTCGGCGGTGCGGCCGGTCACGTCGCGATCGTCGGGTCGCCGTTGAGCGGCAAGTCCACGCTGGCCCGCACGCTCGTCTCCGCGCTCGCGCTCACCGGCACGCCGCTGGAGCTGCAGTTCTTCGTGCTCGACTTCGGCGGCGGCGGGTTCACGGCGATGCAGCGGCACCCGCACGTCTCGGGCGTCGCCACGCGCACCGAGCCGGAGGCGGTGCGCCGGACCATCGCCGAGGTCGAAGCAGTGCTCGACGCGCGCGAGCAGTACTTCCGCCGCAACGCCGTCGACTCGATCGACACGTACCGTTCCCGCCGCCGCGAGGGACGCCTCGACGACGGGTTCGGCGACGTCTTCCTCGTCATCGACGGGTGGTCGACCCTGCGCGCGGAGTTCGAGCCGCTCGAGGCGCGCGTGCAGACGATCGCCGCCCGCGGTCTCAGCTTCGGCGTGCACGTGGTCGTCACGGCGAATCGGTGGCTCGAGATCCGCGCGAACCTCAAGGACCTCATCCAGACGCGTCTCGAGCTGCGACTGGGTGATCCCACCGACTCCGACGTCGACCGCAAGCAGGCGGCCAACGTGCCCGTCGGTCAGCCCGGTCGCGGTCTGAGTCCCGCCACGCTTCAGATGCTCACCTCGGTTCCGCGCATCGACGGCTCCGACGACCCGACGACGATCGCCGACGGCGTGACCGACATGATCGGGCGGGTCAGTGCCGCGTGGCGCGGGAAGCCCGGCCCGAAGCTGCGGCTGCTGCCCGAGAACATCTCGCTCGACGAGGTGCGCGCGCTCACCGAGCCCGCGGAGACCCGGTTGCTGCTCGGCCTCGAGGAGGCCCAGCTGTCGCCGTTCGGCGTCGACCCCCGGGTGGAGCCGCACCTCTTCGTCTACGGCGACTCGGGGATGGGCAAGTCGTCGTTCCTGCGGGGCGTGGCACGGGAGATCCAGCGGCTGTACACCCCGGCGGAGGCCAAGATCTTCGTCGTCGACTACCGTCGTGCCCTGCTCGGTGAGATCCCCGACGACTACCTCGGCGCGTACCTCACCTCGCACGACCTCGCCACCGGCGGGATGAACGACCTCGCGCAGTACTTCTCCACCCGCATCCCGGGTCCGGACGTCACCCCGACGCAGCTGCGCGAGCGAAGCTGGTGGACGGGCGCCGAGGGCTTCATCCTGGTCGACGACTACGACCTCGTCGCCACGAGTCAGGGGAATCCGCTCGCGGTCCTGCAGCCGTTGCTCGCCCAGGCCGGCGATCTGGGTCTGCACGTCATCCTCACGCGTCGATCGGGCGGCGCCAGCCGTGCCGCGTACGACCCGATCATCCAGCGCTTCACCGACCTCGGTGTCACGGGCATCCTCCTGGGCGGGAACCCCGAGGAGGGGGCGCTCATCGGACGCGTCAAGCCCGAGCGGGCCGCCCCCGGGCGCGCGCAGATCGTCAGCCGCGAGCACGGTCTCGTCGCCGCGCAGCTGGCCTTCGCGCCGTCGACGCACTGACGTACGGCTCCTCCACAGCCGCCCCGGTATCCACCGCCGATGCCGGGGCGGTATCGGTGTCGGTGGCCGGGGTTACCGTGGAGGGGTGACATATCCCGGCGCCGCACCCGACTCGTACGCCGACGCCCCGCCCGAGCCGTACGAGGTCCCCGAAGACCCCTACGCCGGTGCCGACTGGGACCCCGACCTCCTGTCACCGCCCGACGACGTCGACGCTCCGCCGCCGCCCGTCGACCCGTCCTCGCCCTTCGCCCGCGCCGTCGCCGCCACGGGCACCGCCCGCGAACTGCCCGCCATCCGCGACTTCACGGGCCGCGATCCGCGGGAGGTGCTGCACGAGGTCTACGGGTACGACGCCTTCCGTGGCGATCAGGCCGACATCGTGCAGCACGTCGTCGACGGGGGAGACGCCGTGGTGCTCATGCCCACGGGCGGCGGCAAGAGCGTCACCTACCAGGTGCCGGCGCTCGTCCGTCCCGGAACGGGTCTGGTGGTCAGCCCGCTGATCGCGCTCATGCACGACCAGGTCGAAGCCCTCATCGCCAACGGCGTGCGGGCGGGTTATCTCAACTCCACGCAGGCCCCCGCCGAGCGTCAGGCGGTCGAGCAGGCCTACCTCGCGGGCGAGCTCGATCTTCTGTACGTGGCGCCCGAGCGGCTCAACGGCGCGCAGACGCTGGGCCTGCTCTCCCGCGGGAGCCTGAGCGTCATCGCCATCGACGAGGCGCACTGCGTGTCGCAGTGGGGCCACGACTTCCGCCCCGACTACCTCGCCCTCGGCGACCTTGCCGACCGCTTCCCCGGCGTTCCGCGCATGGCCCTCACCGCCACGGCCACCCCGGCCACCGCTCGAGAGATCGTGGAACGGCTGCGCCTGCGCGACGCGCGCGGCTTCGTCGCGAGCTTCGACCGCCCCAACATCCAGTACCGCATCGATGCCAAGGTCGACCCGCGTCGGCAGCTCGTGCAGTTCATCCGCTCACAGCCCGAGGGGTCGGCCGGCATCGTCTACGCGCTCAGCCGCAAGAGCGTCGAGCAGACCGCCGCCTACCTGTGCACCCAGGGACTCGATGCGCTGCCGTACCACGCCGGACTCGACACCTCGGTCCGTGCGGCCAATCAGTCGCGGTTCCTGCGCGAAGACGGCGTGGTCATGGTGGCGACCATCGCGTTCGGCATGGGTATCGACAAACCCGATGTCCGCTTCGTCGCCCATATCGATCTGCCCAAGTCCGTCGAGGGCTACTACCAAGAGACGGGTCGTGCCGGCCGCGACGGCGATCCCTCGGTGGTGTGGATGGCGTACGGCCTAGGCGACGTCGTGCAGCAGCGGCGCATGATCGACCAATCGCCCGGAGATCGCTCTTACAAGATGCGTCTCGGTCAGCATCTCGACGCCATGCTCGCCCTGTGCGAGACCGTCGGATGCCGCCGGCAGAACCTCCTCGACTACTTCGGGCAGCGCTCCGAGCCGTGCGGCAACTGCGACACGTGCCTGACTCCGCCCGACACGTGGGACGGTCTCATCGCGGCGCAGAAGCTGCTGTCGACGATCGTCCGGCTGCAGCGCGAACGCGGGCAGGCGTTCGGCGCGGGCCACCTCATCGACATCCTCCGGGGGGCGAAGACCGAGCGCATCGCGCAGCAGGGTCACGACCGGCTCAGCACCTACGGGCTCGGCGCCGACCTCAGCGATCAGGACTGGCGCAGCGTCATCCGGCAGCTGCTGGCCCGGGGCATCATCGTCGCGCAGGGCGATTACGGCACGCTCGCCCTCAGCGAGGCGTCGGCGGGTGTGCTGCGCGGCGAGACGCCCGTGCCGCTGCGCCGCGACGTGCTCGGGCGTTCCGGCGGCGGCGGGTCGAGTCGCCCCCGCAAGAGCAGCGCCGACGACGTCGCTCCCGACGACCGCGATCTGTTCGAGGCCCTCCGTGCGTGGCGGGCCGAGAAGGCGCGAGAGCAGGGCGTACCGGCCTACATCGTGTTCGGCGATGCGACCCTGCGTGCGATCGCCGCGGCGCGTCCCGCCTCGGTCGGCGATCTCGACGGCATCACCGGTATCGGCGCCAAGAAGCGCGAGGCGTACGGCGACGGCATCCTGACGGTGGTCGCCGCGAACTGACCGCCGGTCGCAGCGCCCCCCGGCCGAGGTGGCTGAGCCCGTCGAAGCCACCGGTCACGGCGCTGCTCGTCGTGAGGGCGTTTGCGCCTGCCGACGCAGCCCCCCGCCTCGCCCCCCTCCGGCGGAGGTGGCTGAGCCCGTCGAAGCCACCGGTCACACCCCAGCGCGCCGCGGAGACCTCGGTTGTCCGCGCCCCCCCCGCCTCGCCAAGGCCCTCTTCAGCCCGCTCCCGGGAATGTTGACCGTCCACAACGACCCCGCCGCACGTCGCCCGCGAGCCTTGTGTAGACCTCACACAATGATTGCCCGGTCGTTGTGGGACACCTACCGTAGTGGCATCCCTTTGCAACGTCGAAAGGTGCCGAAATGACCGACGCCGCCGTCCGTCCCACCACGCCCGCCACGAGCACGCGCACACCCGTCGGGGGAGCGCCCACCGCTGCGCATTCCGCCGCCGAGGCCGCGGAAGCGCGCATCGACACCGAGAAGGTCACCGACCTCCTGCTCGGCACGTGGGCCGACACGCGCCGCGAGGCGCGCGAGATGATCAAAGACCCCGCGCTGTGGCGCGACGACAGCCTGGGCATGGACGCGCACCGCGAGCGCACCCTCAGTCAGCTCCACCTGCTGGTGCAGAACAAGGCCGTGCACCGCGCCTTCCCGAAGCGTCTCGGGGGCGAAGAGAACAACGGGGCGAACATCGCCGGGTTCGAGGAGCTCGTCGCCGCCGACCCGAGCCTGCAGATCAAGTCGGGCGTGCAGTGGGGCCTGTTCGGCTCGGCCGTGCTGCAGCTGGGGACGCGCGAGCACCACGACAAATGGCTGCCGGGCATCATGAGCCTCGAGATCCCCGGCGCGTTCGCGATGACCGAGACGGGACACGGTTCCGACGTGTCGGCGATCGGCACGACCGCGACCTACGACCCCGCGACCGAGGAGTTCGTCATCCACACGCCGTTCCGCGGTGCGTGGAAGGACTACCTGGGCAATGCCGCCCTCCACGGCAAGGCCGCGACGGTCTTCGCCCAGCTCATCACGAACGGCGTGAACCACGGTGTGCACTGCTTCTACGTTCCGCTCCGCGACGACGAAGGGAACTTCCTCCCCGGCATCGGCGGTGAGGACGACGGCCTCAAGGGCGGTCTGAACGGCATCGACAACGGCCGGCTGCACTTCGATCAGGTGCGCGTCCCGCGGACGAACCTGCTCAACCGTTACGGCGACGTCGCCGCCGACGGCACCTACTCGAGCGACATCGCGAGCCCCGGCCGCCGTTTCTTCACGATGCTCGGCACCCTCGTACAGGGCCGCGTCTCGCTCGACGGAGCCGCTGCGTGGGCGTCGGCGATCGGCCTGACCATCGCCATCACCTACGGCAACCAGCGCCGGCAGTTCGACTCCGGCAGCGGCACCCCCGAGGTGACGCTGCTCGACTACGGCAAGCACCAGCGCCGGCTCCTGCCGCGCCTGGCCACGACGTATGCCGAGATCTTCGCTCACGACGAGTTCCTGCAGAAGTTCGACGGCGTCTTCAGCGGCGCTCTCGACACCGACGCCGATCGCGAAGACCTCGAGACCCTCGCCGCGGCCCTCAAGCCGCTGTCGACCTGGCACGCGCTCGACACCCTGCAGGAGTCGCGCGAGGCGTGCGGCGGGCAGGGCTTCCTCTTCGAGAACCGACTCGTGGGTCTGCGCGCCGACCTCGACATCTACGTCACCTTCGAGGGCGACAACAACATCCTCCTGCAGCTGGTCGGCAAGCGTCTGCTCGCCGACTACGCGAAGCAGTTCACGGGCAAGGATGCCAAGCAGCTCGCCGCCTTCGCCGTCGGCCAGACGGCCGGCAAGCTCTTCCACGGTGCGGGGATGCGTCAGCTGGGCCAGGCGGTCAGCGACTTCGGCTCGACCGCCCGGTCGGTCGAGAAGGGCCTGCGCGCCGAGCAGCAGCACGAGCTGCTGGCCGGTCGGGTGCAGCAGATGATCGCCGACATCGCGGGGCGCCTGCGCCCGGCATCCAAGCTCTCCCGCGAGGAGGCGGCGGCGCTGTTCAACGAGAACCAGGCCGAGCTCATCGAGGCCGCTCGCGCGCACGGCGAACTGCTGCAGTGGGAGGCCTTCACCGACGCCATCAACCGCATCGGCGACCGCGACACCCTCCGGGTGCTCACCTGGCTGCGCGACCTGTTCGGTCTGCAGCTCATCGAGAAGCACCTGGCCTGGTACCTCATCAACGGCCGGCTCTCGACGCAGCGTGCCGCGGCGGTGTCGAGCTACATCGACCGTCTGTGCGCCCGACTCCGCCCGCACGCCCAGGACCTCGTCGACGCCTTCGGCTACGGCCCGGAGCACATCCGCGCCTCGATCGCCTCGGGCGTCGAGGACGACCGCCAGAACGAGGCCGCGGCGTACTACGCCGAGCTGAAGGCCTCGGGCAACGCCCCCGTTCCGGAGAAGAAGCCCGCCCGGTGACGGCATCCGTCCCGGTCCTCGAGGAGGACGGGGGATGACGCGAGAACAGGCCGATCCGTCGAGGGTCGGCCTGTTCTCGCGTCGCCGGTCCGTCGCCGTGACGCGTCGCGGCGCGATGTCGGAGGCCGCGCCTAGCCTGGACGCATGAGCGATCTCGTCACCGGGTCCGACGGCGTCACCCGCTGCGCATGGGCGGGCACCGATCCCGAGTACCAGCGCTATCACGACGAGGAGTGGGGCACGACGCTGCGCGGCGACCGTCCGCTGTTCGAGAAGATGAGCCTCGAGGGCTTCCAGGCGGGCCTCGCCTGGATCACCATCCTGCGCAAGCGTCCGCGCTTCCGCGAGGTGTTCGACGGTTTCGAGCCGTCGATCGTGGCGAGCTTCGGTCCCGACGACGTCGAGCGGCTCCTCCAGGATGCCGGCATCATCCGCCACCGCGGCAAGATCGAGGCCGTTATCGACAACGCCGCCCTCGTCGCCGGCATGCAAGAAGGCGAGTTCGACGCCCTCATGTGGTCCTTCGCGCCCGCGGCCCACACGCCGCCCGCGATCTTCGCGGAGGTGCCGGCCGTGACGCCGGAGTCGACGGCGATGAGCAAGGAGCTGCGTCGCCGCGGCTTCCGCTTCGTCGGCCCGACCACGATGTACGCCCTGATGCAGTCCTCCGGAATGGTCGACGACCATGTCGCCGGGTGCTGGCGGGCGGCGGGCTGACGGCGCGGGGGCGCGGAACCGATAGACTGGTCCGTGGAGCTTTCCGCTCCGAGCGTCGTCGAACGCACCGGCCCCCTCTTCTCGGGCCTTTGACCTTCACGGCGAACGGATGCGCCACCCGGCGCCTTCGCCCCTGCAGCCGCAGCATCGCGGCATCCCGAACCGCCGTGCGCGCGTGCGCCGCGGCAGGAGTATTCATGACGTCCCAGACTTTCGCCGACCTCGGCGTGCCCGCCCCCCTCATCGACGTTCTCGCCGCTCAGGGCAAGAACGAGCCGTTCCCGATCCAGGCCGACACCCTGCCCGACACCCTCGCCGGCCGCGACGTGCTCGGCCGCGGCAAGACCGGCTCGGGCAAGACCCTCGCGTTCTCGCTGCCGCTCGTCGCGCGCCTCGCGTCCTCGACCGAGCGCCGCCGCGGACGTAAGCCCCGCGCGCTCGTGCTCGCCCCCACCCGCGAGCTGGCGAACCAGATCGACGAGGTCATCAAGCCCCTCGCCGCCGCCTACGGCCTGGTCACCACCACGGTCTACGGCGGTGTCAACCAGAAGCGCCAGGTCGACGCGCTGAACGCGGGCGTCGACATCCTCGTGGCGTGCCCCGGCCGCCTCGAGGACCTCATCGGTCAGGGCTTCGCGAACCTCGGCGACATCGAGATCACCGTCCTCGACGAGGCCGACCACATGGCCGACCTCGGCTTCCTCCCCGGCGTCACGCGCCTGCTCGGCCGGACGCCGGCCGACGGCCAGCGCCTGCTGTTCTCGGCGACGCTCGACAACGGCGTCGACAAGCTCGTGAAGCGGTTCCTGCGCAACGAGGTGCTGCACTCGGTCGACGAGGCGCACTCCCACGTCGCCGCGATGACGCACCACGTCTTCGCCCCGGCCGACGCGGATGCCAAGAAAGACCTGGTGCAGACGCTCGCCTCGGGCACGGCCCGTCGCATCCTTTTCATGCGCACCAAGCACCAGGCCAAGAAGCTCGCGAAGCAGCTCACGGCGTCGGGCATCCCCGCCGTCGACCTGCACGGCAACCTCTCGCAGCCCGCTCGTGACCGCAACCTCGCCGCGTTCGGCGACGGCCGCGCGAAGGTGCTCGTCGCCACCGACGTCGCCGCCCGCGGCGTGCACGTCGACGGCGTCGAGCTGGTCGTGCACGTCGACCCGCCCGTCGAGCACAAGGCGTACCTGCACCGCTCCGGTCGCACGGCTCGCGCGGGTTCGGCCGGCGACGTCGTGACGATCATGCTCCCCGAGCAGCGTCGCGACACCCTCGACATCCTCCGCAAGGCCAAGATCTCGGCGACGCCGCAGCCGGTCACCCCCACCTCTCCCGAGGTCGTCGCGCTCGTCGGCGAGGTCGCCCCGTACGTCAAGCCCGAGCCCGTCGTCGCGCAGCCCCAGGGCGGCGGACGCTCGCAGGGTGCCAACGCGCAGCGCAAGCGCGCCGAGCGCGCGCAGGGCCAGGATGCCGCCTCGGCCGGCGGCGGTCGTCGTCGTCGAGGCCGCGGTGGCAACGGGCAGTCGTCCGAGACCGCCGCTGCGGCCGGTCACGCGCCCCAGGGCGGTCGCGGCCAGGGCCAGCGCTCTGGAGCCGGTCGTGGCCAGGGCGCCGGCGGCGGACAGCGTGCCGGTGCGGGCGCCTCGCGGTCGCAGGGCGCGGGGCGCTCGGCATCCGGTGCCCCCACGACCGGGATGGTCGTCGGGGCCCGCAACCCGCGCACCAACCGCCGCGCTCAGGGCTGATCGATCCTTCTCCGGTGCCCCCGTGGATTCGTCCACGGGGGCACCGTTCTGTGCGCCCGGACTCCGCGTGGCGACCGCGCGACCGCCGGGTGTGCGCGGAGAGCGTCGCGGATGTCGGTGGTGTCCGCCACACTGGGGGTCGATCCGAGGAGCAGCGCATGAACGGTCCCGACACCCACGACGTCATCCGCGTGCGCGGTGCGCGCGAGAACAACCTGAAGAACGTCGATCTCGACGTCCCCAAGCGCCGGCTGACGGTGTTCACCGGCGTGAGCGGCTCGGGCAAGTCGTCCCTCGTGTTCGGCACGATCGCCGCGGAGTCGCAGCGGCTCATCAATGAGACCTACCCCACGTTCGTGCAGCAGTTCATGGGGGAGCTCTCGCGGCCCGACGTCGACGCGCTCGAGAACCTCAGCGCCACCATCCGCGTCGATCAGGAGCGCATGGCGGCCAACGCCCGCTCGACCGTCGGCACGGCCACCGACGTGCACGCCATGCTCCGCGTGCTCTTCAGTCGGCTCGGTCGCCCGCACGTCGGGTCGTCGCAGGCGTTCTCGTTCAACGTGCCCTCGATCTCGGGCGCGGGGGCCGTCACGCACACGACCGGCGCCAAGAAGGGCACGAAGGAGCGCCGCTCGTTCGAGATCACGGGCGGTATGTGCCCCGAGTGCGAGGGGCTCGGGCAGGTCAGCGACATCGATCTCGACCAGCTCGTCGACGCGACGTTGTCGTTGCGCGCGGGCGCGATCCTCGTGCCCGGCTACACCGCCGACGGCTGGATGGTACGCATCTACAGCGAGTCGGGCTTCGTCGACGGCGACAAGCCCGTGCAGGACTTCACCGAGCAGGAGCGCCACGACTTCCTCTACAAAGAGCAGACGAAGGTGCGCATCGCCAACACCAATATGACCTACGAGGGTCTCGTGCCCAAGGTCACCAAGAGCATGCTGCAGAAAGACCGCGATGCTCTGCAACCGCACGTCCGGGCCTTCGTCGATCGCGCGGTGACGTTCATCGCGTGCCCTGCATGCGCGGGCACCCGCCTGAACGAAGGGGCGCGCTCGTCGCGCATCGGCGAGGTCAACATCGCGGATGCCGCGGCGATGCAGATCACCGATCTCGCCGCCTGGGTGCGCACGATCGACGACCCCACCGTCGCGCCGCTCATCCAGGGACTGCGCGACACCCTCGATGCCTTCGTGCACATCGGGCTCGGATACCTCTCGCTCGATCGTGCGAGCGGCACGCTGTCGGGCGGCGAGGCGCAGCGCACGAAGATGATCCGGCACCTCGGGTCCAGCCTCAGCGACATCACCTACGTCTTCGACGAGCCGACCGCGGGGCTGCACCCGCACGACATCCAGCGCATGAACGAGACGCTGCAGCAGTTGCGCGACAAGGGGAACACCGTGCTCGTCGTCGAGCACAAGCCCGAGGTCATCGAGATCGCCGACCACGTCGTCGATCTCGGACCGCGCGCCGGGCGCGACGGCGGCACCGTGCAGTACGAGGGAGACGTCGCGGGTCTGCGCGCCTCCGACACCTTGACCGGCCGCTTCCTCGATCACCGCGCACGCCTGAAAGACACCGTGCGCGCAGCCACCGGCGCTCTGCCCATCCGCGACGCGCGGCAGCACAATCTGCGCGCTGTCGACGTCGACGTGCCGCGCGGGGTGCTGACGGTCGTGACGGGTGTGGCGGGATCGGGGAAGTCCTCGCTCGTCCACGGCAACCTGCCCGCCTTCGACGACGTCGTGGTCGTCGACCAGACCGCCATCAAGGGATCACGGCGCAGCAGCCCCGCGACGTACACCGGCATCCTCGACGCGGTGCGCGCGGCGTTCGCGAAGGCGAACGGGGTGAAGCCGGCCCTCTTCAGCGCGAACAGCGAGGGCGCCTGCCCCGCCTGCAAGGGTCTCGGCGTCATCGTCACGCAGCTGGGGTTCCAGTCGACCGTCGAGACGGTCTGCGAGCTGTGCGCCGGGACGGGCTTCTCCGACGACGTTCTCGAGTGCACCCTCGACGGCAGGAACATCGCGGAGGTGCTGGCGATGTCGGTCGTCGAGGCGTCGGAGTTCCTCACGAAGGGCCCGGCCGTCGCGGTGCTCGGTCGCCTGCGCGACGTCGGTCTCGGCTACCTCACGCTCGGGCAGTCGCTGAACACGCTCTCGGGCGGAGAACGCCAGCGGCTCAAGCTCGCGATCTCGATGGCGAAGTCCGGGGCGGTGTACGTGCTCGACGAGCCCACCACGGGGCTCCACCTCGCCGACGTCGACACGCTGCTGCGCCTGCTCGACCAACTGGTCGATGCCGGTAACACCGTCGTGGTGATCGAGCATCACCAGGCGGTCATGGCGCACGCCGACTGGATCATCGATCTGGGCCCCGGTGCGGGTCGCGACGGTGGTGCCGTGGTGTTCGAGGGCACGCCCGCCGACCTCGTCGCCGCGCGGTCGACCCTCACCGGCGAGCATCTCGCGCGGTACGTCGGCGCCTGAACCGTGCCGGTCCGTCGCGGCTTGCGGCGGGCGGATCACGCCTCGGAGCGTGCCACCCGGTGATGACGGCGCCGGTTCCGCGGCGACGCTCCGACGCGAGGCGTCAGCCGCGACCGGTCAGGCCCGCGTCGTGCAGGTGCCGGTCGCCGTGGGAGAGCACCTTGACCATCACGCCGCGTCGGCGCAGATCCGCGACGGCGCGCGTCTCGTCCTCGCGCGTCACCCCGAGGGCGTGCACGCTCGCCACGACGAGCACGTCGCCGCGGGTCAGGGTGCCGAAGAAGCGGTCGAGGCGGTTCGCCCAGCCCTCCATGGTCTCGGGCGCGGGATGGCGGAAGCCCTCGATCGGCACGCCGAACCGGGTGAGATCGTCGCGCTGCTGCACGACGGTCGGCATGTCCGGGCGAGCGACGACCAGACCCACCAGGCGCGAGCCGGCCGGACGGGCGCGCCACCAGTCGCGGTCGCTCTGCAGCTCGGTGAAGCACTTCGGGCACTCGGCCGCGGCGTGCACGAGGGGCACGGGGCTGGTCCCGGCGGCATCCGCGGATGACGGCATCGTCGGGATCGGATCGCTCATGGAAACCTCCGCGTCCATTGTGCCCCACGACCCTGCGAGAGCGCCCCGCGGCGACGCACGCGGGCGGTACGACACAGGCCCGCCGCGCAGCGCGCGACGGGCCCGGGGCGATCGGCTCAGTGCGCCGAGTACCCGCCGTCGACGAGGTGATAGCTGCCCGAGATGAACGAGGCGGCGTCGCTCAGCAGGAACAGCGTCAGGGCCGCGACCTCGGCGTCGGTGCCCAGGCGGCCCGTCGCGTGCTCGCGCTCGAGGTGCGACAACGCTTCGGGGCTCAGGCTCGAGCGCACCAGAGGCGTGTCGATGAAGCCGGGGCCGACGGCGTTGGTGCGCACGCCCTGGGAGGTGTACTCGAGAGCGGCGACCTTCGTCAGGCCCACGAGGGCATGCTTGGCGGCGACGTACGCCGAGCTCTGCGCGATGCCCACGGACCCCAGAACGGATGCCATGTTGACCACCGCTCCGCCACCGGAGGCGACGATCGCGGGCAACTGGAACTTCAGGCCGTAGAACACCCCGTCGAGGTTGATCGCGCGCACACGATCCCACGCGTCGACGTCGTAGTCGCCGATCGTCGCGGCGGGGCCGCCGATGCCGGCGTTGTTGACGGCGAGGTGCAGTCCTCCGTAGGTGGTCTTCGCATGCTCGACCGCCGCCTCGGCATCCTTCCACTTCGCCGTGTTCTGCGTGAAGGCGGAGGCCGTCCCGCCGGCGTCGGTGATCTGCTGGACGACGCGCGCGGCGGCATCCGGATCGATGTCGGTGACCACGACCGAGGCGTCCTCCGCGGCGAGTTCTCGCGCGATGGCCGCGCCGATCCCGCTCCCGCCGCCGGTGACGAGGGCGACCTTGCCGGTGAACCTGCTCATGGTGACACTTCTCTCCCGCAGGCGGGCTGCCGCGGCTCTCGCGGTGACCGCCTGCGCACGGGAGGAAACGGCCGGGGGAGCGGGGGTATTCCGCTCAGTCGTCCTCGCCGTCGTCGATGCGCAGCTCCAGGCTGAGCTCGTCGGCGTCGAGCTCCGCGAGCGCGTGGCGCAGCGCGGCGGTGCTGTACCGCCCGTCGCGCGAGACGTCTCCCAAGCGGCGGCGCATGGCCCCGATCGACGCCAGCCGCAGCTCGAGAAGATCGCGGACCCGTTCCGAGGCGTCCTCGTCGGGCGGCCGCACCAGCCGCGCCCCGGCGCGCTCGACGAGTCCGGCGGGGAAGGCCCGCCCGTCGCGGCGGCGGAGCGAACCGGACTGCACCGCCGCCGAAGCGGCATCCCGGAGCTCCGCGTCGAGGGCGCGTTGCTCCTCGCGCGACGGGCCCTCGCCACCCTCGCCGGCGAGACCGACGCCCCGCACCACCGCCGACAGCGTCAGCCCCTGCAGCACGAGGCTGAACAGCGCGACGAGGAAGGCGACGAAGATCAGCAGGGGGCGCTGGGCCGTACCCTCGGGCAGGGTCTGGGCGGCGGCGAGGGTGACGACGCCGCGCATCCCCGCCCACACGATGATCGAGCCGTGCCGCAGGTCGAGCGGGGTGTCGCGGTAGTAGTTCAGATCGGCGACGGTCCGCGAGATCCGCGCGCGCATCCAGCCGATCCGGCGCCGGGTGCGTTCGGGGTCGTCGCTGCGCGGTGGGCGGGCGAGCGTCCCGTCCCGAAGCTGTCGCTCGAAGGCGTCGAGGCGTTCGCGAGCGTCGTCGACGCGGCCCTCGTGCCGGTCGAGCGAGCGACTGCGACGGGCCTGCACGGCGATGAGGCCCGTCACCCACGCGGCGCGCACGAGCAGCGCGATGGCGAGGGCGCTGAGGGCCAGCCACGTGCCGTGCCACAGCCCCTCGTGCTCTTCCAGGTTCGCGCGGACGATGTCCTTGAGCTCGAGTCCGAAGACCAGGAAGACGGCGCCTTCGAGGATCAGCTCGATGGTGCGCCAGTTGAGGCGGTCGCTGATGCGCTGCTCGGGGGTGAAGCGCCGCGCCGCGCCCTGGCCGGTGACGATGCCCGCGACGACCGCGGCGACCAGGCCCGACCCGCCGAGGTGCTCGGTGGGCAGGTAGGCGATGAACGGCACGGTGAAGCTCAGCGCCGTGTTCGCGGCCGAGTTGGCGACCCTCTCCCGCACCCGCAGGTTGGCCCAGCCCACCGCCGCGCCCAGGACGAGGGCGAGGATCACGGCCCACGCGAAGTTCAGCAGGGCGTCGCCGAACGCGAACCCGGATGCCACGGCCGCCACCGCCGTGCGCAGCAGCACGAGCGCGGTGGCGTCGTTGAGCAGGCTCTCGCCCTCGAGCATCGTCACGACGCGCGGGGAGATGCCCAGGCGCTTGGCGATCGAGGTGGCCACGGCATCCGTGGGACTCAGGATCGCGCCCAGCGCGATGCCGAGGGTGAGACCGAGCCCCGGGATCACGGCCCAGAAGAACAGCCCGAGCAGCACCGAGCTGACGACCACGAGCAGGACCGAGAGCCCGGCAATGGGGGCGAAGTCGCGGCGGAACTCGATCGCGGGCAGTTGCACGGCCGCGGAATACAGCAGCGGGGGAAGCACCCCGACGAGGATGACCTCGGGGTTCACCGCGAAGGGCGGCACGAACGGCAGCAGGCTGACGCCCGCGCCGACCGCGAGCAGCACGAGGGGTCCGGCGACGTTGAAGCGCGGACCGATGACGGTGGCGAGGGCGATCACGACCACCCCGGCGAGGACGACGAGGAGCGGATCGATCACCCTTCGAGGCTAGACCTCCCGACGGCTCGCGCCCGTGACGACCCCGTGCGCGGCGCCGCCCTCGGCCCGCACCGCCTCGGCGACGGCGCGCAGGCCCGTCAGCGTCTCGGCGAAACTCGTCGACAGGGGCGAGAGGCCGATGCGCAGCCCGTGCGGGTCGCGGTAGTCGGGGATCACGTCGCCCTGCCACAACCGGGCCGTCACCGCGCGCATCGCCGGGTGCGACAGCGTCACGTGCCCGCCGCGTTCGGCCGCATCGCGCGGGGAGGCGAGGGTCACACCGAGGGGGGCCAGGATGCCGTCGGCCACCCGCATCGCGAAGTCGGTGAGCGCGGTCGACTTCGTCCGGACCGCCGCGATCCCGGCGGCCTCGAGCAGATCGAGGGTGTCCTGCATGGCGACCATCGCCAGCACCGGCGGGGTGCCCGACAGGAAGCGGCGCATGCCGTCGGCGGGGCGGTACACAGGGCCCATCGAGAACACGTCGGCGGCCCCCATCCACCCCTGCACCGGCTGCGTCAACGCCGCCTGATGGCGCGCGGCGACGTAGGCGAAGGCGGGGGCGCCCGGCCCGCCGTTGAGGTACTTGTAGGTGCAGCCGACGGCGAGGTCGGCCCCCCAGGCATCGAGCTCCACCGGCACGGAGCCCGCCGAGTGGCACAGGTCCCACAGGACGAGGGCGCCGGCGTCGTGCGCGATGGCGGTGAGGGCGGGACCGTCGGCGAGGTAGCCCGAGCGGTACGACACGTGGCTGAGCAGCACCACCGCGGTGCGCGGACCGACCGCGGCGCGGAGGAGGTCGGCATCCACCCCGCGGGAGGTGTCGACGTCGATCCAGACGACGCGTCCGCCGCGCTCGGCGGCGATGCCCTCGACGAGGTAGCGATCGGTCGGGAAGTCGTCGCGGCCCACGACGATCTCGACGCGCTCCGGGTCGCCGCCCATCTGGGCGTCGAGAGCGGCGCGCAGCAGCTTGTACAGCAGCACCGTCGTGGAGTCGCCGATGACGGTCTGACCGGATGCCGCGCCCAGCGCGAGAGCGCCGATGCGGTCGCCGATGGCGAAGGGCAGGTCCATCCAGGCCTCGTCCCAGCCGCGGATGAGCCGGCCGCCCCACTCGTCGGTCACGAAGCGGGCGAGACGTTCGGCAGTCGCCCGCGGCGGACGGCCGAGGGAGTTGCCGTCGAAGTAGACCAGGGGCGTCTCGGCACCGACGAAGGCGTCGCGGTGATGCCGGAGCGGGTCGGCGGCGTCGAGGGAGGCGGCTTCGTCGTCGAAGGCGCGGTGCGGGACCTCGAGCCGGTCGACGGATCCGACGGCGGGGGAGGGGTCAATCGACACGGGTGAGCTCCTCGGTCGGGACGACCGTTCCCCGGCTCAGCCAGGTGGGGACGGCGTCGGTATCGGTGGGCGCGGGGCCCGCGACGAAGGTCGAGACGGCTCCGTCGGTCGCTCTCGCGGGCCAGGGATCGCTGAGGGTCCTCACGAGCGCGTCACCGCGGACACCCGCCTCGTGCAGGGCGAGGAGCTCCCGTCGGTTGAGCCCCACGGGCAGAGGGCCGTTGCCCAGGTCGGTGCCGTAGAGCACCCGCCCGCCGCGGGCCGCGAAGGCCCGGAGATTCGCCACGGCCCGTTCGCGTGCCGCCCCGCGGTGGATGTCGAGGGTCGAGATCCACGCCTGGCCCGAGGCAACCGCGAGCGACAGCGTCCGCCGTGACACGGGGGCGTCGAACGGGGTGTGCGCCAGTGCGTGCACCCCCGCCTCGAGAGCGCGCTCGACCTGGCCCGGTCCCTGCGCGTGCGCGACGACGGGGAGTGCGCGCGCCGTCGCGGCGGCGACGATCGCCTCGATCAGGACGTCGGAGAGCACGGGACCCGCGTCGGCGTGCAGGGCGATCTTGATGACGGAGGCTCCGGCATCCGCCTGCTCGTCGACGGCGGTACGCGCGCCCCCCTCGACGCCCGGGTGGAGAGAGGGATCCGTCACCGCGCGCACGATCGACGCCGGCGCCCACGCGCGCCCCTGCGGGTAACCGCCCGGCGCCGTGAGGAAGGCGCCCGCGTAGGCGACCCGGGGGAGGCCGCGCGCGCGACGGGCGAGCGCTGCCGGGTCGCCGCCGAGGTCGACCACGCCGGCGATCCCGCGGGTGGGCATCGCCGAGGCGTCGACGAGGTGCAGATGCACGTGGTGGTCGACGAAGGCGGGGAGCGCCGTGCCGACCTCGGCGGTGAGCGCCCGGCGGACGGACCAGGCGGCGTCGAGGGTCACACCGACACGGTCAGATCAGCGAGAGCTCGCGGAGCTTGGCCTCGACGTCGGCGTTGCTCGGCTCGACGTGGTGGCTGGAGTCGGGGTAGACCACGACGGGGATGCTCGTGCGGCCCGAGATCTCTTTGGCGACGTCGGCGGCGGCGGGGTCGGCCACCAGGTCGACGTATTCGTAGTCGATGCCGAGCTCGTCGAGCTGCTTCTTCGTGCGGATGCAGTCACGGCACCAGTCGGCGCCGAACATACGGATGGGTGCGTCAGAGGACATGCCTCCAGGGTACGCCGCCGCGCGCGGGGTGCGCTCAGGCGGTGACTTCGTCTTCGAGGGGCTCGATGGTGCGGACGGCTTTGCCGACGCGGCTCTTCTTGGGGGCGTAGACCACGAGGGCGTGGAAGACGAAGCG
>CAJYJO010000032.1 GCA_913774845.1 uncultured Microbacterium sp. | reverse complement strand
CTCGGCTTCCCGTACGAGTTCTTCTTCGACACCGAGCACCAGGAGCGCCTGTCGTGGCGCTACGACCTGCACTCCCCCGGCGAGCTCGTGCGCTTGGACCACTTCAACCAGATCACCCCCGACGTGCCGCGCGCGGTGAACTTCATGCAGGCGCTGGGCTTCCGCGTGACCGAGGACATCCAGGACGAAGAGGGCACCGTCTACGCCGCCTGGATGCGCCGCAAGCCCACCGTGCACGACACCGCCATGACCGGCGGCGACGGCCCGCGCATGCACCATGTGTGCTTCGCGACGCACGAGAAGCACAACATCCTCGCCGTCTGCGACAAGCTCGGTGCCCTCCGCCGATCGGATGCCATCGAGCGCGGCCCCGGCCGCCACGGCGTCTCGAACGCGTTCTACCTGTACCTGCGCGACCCCGACGGCCACCGCGTCGAGATCTACACGCAGGACTACTACACCGGCGATCCCGACAACCCCGTCATCACGTGGGACGTGCACGACAACCAACGCCGCGACTGGTGGGGCAACCCCGTCGTCCCGTCCTGGTACACCGAGGGTTCGCTCGTGCTCGACCTCGACGGCATCCCGCAGCCGGTCCGCGCCCGCGAGGACTCCAGCGAGATGGCCGTGACGATCGGCGCCGACGGTTTCAGCTACACCCGCGCCCCCGAGGAGGTCGGCGCCGGGACCGCGGCATCCGACCCCTCCTCCGCCGGCGAGTTCAAGCTCGGCAATCAGCTCTGACCGGCTGCTCCCCTCCTCACACCCCCCTCCCTCCCACTCGCATCCCACGTCCGCCGACCGTGTCCCACTTATGGCGGCTTGAGCGCGTCCTCACTGGCCACAATCGGGACATGTGCCGCTAGAAGTGGGACACGGACTCCCTCCAGACCCACCCATGACCCGCCCCTCGCGACCTGGACCCCGCCGAACGGGGACGCTCCCCGCAGGAGGGGACGCGAGACCGATCAAGGAGAACAGATGCTCACCGACGCACAGATCGACGCCATCGCGGCCGAGCTCGCCGAGGCCGACCGCGCGCACTCGGTGATTCCGCGCATCACGGCGAGGTTCCCGGATGCCACGGTCGACGACTCGTACCGCATCCAGGGCCGCTGGCGCGACACGCAGCTGGCCGCGGGTCGCACGCTCGTCGGGCGCAAGATCGGGCTGACGTCGAAGGCGATGCAGCGGGCGACGGGGATCACCGAGCCCGACTACGGCGTGATGTTCGACGACACCGTCTACCGGTCGGGCGACGAGATCCCCGTCGAGCACTTCTCGAACGTCCGTATCGAGGTCGAGCTCGCGTTCGTCCTGAAGACGCCGCTCGAGGGGCCCGACTGCACGCTCGACGATGCCCTCGCCGCGATCGACTACGCCGTCCCGGCCCTCGAGGTGCTGAACTCGCACATCGAGCTCGAGGGACGCACGATCGTCGACACGATCAGCGACAACGCCGCCTACGGCGCGATGGTGCTCGGCGACGTGCACAAGCGCCCGGACGAGATCGACCTGCGCTGGGTTCCGGGCGTGCTGAGCCGCAACGGCGAGATCGAGGAGACCGGCGTCGCCGCGGGTGTCCTCGGCCACCCGGCGACGGGCGTGGCGTGGCTCGCCAACAAGTTCTCCCCGCACGGCGCGCGCCTGGAAGCGGGCGAGATCATCCTGGCAGGATCGTTCACGCGCCCGATGTGGGTGTCGCGGGGCGACGACGTCCTCTGCGACTACGGACCGATGGGAACGATCTCGTGCCGCTTCGTCTGATCCCGACCTTCCGGGCCGCGCTCGCGGCATCCGATCGTCCGCTCGCGGGCATGTGGGTGTGCTCGGGCAGTCCCGTCGCCGCCGAGATCGCCGCGGGCTCGGGCCTGGACTGGCTCCTGCTCGACATGGAGCACTCGGCGACCTCGCTCGAGACCGTGCTGACGCTCCTGCAGGTGACCGCGGCGTATCCCGTGACCCCGGTCGTCCGCGTGCCGTGGAACGACCCCGTGATCATCAAGCAGGTGCTCGACCTCGGCGCGCAGAACCTCATCGTGCCGATGGTGTCCTCCGCTGACGAGGCGCGGGCTGCCGTCGCCGCGACCCGCTATCCGCCCGAGGGTGTCCGCGGGGTCGGCAGCGCCCTGGCCCGCAGCGCGCGCTGGAACCGCGTCGACGGCTACCTCGCCGACGCCGCCGCGCACGTGTCGCTGACCGTCCAGATCGAGACGACCGCGGGCGTCGCCGCCGCCGCCGAGATCGCCGCCGTCGAGGGGGTGGATGCCGTCTTCGTCGGACCGAGCGACCTCTCGGCATCCATGGGTCTGCTCGGCCAGCAGTCTCACCCCGACGTCGTCGCGGCCGTGCACGCCGTGTTCACCGCGTGCCGGGATGCCGGGACCCCGGCCGGCGTGAACGCCTTCGACCCCGCGGTGGCCGAGGCGTACCTCGACGCCGGGGCGGACTTCGTCGCCGTCGGCGCCGACGTCGCGCTTCTGGCCCGGGCCTCGGAGGCGCTCGCGGCCCGGTTCGTCACCGGTCGCGACGAGCGCCGCGACAGCTACTGAGCGACGGGACTAGCGTGGAGCGATGACGACTTTCCCGACCCTCCGCGCTCTCGCCGACCGCGCCTCGTTTTTCACCGCCCTGCGCCAGGACGCCCTGGGCCAGGCGGCCGAGGAGCTCGGCGATCACCGGTGGGACGTCGACCTGAAAACGGGGACGTTCGCGTTCTCGTCGACCGTCGACCCCGCCCGCCGTTTCGTCTGCGGCGCGCACCTCATCGCGTCGATCGCCCCCGGACCCCGGTCGGTGCTGTGGGGGTGGGCGCACCCCGCGGGAGGCGGCGATCAGGGCGTGGCCGCGCAGCTCCGGGCGTACGGACAGGCCCACGGGATCGCCGAACTCACCTCGCCCGAGGTGCCGTTCCCGGCGGACGCCCCGGGCGACGCCGACTGGATCGCGCAGGTCTCGCACGAGATCGCCGGAGCGGCCATCGACATCACCGGCCGCTCGGCGTACTACTCCGCACCCTCGGGCGAGTCCGGGACGCGGGCCGTCCTCCTTCTCGACGCCCCGTTACCGGCGCTGACGGTAGCCGAGGCGATGATCCGGATGCCGCGCATCATGTCGACCACGACGCCCGCCGATCCGCGCGGCGCGGTGTGGAACCTGGCGCGTCTGGCCGGCTGGACCATGACGTGGACCGACGGGGCCTTCTCGGGCGCGGTCGTCACCGATTCCTCCGGTTCCGTCACCTTCAGCTTCGACGAGCAGGCGCGGATCACGTCGATGAAGGGGTCCCTCGGCGGCGGCGCGGCCTGAGAACCGTCCCTCGGCGGCACCGTCTGAGAACGGGAAAGGGCCGCGCCGGTGCGGCGCGGCCCTTTCGAACGGGAGTCAGTCCTCGTCGTCCTCGTCGTCCTCGTCGTCGCCGATGATCTCGATGTCCTCGACCTCGAGCTCGGGCGTGAGCTGCACGTGCACGAGAGCATCCGGGAACGAGACCTGACCGGCGAAGACGACGATGATCGCGTCGGCGAACACGCCCACGCCGATCGCTTCGAGATCGGTGCGCAGGTCGACGTCGGCGTCGAGCTCGTCGTCGTCGAGGGCGTCCTCGATGTCGCTCGAGATCTCCTCGACGATCGCGCGCCAACGCTCCTCGCTGACCGAGAGCACGTCCTTCAGGTTGCTCAGGATCGCGTCGAGGTCGGGGGTTTCGTCTTCGTCGAGCTCGGGGTCGAGGTCGACCTCCACCTCGACGCCGGCGGCATCCAGGTGTCCGGACCCGATGACGCTGTCTTCGTCGATCTGGGCGTCTTCGAGCAGACCGCTCTCGGTGACGCGGCGGAGGAGGTCGTTCAGCACGGACTCAGTCATGAGAAAACTGTGCCACGTCGCGAGCGCTCGCGCTGCCCCATTGCGTGCGACGCTCCGTCTGTTCAACGCGCGTCACGCCGTGGTTCACCGTCAGACGGCAGCTGCGCGCTCCGCGGCCTCGACGACGTTCGTCATCAGCAGGGCCACCGTCATCGGCCCCACACCGCCGGGGTTCGGCGACACGAAGCCGGCGACCTCGGCGACGTCGGGGTGCACGTCGCCGTAGACGCGGGACGTGCCGGTCTCGGGGTCGGTCTCGCGCGTCACGCCCACGTCGAGCACCGCGGCGCCCGGCTTGACGTCCTCGGCGCGCACGATGTGCTTCACGCCCGCGGCGGCGACGATGACGTCGGCCTCGCGCAGGTGCGTCGCGAGGTCGGCGGTGCCGGTGTGGGTGAGGGTCACGGTCGCGTTGATCTCGCGGCGGGTGAGCAGCAGGCCGATCGAGCGACCGATGGTGACGCCGCGTCCGACGACCACGACCTCCTTGCCCTTCAGGTCGTACTCGTTGCGCAGCAGCAGCTCGATGACCCCGCGCGGCGTGCACGGCAGGGGCGTGAGGATCGGCGCGTTCACGTTCAGCACGAGACGCCCGAGGTTGGTGGGGTGCAGGCCGTCGGCATCCTTGGCGGGGTCGATGCGCTCGAGAATCGCGTCGGTGTCGATGTGCTTCGGCAGCGGCAGCTGCACGATGTAGCCGTGGCAGGCCGGATCGGCGTTGAGGCGATCGATGACGTCCTCGACCTCGGCCTGCGTCGCCTCGGCGGGAAGCTCCACCTGGATCGAGTTCATGCCGATCGCCTCGGACTGCTTGTGCTTCATGCCGACGTACAGCTGCGAGGCCGGGTCGGCGCCCACGAGCACGGTCGCGATGCCCGGGACGATGCCCTTCGCCCGCAGCGCCGCCACGCGCTCGGTCAGCTCCGCCTTGATCGCCGCCGAGGCGGCCTTACCGTCGAGAATCGTCGCCGTCATGGCATCCCTCGTTTCGTGTCTGTTCTGTCGTGTCTGTTGTGTCGTGTCGTGTCATGTCGCGGGGCCCCGGTCGCCGTTGCCGCCGCCGGGCCCCGGTCGTCGCCGCTGCTGCTGTCGCCGCTGCTGTCGCCGCTGCTGCTGTCGCCGCTCCCCGCTCCCCGCGATAAACGCTCGGGCGAGTGAGGAACGACGCGAGACGTCGTGTCTGACTCGCCAGGGCGTTTATCGAGAACCGGACGCCGGGCACCCGGCGCGGACGAGGGAGCCGGATGCCGGGCACCCGGCGCGGACGAAGGAGCCGGATGCCGGGACGGGACCGCCGCGGAGGCGACCCGCCCCGGCGCGGCTCACTGCTGCAGGTCGGGGTACAGCGGGAAGGCGTCGGCCAGCGTCGCGACGCGCGCGCGCAGGGCCTCGACGTCGGCGCCGGGGATCAGCGCGAGCGCGATGATGTCGGCCACCTCGGTGAACTCGGCGTCGCCGAAGCCGCGGGTCGCGAGCGCCGGGGTGCCGATGCGCAGGCCCGACGTCACCATCGGCGGACGCGGGTCGTTCGGCACCGCGTTGCGGTTCACGGTGATGTGGATGTCGTGGAGGAGGTCTTCGGCCTGCTTGCCGTCGATCTCGGCCTCGCGCAGGTCGACGAGCACGAGGTGCACGTCGGTGCCGCCCGAGCGCACGGCGATGCCGGCGTTCTTGACGTCGTCCTGGGTGAGGCGGTCGGCGAGGATCGCCGCTCCGCGCAGGGTGCGCTCCTGACGTTCCGTGAACTCGGGCGTCATCGCGAGCTTGAACGCCGTCGCCTTCGCGGCGATGACGTGCATGAGCGGACCGCCCTGCTGGCCCGGGAAGACCGCGGTGTTGATCTTCTTGGCGAGCGCCTCGTCGTTGGTGAGGATGAGGCCCGAGCGGGGGCCGCCGATCGTCTTGTGCACGGTGGTCGACACGACGTGCGCGTGCGGGATGGGGCTCGGGTGCACACCCGCGGCGACGAGACCGGCGAAGTGCGCCATGTCGACCCACAGCAGCGCACCGACCTCGTCGGCGATCGCGCGGAAGGCGGCGAAATCGAGCTGGCGGGGGTAGGCAGACCAGCCCGCGATGATGACCTTCGGCTTGTGCTCGACGGCGAGGCGGCGCACCTCGTCCATGTCGATGATCGAGGTCTCGGGGTCGACGCCGTAGGCGACGATGTCGTAGAGGCGGCCCGAGAAGTTGATCTTCATGCCGTGGGTCAGGTGACCGCCCTGGTCGAGGGCGAGGCCGAGCAGCGTGTCGCCGGGACGCGCGATCGCGTGCAGCACCGCGGCGTTGGCCGAGGCTCCGGAGTGCGGCTGGACGTTGGCGTACTCGGCACCGAACAGCTGCTTGGCCCGCTCGATCGCGAGCGACTCGGCGACGTCGACCTCTTCGCAGCCGCCGTAGTAGCGGCGACCCGGGTAGCCCTCGGCGTACTTGTTGGTCAGTACCGAGCCCTGCGACTGCAGCACCGAGACGGGGACGAAGTTCTCCGACGCGATCATCTCGAGGAAGCTGCGCTGGCGGTTCAGCTCGCGCTCGAGCACCTCGGCGATCTCGGGGTCGACCTCCGACAGAGGGGCGTTGAAGTACGGATCGGTCATGCGATCTCCTTGACGATGGTTCCGGATGCCGCGGACTCGGCGAGCCCGCGAAGATACCGCATCGACCCAGGCGTGCGGTCGAATACCGTCAAGCGGTCGCTCCCCGGTGGTGTCCCACCTCAACGCCAGTCGCGACGGTGCCAGACTACCCGTTTCCCTCGCGGCATGCCCGAGTTCTGCGAAGAGTCGGTGAGGGACCAGCGCTGCGCCGTCCGAAGCGAGACGGTCGCTGAGGCGAGGAGCTGACCGATGATGCGGATGCCGAGGGCTCGGCGTCCGCGGGTCACGCCCGACAGCGAGGTGGGCAGGACGTCGGGGAGCGACGGACGGTAGACGCCCGAGCGTGATCGTGCCCACCTCGGCGATAGCCGGCGGACACGCGGAAACGATCGTGCCCGCCCTGATGTGGGCGGGCACGATCGTTCGGGGTTCAGATCATGCGGCGTCGCGCCGCCGGCGGCGCAGCGCCCTCCCACCGAGGCCGAGGCCGAGGCACGCGAGCGCGGCCAGGGCAAGACCGACGAGGCCCGAAGAGTCGACACCGGTGGCGGAGAGCACGCGGGCCGTGGGCGTGGCCGTCTGTGCTGCGGGCGTCGACGAGCCGGGGGTGGCGGTCGCCCCGGGTCCGGCCGTCGAGCCCGGCCCTGGGGTCACGTCCGAGCTCGGAGTGGGAGTGGGCGTGGGTGTGGGAGTGGGCGTCACGGCGCCGCTGATGCCCGTCAGCGTGGCCTGCGAAGGAGCGACGAGACCGTCGGTGTATCCGTCGTAGGAGGCGATCACGCTCCCTCGGATCGCGTCGGGGATGACGACGCTCGCGGTGCCGTCCGCCGCCAGGCGCACCGTCTGCGACCACCCGGTTGCCGTGGCGGCGAACGTCGATGCGGTCCGCATCGTCGCTTCAGCGCTCGGGGCGGAGGACACCGTTACGCTCCCCGCCAATGTCCCCCCATCCTCGGCGGTGATCGCGACCCGCAGCTCCCGGGTGGACGGGTCGTACGTCGCGGCGGTCGACGAGCCGACGGCGGCGATCCCGGTCCAGCCCTTCAAAGCCGTCGACACGGCTTCGGGAATGCCGAGGAACGCCCCGTGACGCGTGATCTCGGGCATACCCAGGGTCGAGACGCGACCGGTGATGCCCGGCCCCGGCTGCTTCGAGTCGAACCAACCCGGGGTCTGTGAAAGGCGGTTGGCCCATGACGACTCGAGGACCTGTGTCTCGCTCGTCATGAAGGGGATGTAACTGAACTCGTCGGCGAGCAGCACGAGCGCGTCCTGTGCCGCGTTGTTGTTCGGGTCGCCGGGGTTGAGCTTGACGGACTCGGCGCCCTCGAAGGGCAGGAGCGACTCGTCGATGAGCTGCCAGGTGCGCGCCGGATCGTTCGCCGGTGAGGCCTCCGTCGTGGGGGAGGTCAGCACCTTCGACCGCTCGAGGAACGTCATCTTCCCCCCGGGCAGGTACGGTCCCGCCGCGCGCGACTCTTCGTTCTTGGTCAGGCGGTAGAAATAGTCGCCGATCTGGAAGACCGTGGAGTCGATACGGGAGAAGCCGGTGTTCTGCCAGGACATGGGCGGGGAGGAGAACGTGCGGAAGTCGCGCGTGATGACGGCCATCACCTGGTTGTACGGATCACCGTAGGCACCCCGCACGGGAGTGGTGCGGGTCTCGTCCTGGTAGATGCGCGACGAGAAGAAGACGACGTAGGACTGCAGGCTCTCATCCCAGAACGCCTCCGGCGCCCAGCTCATGCCGGCCGTCGGGGTGTTGACGGTGATTCCGCCGTTCCCGTCGCCATTCGTGCGGGTCCAGTGCACCAGGTCGGGCGACTCGTACACCTCGAGCTTGATCGACCCGTTCGTCTGGAAGCCGTCCCAGTCGGCGCCCGCGGTGTCGAGGTCGGTGGCGACCATGAAGTACTTGTCTCCGTCGTGCGAACGCAGAACGTACGGGTCGCGCAAGCCGCCGGTGTCGGCATCCGAACGGATGACCGGCTTCCCGCCATTGCGCGTGCGGAACGAGAAGAAGTCGTTGCTCTCCGTGGACGACACCCAGATCTGCTCGAGATCGCGCCCGTTCTCGGTCTTGAAGTTGACCGAGGCGTACGCGGTGTTCGGTGCCGTGCGCGTCTTCTCCTTCACCGTGACGGTGAGGGGGTCGCTGGTCACGGTGAAACCGTTCAGACGCGCGGTAGCCGTCACCGTAGCCGTCGTGTCACCGCTGCCGTACGCCGGTCGCGTCACGATGCCTCCGCCCCCATAGGGGTCGGATGCCCCCGGACCGTCCGACGTCCGAGCCGACGTCGCGGTGATGATGTCGGCGTCGCTCGTGACCCAGGTGATGTCGGAGCCGAACACGCTTCCGCGCACGGCGAGAGGCAGGTTGCCGGTCGCAGTGGTCCCCACCGCGGCGAGGGCGGCGCGGAGGTCCGCTTCGGCGGCCTCCAGCCCGGGCGGCACCACGCGGACGGTCGCCGAGCCGCTGATCGACGGCGTGAAGACCGAGGTCGCAGTGATGACCGCCTCTCCCTCGGCGCGCGCGGTGATGGTGCCGTCCGAGGCGACCGAGACCGTGTCGGGGGCCGACGATGCCCACCGCACGGCGCCGGGTGCTCCGGCGGGCCGCACCTCGGCGCGTAGCGTGGCCGTGCCGTTGACCGCTGTCGTGAGGGAGCCGTCGGCCAGACCATCGCCGGCGATCGCAAGAGAGGTGACCGACACCGGCGTCTCCGCGTCGTCCCAGAGCGAGACATCGTCGAAGCCGCCGGCGAAACTGCGGTCGGCGGAGTAGAACGAACGGCCGAGGTAGGCAGTACTGCCACCGAGGTCGGACATCTTCAGGGTGACCTCGTCGTAGCCGGCGAGTTCGCCGTCGATGTACATCGCGATGAGACCGGGCTGGACCGTGAGGCGGTAGGTGTGCCAGCCGGGCGTCGTCGAGAAGGCGAAGCCCTGCTCGTTACGCCACTGATCGGTGGCGATCGCGACGCGGCCACGGCCGTCGTCGCCCAGCTTCACCAGGAGGTAGCGGTCATCGCCGCTGCCGACACCGAGGCTGAAGTACCCCTGATCGAAGGGCGTCGCCGAGGTCGCATCGAACTGCAGAGTGAAATCGTCACCGACCGCGCCGAACGCCGCATCGGGGATGCGTGCATAGGTGTTCGCCGCCCCCGACAGACTCAGCACCGTCGATGACCGCCCCTCGGGCGTGATGAACGCGGGATTGCCGACACCGGTGTCGATGTCGTGGCCGTTTCCGGATGAGTCGCGCCCCCGATCGGCGGCGTCATCGAAGTCGTAGCGGGCGACGAGACCGTCGTCGGCAGCTGATGCCGGCGCCGGGACGACTCCGGCGATGAGCACGGTCAGAATCGCGGTCGCCATCGATCCTCTGGTCAGGGCATTCACGAGCGATCCTCCTCGATCGGCAGCGTCGTCCGACCAGATCGGCGGACGCTGCGGGATGTCGATGCGCGGGCGCTCTCGAGCGGGCACCGGGTGAGACCGGGGCGTGAGGGAGGGGGCACCATGGGGCTTCCTTGCGTCCAGCGTGCGGCCGATGTGAGCGCGCACATCCACCGCGCTGCGCGGATCGACGTCGAGCCCACTTCGGATGGGTGGCCCGAACATATCATCTGACGATCGCCCGTCAACCGCGGACTCGGGTTGTGCGAACCCCTGCATACGTCTGCTTCCGTTCCTTGCGACCTGGGTGAAGTGAGCGCTAACATCCCGCGAGGAGGACATCGACGTCCCTCCGCGTCAATGTGGACACAACAGCAGAGAAGACCCGATGAATACCTCTCCCGCCTGGCGGCTCAACGTGTCAGCGAGCGTCTTGATCGCCCTCGTCGCGGTCTCTCTTCCCGCGACGGCCTCCGCCTCGCCGTCCGAGACACCCGCGGCGGTGTACACCTTCGACGACGGAACCGCCGACAACGACGTACCCGGAGCGCCCGCGCTTCAGCTGGCGGGCGGCGCCGGAATCGCCGCCCAGAGCGATCGCGACGGCGACGAGGCCCTGACGTTCGGGGGTGGCTCCCCTTCGGCGACCGTTCCGGCAGCGGTCTTCGGTGACGCCCGCGTCTCGGACGCCATCACGGTCGAGTTCGACGCGCGTTCCGACCGCTCGGACGGCAACTTCTTTACCTACGCCCTGGGGCACGATCAGAACACGTACCTGTTCGTCCGGCTGCGCGGCGGTGAGGCCTACGCCGCGGTCACGACGTCGTCGTGGCAGGGCGAGACGAAGGTCTCGGCCGCGGTCGACGCCTCGACGTGGCACCACTACGCGCTGTCCTTCCAGAACGGCTATCTCCTGCTCTCGGTCGACGATGCGGCACCCGTCGTGAGCACGCAGAGCACCGCCCGGGTGAGCGATCTCCTGGGAGACGGATCATCGTCATCCTTCGGCAAGTCGTTCTACCCGGGAGACGGCGCCTTCGCCGGAGCCGTCGACAACGTGCGGATCTGGGGCCACGGCATCGACGCGCCCGCCGAGCGCCTCGCCGGCCTCCCCTCCTCGCTGACCCTCGACTCCTCGTCCGCCGACCTCGACCAGGCGGGCGGATTCGTCACCTGGACCTCGCAGACCTCGGCCGTCACGATCGCATCCGACGGCCATTCCGCTCAGGTCACCCGGCCCGCCCACGGCCAGCCCGCGGTGACCGGGACGCTCACCGCCACAGCCACGATCGCCGGTGAGACGGCATCCCGGACCATCGACGTCACCGTCACCCCCGAGCCCAGCGCCGACGACAAGGCCGCCGCCGAGCTCGACGCCCTCCGCATCCCGGGGCTGAGCGAGGTGCGCTCCGACCTCACGCTGCCCACGACCGGATCGGTCTACGGCCTTCCCGTGACGTGGTCGTCCTCCGACACGTCGCTGATCACGGATGCCGCCGCCGGCGACATCGCGGCAGGTGTCGTGACGCGTCCGACCGACGGAGACCGCGAGGTCACGCTGACCGCGACGGTCGGCCAGACCTCGCGCGAGTTCCGCGTCCGCGTCGTCCAGGCACCCGCCCCCCTGACGACGACCGACTACGTTTTCGCGCACTTCACGAACAACGAGCAGTCGCACACCGACGAGCAGATGTACTTCGCTACGAGCGCCGACGGGCTCACCTGGACCGACACGCGTCCCGCGGGTCAGCCCCTGCTCACCTCCGACATCGGCGACAAGGGTGTGCGCGATCCCTACCTCGTGCGCTCCCCCGACGGCGACACGTTCTACCTCATCGCGACCGACCTCAACATCCACGATCGCGGCGGATGGGGCGCGGACCGCGCCTACCGCGACCAGAGCACGAGCCTCGTCGTCTGGGAGTCCCACGACCTCGTGACGTGGTCGACCCCGCGGCTGGCCGACGTGGCATCCAAGATCCCGGATGCCGGCATGGCCTGGGCACCGGAAGCGATCTGGGACGCGAAGGCCGGTGTCTACTACGTGTACTGGTCGACCGCTCGGATGGACGACTCCGGCTCCTTCCGTGGCGACAAGAGCAGGATCTACATCTCGACGACGCGTGACTTCGTCACCTTCACCGACCCGCAGCTATGGATCGAGCGCCCGTCGGACGGCATCATCGACACGACGATGTTCGAGGCGAACGGCACCTACTACCGCGCCTCCGCCGACGCGCAGATCACCGTCGAGAAGAGCGATTCGGTCCTCGGGCAGTGGTCCGAGGTCGGCACCCTGAAGGGCATCCTCCAGGATGACAAGTACGACCGACGGAACTTCGAGGGACCCGAGTTCTTCGCGTACAACGCCGACGACGTCCCCCAGGCCAAAGGAAAGGCGATGCCCTACGGCCTGATGGCCGATCACCCCAACGGGGGCGACTCCACGGTTCCCGAGGGCTACGTACCGTTCTTCACCTCCGACCCGGGCAGCCCGGCGATCGGGGACTGGGCGCAGGCCCCGCACGTCGACTTCGGCTCGCTCAAGAAGCGCCACGGCTCGATCCTTCCCGTGACGGCGACGGAGCGCGCCGCCCTCGAATCGGCAGCGGCGGCATCGACGGGAAGCCTCCCGCTCAGCGCGCCCGCCGACACGCAGGCCCTCGCGGACGAGCGAGACGCCGCATCCTCGCTGTCGGCGTCCGACTACACGCCCGGCTCGTGGGCCGACCTGCGCACCGCACTCGCCCGCACCGCCGCGGTGCTCGCCGATCCCGCCGCGACGCAGGACGCGGCCGACGCCGCGCGTTCCGCACTCGACGACGCCCGGCTCTCCCTGGTGTCGATTCCGGCCGCCGCCGCGATCGCCCGGTACGACTTCACCGACGGCACCGGCCGAGACGTCACCGGCAACGGTCACGACCTCACTCTCTCGGGTGGGGCGGCCGTCGAGCAGGATGCCGACCGCGGCGGAGACCGCGTGCTCGCACTGCACGGCGGGTCGGACTTCGCCCGCATCCCCGACGAGGTGTTCGCCGCGGCGGGAGACGAGGTCACGATCGACTTCTCGGCCCGTTCGCGCGCGGCATCCGGGAACTTCTTCTCGCTCGCCGTCGGGCAGAACGACCAGCGATACTTCCTGTTCTCGGCGTGGAAGGACCACGTCCGCTCGGTGATCTCCCGGGGTTCCTGGCGAGCCGAGCAGGGCATCGGACGCGTCGACGTCGACGGCGCGGCCTGGCACGACTACCGCGTCGTGCTGCGACCCGGTTCGCTGGCGCTCTTCCAGGACGGTGCGCTGATCGGGTACGACACCGGCGTGACGACCACGCTGTCCGACCTCGGCGGCACCCTCGCCTACATCGGCAAGTCGTTCTACGCGCAGGACGGCGGGTGGGACGGCTCGATCGATGACCTCGCCGTCTACCCGTCCGTCTCCGACGTAATCGTTCCCACCGGATTCACGATCGCCGGCGCCGGTGTCACCGGCGGCGCACTGAGCGTCGCGCAGGGGGCGGCCTCGACGCTGACCGCGTGGCCGTCGCCCGACGGCGCGACGCGTACCCGCGCGACGTGGTCGTCGTCGGACGCGACCGTTGCGACCGTCGATGCCGGCGGCCGTGTCACCGGCGTTCGCGAGGGGAGCGCAACGATCACCGCCACCGCCGTCGTGGGCGGCGCCTCCGCCTCGATCCCTGTGACCGTCGACCCCGCCTCGGGCGATCAGGTGCGCGTCAACCTGCGTGCCGACCTCGCGGCCGCCGCAGCCCTGGTGGCGACGGAGACGACCGAGAACCTGCCGCTGGTGACGACCGGGCCGCTGCACGGTTCCCGGCTCGTGTGGAGCTCGTCCGACCCCTCCCGGATCACGGGGACAGACTCCCGCTACACCGCGCCGACAGTTGGATCGGCCGACCCCTACGTCGGCGGCGGGCGCCTGACGCGCAACGCGTACGGCAAGGGCGACGCCACGGCGACTCTCACCGCCACCGCCAGCACGGGCGACGTCTCCGAAACCGGTTCGCCGATTACCGTGACCGTGAAGGAAGCTCCCCGCTCCGCTCCCGACGTGGGATACGCCTCGGCGAACTTCGCGACGACGAACGGTCGCGACCAGGAGCAGATCTGGATCTCGTCCACCCGCGAGAACGATTTCTTCACCTTCGAGGTTCGAAACGGTGGGAAGGCGGTCATCTCGTCGGATGCCGACACCTTCGGCCTGCGAGACCCCTACCTGTTCCGCTCGCACGACGGCGACAAGTACTACATGATCGCCACCGATCTCAACAGCTCCGGTGGCGACTGGGCCTACTACACGACGCACGGCTCGCTCAAGATCGAGGCCTGGGAGTCCACCGACCTGGTGCACTGGAAGCGCACGAATCCCGACGGCGATGGCGGAGTCACGGTGAATTCCGACCGCGCCGGAATGACCTGGGCGCCCGAGGCCTTCTGGGACGAGGGGTTGCAGTCGTACGTCGTGTTCTTCGCCTCGCGGATGTATCAGGACGCCGCGCACACCCAGCCCGTACCCGGGACGGACGGCAACGGCTACGAACAGGTGCTGCTGGCGATCACGCGCGACTTCCGCACCTTCACCGCCCCGCCCACGGCGTGGCAGAACACCGGGTCGTACCGCATCGACAGCTCGGTCTTCAAGATCGGCGACGACTACTACCGGCTCACCAAGAACGGGGAACCGGGAGCAGAGGCGACTGCCGGCCACTCGAACATCCTCGAGAAGTCGAAGGTGCTGACCTCCACCGTCAGAACCCCGTCCGAGACCAACGACCCCGCCACCGGGTGGCAGAAGATCGACCAGGATCTGCTGCTGTTCGAAGGCCCCGCGTCGGTGAAGCTCAACCCGGGCGATCCCAACCAGAACGACGCCGGCGACGCGATGATCCTGCTCAGCGACCTCAACACCGAGCACGGATACATCCCCTTCATGACGAGCGAGTCGCAGATCGCGGACTCGAGCTGGACGAACCGCTTGTCCCAGACTCCCGGCTGGTTCACGACCAAAGCGCACGGGCCGAACGTCACCGGTCGTGTGTCGACCGACGGTCTCCCCGACGTCCGTCGCCACGGCGCCTTCGTCAATGTGCCGCGGACGGTGCTCGATGCCACACGCACGTGGAGCGGGATCACGCCGGTCGCCTCGGCTACCACGGGCGCGTTCGATCCGTCGACGCGAACGATGCGGGCGAGCGTCTCCCCCGACGACGACGGCGAGGTCGCGGGGACCGTCACGTTCTCGTCGGGGACATGGACCGCGACGGCGACGCTCGAGGGAGGCACGGCA
Organism: uncultured Microbacterium sp.; assembly: GCA_913774845.1. GTDB lineage: Bacteria > Actinomycetota > Actinomycetes > Actinomycetales > Microbacteriaceae > Microbacterium. The sequence continues at coordinate 36,270 of CAJYJO010000032.1, read as the reverse complement.
TCCGTCGTCGTCCCCGCTGACGTCTCGGGCGATGTCCGCATCTCGTTCGACGGGTACCGAGACGGGATCGTCGCGAGCTCGAGCACCGTCGTGACGGGCATCGAGGACGGCGGCTCCACCCCCTCTCCCACCGCCCCGCCCACGCCGACAGCGACGCCGGACCCGACGGCGACGCCCACACCGACCGCGACGCCGGACCCGACGGCGACGCCGACCGCTCAGCCCACGCCGACCGCTCAGCCCACGGGGACAGCGGAGCCGACCACACCCGCCACCACGGGACCCGCGCCCGCGGCGACGGCATCCGTGTCTTCCACGACCGTGGAGCGCGGAGGCTCCGTCCGTGTGACCGTGACCGGTCTGACGCCCGGCGAATCGATCTCCGCGGAGCTGCACTCCGATCCGATGACGGTCACCGGTATCCCGGCAGCCGACGCCTCGGGAACGGTGCACTTCGACGTTGCGATCCCTCTCTCCCTCCCCCTGGGCGCGCACACGATCATCGTGCGAGACGATGCAGACGCGGAGATCGCTCGAATGCCGATCACGGTGGTCGCCGCGGGTCAGCTCGCCGCCACGGGCGCGCAGGCGCCTCTCGGGGTCGCGCTCCTCGGCGCGATGCTGCTCGTCCTCGGCGCGGGAATCTGGGTCACGCGTCGGCGCCGGACCCGCGTCTGAGAAGAACGGAAGGCGCCCCGGGGCCTGCCCGCAGGGAGAGGGCGGGCCGGCGCAACGAGTGCCGGCGCTCGTCGACGCTGCTCCCCGCTGACGAGAGCGCGGCTTCTCGGTTCGTCCCGCCCGTGAGACGGGACGAACCGAGAAGCGGATCCGAGAGCCCCGTAAAATGAGACGGTGACCGAATCCCCGAACGTCCGTGCGCAAGCCCCCCTCGCCCCCGGCATGCGGCCGCGCCCGACGGCGGTCGAGATCGTCAGCGTGGTCTGCGGCGTCTTCGCGTTCGTGACGCTGGCCATCTGGGGCTTCACCGCCTGGCCGTTGCCGTGGAACATCGTCGCCGGTATCGGAGCCCCCGCCCTGGCGATCCTCGTCTGGGCCCTGTTCGTCTCACCGCGGGCCGTGCTGGCGGTGCACCCCTTCATCCGAGCGCTGGTCGAGCTCTTCGTGTACGCCGCGGCCACGGTCGCCTGGTGGAGCATGGGCCAGGCGTGGATCGGCCTCGGCTTCGCCGTCGTCGCCGTCGTCTTCGGCGCCCTGAACGGCCGACGGCGCCTGGCATGACCCCCGACGTCGTCGCGCTGCTCCGCTCCGAACTCGGCGAGCGCGTCGACACCTCCCCCACCGCACTCGAGGCCGCACGGGCCGACAAGTCCGGGCACGCGTCGGCGGCGACCCCGCTGGCGGTGGTGCACGCGGCATCCGTCGACGACGTCCAGACCGTGATGCGCATCGCGACGGCCACCCGCACACCCGTCGTCCCCCGCGGAGCCGGCACGGGTCTCGCCGGCGGAGCCAACACCGGCGGCGGCGAGATCAGCCTCTCGCTGCGCGGCATGGACCGCGTGCTCGAGGTGCGGCCCGACGACCTGCTCGCGGTGGTGGAGCCCGGCATCCTGAACGCCGAGCTGAACGCGCAGCTCGAGACGCACGGGGTCTGGTGGGCGCCCGATCCGGCCAGCCGGGCCATCTCGACCGTCGGGGGCAACATCGCCACCGGAGCCGGCGGGCTGCTCTGCGCGAAATACGGCGTCGTGCGCGACGCGGTGCTCGGCGTCGACGTCGTCCTCGCCGACGGGCGCCTGCTCCACCTCGGGCATCGCAGCGTGAAGGGCGTGACCGGTCTCGATCTGACCTCGCTCATCATCGGCTCGGAGGGGACGCTCGGCGTCGTCGTCGGCGCCACCCTCAAACTGCGCCGCCTCGTCGAGGGCGAGCGGGTCACCCTCACCGCACTGTTCGACGGTGTCCGCGCCGCCGCCGTGGCCTCCGCGGCGGTGACGGCCTCGGGAGTGCAGCCCGCGATCATGGAGTTGATGGATGCCACGAGCCTCGCGGCCGCGCATCGTCTGCTGTCGCTGCCGGCCCCTCCCGCGGGCGCGGCGCAGCTGACCATCCAGACCGACGGCCCCGTCGCCGCAGACGAAGCCCGCGCGATCGCCGGGGTGCTCCGCGAGGCGGGCGGCGCGGTCGCCGTGGCCGCGGACGCCGCCGAGGGCGAGGCCCTCCTGGCCGTGCGTCGCGCGATGCATCCCGCGATGGAGACCCTCGGCACCACGCTCATCGAGGACGTGTCGGTGCCGCGCAGCGCCCTGCCCGACATGTTCGACCAGATCGCCCGCATCGAACGCGAGTTCGGCCTGGTCATCCCGGCCGTCGCCCACGCCGGTGACGGCAACCTCCACCCCAACTTCGTCTTCGAGGGACCCGAGGTCCCGCCGGTCGTCTGGGAGGCGGCGGAGGAGCTGTTCCGCGCGGCGCTCGCGCTGGGGGGCACCCTCACCGGCGAGCACGGCATCGGGGTGCTCAAGCGGCGCTGGCTCGCCGACGAACTCGGCGACGACCAGTGGCGGCTGCAGCGCGACATCGCCCGGGTCTTCGACCCGCTCGGCATCCTGAACCCGGGCAAGGTGTTCGCGGTCTGATCCCATCCGGCCACTGAGCGAGGCCGACGTGATCAGACCGTGATGTTCACTCCGGTCATGCCGGGCACCCTCCCCTTACCATGGGAAGACTGACTTCTGGGGGGTTTGACTATGACCGACGGCGCACCCGGCACCGACGGCGCGACGTACGCGTGGGCACCGACCGAGCCGACCCGGCGGAAGAACCGCTCCGGCCTGTGGATCGGCATCCCGGCGGGCGCGACCGCGGTGGCCCTGATCGCGGCGTCGCTCGTGTTGATCGCGCCCGGCGCCTCCGTCGCCGGCGTCCAGATCGGCGGGCTGACCGCCGGAGCCGCGGCGCAGGCGATCGACTCCCGCCTGGCGCAGACCACCGTGACGGTCGACAGCCCTGCGGGCGAGGTCACCGTGACCGGCGCCGAGTTGGGCGCCACGGTCGACGCCGCAGCCCTGGCCGACAAGGCCTTCGCCGACAACCCCATGTGGAAGCCCGCGTCCTGGTTCCCCGAGGGCACGGGCGTCGAGGTGCAGGTCGACGCCGCCGAGGCCGCCGCAGCTCTGCGCGAGCTGGCTCCCGGCACCTACCGCGCCCCGGTCGATGCCACCATCGCGTACGACGCCGGGTCGCAGGCCTACGTCACCACCCCGTCCGAAGACGGTGAGGGCATCGACGTCGCCGCCGTGACCGCCGCGCTGCAGACGGCGTTCGACTCGGGCACGGCATCCACGACGGTCCAGGCCGCCCTGGTCCCCGTCGAGGCTCCCGTCACCACCGACGAAGCGAGCGCCGCCGTCGCGAACCTCAACGGCATCCTCGACAGCATCGGCTTCTACGTCGGCGACGAGCGCACGGTCGCCGTCGACCGCGCCACCGCCGCCTCGTGGCTCACCGTCACCCCCGACGGCAAGGGCGAGTTCGCGATCTCGGCCGACCAGTCCGCGATCCAGCAGGCCGTCTCGGGTCTCGCCGGGCAGGTCGATCGCGGCGCGGTCAACGCCGACGTGATCGTCGACACCGGCGGAGAAGTCATCAAGGCGATCACCGAAGGGCAGACCGGCCGCGCGCTCGGCGACACGAGCGGGGTCGCCGTTGCCTTCGCCGCGCAGCTCGCCGAAGGCAACGGCCGCTACGCCCTCCCCGTTACCGAGACCCCGTTCGACACCACCAAGACCGAGCGGCGCATCGACGTCAACCTCAGCACGCAGACCACGACGCTCTGGCAGAACGGCGAGGTGTACCGCACCTACACGATCTCGTCGGGCGCGGGCGACCACGCCACCCACACGGGCAACTTCCGCATCGGCTGGAAGACGGCCATGCAAGACATGGGCTGCGTCCCCGGGTACGACTACTGCACGAAGGACGTCCCCTGGGTGGCGTACTTCAACGGCGACGAGGGCTTCCACGGCACCTACTGGCACAACAACTTCGGCACGCCGATGAGCCACGGCTGCATCAACATGACGATCCCCCAGGCCAAAGAGCTGTACGACTGGGCCTACCGCGGCACCGAGGTCTCGGTCCACTACTGAGCCCGGATCCCCGAAAGGGGCGGATGCCGGGTGGCATCCGCCCCTCTTCGCGTGAGTCGCCGAGATCTGTCGCTTCCGGGGCTCCCCCAGCGACGAATACTGGCGACTCACGCGCGCCTGCGCGGCGGCACTCAACAGAAAAAGGGGCGGATGCCGGGTGGTGGCATCCGCCCCTTTCGGGTTCCAGGCTCAGCGCAGGGCGTCGACCACGGCGTTCAGCGTGGCGGACGGGCGCATGACCTTCTCGACGAGCTCCGCGTTCGGACGGTAGTACCCGCCGATCTCGGCATGGTGGCCCTGGACCGCGTTGAGCTCGGCGACGATCGTCTGCTCCTCCGCGGCCAGCTTCTCGGCGACCGGGGCGAAGACGGCGGCCAGGTCGGCGTCCGTCGACTGCTGCGCCAGCTCCTGCGCCCAGTACAGGGCGAGGTAGAAGTGGCTGCCGCGGTTGTCGATCGTGCCGAGGGCACGGCCGGGCGACTTGTCGTTCTCGAGGAACGTGCCGGTCGCGGCGTCGAGGGTCTGCGCGAGCACGCGGGCGCGCTCGTTGCCCGTGGTGTCGGCGAGGTGCTCGAGCGAGGCCGCGAGGGCGAAGAACTCACCCAGCGAATCCCAGCGGAGGTAGTCCTCCGCGACGAGCTGCTGCACGTGCTTGGGAGCCGAGCCGCCGGCGCCGGTCTCGAACAGGCCGCCGCCCGCGAGCAGCGGAACGATCGAGAGCATCTTGGCGCTCGTGCCCACCTCGAGGATCGGGAACAGGTCGGTCAGATAGTCGCGCAGCACGTTGCCGGTGACCGAGATGGTGTCCTCTCCGCGGCGGATGCGCTCGAGCGAGTAGGTCGTCGCTGCGGCCGGCGCGAGGATCTCGATCGTGAGGCCGTCGGTGTCGTGGTCGGCGAGGTACTGGTGCACCTTGGCGATGAGGTTGCGGTCGTGCGCGCGGGTCTCATCGAGCCAGAACACGGCGGGAACGCCGGCGGCGCGGGCGCGGGTGACGGCGAGCTTCACCCAGTCGCGGACCGCGACGTCCTTCGTCTGGGTCGCGCGCCAGACGTCGCCGGCGTCGACCTCGTGCTCGAGCAGCACGTCGCCGTTCGAGGCGACGACCTGCACGCGGCCGGGGGCCGGGATCTCGAACGTCTTGTCGTGGCTGCCGTACTCCTCGGCCGCCTGCGCCATGAGGCCCACGTTGGGGACCGAACCGATGGTGGCCGGGTCGAGCGGGCCGTTCGCGATGACGTCGTCGATGGTCGCCTGATACACACCGGCGTACGACGAGTCGGGGATGACGGCGAGAGTGTCGTCCTCTCCCCCGTCGGCACCCCACAGCTTGCCGCCGTTGCGGATGAGCGCGGGCATCGAGGCATCCACGATGACGTCGGAGGGCACGTGCAGGTTCGTGATGCCCTTGTCGCTGTTGACATACGACAGACGGGGCCCGGATGCCAGGGCCTCACGGATCTCGGAGGCGATGGCGTCGCCACCCTCGACGTTCGACAGACCGGCGAGGATCGAGCCGAGGCCGTCGTTGGGGGTGAGCCCCGCCGCCGCGAGAGCGTCGCCGTGACGGTCGAAGACGTCGGCGAAGAACGCCTTCACCACGTGACCGAAGATGATCGGGTCGCTGACCTTCATCATCGTGGCCTTCAGGTGCACCGAGTAGAGCACGTCGTCGGCCTTCGCCCGCGCCAGCGTGTCGGCGAGGAACGCGTCGAGGGCCGCAGCCGAAAGGAACGTGGCATCCACGATCTCGCCCTGGAGGACTTTCAGCCCCTCCTTGAGCGTCTTCGTGGTGCCGTCGGCGGCCACGTGCTGGATCGTGAGCACGTCGTCGTCGGCGAGGACGACCGACTTCTCGTTCGAACGGAAGTCGTCGTGACCGAGCGTGGCGACACGGGTCTTCGAGCCCTCGGCGAACGCCTTGTTGCGGTGCGGGTGCTTCTTGGCGTAATTCTTCACCGCGAGCGGGGCGCGGCGGTCGCTGTTGCCCTCGCGCAGCACGGGGTTCACGGCGGAGCCCTTGATGCGGTCGTAGCGGGCGCGCACGTCTTTGTCTTCGACGCTCGACGCCTCGTCCGGGTAGTCCGGGATGTCGTAGCCCTGCGACTGGAGCTCGGCGATCGCGGCCTTGAGCTGAGGGATGGATGCCGAGATGTTCGGCAGCTTGATGATGTTCGCTTCGGGGAGCGTGGCGAGCCCGCCGAGCTCGGCGAGAGCGTCGCCGACCTGCTGCTCGGGCGTGAGGCGCTGCGGGAAGGCCGCGAGGATGCGGCCGGCGAGCGAGATGTCGCGGGTTTCGACGTCGACACCCGCCTGCTTGGTGACGGCCTGCACGATGGGCAGGAACGACGCGGTGGCGAGAGCCGGCGCCTCGTCGGTGTACGTGTAAATGATGGTGGAATCGGGCACGTCAGATCTCTCCGTAGAGGCGGCCAGGGTTGCGTGCAAGCCTATCGCACCCGGGCAAAGTCTCTTGATGTCGAGATAGTTCGACGGTCCGGGACGGCTCGTCCGGCGCCGCCCCGCGGTGCACGCGCGGCGGCGGACGGTCGACGCCGAGGTGACGCAGAACGCATGCATGAGGATGTGATCTTGGGGAGGCGGGGGTGGCCCGATAGCCTGGGCGCATGGCTGACCTGCGTCTCGTCGAACTGTCCGCCGCCACGATCGTGGCCGTGAACACCCTGTCTCTCAAGCCCGGGCAGGAGCAGTTCCTCGCTCCGATCAGCTACGGCATCGCCGCCACGGTGAGCAATCCGCAAACCTCGTGGCAGCGCGTCGTGCTCGACGGCGACGAGGTCGTCGGCTTCGTCAGCGCGAACTTCGACCCCGACGCGCACGAGGAGCACTTCCGTTCCGTCCTGTGGCGCATCAACGTCGACGCCGACGAGCAAGGCCGCGGCGTCGGCAGCTACGCCATCGCCGCCGTGCTCGAAGAGGCCCGCGGCCGCGGAATGGACCACGTCGACGTCATTTATGAACCCGGCGTCGGCGGTCCCGAGGCGTTCTTCCAGCGCGTGGGCTTCGAGCCCGTCGGCGAGACGGAGTACGGCGAGGTCGTCGCCCGCGTGCGGGTGTAGGCCCGGCGGGCGCGGGCGCGGCGTTGCGGTGCAGCAGATTCGGATCCATGCAACAGATTCGGCCCGCTCCGCCCCCCTCGTCCGCATCCGTTGCAGCGATCCGATTCTGTTGCGTAGCCACCCCTCCTCCCCACGATGCGTTTCGGCTGTCCCCTGCACATCTGCCCCGGCTCGGCACATCCTCCTCCGCCCGGAGGAGCAGGGTGGGCCCATGGACATCGCCGAGTGGGTGAGAGCGCGCGGCGGCATCGTGCACCGTCAGCAGATCCTGGATGCCGGCATCCCGGCCAGTCGGCTGCGCGCAACCATCACGCGGGGCGAGGTCGGCCGGGTCAAGCGCTACTGGGTTGCGACGGAGAACGCCCCCGCCGCTCTCGTCGGTGCCGCCCGGGCTTCCGGCCGGCTCGCGTGTGTCAGCGCCGCCTCGTTGCGTGGCTGGTGGATCCCCGAGGGAGTCGGTGCGTCGCTACACGTCGCCGTGAAGCGTGACAGCCAGGCTCCGCGCGCCGACGTCGTCACGCACTGGTCGACTCCTCTCGTGCCGCTACCCGCCCACCACCTCGTCGAGTCGGTTCCCGACTGTCTCGAGCACGTCGCGAGCTGTCTTCCGTTCGAGCAGGCCCTGATCGTGTGGGAATCGGCTCTGCGCCACGAACGCCTGCACCCCGATGCCGTCGCGAAGATGTCATGGCGGACTCCCGCGTCGAAGCGACTGGCCTCTACCGCAACGGGACAGTCGGACTCCGGACTCGAGACGATCTTCGTGGTGCGCCTGACCCCCTGGGGCGTATTGGTGCGCCAGCAGGTGCTCATCGCCGGGCACCGCGTCGACGTTCTGATCGGTGACCGTCTCGTCGTCCAGCTCGACGGTTTCGCCTATCACTCGACCCCTCAAGACCGCCACCGCGACCTCGCCCACGATCGCGAACTGATCGCTCGCGGCTACACCGTCCTGCGATTCAGCTATCGCGACGTGGTGACGGACTGGGCCGGCGTGGAGCGCGCGATCACGACCGTGATCGCTCAGGGGCTGCATCTCGCGAGATGACCGGGAAGCGGCATCCCGCCGTTTCGCGTGGGTCAATGAATGCGGATCAGCGCAACAGATTCGGACGCATGCCGTCTGCAGATCCGAATCTGTTGCGCAACTCCGGATCTGTTGCCCGCGCGGCCTGCGGCCGCGCGAAGCGGAGCACGCCCACCCCGCTCCGCGGCGGCCGGGATCAGCCCCGACGCATGCGAACAGATTCGGCGTGTAGCAACGGATTCGGATCAAAGCCACGACCGCATCCGAATCTGTTGCACTCGTCCTCATTCGTTGCCGACCGGGCGGCGGCGCTCGGTCGGCCGGCAGAAGCACGGATGCCACGCACCCCCGCGGGGGGGGACGTGGCATCCGATGTCAGACCAGCGACTCGCGCCAGGCGGCGTGCAACTGGGCGAACTTGCCCGTGCCTGCGATGAGGGCGGCGGGGGTGTCGTCCTCGATGATGCGGCCGTGCTCCATGACGAGCACGCGATCGGCGATCGCCACCGTCGACAGGCGGTGGGCGATGATGATCGCGGTGCGGTCGGCGAGGAGCGTCTGCAGCGCCTCCTGGATGAGGCGTTCGCTCGGAATATCGAGCGACGCGGTCGCCTCGTCGAGGATGAGCACCGCCGGGTCGGCGAGGAACGCGCGCGCGAACGAGATCAGCTGGCGCTGTCCGGCCGAGACGCGACCGCCGCGCTTGTTGACGTCGGTGTCGTACCCGTCGGGCAGCTTCTGGATGAAGCCGTCGGCCCCCACCGCTCGCGCGGCGGCGCGGATCTCGTCCATCGTCGCGTCGGGCTTACCGAGTGCGATGTTGTCGGCGACCGTGCCGCTGAACAGGTAGGCCTCCTGGGTGACCATCACGATGGCCCGGCGGAGATCCTTCGGGTGCAGGCGGCGCAGGTCGACGTCGTCGAGGGTGACGGCACCCTTCGACGGGTCGTAGAAGCGCGAGACGAGCTTCGCGAGCGTCGACTTGCCGGCCCCTGTCGTGCCCACCAGCGCCACCGTCTGCCCCGCGGGCAGGTCGAGGGAGAAGTGCGGCAGGATGACGCGGTCCTCGGAGTAGCCGAACGTGACGTCGTCGAAACGGACGTGGCCCTTCGCCGACCACAGGTCGACCGGGTCGGTGGGGTCGGGGACGGTCGGCTCCTCCTCGAGGACGCCCGACACCTTCTCGAGCGCCGCCGTGGCGGACTGATACGAGTTCAGGAAGAACGCGACCTCCTGCAGCGGTGAGAAGAAGTTGCGCACGTACAGTACCGCCGCCGTCAGCACACCGATCTCGAGCGGCCCGGCGATGACACGGCCGCCGCCCCAGAGCAGCACGACGGCGACCGACACCGCGGCCACCGCCATGATGCCGGGCTCGAAGGTGCCGAACAGCTTGATCGATCGCATGTTCACGTCGCGGTAGGCCCCGGCGAGCGCGCCGAACTCCTCGTCGTTGCGCGGTTCCTTACGGAACGCCTTGACCGCGCGGACGCCGGTCATGGTCTCGACGAACTTCACGATCACCTGCGCGCTGATGACGCGCGACTCGCGGTAGATGATCTGCGAGCGCGTGTAGAACCACCGCATGAGCAGGTACATCGGGATGCCCATGACGGTCAGGATGAGCCCCGACTGCCAGTCGATGAGGAAGAGCGCGCCGAGGGTGAACAGACCGTAGAGCACCCCCGAGACGAGCTCGTTCAGACCGCCGTCGAGCAGCTCGCGGATGGTGTCGAGGTCACTGGTCTGCCGCGAGATGATGCGCCCCGAGGTGTAGGACTCGTGGAACTCGAGGCTGAGCTTCTGCGTGTGCAGGAAGATGCGCTTGCGCAGGTCGAGCATGACCGCCTGCGTCAATCGCGCCGCCACGACGACGTACCAGCCGATCAGCACCGCGCCACCGATTCCCGCGAGCAGGTAGATGCCGACGACGCCGATCGTCGGCATCCAGTCGCTGCGTTCGATGACCGCGGGCAGGGCGTTGTCGATGCCGAACGCAATGAGCGCCGGGCCGGCGACGCGCAGCGCGGTCGACACGACGAGCACGGCGGCCGCGAGCACGAGCTGCCAGCGCAGGGGCGACACGAGCGAGGCGAGCAGGCGCAGCGAGCGCTGACGGATCGCGCGGCTCTCTTCGCGGGTGTAGTCGGAGCGGTCTTCGCCGCTCGTACCGGAGACGGTCGCGGTGGTCATCGGGTCGCCTCCTTCTCGGTGAGGGCCTCGTCGTCGGCGATGACGGGGATCGCCCCCGTGCGCGCCTGCCGCTCGGCCTCTTCGAGGCTCGAGATGACGTAGCGGTAGTGCGCGCTGTCGCGCAGCAGATCGGAATGGGTGCCGACCGCGGTGATCCGGCCGTCCTCCAGCAGTGCGACCCGGTCGGCGAGGGTGACGGTCGACGGACGGTGCGCGACGACGAGCGCGGTCGTCTCGCTCAGCACCTCGCGGAGCGCGTCTTCCACGAGGGCTTCGGTGTCGACGTCGAGCGCGGAGAGCGGGTCGTCGAGCACGAGCACCGCCGGACGCGCGGCCACCGCGCGCGCGAGAGCGAGACGCTGACGCTGGCCGCCCGAAAGGCTGAGCCCCTCCTCCCCGATGACGGTGTCGAGGCCGTCGGGCAGGTCGTACACGAAGTGCGCCTGGGCGACCTGGAGCGCTTCGCGGAGGATCTCCTCCGCATCGGGCGACCCGGGTTCGAGGTCCTCACGACCCAGCAGGACGTTGTCGCGCACGGTCTGGGAGAACAGCGTGGCGTCCTCGAACGCCATGCCGACGTGACGGCGCAGCTCCGCCAGGCTCAGGTCGCGCACGTCGACGCCGTCCAGGAGCACGCGGCCGGCCGTGACGTCGTAGAGACGACCGGGAAGGGTCGTGAGAGTGGTCTTCCCCGAGCCGGTCAGACCGACGAGGGCCATCGTCTCGCCGGGACGCAGCACCAGGTCGACGCCGTCGAGCAGGTCGCGCTCGGTGTCAGCGGCATCCTGGTATCGGAAGTGCGCGTCCTCGAAGGCGAGCTCGCCGCGCGGCTGGGCGATCGTGCGCGGGTTCTCGGGGTCGACGATCGTGTTCTGCTCGTCGAACACCTCGAAGATGCGGTCGGTCGCAGTCCGGGCGTCGAGGAGGAACGAGAAGAGGAAGCCGATGGACTCCATCGGCCAGCGCAGCACAGTCGCCATCGCGAAGAAGGCGACGAGCTCGGCCACCTGGAGCTGCCCGAGCTGGGTGAGCACGATGCCGGCGCCGAGGCATACCGCGAAGGCGATGTCGGGCAGCAGCACGAGCCAGAACCAGATCCATCCGATCGCCCGGGCCTTGTCGATCTCGGTCTCGCGCAGTGACTCGGCCTGACGGGTGAACTTCTTCAGCGCGTGCGCGCCGCGACCGAAGGCCTTGAGAACGCGGATGCCGTGGACGCTCTCCTCGACGGAGGTGGCGAGGTCGCCCGCCTGGTCCTGGCTCTGACGCGTCAGAGCGCCGTAGCGCTTCTCGAAGCGGAAGCCGACGTAGATCACCGGCGCCGACGTCGCGAGGAACAGCGCCCCGAGCAGCCAGTGCCAGCGGAACAGCAGCACAGCGCCGATCACGATCGTGAGGAGGTTGACGACGAGCAGGATCACGCCGAAGGCAAGCCACCGGCGGAGCATGCTGATGTCCTGCATCATGCGCGAGAGCAACTGGCCCGACTGCCAGCGGTCGTGGAAGGCGACCGGCAGGCGCTGCAGACGCGAGTAGAACGACTGCCGCAGGTCGTACTCGACCTTGGTCGCCGGCGCGAGGACGAACCAGCGGCGCAGCCACACCATCGCGGCTTCGGCGAGGCCGAGGCCGAGCACCGCGAGCGAGCCCCACACGAGAGCGGCGGGGTCGAGGGACGCGATCGGGCCGGCGACGATCTGCTCGAGCACGAGGGGGATCGCCAGGGCAAGCAGGCTCGCGACGAGCGCGGTGACGGCGCCGGCGATGAGTCGCGGCAGCACGGGACGCGCGATGGGCAGCAGGCGCGCGAGAGCGCGTGGCGTGGAGAGGCGGGCTGAGGGCGGAGAGCTGGTCATGATCCTCGTGGGGTCGAAGCGGGCGCCGGGATCGGGCGCGGAGAGGGGAGCCGAAGGCGCGACGGGTGTCGTCGGTGAAGGCGGAGAGCGGGCGCCGAAGCGCGGACGCGATGCCTAGGAACGTCGGCGGGGACGCGCGGCGACGGAGGGCGCGGCGACCGGGGCGACGGGGGCGTCGTCGTGGTCCATGGCATCCTCCTTGATCGTTGAGAGCTTCCGCCGGGGGGACGGCAGCCCTCCAGACTATCCCTGGGAGAACGCTGGGGGCAAGAGTGTCGTGGCGCTCGTGGCTTCACGGGCGAGCAGGCTCCGCTTCACCCCGACGCCCCAGGCGAAGCCGCCCATCGTGCCGTCGCCGCGCAGCACGCGGTGGCACGGCACGAACAGCGCAACCGCGTTGCGAGCGCAGATGGATGCCGCCGCCCGCACCGCCGAGGGAGAGCCCAGGGCGGCGGCGAAGCCGGTGTAGGTGAGCGGTGCGCCGGGAGCGATGCGGCGCAGGGCCTCCCACCCGGCGAGTTGCAGGGCGGTCCCGCTCTGGGCGACCCGGACCTCGTCGATCGCCGTCGGGTCGCCGTCGTAGTAGGCGCGCACCGCCTCGGACGCCGTGGTCTCGCCCGCGACGACCTGGCGTGGCCGGCGCGCGGGTGCGAGTCGGGCGAGCACCGCGTCGGGGTCGCTCGTCCATCCCGACACAAGGACGAGGTCCGATTGGTCGGCGAGGATCGCGAAGGCGCCGTCGGGGGTGTCGACGAACTGCAGGGTGGCCGTGGTCATGAGCGGTCCTCGCTTTCGGATTCGGGAAGTTCGGCGCTGACATCGCTCGATACGACGTCGATCGGGGCGCGTCGACGACGGGACGCCGGCGTGCGGGGCCGCTCGCTCGACGCGTCGGGCCGCCCGGATGCGACGGAGGCCGCCGCGGCGGTCTCGGCCGGGGAACGCCACGCCTGGGTCACCGGGGCGGCGTACCAGTAGTGCGCCATCGCGTAGCTGCGCCAGGGCGCGAGCTTCTGCGACCACGCCGTGAAGCCGACAGGATCGGACGGCAGCCCGAGTGCCGCGGCCCCGGCTCGGGCGGCGACGTCTCCCGGGAGCAGCACGTCGGGGTCGCCCAGCACGCGCATGCGGACGTAGTCGGCGGTCCAGGGACCGATGCCGCGCATCGAGAGCAGTCGTGCGCGTTGCTCGGGGCCGTCGTCGCCCGGCCCCAGCTCGAGCGAGCCCTCGGCCAGGGCCGCGGCCGCCTCGACGATCGCCCGCATGCGCGCGGCGGGCCCACGCAGCACCTCGAGCCCGCGCTCGGCGATGACGGCGGGCCCCGGGAAGAGCGTCATCGGCTGAGGGCCCACCCCCACCGTCTCGCCGAGCTGCGCGGCGAGACGACCCTGCATGGTGCGAGCGGAGGCGACGCTGATCTGCTGACCGATCATGGCGCGCAGCAGCATCTCCCCCGCGTCGATCGCCCCCGGCACGCGCACGCCGGGGATCGCCGCGACCGCGGGCGCCAGCTCGGGATGCCGTGCGAGAGCCTCGTCGATCGCCAGCGGATCGGCGTCGAGATCGAAGAGCCGACGCACGCGCGCGATGAGCGTTCCGAGGTCGGCGAGCGCTGCCAGACGGGCGCGGAGCCGGAGGCGGCCGTCGTCGGCGAGGCGCACCTCGAACCAGGCCGCTCCGCCGGGCAGGCTCACGACGCGGGCGAAGGAGCGGTCATCGCCGACCTCGACGCCGGGGATGGCGTGCGCGCGCATCCAGCCGAACAGCCCCACCGTGTCGACGGGGCCGCGCACCGGGAGCGCCAGATCGATCTCACCGGCGGACGCCGGGGCTCCGGCCACTCGCGAGCGACGCGCCCGCAGCTCGCGCGGAGGCATGCCGAACACCTCGCCGATGGTCTCGGTGAATTGACGGATGCTGTGGAACCCGGCGGAGAAGGCCACGTCGGCCGAGGACAGGTCGGTGCCGACGAGCAGCGCACGAGCGGTATGGGCGCGGTGTGCCCGCGCGAGGGCGAGGGGCCCGGCGCCGAGCTCGGCGACGAGGAGGCGCGTGAGGTGGCGGGCGGAGTAGCCGAGCCGCCGGGACAGGCCCGGGACGCCCTCGCGGTCGACGACGCCGTCGGCGATGAGGCGCATGGCGCGGGCGACGACGTCTCCGCGCACGTCCCATTGGGGAGAGCCGGGGGCGGCCTCGGGCAGACACCTCTTGCAGGCGCGGTAGCCCGCCTCGTGCGCCGCGGCGGAGGTCGCGTAGAACGTGACGTTCTCTTCTTTCGGCGTGCGCGCGGGACAGCTCGGGCGGCAATAGATGCCGGTGGAGCGGACCGCGGTGACGAACTGCCCGTCGAAGCGTCGATCGCGCGACTGGATGACGCGGTAGCGCTCGGAGAAGCCCGGAGCATCGACGGCGGTGGGGGTCATGGCATCCACCCTGCCACCGACCACCGACATCGGCTGGCGGAAATCGGACACGGCGGTGCGGAGGGGATGCGCCGGCGCCGGCCGGGCCGGGGACACGACCGGCGCCGAGCGACTCAGCCCTCGGCGATGGCGAACCCGCCGGCGGGGAGGACCACCGAGACCACGCCCGTCGTCGAGATGGTGCGGAGCCGGGAACCCGCGTCGTCGTAGACGTTCACCGTCGTGTCGACGCCCTCGGCGCCGATGGTGGTGCGCTGCGGGGCGATCGCGCTGGAGTGCACGAGTTCGCCGCGACCGTCGCCGCCGAGCACCAGGCGCGAGATCCACGGACGCACGATGAGTCCGTCCAGGGTGAGGTCGCCGCGCACGACATCCACGCGGACGTCCGAACCCGACACCGGGGCCGTCAGCGCGTACGGAAGCAGCGCTCCGGGCGTGGGAGAGATGCCCTGCTCGGGGCCGGCGACGGACAGCAGACCGCCGCCGCGCCAGGCGGACTGGCTCTTCTCCCCCGGGGCCGTGCGCACGACCGGTTCGACCCAGCGCCGCGTGTCCGAGTCGCCGATGTCCCACGTCGCGCTCCGACGGGTCGTGAGCGTCAGCCCCTCGCCCGACCAGCTCGCTTCTCCCGTCCAGGACGACTCGGGGGTGAACACCGTGCCGTCGGTGCGGACGGCATCCTCGGCCTCGACGTACTCCAGGCCGACGCGCGACTCGACCGAGGTCAGCGCCGTCGCGCGCGCGGCGACCTCAGGGTGCGCATCGAGGGCGAGCGCGGTGAGGAGACCGTGGATGGTCGACTCCGCGCCGCTGTTGCGGTTGACCGTGCCGTCGGGCTGGAGACCGTCGAAGGTGACGCCCGTCGCCGGGTCGTACATCCGCGCCCCCGCATGGTTGGCCCCGAAGAACCACGCCGCTTGCAGACCCGCGAGCTCCGCGAAGGCCGCTGACCCGGTGGTGTCGGCCAGGGCAAGCAGCGACTGCACGCGCGAGTCCGCGCCGTACGCGATCTGCACGCGATCGGTGGGGCTGGGGTACCAGCCGTTGTCGGGCCCCCCGGCGGTGAGCAGCGTCGTCGTGAAGCCGGTGGCATCCGCGATCGCCGGCTCGACGAGGGCGTCGTCGTCGAACAGATCGCCGGCCACGGCGAGCGCCGCGGGCATCTGCGAGCCCCAGGCGTGCCACATCGCGGGCGACTGCGCCCACGGCAGCACGGCTCCGTAGGGCCACTGGCGGGTGCTCCCGGATGCCATGGCGGCCACGCCCTCGGCGAGCTGACGCGCCGCGGTGGCCGAGCTGTCGTCGCCCGCCTCGACGGCGGCGGCGAGTCCGAGGACGGCCTCGGCCGTGGCATCCGCCCCGTCGACGATGAGCCAGGCGGGCACCTTCTTGCCGTCGGCCTCGGTGTATTGGCCGTACCTCGACAGCACGTCGCGCTCGATCGCTCCGCGCGACAGGGCGAGGCGGTCCTTGAGGAACGCGGCGAAATCGGGGTCGTCGTCGGAGAAGGCGGCGTAGCCCTCGCCGAGGGCCCAGACGGTGCGGGCCGTCCAATAGCTGGGACCGGAGTCGGAGGGGTCGGGCAGCTCGATCGGTTCGGCGGAGGGGTTGAGGTCGCCGTCCGGCTGCATCCACAGCACGACGTTGCCGGCCGAGGGACCCTCGGTGGTCTGGTGGTACGCGACGGTGCGCAGCAGCTCGTACGCCTTCTGCCGGCTGTCGGCGTCACCGGTCTGCTCCCAATGGCGCAGGTAGACGACCGCGGCTCGGGTGTTGTCGTCGGCGTTGTAGGCGCCTTGGCCCCAATCGCCGGTCGCCGGGTCGAGCGGGCCGCCGCCGACGCGTTGGAAGGTGCCGCCGTCCCGGGCGTCGGCGTAGGTCCACGGGGCGAGCAGCGTCGGCTCCTGCGCCTGGCGGTACGTCGAGTGGCCCGCGACGTTGGCCGGCGGGGTGGCCTCGTCGAGCAGGAAGTCGAGGTGGTCGAGGGTGGTCAGCGTCTCCGCGGGCGCCGACGCGACGGTCAGAGCCGCCGTGGCGGGGGCGGCGGTCAACGGGACCGCCAGGGCGACGGCACCGAGGACGGCGAGGCCGCGCGCACTCCATCGTGCGTTCATGGGGGGATCCTTTCGATGGCGGGGTGACCGGATGCCGGAAGGACCGGCACTCGGAGAGGGGATGCCGCGCCCGGGCCGCGAGGACCGCGGGCGCGGCGCGACGGTCAGTCGGTACGCTCCAGCAGCGCGACGCCGATCTTGCTGTCGGCCATGCCGTAGAAGACGAAGTGGCGT
Organism: uncultured Microbacterium sp.; assembly: GCA_913774845.1. GTDB lineage: Bacteria > Actinomycetota > Actinomycetes > Actinomycetales > Microbacteriaceae > Microbacterium. The sequence continues at coordinate 19,291 of CAJYJO010000032.1, read as the reverse complement.
CCGTCGATCTCCTCGATCGCGGTGGGGAACACGACGTTCGGCACGATGCCACTGCGCTCGTCGTCGGTCTCGGGTGCCAGCAGCGGTTCGGGCGTGCGGGCGATCACGCGGCTGGGATCGGCGGCATCCAGGATCAGGGCTCCCGCGGCGTAGTTGACCTTCTGCTGCTGCGAGAACGCGCTGTCGATCATGCCGGTCACGCCGTGGTGCAGCACGAGCCAGCCCTCGGGGATGCGCAGCGGGGGCGGCCCACCGCCGATCTTGACCTCCTCGAACGGGAACTGCGGACCCGCCACGAAGCGGTGCTGCTCCCAGAGCACGAGATTCGCGAGGTCTTCGCGGACGGATGCCACGGGCACATAACTGATCCAGATCGACTGCCGCTCGTCGTCGACGCCGGCCGGTACCCGCACGCCCTGACCGGGCTTGGTCTCGCCGATGTCCCACATGGGGCGGTGCAGGACCGCGAAGGCCTCGGTGCCGTCGGGCGCCGTGACCGGCTCGGGGAAGAAGACCGTGTCCTTGTTGTGGAAGAGGTTGAGATCCATGTCGAGGTCGTCCTGGTACCGGAAGAGCACCGGTCCCAGGCGCCGCCATTCGCGGAGGTCCTGCGAGACGGCCACCGCGGTACGCGGACCGAGTGGGCCGTACGCCACGTACGTCATGACGTGCAGGCCGAGCGCCTCGACCCACGTGGTGCGGGGATCCTCGGTGCCGGCGTTGCCGACGCCGCGCTCCCAGCCGCGGTCGGGCTGCAGCACCACGCCCTCGCGCTCGACCGCGACGGGCACGCCGTCCTCGACGACGACGCGGGCCAGCCCCACGCGTGAGACGTTGCCCTCGGCGACGAGGCGGGGCAGCAGGTACAGCCGGCCGTCGGGTCCGCGGCCGGATGCCGGGTTGAGCACGCCCTCGGCCTCGTCGGCGTTGCCGGGCTCGGGGGTCATCACCACCCCGATACGCGTGAGGCGGTAGGGGACGGGGGATTCGGGGGTCATTGTCATCCTTTCACTCCGGATCCGAGGTCGTTCGAGGTGAAGTAGCGCTGGAAGATCAGGAACAGCGCCACCGCGGGGGCGGCGAGCACGACGGCGCCGGCCATCATCGCGCCGAAGGGGTTGGTGGTGGATGCCGCGATGTTGGAGATGAAGTTCGCCAGCGACACCGCCAGCGGCTGCATCGCCGCTTCCTTCGTGATGAGGAACGGCCAGAGGAACTCGTTCCACGGTCCGATGAAGGTCAGCAGCACCGCCGTGAGCAGCGCGGGACGCACGAGTGGCAGCGCGACGCTCCACAGCAGCCGGAATTCGTTGGCGCCGTCGATGCGGGCGGCGTCGAAGAGCTCCTTGGGCAGCTGCAGGAAGTACTGGCGGAAGATGACCACGGCCGTGGAATTGATGAAGAACGGCAGGATCATCCCGAGGTAGCTGTCGCTCAGGCCGTAGTCGCGGGCGATCATGACGTACAGCGGGATCATCAGCAGCTGGAACGGGATCACCTGCACGAGCAGCACGAGCGCGAACACCGCCGACCGCCCGCGCCACTTCAGCACCGCGAGCGCATAGCCGGCGAGCACTCCGAAGACGATCGTGCCGAGGATCACGCCGCCGGTGAAGATGCCCGAGTTGGCCAGGCCCTGCAGCAGGTTGATCCGCCCGTCGATCGCGGTGTAATTCTCGGTCGTCAGATTCGACGGGTGCGGGAACGCGCCCGCGATCGAGGTGTCGGGATTGGTCTGCAGCGAGCCGACGATCATGTACCAAAACGGGAACAGGAAGGCGAGCGCGCCGACGGTGAGGACGCCGTAGGTGACGATCTTGCTTCTCACGATTCCTCCCTTCCGACGAACCGGCGCTGCAGCAGCGCGATCACGAGCACGAAGATGATGAGCACCACACCGATCGCCGCGGCCACGTCGGGGTTCTGCTGCTCGATGCCCTTCTGGTAGATGAGGAGCACGGGCGACGTGGACGCGCCGTTGGGTCCGCCGCCGCTCGTGAGCAGGTAGGGCTCGGTGAAGAGGTTCGCGCCGGTGATCGTCGACAGCAGCACGACGAGGAACGTCGCCGGCCGCACCCCGGGCACGGTGACCGCGAAGAACTGGCGGATGCGCCCGCCGCCGTCCACCGCCACCGATTCGTACAGCTCGCGCTGCACGTTCTGCAGAGCCGCGAGGTAGAGCAGGATGTAGAACCCCAGCCCCTTCCAGGTGACGAACAGCGCGATCGTGGGCATGGCGAGGGCCGAGTTCACGAGCCACGACGGGTTCGGCGCGAGGGGACCCAGCACGTTGTTGACCAGGCCCGTGTTCGAGAACAGGAACAGCCACACGGCGACGACGGCGACGGATGCCGTGACGTACGGCACGTAGAACGCGACGCGGAAGAACGTGCGGGCGCGCACCACGCGGTCCAGGGCCGTGGCCAGCAGGATCGACAGCACCACCGTCAGCGGAACGTTGATGAGCAGGAAGATCCCGACGTTGCCGAACGCGCGCCAGACCGCCGGGTCGGTCAGGGCGGTGACGTAGTTGTCGAGCCCGACGAAGGGTCGGTCGACCTGCGCGCCCGGGGCGGTGAAGAAGTAGTCATGGAACGACATCCACACCGCGAAGACGATCGGGTACGCGAAGACGACCCCGATGAAGATCAGGTACGGGGCGGAGAACAGGATGCCGAGCGGCTGCGCTCCGAACGGGCGGCGCCGCTTCGTGCCGATGTCCTCCGCGCCCGCCGCGCGGCGCGGCCGCCCCGGGTCTCCCCCGGTGCGGCCGGCCGTGCCGGCGACGGACGTGGTCATGTCAGTTCCCCGCCGCGAGCTGGTCGATCTGGGTCTTGGCATCCGAGAGGAAGGTCGACACGTCGCCCTCACCGAAGATGACCGCCTTCGAGTAGCCGTCGCGGAACGCCTGCCAGATCTCGACCGAGTTCTGCACGTTCGGCACCTCGACGGTGCGGGCGGCCTGATCACCGAACTGCTGGTAGGCGGGGTTCGCCTGGAAGTAGTCGGCGTAGGTGTCGGTGAGATTCTGGCGAAGGGGCATCTGACCGGTCTCCTGGAGCCAGGTACCGTCCTGCTCCTCGCTGGTGGCGAACTTCAGCACGTCCCACGCGGTCGCCTTGTTCTCGCACGCGGTGAACAGGCCGACGTTCTTGGCGTCGCTGAAGGTCCAGGTGTCGTCGGCGGCGACGCCCTGCTCGGTGGGCACCGGGACCGAGCCCCAGTTCACCTTGTCCTTGTAGACCGAGATGGCCCACGGCCCCACGATCGCCATCGCGGCCTGACCGTCGGCGAACGCGTCGCCCTGGTACTGCTCGTTGCCCGCGAGCTGCTCGCTGTAGATGGTGCGCCAGAAGTCGGCGACGGCCTCGCCGTTCTCGTCATCGAAGGTGGCCTGGCCGTCCTCGACGAGCTGTGCACCACCGGTCTGCGCCGCGTAGAGCGGGTAGAAGTCGAACCACGACTGGAAGAACTCGCTGGTCGGTGCGGGGTTGATGGCATAGGGCGAGACGCCGGCCGACTTCAGGGTCTGCGCGGTCTGCAGGAACTCGTCGTAGGTGGACAGCCTCGGGTTCTCGGCGTCGAGGCCGGCCTGGGCGAACAGGTCCTTGTTGTAGAAGATCATGACCGGGTTGCTCTTCCACGGCAGCTGGTAGAAGCCGCCGTCGTCGGAGCGGTACTGCTCCGCGAGGTCGCCGCTGCGGTCGGTGATGTACTGCTCGCCATCGGGGAAGTCCGAGAGGTTGACGAGACCGCCCTGGCGCTCGAAGCCGGGGACGGCCGCGGGCGAGGTGTTGAAGATCAGGCAGGGGGCGTTGCCGGCGGTGATGGCGGCGCCGATCACCTCTTCGCTCGACGAACCGGCCGGGATCTCCTGCGCCGTGACCTGCTGATCGGGGTTCGCCGCGTTCCATGCCTCGACCATCTGCTCGCCCCAGGCGATCTCGGCGTCGTTGTTCGAGTACCAGATCGTGATCGGGCCGCGGGCGTCCATGCCCCCGCCTCCGCCGCCGCCCCCGCTGCAGGCGGAGAGGGCGAGGATGCCGGTGGCGGCTGCTGCTGTGGCGAGAATGCGTCGTCGCATGTCTTCCTCCTTGTGAGTGCGGGGCGAGTCCCGCGGGTGCGTCAGGTGGTGGGCGGCGCGCCGGTGGAGGCGCGCACGATGAGTCGGGGGTCGGGGAGCCGGAGATCTTCGCGCGCGGCACCGGCCACGGCTATCAGAAGAGCTCGCGCGGCGGCGGCGCCCCACCCGCGGGCGTCGGTGGACACGCTCGTCAACGCCGGGTGCAGATGCCGACCGAGCTCGACGTCGTCGAACCCGGTGATCGACAGGTCGCGCGGAACGTTCAGCCCGCGGCGCTGGGCGACGCCGAGCCCGGCGATCGCCATGTTGTCGTTGGAGTAGACGATCGCGGTCGGCGGGGTCTCGGCATCCAGGAGCCCGGTGGTCGCGCGCGCCCCGTCGGCGGCGCTGAAGTCGGTCGACACGACTCGGGACCGGATGCCACGGGCGGCGGCGGCCCGCTCGAACGCGGCCGTGCGGTGCCGACCGTGCAGCATCGCGGTAGGTCCCGCGACGTGCGCGATGTCCGTGTGCCCGAGGTCGGCGAGGTGGTCGACCGCGAGGCGGATGCCCGCCCCGTCGTCGATGGACACCGAGGTGAAGGGACTGTCGACGTCGGGGACGCCGAGGGTGACCGCCGCGATGCCGAGTCCCGCGACCAGGTCGATGCGCGGATCGCCGGCGCGCAAGTCGGACAAGATCACCCCGTCGACACGACGGTCGGCGACGAGGCCGCGGTAGGTGTCGTCCTCTTGACGTCCGGGGGTGGCGGCGGCGAGCACCAGCACCTGCCCCGAAACCGAGAACTCGTCTTCGACCCCGGCGATGAAGGAGGGGAAGAAGGGGTCGGCGGCGATGACGTCGGGGCTGCGGCCGATGACCAGCCCGCACGCGAAGGCGCGACCGACGCTGAGCGAGCGAGCGCGCAGGCTCGGGCTCCAGCCCATCTCGGCCGCGATCGAGAGGATGCGTTCCCGCGTGTCGGCGGAGACGCCGGCGCGACCGTTGAGTGCGAACGAGACGAGGCCCTTGCTCACACCCGCGCGGCGCGCGACGTCGGCGATGGTCGGTCGCGTGTCGTTCGTCATCCGTCACCTCGTCGTGTCGCGCGTTGGGTCTAAACCGGTTCAGTACTGAACGCTAAACCGGTTCAGACCGCGCCGTCAAGAGCTTGCAGGCGTTGCTCAGCCTGCGCCTCTCCAAGAATTCGCGTGCCGTTCGTCGGCATGGCGTTCTCGGCGGCGCGTGGGCGTCCCGCCTTTCGGGGCGCGGTTCTTCGTTCGGGGCGCGGAATTCCCGCTGCAAACGGCGGTTCGGGGCGCCGTTCTCCGTTCGGGCGCGGAATTCCGGCTGCAAACGGCCCCGTCACGCGGCGCGCAACCCCCGCGCGATGTCGGAACCCGTCGCTAACGTGGCGTCATGAGCGAACGCGAATACGACCTCATCGTCATCGGCGCCGGCCCCGTCGGCGAGAACGTCGCCGACCGTGCGGTGCAGGCAGGCCTGACCGCCGTCATCGTCGAGTCCGAGCTGGTCGGCGGCGAGTGCTCGTACTGGGCGTGCATGCCGTCCAAGGCGCTGCTGCGCAGCGGCGCCGCCCTGCGCGCGGCCCGCGACGTCGACGGCGCGAAGCAGGCGGTGACCGGCGACCTCGACGTCGCCGCGGTGCTCCGCCGACGCGACACCATGACCAGCGACTACAACGACTCCGGGCAGGTCGAGTGGCTCCAGAGCGCCGGCATCGACCTCGTCCGCGGGCACGGCCGCTTCACGGGCGAGAAGGCGGTGCAGGTCACCGCCGAAGACGGCACGACCACCGACCTGCGCGCACGCCACGCGGTCGCGATCTGCACCGGTTCCGCGGCGCTGCTACCCGGCATCCCGGGCCTCGCCGACATCGAGCCGTGGACCAGCCGCGAGGCCACCGCCGTGCAGCAGATCCCGCGCTCGATCGCGATCCTCGGCGGAGGCGTCGTGGGCGCCGAGATGGCGACGGCATTCCAGAGCCTCGGCGCCGAGGTCACGATCATCGCCCGCTCCGGCCTGCTCGGCGGCAACGAGCCCTTCGCCGGCGAACTCGTCGCCGCATCGCTGCGCGAGCGCGGGGCGACGGTCAAGACGGGAGTGGATGCCACGGCCGCCCGCCGCGACGACTCGGGCGCCAAGGTACTCGAACTCTCCGACGGCACGACCGTCACCGCCGACGAGGTGCTCGTGGCAACCGGGCGCACGCCTCGCACGGAGGACCTCGGCCTCGACACGGTCGGTCTCGACGTCGGCGCGTGGATCGACGTCGACGACACGCTGCGCGTCCCCGGGTCCGAGTGGTTGTACGCCGTCGGCGACGTGAACCACCGTGCCCTCCTCACCCACCAGGGCAAATACCAGGCGCGTGCCGCGGGCGACGTCATCGCCGTGCGCGCGCAGGGCGGTGAGGTCGACGACGCGCCGTGGGGCGCGCACGTCGCGACCGCCGACCACGACGCCGTGCCGCAGGTGACGTTCACCGATCCCGAGGTGGCGTCCGTCGGCCTCACCGCGGCCGCGGCCGAGGAGAAGGGCCTCACCGTGAAGGTGCTCGACTACGATCTCGCGAGCATCGCGGGCTCGAGCGAGCAGTCCGACGCGTACGTCGGCCAGGCGCGGGCGATCGTCGACCTCGACCGGGGCGTGCTCGTCGGTGCGACCTTCGTCGGGCCCGACGTCGCCGAGCTGCTGCACTCGGCGACGATCGCCGTGGTCGGCGAGGTGCCGGTGAAGCGCCTGTGGCACGCGGTCCCGTCGTATCCCACCGTCAGCGAGGTGTGGCTGCGCCTGCTCGAGACACTCGGCCGCGACAGCGCCTGACCGCACCGCTCAGGCCGACGCGTCGGGCATGTGACGTCGGCCGTGACGGGGGCGGCCGGCCGTGGCGGGCGGCAGTCTCGCGGCCGGCCGTGGCGGGCGGCAGTGCCATACGTCGCCGCGGCGGGCGGCGGTGCTGTGTGCCGCCCGGGCGGGTGGAGGTTCCGAGAACCGTCGCGGACGACAGCGGAGATTCCCGGCCGGGCGTACCCTCGTGACATGCCCCGGACCGTCGCCCTCATCCGCGGGGTCGGCGGTCCCACGGCGCTGAAGATGCCTCCACTTCGCGAGGTCTTGGCATCCGCCGGTCTGGGAGATGTGCAGACCCTTCAGGTCGCGGGGAACCTCGTGCTCGATGACGGCGGCCGCTCCCCCGACGAGATCGCCGACCTGGTGCGTGACACGGTACGCGGGGCGTTCGGTTTCGACCTGCCCGTGATCGTCCGCTCGCACGCGCAGCTGGCCGACACGCACGCTCGCAACCCGTTCGCCGACGGTTCGGACGGGCGGTGGGTGCAGACGGTGTTCCTCGACGCGGCGCCGTCGGCCGCGCTGGAGCTGCCCGCCGGCATCCCGGAAGAGGCCGTGCTCGACGGGCGCGAGGTGTTCGTGCGGTATCCCGCGGGCATCGGCGGCTCCAAACTGCAGGCCGGCTGGTTCGAGAAGCGCCTCGGGGTCACCGGCACCGCTCGCAATGCGAACACCGTGGCGAAGCTCATCGCGATGAGCGCCTGACTCGTCCGCGACGTGCCTGCCTGGGCCTCGCCCACCGCTGTTTCCGCGATGAGCGCTGGGCATTCCTCACCCGAGACAGGGCCACGCGCCGCGCGCATTCCGCCGCGACAGCCTGCCGTGCGGGCCCGCCGTGCAGGCCCGCCGCGACAGCCCGCACGCAACCCCATCGCGCGTAGCCCGACGACCACGCGAGAAACGCCCCGGCGAGTGAAACACGCCACCACACGCCGTTCCTCACTCGAGACAGCGTTTATCGCCACGGACACGGACCATGCGAACGCCTCGTGGCGCGGACCCCGCCTCACCACCCGCCGCGCGTAGCCCGACGCCACGCGAGAAACGCCCCGGCGAGTGAAACACGCCACCACACGCCGTTCCTCACTCGAGACAGCGTTTATCGACAGATCCAGCGCGCACCCCCCGCCTCGCGCACCCCGCCGACCACGCGAGAAACGCCCCAGCGAGCGAAACACACCCCCACGCGGCGTTCCTCACTCGAGACAGCGTTTCTCGGCACGGGCACAGACAGCGCGCATGCCCCGCCGCACCACGCACTCCCGCCCCGCAACCGCCCCGCGCCCCCGCACACGCGACGACGCCGCCGCAACCGAAGCTGCGACGGCGTCGAACCGAACCCGGGGCTCAGTGGAAGAAGTGGCGCTCGCCCGTGAAGAACATGGTCACGCCGGCGGCGCGCGCGGCGTCGATGACCTCGGCATCCCGCACCGAACCGCCGGGCTGGATGATCGCCGAGATACCCGCGTCGATCAGCACCTGCGGGCCGTCGGCGAAGGGGAAGAAGGCATCGGATGCCGCTATCGAGCCGTGCGCACGATTGCCGGCGCGCTCGACGGCGAGGCGGCACGAGTCGACGCGGTTGACCTGGCCCATGCCGATGCCGACGGTCGCCGAACCCTGGGCGAGCACGATCGCGTTCGACTTCACCGCGCGGCACGACTTCCACGCGAAGATGAGGCTCTCCATGTCGGCGTCGGCGGGGCGCTCGCCCGAGACGAGCTCCCAGTTCTTCGCGACCGACTCGATGTCGTCGGGGAAACGGTCGGCGTCCTGCAGCAGCAGGCCGCCCGAGACCAGGCGCACGTCCATGCGCTCCTGCTGCCAGTCGTTGGGCAGTCGCAGCACGCGGAGGTTCTTCTTGAGCTTGAACACCTCGAGCGCCTCGGGCTCGAAGTCGGGCGCGATGATGACCTCGGTGAAGATGTCGCGGAGGTTCTCCGCCATCTTGAGCGTCACCGTGCGGTTGGCGGCGATCACGCCGCCGAACGCCGACACCGGGTCGCACTCGTGCGCGCGCAGGTGCGCCGAGGCGATCGGGTCGAGGGCGTTGGGGGCGGTGACCGCGATGCCGCAGGGGTTCGCGTGCTTGATGATCGCCACGGCGGGCTTCACCATGTCGAAGGCGGCGCGCAGGGCGGCGTCGGCGTCGACGTAGTTGTTGTACGACATCTCCTTGCCCTGCAGCTGCGTGGCCTGGGCGATGCCGTGGCCGCCGACGCGCGAGTAGATCGCGGCACGCTGGTGCGAGTTCTCGCCGTAGCGCAGGGTCGAGAGGCGCTCGGCCTGGATGGTCAGGTGCGCGGGCAGGTCGATGTCGTCGCCCAGGGTGCCCTCGGCGAACCACGTCGACACGGCGGTGTCGTACGCGGCGGTGTGCGAGAACGCGCGGGCGGCGAGTTCGCGGCGCTGCACGAGCGAGGTGCCGCCGTCGGACTGCAGCGCCTCGATGATCGCGGGGTACGACTCGGGCGAGACGACGATCGCGACGTTGGCGTGGTTCTTCGCCGACGCGCGCACCATGGCGGGGCCGCCGATGTCGATCTGTTCGACGACGTCGTCGCCCTGGGCACCGGATGCCACGGTCTCGACGAACGGGTAGAGGTTGACGACCACGAGCTCGAAGGGACGGATGCCGAGCTCGTCGAGCTGCGTCTCGTGCGAGGCGAGGCGCAGGTCGGCGAGGAGGCCGGCGTGCACGTTCGGGTGCAGCGTCTTCACGCGGCCGTCGAGCGACTCGGGGAAGCCGGTGACGGCGGAGACGTCGGTCACGTCGAAGCCGGCGTCGCGCAGCAGCGTGGCCGATCCTCCGGTGGAGACGATCTCGACGCCGGCCGCGGCGAGCGCCTCGCCGAGTTCGACGAGACCGGTCTTGTCGCTCACCGACACGAGCGCACGGCGGATGGGGACGACGTCGCGGGGACGGTAGTCGGCGGGGTCGTGGCGGGGTCCGGCCATGGCTGCGGCTCCTGTGTCTCGAGTCGGGTTGCGAAGGCAGCGGGCGAGGGCCCGCCGCGCGGTCAGGCGGTTCGTGCGGTGGGGGCGGCGAGGTCGAGCTCGCCCTCGGCGATGCGGCGCACGACGTCGATGAGCAGCCGTCGCTCCACCGGTTTGATGCGTTCGTGCAGCGCTTCTTCGTCGTCTCCGGGCAGCACCGGGATGCGCTCCTGCGCGAGGATCGGGCCGGTGTCGACGCCGGAGTCGACGACGATCACGCTCGCGCCGGTCTGCGTCACTCCGGCGGCGAGCGCGTCCCGCACGCCGTGGGCGCCGGGGAACTCCGGCAGGTACGCGGGGTGGGTGTTGATGATGCGCGGCTCCCATGCGGCCACGAGGTCGGCGGGCAGCAGGCGCATCATGCCGCTCAGCACGACGAGGTCGGGCTGCCAGACGGCGAGCTGCTCGCCGAGTTCGGCGCCCCACTCCTCGCGCGAGGCGAAGGACGAGAAGGGCACGAGAAAGGTCGGGATGCCGAACTCCTCGGCGTGGGCGAATCCGGCGGCCTCGCGATCGGCACCGACCGCCACGACGCGCGCCGGGAAGTCGGGGGCGGAGGCCGCCTCGAGCAGGGCGCGGAGGTTGGAGCCGGTGCCGGAGATGAGGACGGCGACCGTGAGCACGCCGACAGTCTACGCAGGTGCGTCCGACCGCGCGGGCGCGCGTCGCCCCCCTCAGTGTCGCGGCTGGGTGTCGTCCCCGGATGCCGCCCACGCGGCCCGGATGCGCGCGCGGACCTCGTCGTCGGTCGGTGCGCCGTCGCTGCTCGACGCCGGGCTGTCGGCGGCGTCGGCCGGCGCGGGCTTCGCGGGTGGCTCGGGGAGGACGACATCCGGATCGCGATAGGTGCTCGGCCAGACCTCGGACGCGATCCCCCGGCCGGGGACGGACGCTGTGGGGGTGGGACCGGTCATGTGCTCGTCGCGGTCGAACGGCAGGTGCGTGCGCGCGGCGAACGAGAACTCCGGGGTGTCGCGCGCGACCTCGGCCCGATGGTCGGCGGGCTCGGCGCCGAACCGCGGGCTGAGCAGCAGGATCAGCAGGCCCAGCAGCGTCTCCAGCCCGAGGGCGAGGGCGAGGGGCCCCGGCTGCGGTCCGGTCTCGGCGAGACGACCGGGGCCGATCGCACCGCTGGAGACGACCGCGGCGAGCGCTCCGACGCCGCCGGTGAGCACGGCGACCGCGATCCCCAGCACCAGGCGCGGCGCGAGCGGATCGTGACCGGAGGTCAGCGGCATCCGGCCCCGGAGAATCCACCCGGTGAGCGCGCCCACCCCGATCGGCAGCAGCACCAGGAGCAGGAGCCACGACGACGTGGAGTCGGGCACCGCGCCGAGCACGGGGATGCCGGGGAGGGCTCCGACCTGGGTCGCCGCGGGGGTCACGGCCGTGTCGGTGCCGAGGGCGAAGCCGGGGCCGGCGACGAAGGCGAGGGCCCAGAGCACGAGGGTGGGCAGGTAGACGAGCTGACCGAGCGCGATGACCGTGGCGCCGATGCCGTCGGCGTTGCTCGCCTGGTACAGACCGATGACCTGGGTGGAGCGGGCGATCAGTCCCGCGACGACGACGACCGCGCCGACCGCCACGAGTCCGAGCGTGGTGAGCGCGACGCCGCGCAGCGCGAGCGCCGGGACCTCGGCCCACGCGTGCGGAAGCCGGTCCAGTCGCGCGCGCAGGGCGTCGATCGGACCGTCGTCGCCGACCCGCCACGAGCCGACGACCGCGCCGACGAACGAGGGCACGAGGAAGATCAGCGACGGGAGGAGGATCTCCACCCAGGTCTCGGATGCCACGAGCGCGGCGGTCGACGAGAGGGCGACCACGGTCGCGAGGCCGGCGAACACCAGTGAGCCGGAGAGCCACCCGGTCAGGGCCGCCCCCGCCTCGGCCGCGCGTGCGCCCGAGCGGGCGGCGAACAGGCCGGTGAAGGCGGCGAAGGCGAGCGGGGCGAGCGAGAGGGTGAAGCTCGCGAACGTCGGATCGATGCCGGTCGCCGCGAGGTACGTGTCGGGCAGGGTGACCGTCAGGGGCACGAGATGGCCCAGGTGCCACACGGCCGCGGAGGCGGGCCACAGCGCCGACCAGTCGGGGTCGCCCAGGCCGAACACCCACAGCAGGGTGAGCGGGGCGAGCACCACCGCGATGCCGCCCGCGGCGGCCAGCACGGCGTCGAGGGCGGCGAGGAGGGCGATGAGGAGGCGATGCATGGGCGAGTCAGACCCTACCCGCGTCGCCTCGGCCGACCTCTCAGGCGCGGCGACGTCGGCGCACTCCCCGGTCCGAGGAGAGGCCCGCGGCGGCGAGGAGCACGATGGCGACCAGGGCCGCGAGGAGCGCTCCGCCCAGGACGCGGGCGGTCACCCGCGCGATCCGGTGCAGGGCACGTCGCCGGGTCGGGGTCACGGACGGGTCAGCCGCGCCGGCGCCGAGGACCTCCGACCGGCCCGCGACGGACACAGCGCCCGCGCCGCCGCTCGCCCCGACGGCCGCAACCGCCGCGGCAGCCGCGTCCGCGCGCGCCTCGCGCCACCGCTCCCAGACGATCTCGGCGAGCCGCGGGTCGGCGCCGATCGGCTCCGAGGTGAGGTCGGCCTCGGCCTTCTCGATCACGCGTGAGAAGTGCCCGGGGGCGAGCACGTAGCTCGCCGCGACCGTGCGGTGCCCGGCCGCGCGCGCCGTGTGCACGGCATCCGGGATCCGCGGCTCGGACGCGGCGGCGTAGGCGGTCACGATGGGCGCGGTGATGCCCGCGTCGCGCATCATCTCGGCCGTGCGCTCCACGTCGACGACTGCGCCGGGGCGGGTGGAGCCGGCCGCGGCGAGCACGACCGTGTCGTCGGGGGCGGCGCCGGTCGCGCGGACACGATCGGCGAGGATCTCCGCGAGCACCGGGTGCGGTCCGAGCGCCGGGGCGAGGGGCAGACCGTCGGCCGCCTCCACGAGGTCGACCTCGGTGTGATACCCGGTCGACAGCAGCAGCGGCACGATCACGATGTCGGAGGTGCGCTCGCGAGCGGCGGCCACGACGTCGGTCACGTACGGCCCGTGCACGTCGACGTACGCCTCGAGCACCTCGATACCGTGGGGGGCGGTCGCGCGCAGCACGTCGAGCAGCTCGCGCACGACGACCCGGCCCTCCTCGAACCGGGTGCCGTGGGCGCAGGCGATGAGTACAGCGGTCACGAGTCCTCCTCGTCGATCACATCCAGGCGGTATCCGCGCTTGTAGACGGTGCGGATGAGATCGATGCCGCCCAGCGCATCCCGCGTGCGCGCCACGGCCACCTCCACGGCGTGACCGCTGGCGTCGGCGGTCGACAGTGCCGCGGTCAGGTCGGCGCGCGAGACGACGGCGCCGGGCTGACGGGCGAGCGCGCGCAGGATCTCGACGCCGGTGCGCGGCAGGGCGGTGAAGACGCCGTCGAGCACGATCCCCGAGGACCGGATGCCGAGCCGCCCGGCCGTGGTCGGGATGAAGGTCGCGTCGACTCCGCCGTAGTGCGTCACGACGGCGCGCACGAGTGCACCGAGGCGGCCGCGGTCGGGCACGAGGGGGTCGATGCCGACGTCCTGCAGGGGCCCCGCGGTGATCGGGCCCACGGCGGCGACGAGGAGACGCCCGTCCCGGGCACGGGATGCCACGCCGGCGAGCGCGTCGGCGCGTTCCGCGGCGAGGACCCACTCGCGTGCCGCGGGGGCCGAGGTGAACAGCACGGCGTCGATCTCGCCGCGGGCGACCTGGCGCGTGGAGGCCGCGACGACCTCCGGGTCCGGCGGCGGGCCCCACCGGTAGATCGTGAGACTCGTCACGCGCGCTGCAGCTGCCTCGAAGGCCTCGTCGAGACCGTCGGCCCCGGACCCGTGGTGCTGCACGGCCACGTGCAGCCCGTCGATGCCCTCGGCGACCAGGAAGTCGCGCAGCTCCGCCGACGTCTCGCTCTCGGCGACCCAGTCGGCCTCGAACCCGGCCTGCTGGATCGCTCCGCGCGCCTTCGGTCCGCGCGCGACGATCCGGGCGCGCTGCAGCACCGCGCTGAGTTCGTCGTGCAGTCCCGCTTCGTCGGCGGTCTCCATCCACCCGCGGAAGCCGACGCCGGTCGTGGCCACGACCACGTCGGGCGGATCGGCGACGAGACGGCGCGTGCTCGCGATGAGCTCCTCGTCGTCGACGTGGGGAATGATCGTCAGCGCCGGGGCGATGCGCACGCGGGCACCGTGACGCTCGAGCGCGGCCGACAGCTCCCCCGACCGGCGGTCGACGGGGAGCAGCACGGTGCATCCGAGGAGCACCGTGCTGATCGTCCGCGCGGGGGCTGTCACCCGATGCCCTCCCCGTGCGCCGCGACCGCGGCGGGAAGGAGCAGGTCGGCGCGGGCCACCTCGCCGAACACGAGGACCGCGGGGTTGGCGAGGCGGTGGGCCTCGGCATCCTGGATCGCCGCACCGAGGGTCGTGCGGATCGTGCGCTGGGCGGGGGTGTGGCCGTTCTCGACGAAGGCGACCGGTCGGGTGTCGGGGGCACCGGCCGCGCGGGCCGCGGCGACAAAGCGCGGCAGGGCGCTCACGCCCATCAGCGCGACCACCGTGGCGCTGTCGTCGCGCAGCGCGGCGAGGGTCGCCTCGCTCGGGGTGTCCTGACCGTTCACAACGTGCAGGGTACCGGCCACACCACGGTGCGTGACGGGAACCCCCGCCGCGGACGGCACGGCGATGGCGCTGGAGATGCCCGGAACGACCTCGACCGGGATGCCGGCGGCCCGGCACGCGAGGACCTCTTCGCCGCCGCGACCGTAGACGAAGGGGTCTCCGCCCTTCAGCCGCACGACCCGCAGGCCCTTCGCGGCGCGGTCGACCAGAATCGCGTTGATCTCGTCCTGCGGCACGGGGTGGTGCTGCGGGCGTTTGCCGACGTCGATGAGTTCGACGTCGTCGCCGAGCTCGGCGAGGACGCCGGTGGGCCCGAGCCGGTCGTGCACGACGACGTCGGCCTCGGCGAGCAGAGCGCGGGCGCGCACCGTCATGAGGTCGATCGGGCCGGGACCGCCGCCGACGAGCGCCACACTCCCCACGAGCGGGCGACGTCGGCGGCGGAGCGGAAGAGCGCCCTCAGTGAGGCGCTGGGCGATGGCGTCGCGCACGGCGACGGTGCGGCGCGGGTCGGCGCCGGCGGTCGAGACCACGCCGACCATGACGTCGCCGCTGGTGGTCTCGGCGGCCAGACGCGCGGTGCCCTTGCCCCCGTGTCCGGCGTTGACGCACCACACGCGGCGGGCCTCGGCGGCGTCCACGACGGCCGCGTCGACGGATGCCGAGCCCGTGGCCGTGTGACAGAACCAGGCACCGTCCAGATCGGTGGGCTCGAAGGCCCGGGCGTGCCACTCGATCGCACCTTCCGCGGCGAGCGCGGTCAGCTGCGCGGTCGCGACGGGGGCTATGAGCCGCACCCGGGCACCGGCGGCCCGCAGCCGCGCGATGCGGCGTTCGGCGACGGAGCCGCCGCCGACGCAGACGACGAGCCGGTCGGTGAGGTCGAGTCCTGCGAGAGCGATCATCGGTGGTCTCCTTCGATGCGGACGAACACGTCGCCGTCGCGGACGCTCACGGGGTGCACGCGCACCGACAGCGGCTCTTTTCCCTGGGTGTCGAGGCACGCGCCGGTGCGCAAGTCGAACACCTGCTTGTACATCGGCGAGGCCACGGTCGGCACTCCCCCGCGGTCGCCGACGATGCCGCGCGACAGGATCGCGGCTCCACTGAACGGGTCGATCTGGTCGGTGGCGTAGAAGCGGCCGTCGTAGGTGCGGAACAGGGCGATCTGCCGGTCGCCGATGAGCGCCGCCGCCCCGCGCTCCACGAGCAGGTCGTCGACGCGGCACACGCGGGTCCACCCGGGCGTCGCCGTGGTCGCGGCGTCGGGGGTCGTGGCATCCAGGATCGTCATGAGCGCACCGCCAGGGTCGTGCCGCCGATGAAGACCGCGCCCGAGGCGCGCTCCTCGTCGGTGGCGGGTCGGGCCTGGCCGCGCTCGGCGACATAGGCGAGCGAGGGGTCGGCGACCTCGGGGGCGTTGACGAAGCTCTGGAAGCGCTTGAGCTTCTCGGGGTCGGCGAGGGTCGCGGCCCACTCGTCCTCGTAGTTGTCGATGTGCGCGGCCATGGCGCGGTCGAGGTCTTCGGCGATGCCGAGCGTGTCGTCGAACACGACGCCCTTCAGCGCCTCGAGGCCGCCCTCGTAGTCCTCCACCCACGGAGCCGTGCGCTGCAGCCGGTCGGCGGTGCGGATGTAGAACATCAGGAAGCGGTCGATCGCCTGGAGCAGTCCGTCGTCGTCGAGCCCCTCGGCGAACAACACCGCGTGACGCGGGGTGAAGCCGCCGTTGCCGCCGACGTACATGTTCCAGCCGGCCTCGGTGGCGATGACGCCGACGTCTTTGCCGCGAGCCTCGGCGCACTCGCGCGCGCAGCCCGAGACGCCGAACTTGATCTTGTGCGGCGAGCGCAGGCCCCGATAGCGGAGTTCGAGCTGCACGGCCATGCCGACGGAGTCCTGCACGCCGTAGCGGCACCACGTCTGTCCGACGCACGATTTCACCGTGCGGAGGGACTTGCCGTACGCCTGTCCCGACTCGAATCCGGCGTCGACGAGACGCTTCCAGATCGCGGGCAGCTGCTCGAGGCGGGCGCCGAACATGTCGATGCGCTGGCCGCCGGTGATCTTCGTGTAGAGCCCGAAGTCGCGGGCGACCTCGCCGATCACGACGAGACCGTCGGGGGTGATCTCGCCGCCCGCGATGCGCGGGACGACGCTGTAGGTGCCGTCGCGCTGGATGTTGGCCATGACGTGGTCGTTGGTGTCCTGCATCGTCGCGAGCTCGCCGTCCAGCACATGCTCCGAGTACAGGCTCGCCAGGATGCTCGCCAGCGCCGGCTTGCAGATGTCGCACCCGCGGCCGGTGCCGAAGCGCTCGACGATCGACGTGAAGGTCTTGAGCTCCGAGATGCGGACGGCGTCGAAGAGCTGCGCGCGGGTGAAGGCGAAGTGCTCGCACAGGCCGTTCGAGACCTCTTTTCCGGATGCCGCGAGCTCGGTCGCCACGAGCTTCTTCACCAGCGTGAAGCACGAGCCGCAAGCGGCCCCGGCCTTCGTGCACGCCTTGACCTCGGCGGCATCCGCGCAGTCGTGCTCGGTGACCGCACCCCGGACCGTGTCGGCGGTGACGCCGTTGCAGGAGCAGACGATGGCATCCCCCGGCAGATCGCCCTGCGGGGCGGGCGCGAGGTCGGACGGCATGAGGTATGCGGCGGGGTCGCCGCCGAGCGCGCGACCGACCAGCGGACGGAGGGACGTGTAGGCCGAGGCGTCGCCGACCAGGATGCCGCCGAGCAGTGTCCGCGCGTCGTCGCTCAGCACGAGCTTCTTGTAGACGCCCGAGATCGGATCGGCGTACGTGACGTCGAGGGCGTTCGGCGTCTCGGCGAACGCGTCGCCGAAGCTCGCGACCTCGACGCCCGAGAGCTTGAGTTTCGCCGAGGTGTCGAAGCCGTCGAACGCGGCTTCGCCACCCAGCAGGCGGGTCGCTGCGACCTCGGCCATGGCGTAGCCCGGGGCGACGAGGCCGATGACCTGGCCGTCGAAGCTGGCGACCTCGCCGATCGCGAGGATCGCCGGGTCGGACGTGTCGCACCCCGCGTCGATGACAACACCGCCGCGGGTGTCGACCGCGAGATCCGCGGTGCGGGCGAGCTCATCGCGGGGGCGCACGCCGACCGTGAACACGACGATGTCGACGGCCTCCCACGTGCCGTCGCGAAGCTCCAGGCCGCACACGGCGCCGGTCTTGTCGGCATCCACCCGGGTCGTCACCGACTGCGTGCGCACCTCGATGCCGCGCGCCTCGATGAGCCGCTGCAGCGCCTTCGCGCCGCCCAGGTCGAGCTGCGCCGACATGAGGCGCTCGTTCGACTGCAGCACGAAGGGCGAGACACCCTCGGCCTGCAGCGCGCCGGCCGCCTCGAGTCCGAGCAGGCCGCCGCCGACGACCGCACCGCGGAGGGGACGACCGAGCTGCGCCGAACGCTGCGCGATCCACGCCCGCATGCCGGCGACGTCGTCGAGCGTGCGGTAGACGAAGCAGCCCCGGTGGTCGAAGCCGTCGAGCGCGAGGCGTGCGGCGTAGGAGCCGGTGGCGAGCACGAGGCGGTCGTAGGAGTGGGTCGAGCCGCCGGCCGTGGTGACAGTGCGGGCGGCGCGGTCGATCTTCGTGACGCGGGCGTCGGTGTGCACCCGTACACGGTCGTGATCGAGGACCGCCGGGTCGAGCAGGAGGTCGTCGTGGGTCTTCCCGCTGAAGACACCGCTGAGACCGACCCGGTCGTAGGGGCCGCGGGCCTCGTCGCCGAGCACGGTGATCGACCAACGGCCGTCGGTGTCGCGGCTGGTGAGGCTCTCGACGAAGCGGTGGGCCACCATGCCCGCGCCGACCACGACGACGGTGCCGGAGGACGCGGGGTGGAGCATGCCGTCACCGTACGCGGCGGACTTTGCCGAGGCGTCAGCGGCGTGTTTCGTTCCGGTTGCGGGGTTCGAGCGGGCCATGCCCCGACGCTAAGCAGCCGAGGTTTCCCCTGCCCTCGCCCCGGCGTTACCCCCGGCGAACGTTTCTCTCACGCGGCGGCGGGGTTCGTGTGAGGTTTTCACCCGCGGCATCCGGTCCCTTCGACGGGCTCAGGGACCTCCGAGCCAGGTGGCTGGGCTCGCTCCCGAGGTGGCTGAGCCTGTCGAAGCCACCGGACCCCGCACGACGCCCGCCCCTACGACGGGCTCAGAAACCTCCCCCGAGCCGGATGGCTGGGCTCGCTCCCGAGGTGGCTGAGCCTGTCGAAGCCACCGGACCCCGCACGACGCCCGGTCCCTTCGACGGGCTCAGGGACCTCCGCCGAGACAGGTGAGGCGATGTGTCAGTCGACCGGCTCCAGCACGAACAGCTCGATGCGGCGGTCGGTCTTCTTCTGGTACTCGTCGTAGTCGGGCCAGACCGCGGTCGCGTAGCCCCACCACTCCTCGCGCTCCGCGCCCTCGGCCTGGTGCGCGTCGTACTCCTTCTTCACGCCGCCGTCCTGCAGGGCGACGCGGGGGTTCTTCACGAGGTTGTAGTACCAGGCGGGATGCTCGGGAGCCCCGCCCTTGGATGCCACGACCGCGTACTTCCCGTCGTGCTCGACGCGCATGAGGGCGGTCTTGCGCAGGCCGCCCGTTTTGGCACCGACGGTGGTGAGGACGATGATGGGTACGCCCCGCATGTCGGCGGACTCCTGGCCCCCCGTGGCTTCGTAGGTCTCCGCTTGGGTGCGGGCCCATT
>CAJYJO010000031.1 GCA_913774845.1 uncultured Microbacterium sp. | reverse complement strand
CCGCAAACACGGACCGACGAGGAATAAATTGGCATTTGACAAGTGCACGCTGTTGAGTTCTCAAGGAACGGACGCACCCACAGAAACAGTCAACCAAGACCAACCGTGAGGCAGTTCACTTCTATATCGACCGAAGGACCGCGGCTCCGCACTGGGATCTCAGGAGATCAACCTCGGGAACCGTTCGAACGACCGGATCAAAACCTTACACCATCTGGTGGGGTTTTGGGTGGTCCGCCGCTTGAGAGGATGCGGGGCCTTTCGGCCTCTCCGCTCTCCCCTGTGGGGCGAACAAGTAAAACACTACGTCGAGATCCGGGTCCGGTCGAATCGACACCTCCGCCCGGGCGTGTCGCCGGGCTGGTTCCGCGAAAAGCCCCGGAAAAACGACGAAGGCCCGGTCGAACGTCGGTCGTCCGGGCCCTCGCCCTCGGTCAGGGGCGGAGGGGAATGGGTCATCACGCGTTCGCTGTCTCCACGGACGCAGCGACCGGCAACGGCCAGAGAGCATCGAGCAGCTGCCGGACCCACCCGATGAGGTGGGCATCGTCGGCATCCTGGGGCAGGGGAACGACCATCGCGTCGCCGCCGGCGACCAGCTTCGCCTTCGGGTACAGGCGTTGGAGTCGGACCCGCATCGAATCGGCGAGATCGGCCGGGGCGATGCGGAGGTTCGAACCCATCGCGACCACGTCGGCGAGTCCGGCCTGCGCGGCGCGGCGACGGAGGCGCGCGACGGCGATGAGGCCTTCGACCTCGGCGGGCGGCTCGCCGTACCGGTCGCGCAGCTCGTCGACGACGAGGTCGATCGCGTCGTCCTGGGCGGCGGCGGATGCCGCGGCCGAGAGCTTCTGGTAGGCCTCGAGCCGCAGGCGTTCGCTGTCGATGTAGAACTCCGGCAGACGGGCGTCGACCGGCAGCTCCAGACGGAGCTCGGTGGGACCGTCCACGTCTTCGCCACGGAACGTCGAGACGGCCTCGCCGATCATGCGCAGGTACAGGTCGAAACCGACACCGGCGATGTGCCCCGCCTGCTCAGCGCCGAGGAGGTTGCCCGCTCCTCGCAGCTCGAGGTCTTTCAGCGCGACCTGCATGCCGGAGCCCAGGTCGTTGTTGACGGCGATCGTCTCGAGGCGGTCGGCCGCGGTCTCGGACAGCGGCTTCATCTCGTCGTACAGGAAGTACGCGTAGGCGCGGTCGCGCCCGCGCCCCACACGTCCGCGCAGCTGGTGCAGCTGCGACAGGCCGTACTTGTCGGCGCGGTCGATGATGATCGTGTTCGCGTTCGAGATGTCGAGGCCGGTCTCGATGATCGTCGTCGAGACGAGCACGTCGGCGCGACGCTCCCAGAAGTCGTCGACCACCTGCTCGAGCGCGTGCTCGCCCATCTGTCCGTGGGCGACGACGATACGCGCCTCCGGAACGAGCTCGGCGAGGTGCGCGGCGACCCGCTGGATCGACGACACGCGGTTGTGCACGTAGAACACCTGGCCCTCGCGCAGCAGCTCACGGCGGATGGCCGCGGCGATCTGCTTGTCGTTGCGGGGACCGACATAGCTGAGGATCGGGTGCCGGTCCTCGGGCGGGGTGGCCAGCGTCGACATCTCGCGGATGCCGGTCACCGCCATCTCCAGCGTGCGCGGAATCGGCGTCGCGCTCATCGCGAGGATGTCGACGTTGGTCTTGAGCTTCTTCAACTGGTCTTTGTGCTCGACGCCGAAGCGCTGCTCCTCGTCGATGATCATGAGCCCGAGGTCTTTGAAGACGACCTTCTCGGTGAGGATGCGGTGGGTCCCGATGACCATGTCGACGGTGCCGTCGGTGAGGCCCGCGAGCGTTGCCTTCGCCTCCTTGTCGGTCTGGAAGCGCGACAGCGGGCGCACCGTGACCGGGAAGCCGGCGAAACGCTCGGCGAACGTCTCGAGGTGCTGCTTGACGAGGAGGGTCGTCGGCACGAGCATCGCGACCTGCTTGCCGTCTTGAATGGCCTTGAAGGCGGCGCGCACCGCGACCTCGGTCTTGCCGAAGCCGACGTCGCCCGACAGCAGCCGGTCCATCGGGATCGGCTTCTCCATGTCGGCCTTGATCTCGTCGATCGTCTGCAGCTGGTCCTGCGTCTCGGCGAAGGGGAACGCCTCTTCGAGCTCGCGCTGCCACGGGGTGTCGGGGCCGAAGGCGTAACCCTTGGATGCCATGCGCGCCGAGTACAGCTTCACCAGCTCGACCGCGATGTCGCGGACCGCCTTGCGGGCGCGGCCCTTCGCCGCGGCCCAGTCGCTGCCGCCCATCTTCGACAGGGTCGGGGCTTCGCCCCCCACGTACTTGGACAGCAGGTCGAGCTGATCGGTGGGCACGAAGAGCTTGTCGCCCGGGTAACCGCGCTTGGACGGCGCGTACTCCAGGACGAGGTACTCCTTCGTCGTCTTCACGGCGTTGCGACCGCCGCTGGAGACCTCGCGCTGGGTCAGCTCGAGGAACTTGCCGATGCCGTGCGTCGCGTGCACGACGACGTCGCCGGGCTTGAGCTGCAGCGGATCGACGACGTTGCGACGCCGCGAGGCGAGCTTCTTGACGCCGCGGTTGTCGCCGCTGACCGACCGCCCGTAGAACTCGGTCTCGGTGATGACGGCCAGCTTCGCCTCGCTCAGCTGGAAACCGCGCTCCAAGGGCGCGCACACCACGTGGGCGACACCCGGCTCGGGCGGCACACGCAGTTCGTCGACACGGCGAGCGGCGAAGCCGCGCTCCGCGAGGACGTCCCGCGCGCGGTCGACCAGGCCCGGTCCGGATGCCGTGACCACCACCGACCATCCGTCGGCGAGCAACGTGCCGACGTGCGCGGTCGCGCCCTCGACGTTGCCCTGGAAGGAAGGCACGGGCTCGGCCTTCACCCGGTGGGCGGAGTCGTCGCCGACGACGAGCCCCTCGTCCTCGGCATCCGCTGCTCCCGAGTCGAAGGCGCTGAACTGCCACCAGACGCCGCCGCGCCCGTTCGCGATCTCGTGGAGGTCGTGGAGGGTGACGAAGTCCCCGGAGTCCAGGTCGACCGGGGTGTCGGCACCGGCCGTCGCCGCCGACCAGGCGGCCTCGAGGAACTCGCGGTTCGTGTCGCCGAGTGTCGTGGCGCGGGCGACCGAGCGCTCCGGGTCGACCAGAGCGACGGCGCTGCCCCCGGGCAGATAGTCGACGAGGGTGATGAGGTCGTCGACGAGCACCGGGATGAGCGACTCCATGCCCTCTGCCGGAATGCCCTCGGCCATCTTCTCGAGCAGCTGACGAAGTCCCGGGTAGCCGTCGCGCAGCTCGGCGGCACGGGCGCGGACCTCGGCGGTCAGCAGCAGCTCGCGGCTGGGAACGAGCGTCACGGCGGACACCTCGCCGGGGAGCGATCGTTGGTCGGCGACCGAGAAGGCGCGGATCTGGTCGACCTCGTCGCCGAAGAACTCGACGCGATACGGATGGTCGGCCACCGGCGGGAAGACGTCGAGGATGCCGCCGCGCACCGCGAACTCGCCGCGCCGAGAGACCATGTCGACGCGATGGTAGGCGAGCTCGACCAGGCGCGTCGTCGCGGCTTCGAGCTCCAACCCGCGCCCGCCGACGGTGAGCTCGATCGGCTCCACGTCGCCGAGGCCCGGGGCGAGCGGCTGGAGCGCGCTGCGAACGGAAGCGGTCACGACCAGCGGGGTGGTGCCGTCCCACGCGGCGATCCGTCGCAGCACGTCGAGCCGGCGTCCGACGGTTTCGGGGCTCGGGCTGAGCCGCTCGTGAGGGAGCGTCTCCCACGCGGGGAAGTGCAGCACCTGGGCGCCGGGGAGGACGGCATCCAGAGCAGGTCCGAGAGACTCGGCGCGGCGTCCGGTCGGGGCGATCACCAGCACGGCGCCCGGCTCCCCCGCGGCCCGCCGGCGCTCGATGAGGCCCGCGATGACGGGGGCGTCGAGCCCGTCGACGAGGGAGAGAGACAGGTCGGTGGATGCCGCTGATGCGGCCTCACGATACGACTCGGCCTGCTCGAGGGCGCGCACGATCCCGGGAACTGTCACTCGTGTAAGTCTACGCGGGGCCACCGACATCGGGCCGACCCGGGACGGGATCGGGCGGCGCGGTACGACCGCTCGAGGCGGCATCGCGGCTGTCTCGTAGAGTGTGGGGATGACCTCGCCGAGCGCTCCGAACGGGCCCGTGTTCGCGGCGCCGCACGCCGCTCCCCCGGTCGGCACGCTCCTCTCCCCTCCCCCGGCTCCTCGCCGGGGGCGTCCGCTCGGCACCTGGGCGCTGCTGCTCTCGCTCGTGGGGACCGTACTGGCCTCCGCGGTCGGCGGTTTCGCGGCCTACCGCTCAGCACGGGGTGCTGCACCGGGGCTCGGTTCGATGAGCACGGCGACGGGTTTCGACTGGCGGGTGCTCACGCCCGTACGCGACCTCGTGCTGCTGGGGGAAGTGTCGTTCTGGGCGGGAACCGTGGTCGGCATCGCCGCCTTCGTGCTCGGGATCGTCGCGGTGTCCCGACGGGCCGCCACGGGCGCGGGCGTCGCCGCGATCGTCCTGTCGGTGCTGGGTCCGTTCGTCTTCGGCGGGCTCGCGGTCGTGGCTGTCATCGCCGGCATCTCGACCGGTCTCGACACCGTCACCGGCGTCTGAGCCGGAGATCCTCCGCGACGAGGGTTGCCGGCATCCGGCTTCGGAGCAGGCGATACCCCGCTCACGGGCGGCGCGTCCAGCCCCGCGGCCGCTCGAACACGCGTCCCTATGCTCGCGGAAACGGGTACGACCCGCCCACCGTCGACCAGAGGAGCACCACGTGAGCACCACACCTCCGCCCCCGGGGCCGTACGAAGAGCCCGCCGCACGCAGCCAGGCGTACGGCGAATCCGCCCCCGCGGTGGGATACGGCGCTCCTGCCGCCCCCGCCCACGTCGAGCCTCCGCGGCGCAGGGTCGCGCAATCCAAGCGACTCGGCGTCGTGGCATTCGTGGTGTCGCTCATCGCCGTGGTGGGCGGCTCCATCATCGCCTTCATCGGTGGACTTCAGAGCGGCGCGATCGCACCGTACGCCGAGTCCACCGGTCAAATCGATCCGAGCACGGTGCCGGCGGAGGCGCAGCAGGCCGCCGTCGCCGTCGCCGTGCTGAGCGTCGTCGCGTTCCTCCTCTACGGCGTGCTCGGTCTGTGGGGGTTCGTCCAGGGCATCATCGCCGCCGTCAAGAACCGCGGACGCGGCTGGGCTATCGGCGCGATCGCCCTGGCCGTCCTCGGCGGCGTCGCCGTCGTCGTGGCTCTCGGCGTGGGAGCGGCCGTGGGTGTCGGTTCCGCCATGTGATCGAGACGCCTTCTCGGCGGCCCCGGCCTTTCGAGGTCGGGGCCGCCGTCGTTCCGCGGGACGGCGACGGGGAGACCTGTGGCGCGAGACGGGCGGGGGCGCGAGGGCGGTGCTTCGCGCTCGGGGCGGGGAACGTGGAGGCGGTGCGTCAGATCGGGAGGCGGGCGGGACGACACGGGCGTGGTCTTCGACCTGTCGGGGCTCAGCGAGACGCTCCGGATACGACGCGCCCGCATAATCTCGAGGGTTCGGGCGTCGAACGGGACGCACGGTAGTGGGGCGGGCTACGTCACGCGCCGGGTGTCGGGGCTCGAACAGCCGGCCGGCGGGGCGGCTTCCGTACCCTGCGGAGGAGATCCGCACTCGATCGGGAGGAGCTGCGCGCTGAGCGGATGCGTCGGGCTGTTCCTCCCCAGGGACTGAACTGCTCGATCTGTCCACAGAAAGTCCCGATCAGCAATGCAATGTCGGAGGTGCGGGCTAGCGTGCCTGCATGAGCTTTCCACCCCCATCTCCAGACGAGCTCGACCCCCTCGCGGTCGTGCTCGACGAGGTCCTCGACGCGGATGCCGCCCTCGCGGCCGCCGAAGCCCGCAGAACCCGTGCGCTGGCCCAGGCGGGGCGTCTGGCCCTCGACGCCCTGGCGGGGCAGCGGGCATCGTCGCGGGCGACGGAGATAGCGCTGCGCGAGGTGGCGTCGGAGATCGCGGCCGCGGAGTGCCTGTCGGATCGGTCGGTGCAGGCGCAGATCTTGAAGGCGCTGGCTCTTGTGGATCATCTCCCGGCGACGGTCGACGCATGGGAGGCGGGCGCACTCTCCCGGGCCCATGTGCAGGCGATCATGGATGCCGGCACCCCGGTGCCCGTCGACAAGCGTGCAGAGTTCGACGTGCTCGCCGTGGCCACGGCGGAGGGGTTGAGTCCGGGGCGTTTGCGGGCACGGCTGGCGACTCTGGCGGAGCGGTTGCAGCCGACGACGATCACGGAACGGCATCAACGCGGGCGTGAGCAGCGGTGTGTCCGGGTGGTGCGGGGTGAGAACGGGATGTCGGATCTCATCGCGACGTTGCGGACGGTGTTGGCGGTGGGGATCTCCGACCGGTTGACGCAGCAGTCGCGGGCGCTGATCGACGCGCGGGAGAACACCGACACGCCACCGCCTGCGTCGGCCGAGCCGGCGAGCGTGCCACCAGGGGTGGAAGGAAGAGGCGGGGTCAAGCCGGATCTGCGGAGCGCCGATCAGGTGCGGG
>CAJYJO010000030.1 GCA_913774845.1 uncultured Microbacterium sp. | reverse complement strand
GTCGGTGGAGTCGTCGACGAAGACGACCTCGACCTCGCGACCCGCCAACGCCGCCGCCGTGCGCCGGACGAGTTCGGCGACGTTCGGACCCTCATTGAAGGTCGGAACGATGACAGAAAGATCCATGCACACTCGCGTTTTCGTCGGTGGGGGTAAAACAACAGCGTAGAGGGGCCACGCATACTCAACCTGAGATTGTGGCGCACGTACCTGTGAGCTCCCGTTCCCCGTGCTCAGGACTCCGCCAGAGCGGTCGCCCGCGCCGCGGGTCAGCCGATCTTGGCCCGCAGATCGTCGACGGTCATGCCGTAGTCCACGCGGACGACGGGGAGGGCCAGCTTGTCGGTGCCGATACGCACGGTCCCGGGCTGGACCGTCCGGGCGAGGTCGAAGCCCGCCTGGCGCACCCCGTCTTCGGTCCGGTCGTCGTAATGCCCGTAGGGATAGGCCACCACCTCTTTCGCGCCGAGGATGCGCGCCGACTCCTCGAGGTCCGCCGCGATGGTCGCGGCGTCGTCGTTGACCATGCGGCCCTTGCCGTTCGGGCCGGCGCGGTGCATGTCGTGCGTGTGCGAGCGCTGCAGCACGAAGCGGTTGGGGGTGGGCTCGGTGCGGGCCGAGGTGATGACGAACGACGTCGTCAGCAGGTGGCGCGCGTCGACGATCGGGGCCGCGAGCTCGAGCCAGGTGCTGTCGGCGTCGTCGTCGGTGATGACGACCGAGTGCTTCGGGAGGAACAGCTTCCCGTCGATGAACGCGCTCAGCTCGTCCCAGGTGGGCAGGTAGAAGCCCGACTCCTGGATGTGGGCCATCTGGGCGTCGAAATCGCCGATGTAGGCGTAGTTCCCCTTGAGCCAGGTGTCCTCGCCCTCGGGCTTCCGGGTGAACTGGTGGTACATGAGGATCGGGATGCCGGCATCCTCCGCCGCATTTGCTTCGGGCGTCGTCCACGCGGCGTACAGCGTGCGCTCGCGCCCGGTGCAGGTGACCAGGTCGGCGCCGTTCACGCGGGCGGCGATCGTGGGAGCGCTCGCCGAAGCAGCATCGGGGAACCAGCCGGCGAAGACCCGGCCCTCGGCGGAGGGGATTGGCAGCGCCCGGTAGAGCTGATCCTGCGTCTGCACCTGCGGGGCGATCGCGATGCCGTCGCCGGCGAACGACACCGCGCACGCGAGCGGATCGGTCGTGGCCGCGAGGAGCTGCTGCGCGGCGGTGAGCGGGGTGGGGGTGGGCGTCGGCGTCATCTTCGGCGACGTCGTCGGGGTCGCCCGTTCCGCCTCGGTCGGCTCGGCGCCGCCCCGGGTGAGGGCGAACGCGCCGACCCCGCCCACGATGAGGGCGACCGCGATGCCCGCTGCGAGGGCGCGGCGGCGGCGGACACGGCGGGAGACGCGGCGGCGGTGTTCGGCTCGGGTACTGATGGCGAGACCTCGGATCGGGTGGCGGGTCGGCGCGATCCTATCGGGACGATTCGCGCTCGCTCGGGACGCCCCGCGCAACAGTGGAGGATCGAGAGAGGATGGAGCCATGCTCCGCATCGGTCTCGTCGGCACCAGTTCCATCTCCGAGCGCTTCGCCGACGCCGTCGCCCAGGTGCACGGCGTCGAGCTCTCGCGTGTCTCCTCCCGCGATGAGCGGACGGCTCGGGCGTTCGCCGCGCGCGTCGGCGCACCGGGGGTGGCGGTCGGTCTCGACGCGCTCCTCGCGGCCGGGGACGTCGACGCGGTCTACCTCGCCAGCCCCAACTCCGTGCACGCGCCGCAGGTGCGCGCGGCGGTGGATGCCGGCATCCCGGTGCTCGTCGAGAAGCCGGCGGTGCTGACGGCGGACGAGTGGGATGCCGCGGTGTCGCACGCGCGCGACCGCGGCGTCGTGCTGCTGGAGGCCATGCGCACGGCGTACGACCCGGGGCTGGCCGCCGTCGCCGCGGCCATGACGCGGGTAGGGACCGTGCGCCGAGTGGCGCTGCGGTACGAGAAGCGGTCGGCGCGCTACGACCAGGTGCTCGCGGGCGAGCAGACGAACATCCTCGACCCGGCCATGGGCGGCAGCGCGCTGCGCGATCTGGGCGTGTATCCGCTGCACGCGCTGGTGCGCCTGTGCGGTGCGCCGCGGTCGGTGCACGGCGCACGGGTGGGCATCGCCTCGGGCACCGACGGGGCCGGCAGCGCGCTCGCGGTGTACGACGGGTTCGTCGCCGATATCGCCTGGTCGAAGATCACCGACACCGCCCTGCCGAGCGAGATCCAGGGCGAGGAGGGGTCTCTCGTCATCGACGCGATCGACGCGCCGCGACGCCTCGTGCTCACCCCGCACGGCGGCCCGTCCGAGGTCATCGAGGTCGAGGCCGCGGAGAACATCATGGTCGGGGAGGTCGAGCGCTTCCGCGATGCGGTGGCGGGCGCTGACATCGCCGAGGACCAGCGGCTCACGGGTCTCACGCTGCGCCTCGTCGACGAGATCCTCGGTGTGCCCCTGACGTGACGGAATTCACCCGTCGTTTCCTCCGCGCCGGGAGGATGGGGTGATGCACAGAGCCGGCGGCGTGAGCGAGGTGTTCCGGGCGTTCCTCCGCTTGGGTGTGACGAGCTTCGGTGGGCCGGTCGCCCACCTCGGGTACTTCCGCGACGACCTCGTCGTGCGTCGGAAGTGGATGGACGACAGCGCCTACGCCGATCTCGTCGCGCTGTGCCAGTTCCTGCCGGGGCCCGCCTCGAGCCAGGTGGGCTTCGCGATGGGGCTGCAGCGCGCCGGGATCGCGGGGGCCCTCGCGGCGTTCGTGGCCTTCACCCTCCCCTCGGCGGCGCTGCTGGTCGCCTTCGCCGGGGGAGCGGCGCTCGTCGACGGGCCGATCGGGGAGGGCGTGATCACCGGGCTCAAGATCGTAGCGGTGGCCGTCGTCGCCCATGCGGTGCTCGGCATGGCGCGCACGCTCACGCCCGATGCTCCCCGCGCCGGGATCGCGGTGGTCGGGCTCGCTCTCGCGCTCCTGCTCCCGGGCGCCGCGGGCCAGCTCGGCGCCCTTGCGGTCGGCGTCGTCGCGGGGCTCCTCCTGCTCCGGGCCTCGACCGAGCCCCTCGGCCCGCCCCTGCCCCCGTTCGGCGTCCCGCGGGGGGTCGCGGTGGCCTGCCTCGCCGTGTTCCTGGGTCTTCTCCTCGCCTTCCCGGTCCTGGCGGCGGTGACCGGCTCGGGGACGGTGACGCTCGCCGACGCCTTCTACCGCGCCGGGGCGCTCGTGTTCGGCGGAGGCCACGTCGTGCTGCCCCTGCTGCAGGGCGGGGTCGTCGAACCGGGCTGGGTGTCGCCGGAGACCTTCCTCGCCGGGTACGGGGCGGCGCAGGCCGTCCCCGGTCCGCTGTTCACCTTCGCCGCCTACCTCGGTGACGTCTCGACGGTCGGCCCCGGCGGCATCGCCGGCGCGGGCATCGCGCTCGCCGCGATCTTCCTGCCCGGGTTCCTCGTGCTCGTCGGCGTCCTGCCCTTCTGGGATGCCGTGCGCGACAAGCCCCGGATCCGCGCGGCGATGCGCGGGGCGAACGCAGCGGTCGTCGGCATCCTCGCCGCCGCCCTCTACTCGCCCGTGTTCACCACCGCCGTCACGGGACCGGGGCCGTTCGTGCTGGCGACGATCGGATTCGTGCTGTTGACGGCCTTCCGCGCTCCTGCCTGGACGGTGGTGATCGTCGGCGCCGCGGGCGGAGTCGTGCTCGCACTCACCTGAGACGCAGCCGAGATTTCAGTGACACCCGGTCCCACCGGTGCCAGGATGAGCGCACGGCATGATCGCCGCCGGTATTTCGAGGGAGAAACCCGTGTTCCAGAGCCCGTTCCCGCCCATCGAGATCCCCGATCAGAGCATCTACGACTACCTCTTCGGCTCGCTGGACGACACCGATCTCGAGCGGATCGCGCTCGTCGACCCCGCCAGCGGCGCGGAGACGACCTACGGCGCCCTCCGCGCTCAGGTCGATGCCTTCGCGGGCGCGCTCGCCGCTCGGGGAGCGGGGGTCGGCACGGTGGTCGCCGTGCTCTGCCCGAACGTCCCGGCCTTCGCGACGGTGTTCCACGGCATCCTGAGGCTCGGCGCGACCGTCACGACGATCAACTCGCTGTACACCGCCCGGGAGATCGGCGGGCAGCTGCGCGACGCGGCCGCGACGTGGCTCGTCACCGTCTCACCGCTGCTGCTGCAGGCGGCCGAGGCGGCGCGCGCGGTCGGCATCCCGGACGACCGCGTCATCGTGCTCGACGGGGCCGAGGGGCACCCCGACCTGCGCTCGCTCCTCGGCGAGGGGCGCACCCCGCCCGAGGTCTCGATCGACCCGGCGACCCATGTGGCGGTGCTGCCGTACTCGTCGGGCACGACGGGCGCGCCCAAGGGCGTGATGCTCTCGCACCGCAACCTCGTCGCCAACGTGCACCAGTGCCGGCCGATCATCGAGATCGTCCCCGATGACCGGGTGCTCGCGGTGCTGCCGTTCTTCCACATCTACGGCATGACGGTGCTGCTGAACCTGGCTCTGCGCCAGCGGGCGACGCTCGTGACCATGCCGCGCTTCGACCTCGCCGAGTTCCTGCGCATCATCCAGGACCAGCGGTGCACGTTCCTCTTCATCGCGCCGCCGATCGCGGTCGCGCTCGCCAAGCACCCCGCGGTCGCCGACTACGACCTGTCGAGCGTGCACAGCGTGTTCTCGGGGGCCGCGCCGCTCGACGGGGAGACCGCCGAGACGGCCGGCCGCCGCATCGGCGCCCGCTTCTACCAGGGCTACGGCATGAGCGAGCTCAGCCCGGTCTCGCACGCGATCCCGGTCGGCGGGGGGATGCCGGTCAGCTCGGTCGGCGTGCTCATCCCGGGCTGCGAGGCCAAGCTCGTCGACCCCGAGACCGGTGCGGAGCTCGAGGAGCACGGCGACGACGGGCTGACCGCGCCCGGCGAGATCTGGGTGCGGGGACCGAACGTCATGCTCGGCTACCTCAACCGCCCCGACGCGACCGCGGAGACCCTCGACGACGACGGCTTCCTGCACACCGGCGACATCGGGGTGCACCACGTCGACGGTTACTTCACGATCGTCGACCGCCTCAAGGAGCTGATCAAATATCACGGCTACCAGATCGCCCCGGCGGAGCTCGAGGCGCTGCTGCTGTCGCACCCGCAGATCCGGGATGCCGCCGTCATCGGCGTGCGCGGAGACGACGGTGAGGAGATCCCCAAGGCGTTCGTCGTCGCCGCACCCGAATCCGGGCTGAGCGCCGACGAGGTGATGGCCTTCGTCGCCGCCGAGGTGGCGCCGCACAAGAAGGTGCGCCGCGTCGAGTTCATCGACGTCGTCCCCAAGTCGACGTCGGGCAAGATCCTGCGCAAAGACCTGCGGGCCCGCGAAGCGGTCTGAGGTGAGGGAGGGCGGGGGTGCCGTCGCGACGACCCCGCCCTCCCTCCCCTCACGGTGTGAGCAGAGCGCCGGTCTGCGTCGCCGCCTCGGCGGCGCGCTTGTCCTCGTCGTCCTGGCCGCGTCGCTCGTCGGCGGCCTCCTGCAGCGCCGACTTCGACCGCAGCGGCGGGGTGCGGAAGAACAGCGACAGCACGAAGGCCAGCAGCACGACGCCCATCGCGGTCCAGTAGACGGTCGTCGCCGAGGAGTTGAAGCCGACGAGGAACGGCTTGGTGAGCCGCGCGTCCGCGCCCACGAGGAACGAGGTGTCGTCGAGCGTGGAACCGCCGACCGAGGTGTTCTCGTCTCCCGCGGAGAACCGGTCCTCGATCGTCGTGGCCGCGGTGTCCACGAAGGCGGCGCGCTGAGCGGCATCCGAGAAGTCCAGGCTCACGGTCCCGTCGGAGGCGACGCGTGCGACCGGCACCTGCTGCTGGATCTGCGCCGTGGCCGCGGCGACGGCCTGGGCGACGGCCGTCTGCGTCGCGGCGGCCTGCGCCGACGCCGGGATGCGACCCGCCGCGACCTGCTCCGCGACGGCCTGGGTCGCGGCATCCTGCGCCTGCTGCACCCCGGCCTGCAGCTGCGACGTGGTCCCGTCGACGATCTGCGACACGATGGGGGTGTAGATGCCCGACATGATCTTCTCGTTCGCCGGCGCCGAGGCGACGGTGGGGTCGAGGGCCGCATCGAGAGCGTCGGTGAGGGTCGTGCGGTCGGAGAACGAGCCGATGATGTTCGACGGCATCAGCGTGAACAGCAGCGACAGCAGCACCGCGGTGCCGAGCGTTCCACCGATCTGACGGAAGAACGTCGAGCCGCTGGTGGCCACGCCCATGTCGCGCAGACCCACGGAGTTCTGGCTCGCGATCGTCAGCGTCTGCATGAGCTGTCCGAGACCGAGGCCGATCACGAGCATCGCCAGGGCGACATGCCAGTAGGGGCTGTCGTACTTCAGGAACGTCAGCAGAAAGAAGCCGACCGACATCAGCGCCGTCCCGAGGATCGGGAACATGCGATACCGGCCGGTGCGGGCGATGATCTGGCCGCTCGCGATCGAGGCGATCATGAGGCCGAGGATCATCGGCAGCATCTCGAAACCGCTCTGCGTGGGTGTAGAGCCCAGGACGAGCTGCAGGTAGAGCGGCAGCGTCAGCATCGCGCCGAACATGCCGAAGCCCACGAGCACGCCGATGATCGTCGCCATCGAGAAGGTGGGCGAGCGGAAGAGCTTCAGCGGGATGAGCGCGTCGTCCTTCATCTTCGTCTCGGCGATGACGAAGGCCAGGATGCCGAGTGCCCCCACGACGTAGCAGGCGATCGCGATCGGCGAGCCCCAGCCCCACTCGCGCCCCTGCTCGGCGACGAGCAGCAGCGGCACGAGCGCGACGATGACGGTGGTCGCGCCCCACCAGTCGATGCGCACCGAGTGGCGCGGCTGCTTCGGGATGTGGAGGAACCGCCACACGATCGCGAGCGCCACGATGCCGATCGGCACGTTGATGAGGAAGACCCACCGCCAGCCGGTGATGAAGAGGATCTCGCTGGCCCCGGCGAACAGGCCGCCCACGAGCGGGCCGATGACGCTGGAGATGCCGAACACGGCGAGGAAGTAGCCCTGGTACTTCGCCCGCTCGCGCGGAGCGAGGATGTCGCCCATGATGGCCAGGGGCATCGACATGAGGCCGCCGGCGCCCAGCCCCTGGATCGCGCGGAACGCGGCGAGCTCGGCCATCGAGGTCGAGAAGCTGGCGAGCACCGAGCCGATGATGAAGATGAGGATCGCCAGCAGGAACAGCGGCCGTCGCCCGAAGATGTCGGACAGCTTGCCGTAGATGGGCGTCGAGATCGTCGAGACGATCAGGTAGGCCGTGGTGACCCACGCCTGCAGGCTCAGGCCCTGCAGGTCGTCGCCGATCGTGCGGATCGAGGTGCCCACGATCGTCTGGTCGAGGGCGGAGAGGAACATGCCGGCCATGAGGCCGAAGATCACGAACATGATCATGCGGTGCGTCATGACCGTGTCGGTGGCCGCGGTGTGCGCGCGGCGGCTGCGGGTGATGTCTGACATCGGGGCCTCTTCGAAAGAAGACCTGGCGGACGGCTGGAGATGCTCGGTCGGGCGCCAGGTGTTTGCTAAAAGTCAACAAATAGTAACGCTGTCCGGCGGCGTCGGGGAACCACCCCCGCTGGGGGATGGCTATGCGGCGGGGCGCCGATGCCCCCACGCGGCACGGGGTTCAGGGGATGCCGTGAGCAAAGGTCGACCTCGCGGCGATCGGCCTGTTCTCGTCGCGGTTCTGGCGCGACTCATTCGGAATGTGAGAAATTTGTGACAGTCGTTCCGTGTTCTCTTGATCAAACATAATGCTCAAGTTAGAATTTTCGAACACGCGTGTCGTGTGAGATTTTTCGAACAAGCGACGGGAGGTGAGATGCGTATCCAGAAGCCCGCTGACCTCGCGCGCCTCGTGAAGACCCGGCGACAAGCGGGGGGGCTCACCCAGCAAGATGTCGCGGATGCCGTCGGTATCACCCGGCAATCATTGGCTCGAATCGAGAGCGGCCACGGCGGGACGTCGTTCGAGACCGTGCTCCGCATCTTCGAGCGCTTGGATATCCAACTCGAAGCGGTCAGAAGCAGCCAGCATCACGGTGGCGACACGGCTCCAGCCCATGACGAGGTCCCACGGATCGGCTCTGACACTCTGACCTCCACCCGGAACGTCGATACCTCGGCCCTCGCCGCGGCGGCTCTGCGGAACGTCGACACCTCGGCCCTCGCCTCGATTGCCGTGAGCCATAGCGATACCCGCGCCATCGCCGCAGCCGCCGCAGCGGCTGTCCGAGGGATGGACACCTCGGCTCTGTTGTCCAGCTGGCGGAACGCCCTCGACAATCTGACCGTCCAGGTTCAGGAGGCCGGAGCGCGGGCAGGATCCCGAATCCACGCAAAGGAGGCACGCAAGGCTCTGCTGAGCGCGGCGATCGAGGCCGGAGATCCAGACCGCGGGGATTCGATGGTCGAGGAAGAATCCGAACCGCGTGAGAGCTCAGAAGGAGCAGTACGTGGTTAGTGGCCTCGACGTGTACCTCTATGGTCGGCAGGTGGCCACGATTTCGCGGCGCGGGAACAACCTGCAGTTGCGCTATTCGGCCGACTATGTCGACAGCGAGCAGCCGGTTCCGATCTCGGTCCAGCTCCCTGTCGTTGCGGGCGTCGCCCCGGCCGAGACCACCAAACGGTTTCTCGAGAATCTCCTCCCGGACCGACCGGACGTCAGGACTCGGTGGGCCAGAGAGGCGAAGCTCACCAGCGACAGCGCCTTCGACCTTCTTTCCGTGTACGGGGCTGACGTCGCCGGCGCGCTCGAGTTCTCCCCCGCAGGGACCGCCCCCCGTACCGAAGCCGATCTCTCGCTTGTCACGGGCGACATGATCGCGGCCCGAGTTCGCCAGATCCGCGCGGATGACTCCGATTGGCGTGAACGCCGTCCCGTCGAAGAAGGATTCTCGCTCGGTGGAGCGCAGGGCAAGTTCGCGCTGGCTCAACACGACAGTCAGTGGTTCGAGCCCACCGGAATGCACCCCTCGACTCACATCTTCAAGCCAGGCGTGCATACTCTCGACGGATCAGACATAACCGAACACATCACTCTGCAGGTGGCGCGCAAGCTGGGGCTGATCGTGGCGAACACGGAGGTGGGCATCTTCGGGGGCGAGCACGTGCTCGTCGTCGAGCGCTTCGATCGCGTCCCGCTTGATGGGGTCATCGTCCGGTTGCACCAGGAGGATCTCGCTCAAGCGACGGGCACGTCGTATCTCAACAAATATGAACGGGATGCGGGCCCCAGCTATCACGACGTCTTTCGTGTCTTCGACCGCGATCTCGCCCCCACCGCGGCCAGAGGAGCGAAACAGCGCTTCGCGGAGTGCCTCGTCTTTTCCTGGATCATTGGTCACAACGACGGGCACTCGAAGAACTACTCACTCACCCACGCGCCTACCGGGTCATACCTGTCGCCGTTCTACGACCTCAACTCAGCCCTGCCGTTCGAGCTGGCCGCAACGGTGCGCGCCAAAGATTACAGAGCCTTCGACGGAGTCGAGCTGGCGTTCTCCGTGGATGGGGCAACAACGATCGGCGCGCTCGGACCGGAGAATCTTCGCACTCTCGAACGCGATGCCGAGCTCCCGGATGGGCACCTCGACGACTTCGCTTTCCACATTGCAACGAACCTGCAGACGACGCTGACTCAGGTCATCGATACCTTGCCTGACCCGCTTCGGCGGATCCCCGCCGTCGAGCTTTTTCCATACGCGACATACGCGCAAACCCTGCGTGTGCGAGACGTGCTCGGCGGCGGACCGTAAGGCGCAGCATCGAGTCGAGCTGGTGAGGGAGTCAGGACAAATCGCGCGCGCCATTGAGCGGGGAAAGCAAAACCCCCGCCATGTAGAAGCTAGGCGAGGGTTTCTGGGATGACTGTAACGGTCATCCTTGTGGCTCCGACGGGCGTCGATCCCGTGACCTCACGATTTTCAGTCGTGCGCTCTACCAACTGAGCTACAGAGCCGAGCGACATGTCTGCCGCTTCCGAGACGAAGGGCCTTCCCGAAAGAAGGCCCGTCGCTGTGGAGCGACCCTGACGGGACTTGAACCCGCGACCTCCGCCGTGACAGGGCGGCACGCTAACCAACTGCGCTACAGGGCCATGCATTTTCAATTATGTACCGGGAAGTGACCCCAACGGGATTCGAACCCGTGCTACCGCCGTGAAAGGGCGGCGTCCTAGGCCGCTAAACGATGGGGCCGGATGAGCCGGAAACCTTTCGATTTCCACCTCGCTTGCCGACGACCGAGCCTACTTCACAAATCTTGAGATTGCCAATCGAGGGCGTGGCGTCCTCCTCCCGCGCGTGTCGGGGGAGGAGGATGAGCCGTGCCAGCGGGAACTCGCCCTGTTGTGCGTGAGACTCCTGTTGCTACTGTGAGTCGAGTTGCGACCGGTGAGATGAGGTAGTCCCGTGACGCTCGAGCGCCCCGATGAAACAGAAGACTGCGGCTGCGCGCCCTCAGCGGCGGAGCAGAGACGGCTCTGGCCGACGTTCGATCGCCGGAGCGCGCTGAAGATCGGCGCTCTCGGCGCCGTCGCTTTCGGCGCGTTCGGGTCGGTGGCATCCGGGTTCGCCACCCCCGCCCTCGCCGCGGACTACCCCTCGTGGGCAGACGTCGAGGCGGCGCGCGCGAACGAGGCGGCCAAGGGTGCCGAGATCACGCGCATCCAGGGGCTCATCGCGGGGCTGCAATCCGAGGTCGCCCGCACGCAGGCCGAGGTGCAGGCCCGCTCCGACGAGTACTTCGCGGCTCAGCAGGCCTACCAGGATGCCGACTACCGTGCGCAGCTGCTCCAGCAGCAGGCGGACGCACAGGCGGCCAAGGCGACGGATGCCGCGAACAAGGCCGGCAAGGTCGCCGCGCAGTTGTACCGCTCGGGCGGCGACGACACCTCGCTCGACCTGTTCTTCTCGGGCTCGGCCGCGACCGCCGACGACCTGCTCGCCAAGCTCGGCACGATGGACAAGCTCCTCGAGCGCAACCGCTCGGTGTACGCCGCCGCCGTCGCAGCGCGCGACAACGCCAAGAACCTCAGCGGTCAGGCCACGGACGCCGCAGCCGAGCGCGAGCGCCTGCGCGTGATCGCCGAAGAGAAGATGGCCGCTGCCCAGCAGGCCGCCCAGGCCGCGCAGGAGGCGCTCGCCGCGCAGCAGGCCAACCAGGCCGTGCTCGAGGCCCAGCTCGCCGCCCTGCAGGACACCACCGCGAAAACCGTCGCCGACTACCAGGCCGGCGTCGAGGCCGAGCGCAAAGCCCGCGAAGAGCGCGAGCGCCAGGCCCGCGAGGCCGCCGCTGCCCGCGACGCGGCCGAGCGCGCTCGCCGTGAGCAGGAGGCCGCCAACAACAGCGGCGGTGGTGGCGGCGGCGGCGGTGGAGGCGGTGGAGGCGGTGGCGGCGGCGGTGGCGGCGGCGGCGGAAACGTCAGCGGCGGCGGCTGGGCTCGCCCCTCGAACGCCTACACGTCGTCGGGATACGGTCCCCGCTCCGGTCAGTGCAACTCCAGCTACTGCGCGAGCACGTGGCACCTCGGCCTCGACTTCGGCGCGAGCTGCTGGTCGCCGATCTACGCCGCGTCCGCGGGACGCGTCACCTACGCGGGACGCAACGGCGGTTTCGGCAACTACATCCGCATTCAGCACGACGACGGCTCGGGCACCGGTTACGGACACATCGTCGACGGCGGAATCTACGTCTCGTCCGGGCAGCGCGTCTCGGCCGGTGAGCAGATCGCCGCGACGGGTCAGACGGGCAACTCGTTCGGATGCCACCTGCACTTCGAGGTCTACCCGCCGTGGGGCGGTACGACCGACCCCGCGCCCTGGCTGCGCGATCGCGGCGTCTCGGTCTGACCCCGCGACGAGAAAACCCCCGGTCCTCGGACCGGGGGTTTTCGTTCGACGCGGTGCGTCAGAGCGTGTTGGGCGCCTCGCCCGAACCCTGCGTCTTGGTCTGCGCGTCGTGCTCGTCGAAGCGCGTGAACGCCTCGCTCACCAGGCGCTCGGCCTCGGCGGCATCCGCCCACTCGTCGACCTTGACCCACTTGTTGGGCTCGAGGTCCTTGTAGTGCTCGAAGAAGTGCGTGATCTCCTTCTTGGTCCACTCGTCGATGTCGCCGACGTCCTGGATGTGATCCCAGCGCGGGTCCTTGGCGAGAACCGCCACGACCTTGTCGTCGCCGCCGGCCTCGTCGCTCATCTTGAGAACGCCGACGGGGCGGACCTTGGCCAGGATGCCGGGGTGCAGCTCGCGGTCGAGCAGCACGAGCACGTCGAGCGGGTCGCCGTCCTCGCCGAGGGTGTTCTCGAAGAAGCCGTAGTTCGCCGGGTAGCCGAACACCGTGTAGAGGATGCGGTCGAGGTAGACGCGGCCGGTGCCGTGGTCGACCTCGTACTTCACGCGGCTGCCGCGGGGGATCTCGATGACGGCGTCGTACGCGCCCATACTCGTGCTCCTTAGATCTGTGGATTTCCGCGGCCCAGCCTAGCCGGAGCGCTCCGCACCACCGATGCCCGGCACGGTCCTGCGCCCCGCCGGTCCGGCCCGGCCCCTCCCGTGATGCGCGGCCGCCGCTAGCGTGGATGCCATGCCCCGCCGCCCCGGACTCGACCCCGCCGTCGCCGACGTGCGCCGCGCGGTGCGCACCGCCCTGACCGATCGAACGGGCCCGGTGGTCGTGGCGCTGTCGGGCGGACCGGATTCGCTCGCTCTCGCGGCCGCGACGGCGTTCGAGGCCGGGCGTCTCGGCATCCGGGCCGAAGCCGTCGTGATCGATCACGGGCTGCAGGAGGGCTCGGATGCCATCGCGCGCCGCGCCGCCGACGCCGCCCGCGCCCTGGGGCTCGGTGCACGCGTCGTGGCGGTCGAGGTGGGACGGGGCGACGGTCCCGAGGCCGCGGCGCGCGAGGCGCGCTACGCGGCGTTGGCGCGGGCCGCCGCCGAGATCGGCGCCGAGACCGTGCTCCTCGGCCACACCCTCGACGATCAGGCCGAGACGGTGCTGCTGGGTCTCGCCCGTGGATCGGGCACGGCGAGCCTGTCGGGCATGGCCCCCGAGAGACGGGATGCCACCGGCCCCGTGTGGCTGCGCCCCCTCCTGGGTGTGCGGCGGCGCACGACCGTCGCGGCGTGCGCGGCCGAGGAGCTGGATCCCTGGGCCGATCCGCACAACGCCGACGCGTCCTTCGCGCGCGTCCGGGTGCGTGAGCGGGTGCTGCCCGTGCTCGAGAGCGAGCTGGGTCCGGGCGTCGCCGAGGCGCTCGCCCGAACGGCGGAGCAGCTGCGCGAGGACGCGGCCGCCTTCCAGGACATGATCGACGAGACCATCGAAGACATCGTCGAGCACGCCGAGGCGGGCATCTCGATCTCGGTCGCCGCCCTCGCCGCCAACCCCGCGGCGCTGCGCAATCGCATCATCCGCTACGTCGTCGAGAGCGAGTTCGGGGTCTCGCTGACCCGCGCGCAGACGCTCGAGGTCGCCCGTCTCGTCACGGACTGGCGGGGGCAGGGGCCGATCGATCTGCCCTCGTGCCTGGCCCGCCGCGTCGGCGCGCGCATCGAGGTCGTCGCCGCGCAGACGCGCGCTTAGACTCGTGTGATGCGCGCGGCCGACATCTCCGACGACATCAGCGAAGTCCTCCTCACCGAGGAGCAGATCCACGAAAAGCTCGCCGAGCTGGCGACGCAGGTCGTGGCCGACTACGAGGGCCGCGAGGTCGTGCTGGTGGGCGTGCTGAAGGGCGCGGTCATGGTCATGGCCGACTTCGCGCGTCACCTTCCCATGCACGTGTCGATGGACTGGATGGCGGTGTCGTCATACGGCGCGAGCACGCGCTCGAGCGGTGTCGTGCAGATCCGCAAAGACCTCGACACCGACATCACCGGCAAGCACGTGCTCATCGTCGAGGACATCATCGACTCCGGTCTCACCCTCAGCTGGCTGCTCGAGAACTTCGCCTCGCGCGGCGCCGAGTCGGTCGAGGTGCTCGCGCTGCTGCGCAAGCCCGACGCGATGAAGGTCGAGGTCGACTGCCGCTACGTCGGGTTCGACATCCCCAACGACTTCGTCATCGGGTACGGACTCGACTACGCCGAGCGCTACCGCAACCTGCGCGACGTCGCCGTGCTGGCGCCGCACGTCTACTCCTGACACGCGCGCCGGGGGCTCGGCATCCGTTCCGCGTACGCCCTCGACGAACGCACAGGCCCGGCATAGTCCACGCGCGTTAGCCTGATGCGACCGCATTTCTGCGGAGGATCACGAAAGGGCTGGGCTCGCCCACCATGAATTTCAAGAAGATCACGCGAAATCCGATCGTCTACGTTCTGCTGGTCGGTCTGCTCCTGGTCATCGGTTTCTCCCTCATCTCCAACCTCAGTGGTGCCCGCCAGGTCTCCACGAAGGAGGGGCTCGACCTGCTCAAGGGCGGCACCGTGAGTCAGGTCGTCACGAACGATCCCGACCAGCGTGTCGATCTGACGCTGTCGCAGCCGTTCGAGGGCGCGAACACCGTGCAGTTCTACTTCAGCCAGGCCCGTGCGAACGAGGTGGCCACCGCGATCGACTCCGCCAATCCCTCCGACGGCTTCAACGACGTCGTGCCCAAGCCCAGCTGGTTCGACGGTCTCCTCGGACTCCTGCTCCCGCTCGTGCTGCTCGGCCTGCTCTTCTGGTGGCTGCTCTCGAGCGCCCAGGGCGGCGGCAGCAAGGTCATGCAGTTCGGCAAGTCGCGCGCAAAGCTCGTGACCAAAGAGACTCCCACCGTCACCTTCCAAGACGTCGCGGGCTCCGACGAGGCGATCGAAGAGCTCGACGAGATCAAGGAGTTCCTCAAGGACCCGAAGAAGTTCGAAGAGGTCGGCGCCCGCATCCCGAAGGGCGTGCTGCTGTACGGCCCTCCCGGAACCGGTAAGACCCTGCTCGCCCGCGCTGTCGCTGGCGAGGCCGGCGTGCCGTTCTACTCGATCTCGGGTTCGGACTTCGTCGAGATGTTCGTCGGTGTCGGCGCGAGCCGCGTCCGCGACCTGTTCAACCAGGCCAAAGAGAGCTCCCCGGCCATCATCTTCATCGACGAGATCGACGCCGTCGGACGCCACCGTGGCGCCGGCATGGGCGGCGGTCACGACGAGCGCGAGCAGACGCTCAACCAGATGCTCGTCGAGATGGACGGCTTCGACCCCAAGGTGAACGTCATCGTCATCGCGGCGACCAACCGCCCCGACATCCTCGACCCCGCGCTGCTGCGTCCGGGCCGATTCGACCGTCAGATCGGCGTCGACGCGCCCGACCTCAAGGGTCGCCAGCGCATCCTCGAGGTGCACGGCCGCGGCAAGCCGCTGTCGGACTCGGTCGACCTCGAGGTCGTCGCGCGCAAGACGCCCGGCTTCACCGGTGCCGACCTGGCGAACGTGCTGAACGAGGCGGCCCTGCTGACGGCCCGCTCGAACGCGCAGCTCATCGACAACCGCGCCCTCGACGAGGCGATCGACCGCGTGATCGCGGGGCCGCAGCGCCGCACGCGCGTGATGAAGGACAAAGAGAAGCTGATCACGGCCTACCACGAGGGCGGACACGCTCTCGCGGCGGCGGCGATGAACCACACCGACCCCGTCACGAAGGTCACGATCCTCCCGCGCGGCAAGGCCCTCGGCTACACGATGGTGCTGCCGCTCGACGACAAGTACTCCGTCACCCGCAACGAGCTGCAAGACCAGCTGACGTACGCGATGGGCGGACGCGTCGCCGAAGAGATCGTCTTCCACGACCCCACCACCGGCGCCTCGAACGACATCGAGAAGGCCACGAGCATCGCCCGCAAGATGGTCACCGAGTACGGCATGACCAACGAGGTCGGTCCGGTCAAGCTCGGCGGATCGTCGGGCGAGGTCTTCATGGGTCGCGACATGGGCCACGGCCGTGACTTCTCGGAGCGCATCGCCGAGCGCGTCGACGCCCAGGTGCGCGCGCTCATCGAGCAGGCGCACAACGAGGCCTACCAGGTCATCAACGACAACCGCGAGGTGCTCGACCGGCTCGCTCTGGCGCTGCTCGAGAAAGAGACGCTCGACCACATCGAGCTCGCCGAGATCTTCAAGGACGTCAAGCGCCTGACCCCTCGTCCCCAGTGGCTGTCGTCCGGTGACCGACCGGTCTCGACGCTGCCGCCCGTCGACGTTCCCCGTCGCCAGCAGCCCGCGGGCATCGCCGCCTCCACCGAGGCGGACGCCCAGGCCCAGGCCGCGGCGCAGCAGCGTCCGAGCGGACACACGCGACCGGCCACCGCCTGAGGCGCCGTGCCGGTCGATCGAGAGCGCGTCGCCGCTCTGGTGCGTGAGTTGCTGGAGGCGATCGGGGAGGACCCCGATCGCCCCGGCCTCCGCCAGACCCCGACGCGCGTCGCCGACTCCTGGGCCGAGTTCTTCTCCGGGGTGGGTCAGGATGCCGGCGCCCCGCTGCAGCACACCATCTCGGTGTCGCGAGGGCCGGCTCCCGACACCCTCCCCTCGGGCGCGGTGATGCTGCGCGACATCGCGTTCCGCTCGACGTGCGAGCACCACCTGCTGCCGTTCCGCGGTCGCGCCCACGTGGCCTACCTCCCGGGCGAGGAGGTCGTGGGTCTCGGCGCCCTGCCCCGGGTCATCGACATCCTCGCCGCGCGCCCGCAGGTGCAGGAGCGACTGGGGGAGCAGGTCGCCGACGCGATCGCCTCCGCGCTGGACGCGCGGGGGGTGCTCGTCGTCCTCGACGCCACCCACGAGTGCGTCACGATGCGCGGCGGACGCCAACCCGACGCCTCGACCGTCACGATCGCCGCGCGCGGGGTG
Organism: uncultured Microbacterium sp.; assembly: GCA_913774845.1. Classification (GTDB taxonomy): domain Bacteria; phylum Actinomycetota; class Actinomycetes; order Actinomycetales; family Microbacteriaceae; genus Microbacterium. Next base: position 160,686 of record CAJYJO010000030.1, on the reverse strand, counting down.
TACGCCGACCCCGTCGCCCGCGCCGAGCTGGTGGCGCTGATCGGGGCGCGGCCGTGACGCTCGTCATGGGCATCGTCAACGTCACGCCCGATTCCTTCAGCGACGGCGGTCGGTATCTCGACCCCGACGTCGCCATATCCCACGCCCGCAGCCTCCGCGCGCAGGGTGCCGATCTGCTCGACATCGGCGGCGAGTCCACCCGACCCGGAGCCGAGCGGGTGGCGTCGCGGGTCGAGCAGCAGCGTGTGCTGCCGGTCGTCGAGGCGCTGGCATCCGAGGGGGCGGTCGTGAGCATCGACACGATGAACGCTTCGACGGCGGTGGCGGCCGTGCGCGCCGGGGCGCGCCTCGTCAACGACGTGTCGGGGGGCCTGTCCGACCCCGACATGCTGGCCGCGGTCGCCGAGGCCGACGCCGACATCGCTCTCGGCCATTGGCGCGGACCGTCGAGCGAGATGTACGCCCGCGCCGACTACGCCGACGTGGGTCGCGAGGTCGCCGCCGAGCTCGAGGAGAGGGTCGGCGCGGCCGTCGCCGCCGGAATCGCCCCGACCCGCATCGTGCTCGACCCCGGCATCGGCTTCGGCAAGCGCGGCGTGCAGAACTGGCGCACGCTCAACGCCCTGCCCGCGCTCGGGGCCCTCGGGTATCGCGTTCTGGTGGGCACGAGCCGCAAGCGGTTCCTCGGCGATGCGCTGGGGGACGACGCCGACCTCGCCCGCCGCGACCTCGCCACCGCCGTCACCAGCGCGTTCGCCGCGCGCGCCGGGGTGTGGGCGGTGCGGGTGCACGATGTACCGACCACCCGCGACGCGCTCGCCGTCGCCCGCGCTTGGGAGGCCTGATGGACACCACCGACCGGATCACGCTCACGGGGGTGCGCGCCTTCGGATACCACGGCGTCTACCCCGACGAGAAGCGCGAGGGTCAGGAGTTCGTGGTGGATGCCGCGCTCTCGCTGTCTCTGCGTCGCGCGGCCGAGACCGACGACGTGGTCGACACCGTGCATTACGGCGAACTGGCCGAGCGTCTGGTCGCCGTCGTCGAGGGCGAGCCCGTCGACCTCATCGAGACGCTCGCTCAGCGCCTGGCCGAAGCGGCGCTCGACGACGCCCGCGTCGACGCGGTGACCATCACCGTGCACAAGCCGCAGGCGCCCATCACGGTGCCCTTCGGAGACGTCGCCGTGACAATCACGCGGGGCAGGGCATGAGCGTCCGCCTGGCTCATGGCATCGGCGAGGCGCCCCGAGCCCGGCCCGTGCCGGCGGTCATCGCGCTGGGGGCCAACCTCGGCGACCGCGCCGAGACCCTCGCTGCCGCGGTCGACGAGCTGCGCCGCCTGACGCTCACGTCCGACGTGCGCGTGTCGGAGCCGATCGAGACCGTGGCGGTCACGCTCTCGGGCGAGGACGACGACGCTCCGCGCTACCTGAACGCAGTCGCCCTCCTGCAGACGCGGCTCGCCCCGCGCGAACTGCTCGCCTCCCTGCACCGGATCGAGGCGCGACACGGCCGCGTCCGGCGGGAGCGCTGGGGGGACCGCACCCTCGACCTCGACCTCATCGCCTACGGCGACGAGACGATCGACCGCGACGACCTCGTCGTCCCGCACCCGCGCGCCCACGAACGTGAGTTCGTGCTCGCGCCGTGGCATGCGGTCGACCCGGATGCCGTGATCCCCGGCCGGGGACGCGTCGCCGACCTGCTCGCCGGGCTGCGCGGAGGTGCTCGATGAAGCGCACGGGTGCCGGCATCCTGATCATCGCCCTCGTCGTCGGCGCTGTCTTCGGCTTCGTCGTCGACACGATGCTGACGTCGATGGGGCGGGCGACCTTCACCCCGGCGGCGAGCCTGCCGACGATCCTGGCGTTGCTCGGCGTCGTGATCGTGGTGCTGGCGGTGCCGGTCTTCCGCGCCAGCCGGGGGCGCAGCGCTCGCCGCATCGACCCGTTCCGCGCCTTGCGTATCGCGATGCTCGCGAAGGCGTCGTCGCTGGTGGGGGCCGCTGCCCTCGGGTTCGCCCTCGGCTTGCTCGGATTCCTCGCGACCCGTCCGGTGACCCCCTCGATAGGCTCGATGGGATCGATCATCGCGACGCTGGTGTGCGCAGTCCTCCTCGTCGTCGCGGGACTCGTGGCCGAGCAGCTGTGCACCATCCGGAAGGACGACGATGACGACACCCCCGGAAACACCCCCGCAGGACCCGTCGGGGCCTGAGCCCGAGCGCCCGGCCGGTGTGCTCGACGCCGGAACCTACGACCGCATCCTCCAGCCGCGCTCCGAACGTCGTCTGCCGCTCGGCGACGGCACCTGGCACCAGCTCGCGCGGGCCTACGTGCGGGTGCAGCTGATCACGCAGGGAGCGGTCTTCGTGCTCGTGCTGGCGGCCGCGGTCGTCGCCCAGGCGATCACCGGTGTGCAGTGGCAGTGGATTCCCGCGGGGGTCGTCCTCGTGGTGACGCTGGTGGGTCTGCTCATCACCCCGCGGCAGGCGCGCTCCTTCGGCTATCAGCTGCGCAGCGACGATCTCGTCTTCCGTCGCGGCATCCTGTGGCAGCGCGTGGTGGCCGTACCGTACGGCCGGATGCAGCTGGTCGACATCACCCACGGGCCCCTCGATCGCGGTTTCGGCATCGCGCAGCTCAAGCTCGTGACGGCCGCCGCCTCCACGGGCGTCACCATCCCGGGGCTGACCCAGGATGCCGCCGAGCAGCTGCGGGACACCCTCGTGGCCGTGGCCGAGACCCGCCGGACCGGCTTGTGAGCGAGCCGGAACGAACGGGCGGCGCGCCCGATGAGACGGGGCACGTCCCGGAGCCGGGGCGCGAGGCGGATGCCGCGCGAGCGGCGGCGTCCGCCGGCCCGCAGCCTCCCGCGCACGCGGGGCAGGAGACGTCTGCCGTTGCGCCCCTGAGGGCCCCCGCGGGGCACGAGAGGTCGGCCGTCCCGCCGCTGACCGCCCCCGCGGGGCAGGGGGCGCCCGCCGTCGCGCCGTCCTCGCCCGGAGTGGGCGCGGCGGCGCGCCCCGCGGTGCGCTCGCCCTACAGCGACGGGGAGTGGCACCGGCTGCACCCTCTGACGCCGCTGCTGCGCGGCGGCCTGACGGTGCTCGTGATCATCGGCGTGCTGATCGCGAACCTCCGCGAGCGCCTGATCGAACTGTTCTTCCCCGTGTTCGGCGACCTGCCGCCGGGGGAGCTTCCCCCCGACCCGGTGGACTTCCTCTTCGCGAACAACCTGCTGCTGATCGCCGGCGGGGTGACGGTGGTCGTGCTGATCGTCCTGTTCGTGCTCTTCCGGCTGTCGTGGCGCTTCCACCTGCTGCGCATCGGCGACGACGACGTGGAGGTGCGATCGGGCGTGCTGTTCCGCACGCACCGCCGCGCTCCCCTGGACCGGGTGCAGGGGGTCAACCTGACGCGGCCGATGATCGCGCGGCTCCTCGGTCTGGCCAAGCTCGAGGTGGTCGGCGCGGGCCTCGACGCCAACGTCAAGCTCGAGTACCTGTCGGGCAAGGATGCCGAGGCCATCCGCGGCGACATCCTGCGCCTCGCCTCCGGAAGGCGCCTGGCTGAGGCACGGGCGCAGGTCGGGGCGCGCGCCCCGCTCGCCCGCCAGGCGGCATCGGCCGTGGGCTCGGGCCTGCAGAACCTCGTCGACGGTGAGGATTTCTCCGACACCGAGCCCGAGAGCATCGTGCGCATCCCCCTCGGTCGCCTCGTGGCGTCGCGGGTGCTGAGCGGGTCGACCCTGGTGCTCGTCGCCCTCGTCGTGGGGATCGTCGTCGCGGCCTCCGTGTCGACGCTGTGGCTGCTGTTCACCGTGGTCCCGATGTTCCTCGCCTTCGGCGCCTACTACCTCCGCTCGATCGCTCGGGGCCTGCGGTACTCGATCGCGCCGACCCCCGACGGCGTACGCGTGACCTTCGGGCTGTTCACGACGGTGTCGGAGATCGTGCCTCCGGGACGGGTCCACGCCATCGACGTGCGCCAGCCGCTGATGTGGCGCCCGTTCGGCTGGTGGACCGTGTCGGTGAACCGCCTGTCCGGCCGGTCGTCGACCGACACCAGCACCGACCAGTTCGCCGCCGTCCTGCCCATCGGCACCCGCGGCGACGTGGAACGCGTCCTGCGGATCCTCGCCCCCGGCCTCTCGGGAGGCGACTGGACACTCGTTTTCCGCAACGGCATCCTGGGTCCGGTGGAAGACGATCCGTATGTCACGACGCCCGCCCGCGCCCGGTGGCTGCGACCGCTGTCGTGGCGCCGCAACGGCGTGCTGCTCACCGACGACGCCCTGCTGATGCGGCGCGGCTGGGTGTGGCGAACGCTCAGCATCCTGCCGTTGGCGCGTCTGCAGTCCGTCGGCCTGCACCAGGGGCCGCTGGCCCGGGCCTTCGGCGCGGCGACCGTCACCGGTCACGTCATCGCCGGCAGCGTGCAGACCTCGATCGGTGCGCTTGATCGCGACGACGCGCTCCGGGTGTTCGAGGGCACCGCACGGGCCGGCGTCGCCGCGGCGGCGAGCGACCACACCCACCGGTGGGCGGGATGAGCGGCCGCGACGGCCGCCTCGGCGTCGGCATCATCGGAGCGGGGCGGGTCGGTCCGGTCGTCGGCGCCGCACTCGCCGGCGCGGGACACGCCCTCACCGGGATCACCTCCGGCTCCGACGACGACCGGGTCGAGGCGATCCTGCCCGGGCTCCCGGCGCTCACGGCCGACGAAGTGGTGCGACGCAGCGAGCTCGTGGTGATCGCGGTGCCGCACGAGCAGCTCCCCGGCCTGGTGGCGGGGCTCGCCGACCTCGGCGTCTGGCAGCCGGGGCAGCTCGTTCTGCACACCGACGCCGCGTACGGTGCGCGCGTGCTCGATCCCGCGGCCCTCCGCGGCGCCATCCCCCTGGCGATCCACCCCGCGATCGTCTTCACGGGGGCGTCGTCGATCGACCTGCGGCAGCTGGCGCAGGCGTACGCCGCGGTCACCGCTCCGGCGCCGGTGCTGCCGATCGCCCAGGCGCTCGCCGTGGAGCTCGGCTGCGAACCCGTCGTGGTCGCCGAAGACGATCGGGCGACGTACGCGGAGGCGATCGCCACGGCGACCGAGTTCTCGCGCTCGATCGTTCGGCAGTCCTCGGAGCTGCTCGCACGCGTGGGCGTGGAGAACCCGGGCGGATACCTCTCGGCCCTCGTGCGGTCGAGCGTCGACCAGGCGCTCGTCGAGGGCAGCGGCCGCGGGCCGCTCGACGCCGACGCTACGATCGACGGATGATCCGCACCCTCGAGGATCTGCGCACCCGACTCGGCGAGATCCGAGGCGCAGATCGATCGCCCGGCGGCCCCCGCGTCGCGCTCGTGTCGACGCTCGGCGCCCTGCACGACGGCCACGCCGACCTCATCCGAGAGGCGCGCGAGCGTGCGGACGCGGTCGTCGTGTCGACGTTCGTCAATCCGCTGCGCTTCCGCAGCGCGGACGAGACCACGGCCTACCCGCGCTCGCCCGAGGCCGACGCCCGGGTGCTCGACGACCTCGGCGTCGACGTCGTGTTCGCGCCGACAGCGGCGGAGTTCCTGCCGGCGGGCACCGCGACCACGCGGGTGTCGGCCGGCGATGTGGGGCTCCGCTACGAGGGGCGCGTCCGCCCCTTCTATTTCGACGGCGTGCTGACGGTGGAGGCCAAGCTCTTCCACCTCGTGCATCCCGACGTCGCCGTCTACGGCGAGCGCGACCTCCAGCGCATCTTCCTCGTGCAGCGGATGGTGCGCGATCTCGATTTCGGCATCGAGATCGCGACCGTCCCGACCGTGCGCACCGACGACGGTCTGCCCGTCTCGAGCCGCGTCGGCCTGCTCGACGACGCCGACCGCCGCGCGGCCGCCGCCCTCCCGCGAGCCCTCGAGGCCGCGGCGTCCAACGCCGACCTCGGCGTCGACGCGTGCATCGCCGCGGCGCAGTCGTCGCTCATGGGGGAGCAGCGCATCACGCTCGAGTACCTGAGCGTCGTGGATCCGGCGACGTTCCTCCCGGTCGACGACGGGCATCGCGGTCGGGCCTTCGCACTGATCGCCGCCACCGTGGGTGGGCACCGGTTCATCGACAACGCCGAGATCTCGCTGCGCTGAGGGCCCGCGCACAGCGACGGGTCGTGCCGGTCCACGCTCGGACGTCCCGCGGAGCGGGCGAGCGCGGCGAATAGACTGGACGAAACCCCGAGGAGCCTCACGATGACCGACGCGCCCGCGAACGACGCCGCCGAACCCACCGAAGACGAGGTCTTCGAGCAGAAGGCGGTACGCCTGGCCAAGCGCGAGCGCCTGCTCGCCGAGCGCGCGGATGCCGCGGGTGGGGCGTACCCGGTCTCCGTGCCGATCACGACGACCATCCCCGAGCTTCGCGCGCGGTTCGGCGATCTCGAGGCCGGGGCCGAGACCGGCGAGACGGCCGGCGTCGCTGGTCGGGTCGTGTTCAGCCGCAACACCGGCAAGCTCTGCTTCGCCTCGCTGCAGGCGGGTGACGGCAGTCGCATCCAGGCGATGGTGTCGCTGGCGACCGTGGGCGAGGATTCGCTGCAGGCGTGGAAAGAGCTCGTCGACCTGGGCGACCACGTCTTCGTCTCGGGCGAGGTCATCTCGAGCCGTCGCGGCGAGCTGTCGATCATGGTCTCCGACTGGCGCATCGCCGCCAAGGCCGTGCTGCCGCTGCCGAACCTGCACAGCGAGCTCAGCGAGGAGAGCCGGGTGCGCAGCCGCTTCCTCGACCTCATCGTGCGCGATCGTGCCCGCGAGACGGTCCTGGCGCGCGCGAAGGTCAACGCGAGCCTGCGACGCACCTTCACCGAGCGCGACTTCGTCGAGGTCGAGACGCCGATGCTGCAGGTGCAGCACGGCGGTGCCAGCGCGCGCCCGTTCGTGACGCACTCCAACGCCTTCGACACCGAGCTGTACCTGCGCATCGCTCCCGAGCTGTTCCTCAAGCGCGCGGTCGTGGGCGGCATCGACCGGGTGTACGAGATCAACCGCAACTTCCGCAACGAGGGGGCGGATTCCACCCACAGCCCCGAGTTCGCGATGCTCGAGGCGTACCAGGCGTACACCGACTACAACGGCATCGCCGATCTGACGCAGACCCTGATCCAGGATGCCGCCGTCGCGGTGGCCGGCTCGACCACCGTCACGTGGGCCGACGGCACCGAGTACGACCTCGGCGGGGAGTGGGACCGCATCTCGATGTACGGCTCGCTGTCGGAGGCGGCCGGATGCACGATCACTCCCGAGACGACGCTCGACGAGCTGCGCGCTCTCGGGGCCGAGAACGACGTGGACGCCCCGCCGCACGAGACGCACGGCAAGTGGGTCGAAGAGCTCTGGGAGCACTTCGTCAAGGGCGGGCTCACCCGACCCACCTTCGTCATGGACTTCCCCGTCGACACCAGCCCGCTGGTGCGCGAGCACCGTTCGATCGCGGGGGTCGTGGAGAAGTGGGACCTCTACGTGCGCGGCTTCGAGCTGGCGACGGGCTACTCCGAGCTCGTCGACCCGGTGATCCAGCGTCACCGCTTCACCGAGCAGGCCAAGCTCGCCGCGCGCGGCGACGACGAGGCCATGCCGATCGACGAGGAGTTCTTGCGCGCGCTCGAGCACGGCATGCCGCCGACGGGCGGTATGGGCATGGGTATCGACCGCCTCCTGATGGCGATCACCGGGCTCGGGATCCGCGAGACGATCCTGTTCCCGCTGGTGAAGTAGGGCGCTCGAAGACCCACTCCGGGAGCCGCCCGCTGTCGACGAGCTCCAGCATGATGCCGCTGAGGCCGTGCTGGGGATCGATGGCGAGCGCCTGCTCGGCGTACGTCGCTGCGTGGGATGCGCGGCCGGACGCCCAGGCGAGCCAGGCGCACGCCGCGAGCGGTCCGGGCCGCCGCTCCGGAGGGAGGGCGACGGCCACGCGCCGGCAGACGTCGAGACCGGCGGAGAGCCTCGCGGGCTGGGGCCGGGCGCCCTCGCCCCACATCGGCCGCGCCAGGTCTTCGGGGACGGGGACGCCGGCACGGTAGGCGGTCTGCGCCTGGAGCACCGCGTCGCCGGTGGCGAGGTCGCCGGTCCACTGCATGAGGGCGACGTCGCGCAGCGAGGGGCGCTCCAGGCAGAAGGCCATCGCGGCGAGGCGGATCAGGTCGCTCTCGGGCCAGGGGGCGGTCACCGCGTTCTCGAAGAGCGCGGGCGGGTCGGACAGACCCTTCACCACGGCCTCGGCGCTCCGCCGACGGGCCGGCGACAGCCGCCGCCGGTCGCGAGTCGCCCGAAGAGCCAGCTCGGCGTCGTCGAGGAGGCGCACGATGCGCCGCGACGTCTCCTCGTCGCCGGGCGGGAGGGCGGCCGCCGCGACCTGGTCGCTTCGTATGTCGGACTCGAGCCCGGGGGCGGCGGCATCCTGGATCTCCTGCAGCGGGTGCGGGGTGGGCTCGGCATCGAAGTAGCTCGCCCACCCGTCGGGGGACACGACGAGGGCGTCGATGACCCGGATGCCGCAGATGCCCGCGCGCGAGCGCACGGCCTCGACGAGAGCGGTGCCCGGGAGCGGCGCACCCGGGGCGAGGTCGTCGTCGGTGTAGACGGCGACGGCGATGGCGTCGGTCCTTGCCACCTTGCACGCCATGCCCAGGACCGTCGAGGCGACTCCCTCGGCGAGTGCGCTGTCGCCTTCGGGCGGGAGGTCGACGCGCATGGCGCCCAACGACCGTCCCTCCGCGAAGGGGACCACGGCGAGGCTCCGCCGGGGCGTGCATTCGAGCAGGTGCGGGACGAGGGCGAGGAAGGACGGGGACGAAACGGCGCGGACGACGGTGGTGGTCATGCGTCGAGGGTGCCGAGAACGAGAGGTTTCCCGCGGCGAGGATTGCCTCGATGGTGGACAACTCGACGAATCCGCAAGGTGGGGAGGAGGGGCCGGCGGGCGTTCGCCCAGCCACCGCGGGTATCCTCGAACCCATGGACGAGACCTGGACCGCGATGCTGTGGGCGATCCTGCCCACCCTGGTGGTGTCGGTCGTCTTCTTCTTCATCCTCCGGGGCGCCATCCGCCTGGACCGCACGGAGCGCAAGGCGTACTCCCGCATCGAGGCGCAGGAACGCGCCAAGCGCGGGCTGCCGCCGGTGGCGTCCACGGGCGACGGCTCCACGAACTGACGCCCGGGCGCCCCCTGTCGGGGGCCTCGCTACGCTGGGTGCACAACCCGCCCAGGAGGATCCGTGATCAACGCCACGTTCGACGCGAGCTGGCTCGTCATCACGCTCTTCGTCGTCGACCTCGTGGTGCGCATCGCGGCGATCATCATCGTGCCGCGCAATCGTCGCCCCACCGCGGCGATGGCCTGGCTCCTGGCCATCTACTTCATCCCCTTCGTCGGCGTCTTCCTCTTCCTCCTGATCGGCAACCCGCGCCTGCCGCGCAAACGGCGGCGCAAGCAGGCGGCCATCAACCAGTACATCCACGACACCAGCGCCTCCCTCGAGTTCGGCACGCTCCGCCCGAACGCGCCGCAGTGGTTCCGCTCGCTCGTGCAGCTCAACCGCAACCTGGGCGCCATGCCGATCGCCGGCGACAACGCGGCCACCCTCATCGCCGACTACCAGCGCAGCCTCGATGCGATGGCCGAGGCGATCCGCGTCGCGAAGCGGTACGTCCACGTCGAGTTCTACATCCTGCAGTCCGACGACTCGACCGATAACTTCTTCCGCGCCCTCGAAGAGGCCGCCGCTCGCGGGGTCGTCGTGCGCGTCCTGCTCGATCACTGGGCCAACCGCGGGAAGCCGCACTACCGGCGCACCCTCCGCCGTCTCGACGCGATGGGGGCGCACTGGCACCTCATGCTCCCCGTGCAGCCGTTGCGCGGGCGCTATCAGCGGCCCGACCTGCGCAACCACCGCAAGCTCCTCGTCATCGACGGCGACGTGGCCTACATGGGCTCCCAGAACGTCACCGACTCCTCGTACAACCTGCGCAAGAACATCCGCCGCGGTTTGCACTGGGTCGACCTCATGGTGCGCGTCGAGGGGCCCGTCGTGGCGAGCATCAACGCGGTGTTCCTCTCCGATTGGTACAGCGAGACCGACGAGACGCTGGGCGATGAGATCGACCTGTTCTCGGTCACCTCGGGCCCGGGTGACCTCGACTGCCAGATCGTCCCCTCCGGCCCCGGCTTCGACTTCCAGAACAACCTCAAGCTGTTCCTCGGCCTGCTCTTCGCCGCGCAGGAGCGCATCATCATCGTCAGCCCCTACTTCGTCCCCGACGAGGCGCTGCTCCTGGCGATCACGACCGCCTGCCAGCGCGGGGTGCACGTCGAACTCTTCGTCTCCGAAGAGGGCGACCAGGCGATGGTCTACCACGCGCAGCGCAGCTACTACGAGGCCCTGCTGCGCGCGGGCGTGGTCATCTGGATGTACCGCAAGCCGTTCATCCTCCACAGCAAGAGCGTCACGATCGACGACGAGGTCGCGGTGATCGGCTCGAGCAACATGGACATGCGCTCCTTCGGTCTCAACCTCGAGGTGTCGATGCTCGTGCGTGGCGGCGAATTCGTGCGCGACATGCGCGCGGTCGAGCACACCTATCGCACCCTGAGCCGTCAGCTCACGATCGAGGAGTGGCGTCGTCAGCCGCTGCGCTCCACGATCCTCGACAACCTCGCACGCCTCACCTCCGCCCTGCAGTGACTCCCGCGCGCCCGCGCTGGCGGCGGGACGGTTCGCCGGTGGCATCCAGGATTCTTCGCCATCATGGGTCGACCCCATCCCCCCTGGAGGTTCGCATGTCCCGTCGTCGTCTCACCGCGCTCGGCCTGCTCGGAGCGGGTCTGCTCGCCGCCGGCGCCCTCGCCGGGTGCGCGTCCGTCGCGTCCTCGTCGCCCGATCCGTCCACGCCGGTCCCGGATGCCACCGACACCGCGCCCGCGACCGAGGTCGGCGCCGCCTGGCTCGACGCGGGTCGCGCCATCGCCGTCGTCACCTACGGGAGCTCGTCGTGCGTCCCCGTCGTCGCGGGGGAGCCCCGTGCGGAGGACGGGACGCTGACCGTCGAGCTCGCCGATCCGCAGAACGACGCCTGCACGCGCGACATGGCGCCGCGGGCGACTCTCGTGCCGCTCCCCGCAGGCGTCGACGCCTCCCAGGCTCTCGACGTGAGCGTCACCGGAGCAGCCGAGGGTCGGACGCGCCTCGCGGGTCTCGCCGCCGCTCCCGCCTCGTCCGACGACATGGTGCCGAGCGCCGGGTGGGTCGGTGCCTCGACGGTCGCGATCGTGACCTACGGCAGTTCGAGCTGCGTGCCCCGAGTCGAGTCGGCCACCGTCGACGGCGCGCAGATCGCCGTGCGGTTCGCGGCTCCGCCCGCCGACCAGGTGTGCACGATGGACTACGCCCCGCGAGTGACCCTGGCCGACGTCGAGGGCGAGGTCGCCGAGGGCGAGGCGACCGTCACCCTCTCGGGCGGGGGTGTGACGGACGCCGGCCCGCTCCCCGTGCTCGGCACCCGCTGACCACCCCTCAGCGCTCGACGACCAGCAGGTCGCCGACCTCGCACTCCAGCGCGCGGCAGATCGCCGAGAGCGTCGAATAGCGGATGGCCCGCGCGCGGTCGTTCTTCAGCACCGACAGGTTGACGACCGAGACGCCCACGAGCTCGCTCAGGCGCGTCAGCGTCATGCCCCGCGCCTCGAGCAGCTCGTCGAGTCGGCAGTGGATGCCGGTGGGTCCGTCGTCCGCGGTCGCCGGGCTCATACGAGACCCTCGGTGTCGCGCTGCAGACGGTCGCCGACCGCGAAGGCGGTGCCGGCCAGCCCCGCCACGAAGGCGATGCCGACGAGGGAGGGCAGGTCGATCAGCTGCACGGCGCCGCGGTCGACGGTGCGCTCCGAGATCCAGGCGATCGCGCCGTTGGCGACCATGTTCTGGAAGAACGGCACCCCGGCCGCGCCCACGAGGGTGACGATCCCGGCGGCGGAGACCAGGGCGGTGTTGCGGCGCGAGAAGATGCGTCCGCGCAGGATGCTCGAGGTCAGCAGCAGCAGAAGCGTCACCACGGTGACGACCACGGCGGCGAACAGGCCCTCCGCGATGAACAGGGCCCACAGCGACGCGGCGGGGAGCGAGGGCGCGGTCACCACGCCCCCGGTGAGCTCGACGGCCACGGCGCTCCCGTCGGGTCCGAGGGGGGCCTGCGCCACGGTGTCGACGAAGGGGGTGGCCACGCGGACGTTCTGATTGGAGGCGGCGGCCGCGATGTTCACGACGCTGCGGGCGACGGCCCAGATCGCGATCGCGACACCGGCCACGACGAAGAACCAGAACGAGGCGGCGTCGCCGCGGGAGAGGACCGGGGAGGTCGGACGGGGGGAGGTCATGACAGCTCCTTATCGAGGATCGTTATTATTGACAATCGATAAAGTAACGATGATCGATATGTTCCGCAAGGTCTTGGGCGGTCGCGGTATGCCCACGGCGAACACGGGGCTCCGGCATCCGACCGCTGGTTACTCTCGATGTACGGCGCGCGGAGGCGTGCCTGTCAGCCCATTTCTGGAGGGACTGAGATGTTCGAGAGATTCACCGACCGTGCCCGTCGTGTGGTCGTCCTCGCCCAAGAAGAGGCGAAGATGCTCAACCACAACTACATCGGCACCGAGCACATCCTGCTCGGGCTGATCCACGAGGGCGAGGGTGTCGCTGCCAAGGCGCTCGAGTCGCTCGGTATCTCGCTCGACGCCGTGCGCGAGCAGGTGCAGGACATCATCGGGCAGGGCCAGCAGCAGCCGACCGGCCACATCCCCTTCACGCCGCGCGCCAAGAAGGTGCTGGAGCTGTCGCTGCGCGAAGCCCTTCAGCTCGGCCACAACTACATCGGAACCGAGCACATCCTGCTCGGCCTCATCCGCGAGGGCGAGGGCGTCGCCGCCCAGGTGCTGGTCAAGCTCGGCGCCGACCTCAACAAGGTGCGTCAGCAGGTCATCCAGCTGCTCTCGGGTTACCAGGGCAAGGAGCCCGCGGGTGTGGCATCCGGAGCCGGAGAGCAGACCCAGGGCGCCGCCCAGGGCGGATCGGCCGTGCTCGACCAGTTCGGTCGCAACCTCACCCAGGCCGCGCGCGACAACAAGCTCGACCCCGTGATCGGGCGCGAGAAAGAGATCGAGCGCGTCATGCAGATCCTGTCGCGCCGCTCCAAGAACAACCCCGTCCTCATCGGTGAGCCCGGTGTCGGAAAGACCGCCGTCGTCGAGGGTCTCGCGCAGGCGATCGTCAAGGGCGACGTCCCCGAGACGCTGAAGGACAAGCAGGTCTACTCGCTCGACCTCGGTTCGCTCATCGCCGGTTCCCGCTATCGCGGTGACTTCGAGGAGCGCCTGAAGAAGGTCACCAAGGAGATCCGCACGCGCGGCGACATCATCGTCTTCATCGACGAGATCCACACCCTCGTGGGTGCCGGTGCCGCCGAGGGCGCGATCGACGCGGCATCCATCCTCAAGCCCCTCCTCGCGCGCGGCGAGCTCCAGACCATCGGTGCCACCACGCTCGACGAGTACCGCAAGCACTTCGAGAAGGATGCCGCTCTCGAGCGCCGCTTCCAGCCGATCCAGGTGGCCGAGCCGAGCCTGCCCCACGCGATCAACATCCTGAAGGGCCTGCGCGACCGTTACGAGGCGCACCACAAGGTGCAGATCACCGACGGCGCGATCGTCGCCGCGGCGAACCTCGCCGACCGCTACATCAGCGACCGCTTCCTGCCCGACAAGGCCATCGACCTGATCGACGAGGCCGGCGCCCGTCTGCGTCTGTCGATCCTGTCGTCGCCGCCGGAGCTGCGCGAGTTCGACGAGAAGATCGCCAAGGTGCGCGAGCAGAAGGAGCTCGCCTCCGAGGAGCAGGACTTCGAGAAGGCCGCGTCGCTGCGCGACGAGGAGAAGTCCCTGCTCGCCGAGCGCCTGCGCCTCGAGAAGCAGTGGCGCTCGGGCGACGTCGCCTCGCACGCGGTGGTCGACGAAGGCCTGATCGCCGAGGTGCTCGCCCAGGCGACCGGCATCCCGGTGTTCAAGCTCACCGAGGAGGAGTCCAGCCGCCTCATGTTCATGGAGAAGGCCCTGCACCAGCGGGTCATCGGCCAGGAAGAGGCGATCGCGGCCCTGTCGCGCACGATCCGTCGTCAGCGCGCCGGCCTCAAGGACCCGAAGCGTCCGAGCGGTTCGTTCATCTTCGCCGGGCCCACCGGTGTCGGAAAGACCGAGCTCGCCAAGGCGCTCGCCGAGTTCCTCTTCGACGACGAGGGCGCGCTGATCTCGCTCGACATGTCGGAGTTCGGTGAGAAGCACACCGTCTCGCGGCTGTTCGGTGCCCCTCCCGGATTCGTCGGCTTCGAAGAGGGCGGCCAGCTCACCGAGAAGGTGCGCCGCAAGCCGTTCTCGGTCGTGCTCTTCGACGAGATCGAGAAGGCCCACCCCGACATCTTCAACTCGCTCCTGCAGATCCTCGAAGAGGGCCGCCTCACCGACGGTCAGGGCCGCGTCATCGACTTCAAGAACACCGTGATCATCATGACGACGAACCTCGGTTCGTCGGCGATCGCCGGTGGTCCCGTCGGTTTCCAGGTCGAGGGCAGCGCGCAGACCTCGTACGAGCGGATGAAGGGCAAGGTCGACGAAGAGCTCAAGCGGCACTTCAAGCCCGAGTTCCTCAACCGCGTCGACGACGTCATCGTCTTCCCGCAGCTCAACAAGGAAGAGCTTCGTCAGATCGTCGGGCTGTTCGTCAAGCGCCTGGCCGACCGTCTGCTCGACCGCGACATGACGGTGGAGCTGTCGGACGACGCCAAGGACAAGCTCATCGAGATCGGGTTCGACCCGACCCTCGGCGCTCGCCCCCTCCGCCGCGCCATGCAGCGCGAGGTCGAGGACCGCCTCAGCGAGAAGATCCTCCACGGCGAGCTCGAGTCGGGCGATCACGTGAAGGTCGGCGTCGAGAACGGACGCTTCACCTTCGCGACGAGCCCGCGCGGCGAGAAGGTCGCGATCGGTGTCGGAACGGCCGGCGAGATCGCCGCCACCCCCGACACGCTCGCCGGCAGCTGACGCAGAACAGACAGGGACCTGGATGCCATGGCATCCGGGTCCCTTCTGCGTTGCGGCGTACGCTGGTCCGATGACCTCTCCCGCGCCGTTCGTCGTCCGCCCCGCCGGAACCGCCGACGTCCGACGCATCCACGAGCTCCTCGAGCCGTTCGTGCAGAAGCGCATCCTGCTCGGCAAGGATCTGGTCGTCCTGTACGGCTCGGTGCAGGAGTTCGTCGTCGCCGAGGCGGACGGCGCGGTCATCGGGTGCGGGGCGCTGCACGTGATGTGGGACGATCTCGCCGAGATCCGCACGCTCATCGTGCACGACGACTGGTTGCACCACGGGGTCGGCCGCGCTCTCGTGGAGGTCCTCGAGGAGCGCGCCCGCGATCTGGGCATCTCGCGGCTGTTCTGCCTCACCTTCGAGGTCGACTTCTTCACCCGTCGAGGCTTCGCGCCCATCGGCGAGCAGGTGGTCGACCCCGACGTGTACTCGCAGCTGCTGCGCAGCCCCGACGAGGGCGTCGCCGAATTCCTCGATCTCGCTCACGTGAAGCCCAACACGCTGGGTAACACCCGGATGCTCAAGCAGCTCTGAGCGTGCCGTGAGGGAAGGGGTCATCGGGGCGCCTACCCTGGAAGCATGACCGATGCCCCCCGTAGGCGGAGGCAGTCCCCGGCGGTCTACCGTCGACGTCGTCTCGCGGCGGGGCTCCTGGCCCTGCTCGTGATCGGCCTCGTCGTGTGGCTCGTCGCGGCTCCGCCGTGGCGCTCCGTTCCGACGGCCCAGACGACGCCCGACTCCGCCGCTCCTTCGATCGCCGCGGAGCCGTCGTCGGCCGCGCCGAGCCCGGCCGCCTCGTCGAGCTCCGCACCGTCGGCGACGCCGACGCAGAGCGCCGCGACCGGCCCCGTCGAATGCAGCGCCGCCGACCTGACCGTCGAGGCGCTGTCGGACAAGAGCGAGTACGGGCAGGGCGAGAATCCGCAGTTGTCGATCCGTCTGACGAACACCTCTGCGACCCCGTGCACCCTGAACGTCGGGACCAGCGCCCAGTCGTTCACCGTGACCAGCGGAACGGACGTGTGGTGGCGCTCCACCGATTGCCAGTCCGAACCCAGTGACCTGGAGGTGACCCTCGCGGCGGGACAGGTCGTCACCAGCGCCGCCCCCCTGACGTGGGATCGCACCCGCTCGTCGGTGAGCACCTGCGACGCGGAACGGCCCTACGCCCCCACCGGTGGCGCGACCTATCATTTGAGCGTCTCGATCGGCGGCATCCCCTCGACCGGGACGGCCTCGTTCATCCTGCGGTGAACCTGACGAGGGGCGGATGCCGGTCGGCATCCGCCCCTCGTCGTTCGAGGGCTCAGGCGCCCGGGCTCTTGCCGAACACCTCGCCCTCCATGGCGTCGTAGCCCTCCTTCTGCGGGTCGCCGTGCAGGCCGCCGGACAGGGCATACTCCTCTTCGGGGGAGAGCACGAGCCGGTGGCGTCCGTAGACCGCGAACGCGAGGAAGATCACGGCGTAGACCACGATGATCGCGACGATCGCGAGCAGGTACGCCGGGTTCAGGAGCAGGCCGAAGAACACCACCGCGGCGATGATCGCGGCCGAGTACGCCCCGAACAGACCCCAGGGGCTCTTGTACGGGCGGACGGCGTTCGGGAACTTCCGCCGCAGCACGATGAACGCCACCATCTGCAGGAAGTACGCCAGCACCGCACCCCACACGGCGATGTTCAGCACGATCGCGCCCGCCGGGCTGGCGTCGCCACCGGCGGCCTGCACCACCACGAGGGCGAGGAATCCGAGCACCGCGCCGAACACCAGCGCGACCCAGGGTGTCTTTCGGGCGCCGGTGAGCGATAGCCAGCGTGGGTAGTACCCGGCGCGCGAGAGGGAGTACATGTTGCGCCCGTACGCGAACATGATGCCCATGAGGGATGCCAGCAGCCCCACGAGCGCGAGGAGCGACAGCAGGGCTGCCGCTTGATCGCCGACCATCGCGCGGAAGCCGTCGAGCAGGGGCTCGAGCGATCCGCCGGTCTCTTCGGCGCCGATCACCCCCGTGTTGAGGAACAGCACGATCAGGCCCGTGACGATGAGCGTGCCGCGCGCCCAGAGCCCGGCGCGCGGGATGTCGCGGGCGGGGTCGTGCGACTCCTCGGCGGCGAGCGGCAGTTCCTCGATGCCGAGGAAGAACCACATCGCGAAGGGCAGGGCCAGGAGGATCGAGCCGACGCCGAAGGGGAGGAATTCGGTGTTGCCGTCGGTGGGCGCGATGTTCCACAGCGAGCCCCAGTCGAAGGCGCCTGTGAACAGCGACATCGCGCCGAACACCACGATGATGCCGATCGAGATGATCGATACCACGATCGCGAAGCCGAACGAGATGTTCGCGCCCGCGGCATTGAGGGCGATGAAGAGCGCGTAGAGGATGATCCACCAGACGAAAGCCGGAAGGCTGATGCCCGTCAGCAGCTCGAGGGCGGAATCGGCGTACTGCCCCGAGAAGTAGACGACGACCGCGGTGGTCGCGACGTACTCGATCGTCTCGGCGAGACCGGTCGCCAGGCCGCCCCACGGCCCCATCGCCGATCGGGCGAAGGAGTAGGCGCCGCCGGTGTGCGGCATCGCGGCGGCCATCTCGCCGATCGAGAAGGTCAGGCCGTAGTACATGACGACGAGGATGACGAAGGCGATCAGCATGCCGCCGAAGCCGGCGAAGCCGATGCCGAAGTTCCAGCCCGAGAAGTCGCCCGAGATGACGGCGGCGACCGCGAGGCCCCATAGGCCCCAAACCCCGGCCGAGCGTTTGAGAGTGCGTTTCTCGAAGTACGAGGCGTCGGTGGCCGTATAGGTGGCTCCGGCGACCTTTTTTCGGGAGTTGCTCGAGGTGGACATGGGACCTCCAGACGGATGCGGACAGGCTTCGGGCGTGCCTTGCGGAAGATCATGGCCCTCTATTGGTCGACCTGTCTACCTTTGGCGTGTAAGTTCCTCGTTACGTCCCTCATCCGAGGTGACGTCGACACCGCGAGAGGGAGACCATGGCGGGCAATCTCAGCAGCGAAGACCTGGATGCCGCGATCGACGCGGGCGAGATCGACACGGTCGTCGTCGCCTTCCCCGACGCCCAGGGACGACTCGTCGGCAAGCGCGTCGCCGCGCGCTTCTGGCGCGACGAGGTCCGGGGCCACGGCGCGGAAGCCTGCAACTACCTGCTCTCGGTCGACGTCGACCTCAACACGGTCGACGGGTACGCGATGTCGAGCTGGGAGAAGGGCTACGGCGACATGCTGCTCGTCCCCGACCTCGACACGCTCCGCACCCTGCCCTGGCAGCCCGGGACGGCTCTCGTGTTCGCCGACCTCGCGTGGGAGGACCGCGCGCACGTCGCGCAGTCGCCCCGCGGCATCCTGAACGCGCAGCGCGCGCGTCTCGCGGAGCGCGGACTCACCGCCTACGCGGGGACCGAGCTGGAGTTCATCGTCTTCGACGACTCCTTCCGCGACGCCTGGGCCAAGGGCTACCGGGGGCTGACCCCCTCGACCGACTACAACGTCGACTACAACCTGCTCGCCACCACCCGACTCGAGCCGCTGCTGCGCGACATCCGCCTCGGCATGGACGGGGCGGGCATGTACTGCGAGGGCGTCAAGGGCGAGTGCAACTTCGGGCAGCAGGAGATCGCGTTCCGCTACGCCGAGGCCCTCGAGACCGCCGACAACCACACGCTCTACAAGAACGGTGCGAAGGAGATCGCCGACCGGCACGGCAAGTCGCTGACCTTCATGGCGAAGTTCAACGAGCGCGAGGGCAACAGCTGCCACATCCACCTGTCGGTGCGCGGCGACGACGGCTCGGCGGTGATGGCCGGCGACGGAGCGCACGGCTTCAGCCCGCTCATGGAGCACTGGATCGCCGGCATCCTGGCCACGCTCCGCGAGTTCACCCTGCTGTACGCCCCCACGATCAACTCCTACAAGCGCTACGCGAAGGGGTCCTTCG
Organism: uncultured Microbacterium sp.; assembly: GCA_913774845.1. Lineage (GTDB taxonomy): Bacteria > Actinomycetota > Actinomycetes > Actinomycetales > Microbacteriaceae > Microbacterium. The sequence continues at coordinate 141,572 of CAJYJO010000030.1, read as the reverse complement.
CCCCGACGGGGGTGGCCTGGGGTGTCGACAACCGCACGTGCGCCCTGCGCGTGGTCGGTCACGGCTCGTCGCTGCGCGTCGAGAACCGCGTTCCCGGGGGAGACGTCAACCCGTACCTCGCGATCTCGGCGATCATCGCGGGCGGTCTGCACGGCATCGAGAACGAGCTGGAGCTTCCCGCGCCGCTCACCGGCAACGCGTACGACGCCGGCGTCGACACGCTCCCCACGACCCTGCGCGAGGCGGCCCGACTCTTCAGCGAGTCGACGATCGCCCGTGACGCGTTCGGCGACGACGTCGTCGAGCACTATCTCAACCAGGCGCGCATCGAGGTCGAGGCCTACGACGCCGCCGTGACCGATTGGGAGCGAGTGCGTGGTTTCGAGCGCCTCTGATCCGAGCCGAACCCCCGTCGTGGGGCTGACGACCTACCTGGAGCGGGCGCAGCAGGGCGTGTGGGACGTGCGCGCCTCCTTCCTGCCGCAGCAGTACTTCGACGCCGTGACCGCGTCGGGGGCGACCGCGGTGCTGCTGCCGCCGCAGCCGCGCCCGGAGCAGGCCGCAGCGGCCGTGCTCGACGGCCTCGACGGACTCATCCTCACGGGCGGTCTCGACGTGCAGCCCGAGCTCTACGGCGCCGAGCGCCACCCGCTCACCGACCCCGCTCGCGCCGACCGTGACGCGTGGGAGCTCGCGCTGCTCGCGGGGGCGCGGGAGCGCGGCATCCCGGTCTTCGGCATCTGCCGCGGCCTGCAGCTGCTCAACGTCGCGATGGGCGGGACGCTGCACCAGCACCTGCCCGAAGCCCTCGGCACCGAGCGCTACAAGATCGGGGGAGGGGTCTTCGCCGAGAACGTCGTCGAGGTGGATGCCGGCACCCGGCTCGCCGGTCTCGTCGGCGCCGGAGCGCTCGCCGTCCACAGCTACCACCACCAGGGCGTCGACCGCGTGGCCGAGGGCCTGGTCGTCACGGCCCGGACCGACGACGGGCTCGTGCAGGCCGTCGAGCTCCCCGGTGACGACTACCTCGTGGCCGTGCAGTGGCATCCCGAGGAGAACGCCGAGGACCGGCGGCTGTTCCTCGGGCTGGTCGCCGCGGCGGCGCGGTATCGCGCCTCTCGTTCCTCTGAGCAGCAGGGAGTGCCCGCATGAGCACCTTCACCGTCATCGACCCCTCCACCGGATCGGCCATCACCACGCTCGAGCGCGCCGAGATCGACGAGGTGGATGCCGCCGTCGCCGACGCCGTCCGTGCGCAGCGCTCCTGGGCGGCTCTCGCCCCCGTCGCCCGCGCCGACGCGCTGCGCGCTTTCGCCCGGGTCGTCGAGGCGCACGTCGAAGAGCTCGCCGCGCTCGAGGTGAAGAACTCGGGCCACCCGGTCGGATCGGCGCGGTGGGAGGCCCAGCACGTCGCCCAGGTGCTCAACTACTACGCCGGCGCTCCGGAACGCCTGATCGGATCGCAGATCCCGGTCGCGGGCGGCCTCGATGTGACGTACCACGAGCCCTACGGCGTGGTCGGCATCATCGTGCCGTGGAACTTCCCCATGACGATCGCGGCGTGGGGCTTCGCGCCCGCGCTCGCGGCGGGCAATGCCGTGGTGCTGAAGCCCGCCGAGCTGACGCCGCTGACGGCTATTCGCCTCGGTGAGCTCGCCCTCGAGGCGGGCTTGCCCGAGGGACTCTTCCAGGTCGTCGTCGGCTCGGGCTCGGTCGTCGGCCAGCGTTTCGTCTCGCACCCCGACGTGCACAAGGTTGTCTTCACCGGCTCGACCGAGGTCGGCACCGAGGTCGCCGGGGGGTGCGCCCGCATGCTCAAGCCCGTGACCCTCGAACTCGGCGGCAAGAGCGCGAACATCGTCTTCGCCGACGCCGACCTCGAGAAGGCCGCCGCGGGCGTCCCCGGTTCGGTCTTCGACAACGCCGGTCAGGACTGCTGCGCGCGCAGCCGGCTGCTGGTGCAGCGGAGCGTGTACGACCGCTTCCTCGAGCTGCTCGAGCCCGCGGTGGCCGCGTGGAAGGTCGGCGACCCGCACGACGAGTCGACCCAGATGGGGCCGCTGATCTCGGCATCCCACCGCTCCACCGTCCAGGGCTTCCTCGACGGGGTCGACGTCGCCTTCCGCGGCTCAGCGCCCGAAGGCGAGGGCTTCTGGTTCGCCCCGGCCGTCGTGCTCGCGCAGCCCGGCGACCGCATCGCGCGCGACGAGGTGTTCGGGCCGGTGCTGGCGGTCATGCCCTTCGACGACGAAGCGGATGCCATCCGCCTCGCGAACGACACCGCGTACGGTCTCGCGGGCTCGATCTGGACAGAGAGCCTGGGCCGTGGCATCCGGGTCTCGCGCGGGGTGCGCAGCGGTGTGCTGTCGGTCAACTCGCACTCGTCGGTGCGGTACTCGACGCCATTCGGCGGCATGAAGGCCTCGGGCCTCGGCCGCGAACTGGGCCCGGATGCCGCCGAGCACTTCACCGAGACGAAGAACGTCTTCTACGCCACCGAGTAACGCTCGCCCCCTCACCCCCCTCGTCCCACTTATGACGGTCCTCGTCCCACTTATGGCCGGTCTGGAGGCCCCACACCAGCCATAAGTGGGACGAGGTCCAGCGCGAAAGGAACACCCGCACCATGACCATCGACCTCACCCAGCGCCTGCGCGACCGCGTCGCGATCGTCACCGGCGGCGCGAGCGGCATCGGCCTCGCCACCGCTCGCCGCTTCGCCGCCGAGGGCGCGCGCGTCGTCATCGCCGACCTCGACGAGACCACGGGTATGGCCGCCGCCGCCGAGGTCGGCGGTGTCTTCCGGCAGGTGAACGTCGCCGACGAGGACTCCGTGAACGCCCTCTTCGACGGCGTCGCCGCCGACCTCGGCAGCGTCGACATCGCCTTCAACAACGCTGGCATCTCACCCGCCGACGACGACTCGATCGAGACGACGGAACTGCCGGCCTGGGACAAGGTGCAGGACGTCAACCTCAAGAGCGTCTACCTGTGCTCGCGCGCGGCGCTGCGGCACATGGTGCCCGCGGGCAAGGGGTCGATCATCAACACCGCGTCGTTCGTCGCGCTGCTGGGCTCGGCGACCTCGCAGATCTCGTACACCGCGTCGAAGGGCGGCGTGCTCGCCATGACCCGCGAGCTCGGTGTGCAGTTCGCCCGCCAGGGCATCCGCGTGAACGCCCTCTGCCCGGGGCCGGTGAACACCCCGCTGCTGCAGGAGCTGTTCGCGAAAGACCCCGAGCGCGCGCAGCGCCGACTCGTGCACGTGCCGATGGGACGCTTCGCGGAGCCGGAGGAGATGGCCGCGAGCGTGGCGTTCCTGGCATCCGATGACGCGTCCTTCATCACCGCGACGGCGTTCGTGGTCGACGGAGGCATCACCAACGCGTACGTCACGCCGCTCTGAACCCGTGACAGGCTGAACGGGTGAGCGAAGCGCCCCTCGACGACCTGCGCCGGGCCGTGTACCGCCCCGTGCGCAGCGGCAACGCGCTCGAGGACACCACCGCGCGCATCGTGCAGACCGTGCGACTCGGGCTCGTCGCGCCGGGGGAGTCGCTCCCCGCCGAGCGCGAACTCGCCGCCCTCTACGGGGTGAGTCGCGACACGGTGCGCGAGGCCCTCCGGGAACTCTCGGATGCCGGCTGGCTCGAGACGCGTCGAGGTCGCTACGGCGGCACCTTCGTCGTCGACCCGGTGCCCCGACCCTCGCAGCCGGCGGTCGTGTCGGCCGCCGAGCTCTCGGACGTCATCGCGCTGCGCGGCATCCTCGAACCCGGGGCGGCGTGGGCGGCGGCGGCGCGAGCCCTGTCGGCCGAGGAACGCGACGTCCTGTGGGCACGGCACGAAGCAGCCGCGCTCGCCGACGGGGAGGATTACCGCCGACTCGACACGCTCCTGCACCTGACGATCGCGGAGTTCGCCGGCATCCCGTCTCTCGTCCCGCTCGTGGCCGACAACCGGGCGCGCGTGAACGCCTGGCTCGACACGTTCCCCCTGCTCCCACGCAACATCGAGCACTCCACCGCGCAGCATGCCGCGGTGGTGTCGGCGATCCTCGCCGGAAGACCGGATGCCGCCCACGCGGCCATGCGCGACCACCTCGCCGGGTCGGAGGCGCTGCTGCGGGGCTTCTTGGCGTAGCGGCTCGCGCGGTGGGACGCGCGGGTTCGTCGGCCCGCGCGGGTCGGGGCCGTGGCGTCGCGTGTGGTGAGGGGGCGATCGCGGGTGGGGCTGGTGGCGGTGGGGCGGTTGTGGGGCTGCGCGGTGGGCGGGGCAGTGCGGCGGTCTTGGGGCTGGTGGCGTGTGCACTGTGGAGTGCGCCGGGGCTGTGGCCGGGCGCAGTGAGCGGCGCCCGGGAGGAGATTCGGCGGGCGGAGGACGCGCGCGGAGGGGAGCGCCCTCCCGTCGCCGATTCCCCTCCGCTGGGCGACGATGCGCCGCCGCGGATAGGCTCGGAGGATGGCCGCCGGCAAGAAGCGCAAGGGGAAGAAGCTCGACATGGACTTCAAGAACACCGCGCTCGCCGACGCCCTCCAGACCCAGGACATGGCCGCGATCGCCTTCGCGTTGAGGCACGGTCCGACCGTCGTACCGCTGATGACGCCCGGCGACGCCGACAACCCGCTCAGCGTCGGCGAGGTATGGACCTACCGCGACCCGAATACGGGGCAGCTCGCCCTGCTGCTGTTCAGCGACGCCGCGCACAAGCCCGAGACGCTGCCGCCGCACGTGGCGCTGCAGTCGCCGCAGTGGCTGCGCACGTTCCTCGGAACGCACCAGGATGCCATCACCACAGTGTTCATCGACATCGCGGGGCCGCACCCGATCCAGGCCTCCCCGGCCGATCTGATCGCCGCGCTCGACGCCTGACCCGCGTCGCGCCTGACCCCGTTTCGCGCCGGCGAGGCATCGGTGCGCGGTGCGCTGGCGGTTGAGTGTCCACGACACCCGGACGCGTCGGGGCTCGTCCGGGTGTTATGGACACGTGAGGGGTCGGCGTGCCGGCCGTCTGACTGTCCACGACATGCCGCCTAGCAGTGGCCGGCGACGGCGTGTTGTGGACGCGCGACGGGGTTCGCGCCCGCCGACGGCGGGGGCGGCGCCGGAGAACGGATGCCGAAACTCGCGTACGCGAGGCACGCGTGTCAGACTCGGGGCCATGGAGTACCTGATCGCCGGCGCCGTGTGCGCCGCCGGACTTGTCATCCCCGCTGTGCTCGGTATGACGTCGCCACACCGTCGTCGCCGGTCGGCGCCTCCCGGTCGCTGAGCGGATTCGTCTCGCGCTGAGCGAGGCGTCTAGACGCGCTCCTGCGAGGGGTCGCCGGCGTCGACCGCGAGTGCTCCTGCCCCACGCGGCGGGTCCCGTGCGTCGCGGCCCGCGGACACCCGGCCCCACGGTCGGGGCGTCGCCCGCCGAGCCCGGGTCAGAAGCCGGGATCGCTGTCGTCGCGGGGGACCCCGCGCACCTGCAACTCGTTGAGGGCCTGAGCCAGCTTGCGCGAGGAGGCGTCGAGCACCGTGTGATAGCCCAGCCGTTTGGCCTCGGACGCGCGCTGCGCCGCCTGTGTGACGTTGCGGATCTCGCCCGTGAGGGTCAGTTCGCCGATCGCGGCGAGGCGCTTCGACACCTTTCTGTTCTTCACCGCGTTGGCGACCGCGATCGCGATCGCGAGGTCGGCGGCGGGCTCGACCAGACGAACCCCGCCGACGGTCGAGACGTACACGTCGCGATCGGAAAGGGTCAGCCCCATGCGACTCTCGAGCACGGCGAGCACCATCGCCACGCGTGAGGAGTCGACGCCGTTGACGATGCGGCGGGGGTTCGGTGCGGTCTGTCGCACGGCCAGGGCCTGGATCTCGACCGGAAGCGCCCGCCGGCCCTCCATCGCGATGGTCACGCACGTGCCCGGTTCCGGCTCGCCGTGGCCGAGGAAGAGCGCGCTCGGGTCGGCGACCTCGGCGATGCCCGTACCCGTCATGTCGAAGCAGCCGACCTCGTCGGTGGGACCGAAGCGGTTCTTGAGCGCGCGCACGAAGCGCAGCGACGTCTGGCGGTCGCCCTCGAAATGGCAGACCACGTCGACGAGGTGCTCGAGGATGCGAGGGCCGGCGATCGAGCCGTCTTTGGTCACGTGGCCGACGAGGATGATCGGCAGCCCGCGTTCCTTCGCGACCCGGATGAGAGCGGATGCCACCTCCCGCACCTGCGCGGGCTGACCCGCCGCGCCGTCGCTGTGGGCGGAGGAGATCGTCTGCACGGAGTCGACGATCAGCAGCCCCGGCTCGACCTGATCGACGTGGCCGAGGATCGTGGCGAGGTCGGTCTCGGAGGCGAGGAACAACTCGTCGTGCAGGGCCCCCGTGCGCTCCGCGCGCAGGCGCACCTGCGCGGCCGACTCCTCGCCGCTGGCGTACAGCACCCGCCGACCCGCGTGCGCGCTCTTGGCCGCGACCTCGAGCAGCAGGGTCGACTTACCCACCCCCGGTTCTCCGCTCAGCAGGATGGCCGCGCCGGGGACGATGCCCCCGCCCAGCACGCGATCGAACTCACCGACGCCGCTCGTGCGCCGAGGGGCGTCTTGCGTGTCGATCTCGGTGATGCGCCGGGCTGCGCGCGCGGCCCCGGGGGTCACGGGAACGATCGAGCGCACGATCCCCGTCTGCTCCGCCGCCTCGACGACCGTTCCCCACGACTGGCATTCGCCGCAGCGGCCGACCCACTTGAGCGTCGTCCACCCGCACTCGGTGCACCGGTACGGAGCTGGGGCGGAAGCGGGACGTCGGGATGCCATGGGCCCAGGCTACGCGGGGCCTCCGACATCGCCCGGCGCCTCCGCTTCCTCTCACCTCCGCGGCATCCGGTGGTGTCCCCGGGCGCGGCGCGTGCAATTGCTCCCGCTCGGGGGAAACGCCACGTCAGAGCCCCTTCACCGGTTCAGGGCGTTCACTCCGAACCCGGGCCGGGAAGCGCGTGTGTTTCGACGTGGCGTCGGGGGCTCGGCATCCTGGTGCCCGCTTGCAACCGCTCCGGCGTGGGCGAACGCCAAGTCAGGGCGTTCTCGCCGGCTCAGGGCGTCCACTCCGGCCGCCGCCGCACGGGGCCGGCGCTGAGGTGTTTCGCACGGACCGGTGGTCGCGGCAGCGCCGCGCTCGCGCCCGCACGCGGGCGGACCGCCCGTCAGCCGCGCAGGGAGTCGGCGACCGTCGTCAGCGCGTCGGCGGAGCGACGCAGCAGCGTCAGCTCATCGGTGGAGAACGGGGTGCCGCTCACCGGAACGGCGCCCTTCGCACTCACGACCGAAGGGACGGACAACGCCATGCCGCTGATGCCGTGGAAGTCATCGAGCACCGTGCTCACCGGCAGGATCGCGTGCTCGTCGCGCAGGATCGCCTCGACGATGCGCGCGCTCGACAGACCGATGGCGTAGTTCGTCGCGCCCTTGCCCTTGATCACCTTGTAAGCGGCATCACGGACGTCGACGGCGATGGCATCCAATTCGGCCTCGGCGAAGCGCGTGCCGTCGGGCCGCTCGAACTCGGTGATGGGCACAGATCCGATCGTGGCGGTCGACCAGAGGGGGAACTCGGTGTCGCCGTGCTCGCCGACGATCCATGCGTGCACGCTCGAGGTCGCCACCCCCGCGCGCTGGGCGATCTTCCAGCGCAGACGCGAGGTGTCCAGCACCGTGCCCGAGGCGAAGATGCGCCGCGCGGGCAATCCCGTCGCCTCCTGCGCGAGCACCGTGAGCACGTCGCACGGGTTGGTGACGATGACGTAGACGGCGTGGGGGGCGACCTCCAGGAGTTCGGGCATCATGCGCCGGATGATTCCGGCGTTCGTCGAGGCCAGCTCGGTGCGCGTCTGGCCCGGGTTCTGCTTCGCCCCGGCGGTGATGACGACGACGTGCGAGCCCTCCGCGACCGAGACGTCGCTGCCTCCGGTGATGTCGCTCGACCCGGTGAACTGCGTGCCGTGCGCCAGGTCGAGGACCTCGGCCTCCACCTTCTCGGCCGCGATGTCGTAGAGCGCGACGTGCCGCGCAGACCCGCGGATCAGCGACGCGTAGGCGACGCTCGCCCCCACGCTCCCGGCGCCGACGACCGTCAGTTTCGAGTTCTCGATCACGCTCATGGCTCGATCCTGGCAGCGGCGCACAGGCGGTACCAGCGGGGTCGTTCGACGGTGGATGAACGGATGCCGCGGGCCCGCAGCGTGCAAAACTCCTGACTTTCCGCGGGGCGCGGGCGGGGTGTGCCGTGCCGGGCTCCGGAATTCCGGGGGTGTTCGGGCTGGTTCGGGGCGTGCGGTGGGCGGGTGCCGGGGAAACTCCGGAGTTCGGCACACGGCGGGCGGCCGACGCCACCCGGCTGCTCGCTCGGACCGACGATGCCGCAGCCCGGGCGAGGTCTCCGGTCGCCGATTCGCGGCATCCGCTCCGGTGTCGTAAGCTGGTCGACGGTGACGTGTCCGAGCGGCCGAAGGTGCAACACTCGAAATGTTGTGTAGGTTCACCCCTACCGTGGGTTCAAATCCCACCGTCACCGCCACCACGAAGGCCCCGAATCCCTGGCGGATCGGGGCCTTCGTCATTCCTGCCGAACGGCCGCAGCGGCTCGACCGCGCGCGCGAGCGCCGGCGCAGCTGCGGCTGGCGGGGTCCGGCATTCCGGAGCGCCGAGACCACCCCGCGCCGGATCGACCCCGGGCCGACCGGCCGGATCGCCCGCCGGAACCGACCACCATCGCATCCGCCCCGGGCCGACCGGCTGCACCGGGCACCGGAACCGACCACCCCGGATCAACCCCCGGGCCGACCGGCCGGATCAGCCCCCGGGCCGACCGCCCGCATCGCGCGCCGGAACCGCCCCCGGGGATCAGCCGCCCGGGCCGGTCGGCTGGATCGGCGCGCCATCGCCGTGGCTCGGGAGGTCGCCGCGCTCGACGGGGGTCTGGCGGTCGGTGGGGGCGTCGGCGAAGAGGCGTTCGAGGTCGGCCTTCGACGGCACCCGGACCGCTTCGGCCGCCGCGCGCAGGTCGTCGACCGGGGCGCCGTTGCCGCCGAGCACGAGGATCGTGGCGTCGTCGCGCGCGGCGAGGAACTCGTGCGTGCCGCCGCCCTCGCGGTGCCACAGCCCCGACTCCTCGGTGCAGGTCACGGCTTCACCCGGGGCGTCCCACAGCGGCATCGCCGCGCAGGATTCGGCCGTGGGAGCGCCCGGCGAGGTGCGGATCGAGATCATCGCGGACGTGCTCTCGTCGAACCACGTCGCGGTGAGTCCCGCCTCATCGATGGGGCTGACCGACTGCGGCGCGAGGTCGTACCCCTCGACCGAGGTGGTGAACACGAGGCCGGGGTCGACGCCGAGCTGTGCGGCGCGTTCGGCGATGGATGCCGTGTCGGCCGGCGGGGCGGACGCGCTCGACGCGCACCCGCTCGCGGCGCACGCGACGGCCGCGAGCAGACCCGCGAGGGCGGCGGTGGAGGTGTGTCGGGGGGACATGACGCCATCATCCCCCACCCGCCGCGGTGGCGATAGGGCGCCGGGTGACACCGAGTGCGCTCGACGCGCCGGTCGCAAGCGCTGTCCGGCGGCCGTGCCCGACTGCCACGATTCGTCCATGGATGCCACGACCGACGACGCCCCCTCGCTGTCCGACCGGCCGCGCCTCGACGCCCGCCGGCCTGTCGCCCTCGTGGTCGGGGTGATCGCCACGGTGCTGTTCGTGGGCCTGCGCTTCGCGGTGGAGCTGAGCGGTTCGGCGCCGCTGCCGTGGGATCAGGCGTGGGACGACGCGATGTCGGCGTTGGCGAATCCCGTCGGGGTGATCGTCGCGTGGGTCCCCGCGATCGTGGGCGGCACGATCGGCATGATCGTCATCGGCGTCGGCACCTCGCTGGTGTTCCTGCTGCGGCGGCGGCCGTGGGATGCGCTGAACGTGGCGGCATCCATCGCTCTCGTCGTGCTCATCGGGGCGCCGCTGGCCGCGGTGATCGCCCGGGCCCGTCCGACGGATTCGCTCGCCGAGACCGTGGCGACGTCGTTCCCCTCCGGGCACACCGCGGTGGCCACGACGATCGTCGTCACCCTGGGCTTGATCCTCCGCCGCCGGGGGGTGTGGGTCGCCGGCGCCGTGTGGGTGGTGCTGATGATGTGGAGTCGTACCTACCTGCACGCGCATTGGGCGTCGGACGTGGTGGCCGGCATGCTCGAGGGCGTCGCGGTCGCCACGCTCGTCTGGGCGCTGATCGAGGTGTGGCGCGTGCGGCGTGCGCAACGCCCTGACCGATCCGGCGGTGCGAGCGCTAACGTGCCCGCATGAGTTCCGCCACCACCGCCGCCGGCAAAGCCCAGAATTCCGCCGCCTTCGAGGCGGCCGCACGCATCGGATACGTCGTCCTGGGCCTGCTGCACCTGCTCATCGGCGTCATCGCGGTGTCGATCGCGACGGGAGCGGGCGGCGACAGTGCCGACCAGAGCGGGGCTCTGCAGCAGGTGCGGGACGCGCCTCTCGGGGTCGCCCTGCTGTGGGTGATCGTGGCGGGCCTCGCCGCGCTCGCCGTCTGGCAGATCGCGGAAGCCGTCGTGGAGCGCGATCCGGATGCCAAGAAGCGTTGGGCGCACCGGGCCAAGTTCCTCGGCACCGCCGTGGCCTACCTCGCCATCGCGATCACCGCCTTCACCCTCGCCACCGGCGGTCAGTCGGACTCGACGCAGTCGTCGCGCACCCTGAGCGCACAGATGCTGGCGATGCCCGGGGGAGTCGCCCTGCTGGTCGTCGTCGGTCTCGGCGTCGCCGTGATCGGCGTGGCGTTCGTCGTGCGCGGCATCACCCGCGCCTTCGAGAAGCACCTCTCGCTTCCGAGCGGCGCGGCGGGCCGCGGCATCCGCGTCTTCGGCACGATCGGCTACATCGCGAAGGGCATCGCGGTGGGGGTGGCCGGCATCCTGTTCGTCGTGGCCGCGCTCACCCACGACCCGAACGCCGCGGGCGGCATCGACGCAGCGCTGCGCTCTCTCGCGGGTCTGCCCTTCGGCCAGGTCGTCCTGTGGCTCGTCGGCGCGGGGCTCGTCGTGTACGGCCTGTTCTGTTTCGCCCGCGCCCGGTACGCCCGCATGTGACCCGACCTGCAGACGCGGTCGCCCCGGCGCAACCCCGGGGTGATCCCCAGGCGCGGCGAGTATTCCGGAGGGAACACACCGTCCGAGAGGAGCCGCCATGCGGGGAGTCATCATGCACGCCGCCGGGGACGTCCGGGTCGAAGACCGCGACGACCCGGTGATCCAGGAGCCGACCGACGCGATCATCCGTCTCGCCGCCTCATGCATCTGCGGATCGGATCTCTGGCCGTACCGCGGCTCGGACGAGGTGGATGCCACACCCATGGGCCATGAGTACGTCGGGGTGGTCACCGAGATCGGCGACGACGTGAAGAACGTGAAGGTCGGCGATTTCGTCGTCGGTTCGTTCATGGCATCCGACAACACCTGTGAGATCTGCCGGGCGGGGTACCAGTCACGCTGCGTGCACGTCGTGCCGATGGGGCGCGTGGGCACTCAGGCGGAGTTCGCGCGCATCCCGCTCGCCGACGGGACCCTGGTGCCCACGCCCGGGCAGCCCGACGACGATCTCATCCCCTCGCTGCTCGCCGCGTCCGACGTGCTCGGCACCGGCTGGTTCGCCGCCGTCGCCGCCGAAGCGGGGCCGGGCAAGACCGTCGCCGTCGTCGGCGACGGTGCGGTGGGACTGCTCGGCATCCTGGCCGCGCGACAGCTCGGGGCGGAGCGCGTGATCGCGATGTCCCGGCACGCCGACCGGCAGGAGCTCGCCCGACGGTTCGGGGCGACCGACATCGTCGAGGAACGCGGCGACGAGGGCATCGCGAAGGTCAAGGAGCTCACCGACGGTCTCGGTGCCCACTCCGTCATCGAGGCGGTCGGCACGCAGCAGTCGATGGAGCAGGCCGTGCGCGCCACGCGCCCCGGTGGCCACGTCGGTTTCGTGGGCGTCTCGCACGACGTGACCCTCGAAGGCCAGGAGCTGTTCCGCTCCGCCGTTCACCTGCACGGCGGGCCCGCACCGGTGCGCCGCTTCCTCCCCGAACTCATCCGCCTCATCTGGGACCGCGAGATCGACCCCGGCGCGGTGTTCGACCTGACCCTCCCACTCGAGGACGCCGCCGAGGGGTATCGGGCGATGGACGAGCGCCGGGCCACCAAAGTGCTATTGACGATGCCATGAGTCTCGCGTCGCGACGCCGCCCGGGGGCGCTGTCCGCGCTCGCCGTGGGCACGATGGTCCTCGTGGGCTGCGCCGCGGAGCGGACGACCGAGGCGGTCCCGAAGCCGACGGCCGGAACCACCGGATTCGTCGTGCCGGACGCAGAGCCCGAGGTCGTGGCATCCGGTCTCACGACACCGTGGTCGGTCGCCTTCGTCGACGACGCGGCGCTCGTGAGCGAGCGCGACACCGGGCGCATCCTCGAGATCGTCGGGGACCGTACGCGCGTGGTGGCCGAGGTGCCCGACGTGGCGGCGGCCGGCGAGGGCGGGCTGCTGGGGATCGCGTACGCCGAGGGGTTCCTCTACGCCTACGTCACGACCTCCGACGGCAACCGCGTCGTGCGCTTCGCGCTGGACGGCGGGCCGGGGTCGTTCGAGCTGGGCGAGGTCGAGACGGTGGTGGACGGCATCCCGTCCGCGAACATCCACAACGGCGGGCGCCTCGCCCTCGGCCCCGACGGCATGCTCTACGTCACCGCCGGCGACGCGGCCGATCCGGGCGCCGCGCAGGACGCGTCGTCGCTCGGCGGCAAGATCCTCCGCGTCACGCCGGAAGGCGAGGTCCCGGCCGACAACCCGTTCCCCGGCTCACCGGTGTGGAGCCTCGGGCACCGCAACCCGCAGGGGATCGGGTGGGATGCCGAGGGCACGATGTTCGCGTCGGAGTTCGGCCAGAACACCTTCGACGAGCTCAACGTCATCCGGCCGGGTGCGAACTACGGCTGGCCCGAGGTCGAGGGGATCGGCGGCGTCGAGGGATTCGTCGACCCCGTGCAGCAGTGGGCACCCGCGGACGCCAGCCCCAGCGGTCTCGCGGTCACTCAGGGATCGGTGCTCGTCGCGAATCTGCGCGGCGAACGACTGCGCGCGATACCCACGGTCGACACGTCGACGGCGCGGGAGTTCTTCACGGGCGAGTTCGGGCGCCTGCGCGATGCGGTCGTCGCTCCCGACGGCGCGCTGTGGATCGTCACGAGCAACACCGACCGCGCCGGCGGTGCGGACGATCGCATCCTCCGGGTGGCGTTGACGGCGGGGTGAGCGGCGTCAGGGCGTGAGGACGGTCACGCCCGCATCGTGCAGTGCTGCCCCCAGATCCGGCGACGGGGGAGCGTCCGTGATGAGGTAGTCGGCGTTCTCGAGCGCGGTGACCTGCGCGAACAGGCGGCGGTCGAGCTTCGACGAGTCGGCGAGGATCGCCGTGCGCTCGGCGCGCTGGATCATCTCGTTCATCATCGTCGCGTCGCCGAGGTTGCTCGTGGAGTAACCGGAGGCGTCGACCGCGCCCACGGCGATGAGGGCGTAGTCGCAGCGGATGTCGACCTCGGGCGAGTGCGAGTTCATCGCGAGGGTGACCGGCCCCGTCGTGGCCTGAGTGATCGTGCGGACCGCTCCGCCGAAGATGTAGAGGTCGCGGAAGACGCTGGGCGAGATCTCGGCGGGGATGCGCAGGTTGTTCGTCGCGATGGTCAGGTTGCGGTGGTTGCGCAGCGCGCGGGCGACCGCGAGGGTCGTCGTGCCGGCGTTGAGCATCAGCACGGATCCGTCTTCGACGAGCTCGACGGCGAGGCTCGCGATGCGCTCCTTCTCGGTGATCTGCATCTGCAGGCGCACGTCGAGACCGCGGTCTCGACCGGGCACCGACATGGCGCTCACCGCGCCGCCGTGCGTGCGGACGACGATGCCCTCGCGGTCGAGCTGATCGAGGTCACGCCGCACCGTGTCGATCGAGACGCCGAAATGGGATGCCAGGTCGACGACCGTCACCTGTCCCGATTCGGCGACGTACGCCGCCAGCTCGGCCTTGCGACCCGCCGGAAGCCGCCTCTTCGTCGTGGCCGTGGTTCCGTCCATGCCGTCATCTCTAGCACATCAAGGCGACGGGCCGAGCAGATTGCGAGGAGAAAACAGCAAGGAAACGCAGGAACACCCGCTTCTCTGCCGATATGAGCGCGGTATCGTGCCGAAATTGTCACGAATCTGCATCGAGTGCTTGCCCTAAGTCGCATATCGGCGCATACTCGTGCTGAAAGACGCAAGAACGCGCAGAACAGCGCGAAATGCGGCAGATCTCAACGAGGAGAAACGATGGACAACAGCGGGCGCCGGCGTCGGAACGCCATCAAGCTCGTCGGTGTCGCAGCAGCGGCCACGACCCTCCTAGCGATGGCGGGGTGCTCGTCGTCGAACAGCGGGGGCACCTCGGCGGACGGGGACGTCACGATCGAATTCGCCCAGTGGTGGGAGCCCGAGCTCGGGGACGGCGAGTTCCGCGGTCTCATGGACCAGTTCGAGCAGGAGAACCCCGGCATCAAGGTCGACCTGGTCAGCGGCCCCTACGCGTCGACCAAGGAGCAGCTCTTCGCCGGAGCGGCCTCCGGCACGATGCCCGACGTCGTCGGTCTCGACGGCGCGTGGGTCAGCGACTTCGCCAAGCAGGGTGTGATCGCCGACCTGTCCGAGCTGATGAGTTCCTCGGGGTACGACGACGGCCAGCTCGCCAGTCAGATCCAGGTCGACGGCAGCACCTACATGATCCCGGTGGTCAACTTCGTCTACCCGATGTTCACGAACGACGGACTGCTCTCGCAGGCGGGTGTCACGACCCCGCCGTCGACCCGCACCGAGTTCGCGGACGCGGCGAAGAAGATCACCGCCCTCGGCGGCGACGTCTCGGGCTGGGTGCTCCCGCTCTCGCTCGAAGCGCCCAACGGCGTGCAGAACGACGTCATGTCGTGGGTCTGGGCCTCGGGCGGCTCGATGCTCAAAGACGGCCAGCCCGATCTGACCAACAGCGACGTATCCTCCGCCACCGACTTCATTCAGCAGATGTGGGACGACAAGGTCATCGCCCCGGGTTCCTTCACCATGAAGGAACAGGACAAGGTCGAGGAGTTCACCAACGGTCGCGTCGGAATGATGATCGACTCGCTCGCGCACATCAACCTCATCCGCCAGTCCAACCCGGATCTGAAGTTCTCGATCTCGGCGATCCCCGCGAAGGACGGCTTCACCGGCGAGCGCGGGATCCCCTACGCTTCGTGGGGCATCGGCGTCGCCGAGAACTCCGAGCACAAGGATGCCGCCTTCAAACTGGTGCAGTTCCTGATGGGCAAGGACGTCAACAGCGAGCTGTCCACGATGGCCAAGGCCTTCCCGGGCAACACCGAGAGCGTGCCGACCTTCGTCGAAGACGACGCGTTGTTCAAGACGGCCTTCGACATCTACAAGAAGGGCTACCCGGCGAACGAGTTCACGGGTCTGCCCGTCGCAGAAGAACTGATGCGCCAGTTCGGCACGGAGTTCCAGTCGGCGCTCGACGGCCAGGAGTCGATGAGCGACGCCCTCAAGAAGACGCAGGACGAATGGACGTCGGAGTTCTGATCCGACCCCGAACCGGGATGCCGCACCGCCACCGTTCGCGGTGCGGCATCCCGCTCAGCGAAAGCCGCACATCATGACCATGCGCACCCTCACACCCCCCGACACCGAGGTGATCGTCACCGGTCGCCCCGCCTCCCGGCGCACCCGACAGCTCCGCAAGGCCGGCGAGGCCTACGCGTTCCTGTCGCCGACGCTGATCCTGCTGTTCGTCCTGATGATCGTCCCGATCGTCATGGTGATCGGGTACTCCTTCCAGGACAACGTGATCCTCAACAAGAGTCCCGAGGTCGTGGGCGTCGACAACTATGTCGCGATCCTCACCGACCCGGGCTTCTGGAAGGCGACGGGCAACACCCTCTTCTTCACCCTCACGAGCGTCGCCGCGCACCTCGTGCTCGGGCTCTCCTTTGCGCTGCTTCTGAACAGCCGGCTCATCGGCGCCGTGCCCCGGGCGATCTTCCGGGGCCTCTACGTGCTGCCCTGGCTGTTCACGGTCGCCGTCATCGCGGTGCTCTGGCGCATGTTGCTCGCCCCGAACGGCATCGTCAACTTCCTCCTGAACACGAACATCGAGTGGCTCGCTTCGCCCCAGCTGGCGCTGGGCACGGTCACCTTCATCAACATCTGGGCCGGCTACCCCTTCTTCATGGTGAGCCTGCTCGCGGGCCTCCAGGGCATCCCGAGCGACCTCTACGAGGCGGCGACCGTCGACGGCGCCAGCCCCGTCCAGCGCTTCTGGAACGTCACCGTCCCGCAGCTGCGCCCGATCATCGTGAGCCTCGTGCTGTTGGACCTCATCTGGACCTCGCAGCAGTTCGCCCTCATCTGGCTGACCACCGGCGGCGGTCCGATCGACGTCACCGAGATGCTCAGCACCTTCACCTACAAGCTCGCGTTCGCGAAGTACGACTTCTCGATGGCCTCCACCTCGGCGGTGCTGGTCCTGGCGATGTCGATGATCATCGCGGTGCTCTACGTCCGCCACCAGAAGGCGAGGGACTGACCATGGCCCTGAACACCACCGTCCGCCCGCCGCTCGTCGCCGCCGCCCCGCGTCAGCGCCCCGCGCGCACGGCCACGCGCCGTCGACTCGCGAAGGTCGGCGTCCTCCTCGGTCTCCTGCTCGGCGCGGTCTTCGCGGCCGGCCCCGTGCTGTGGATGCTGTCGAGCTCGTTCAAGTCGAACACGCAGATCTTCGAGCTCCCGCCGCGCCTGATCACCGACACGTTCTCGTTCGACGCGTACGTCTCGATCTTCACCAATCCCGAGACGGTGCGCTTCTTCATCAACAGCTACGTCGTCGCGGGAGCGGTCACGATCCTGACGTTGCTCGTGGCCATCCAGGCCGCCTACGCCTTCAGCCGGTTCGAGTTCCGCGGCAAGCGCATCGTCAACGTCATCATCGTCAGCGTCCAGGCGGTGCCGCCGATCACCCTGCTCATCCCGTACTTCGGGCTCATGGTCGGCCTCGGGCTCTACAACACCTACCCGGGCCTGATCTTCACGTACATGGTGTTCACGCTGCCCTACGCGATCATCATGATGACCGGGTACTTCAACACCCTCCCGAAGGAGCTCGACGAGGCGGTCCGCGTCGACGGCGCCGGCTCCTTCACGGCCCTGTGGCGCGTGCTCGTACCGATCTCGATCCCGGGCATCGTCTCGGTGGGCATCTACACGTTCATGATCGCGTGGAACGAGTTCCTGTTCGCCCTGACCCTCACGCGGACCATCGACATGCGCACGGTGCCCATCGGCATCCAGCTGCTCATGGGTCAGCACTCCTACGAGTGGAACCAGATCATGGCGATGAGCATCCTCGGCTCGATCCCGGTGCTGGTGCTCTTCCTCTTCTTCCAGCGCTTCTTCATCAGCGGCCTCACGGCCGGCTCGGTGAAGAGCTGACCGCCGCCTACCCAACCCCGAACAAGGAGTCATCCGTGCTTTACACCGGCAAGTCCATCCTCGACGTCGCCAACGCCCACAGCTTCGCCATCCCGGCCTTCAACATCAGCGACTGGGCGATGTTCACCGGGATCATGGACATCAGCGAGGAGAAGAACGCTCCGGTCATCATCGCGATCCACCCCGACGAGGTCTCGCACATCACCACCGACCTGATCCCGGCGATGCACGCCCGTGCACACCGCTCGAGCGTGCCCGTGGCCATCCACTGGGACCACGGCGGCACCTACGAGCAGATCGTCCAGGCCATCCAGGCCGGCTTCACCTCGGTCATGATCGACGCCTCGCTCGAGCCGTTCGAGCAGAACGTCGCGCTCACCCGCAAGGTCGTCGACGCCGCCCACGCGGTCGGCGTGCAGGTCGAGGGGGAGCTCGGCACCATCGGCGCGAACGACAGCTACGGCGAGTCGGGCGCGGCCGAGATCATCTACACCAACGTCGACGACGCGGTGCGCTTCGTCGAGCAGACCGGGGTCGACAGCCTCGCGATCGCGATCGGCACCTCGCACGGCCTCTACCCGGCCGAGAAGAACCCCGAGCTGCGCCACGACCTGCTCGAGCAGATCAAGGCCGCCGTCGGTATCCCGCTCGTGCTGCACGGAGGATCGAGCAATCCGGATGCCGAGCTCAGCCGCGCCGTTCAGCTCGGCGTGAACAAGATCAACATCTCCAGCGACATCAAGGTGGCCTACCACGACCGCATGCGCGAGGTGCTCGGCACCGACCGGCGCCTGCGCGAGCCCAACGCCATCCAGCCCGAGTGCATCGCCGCGATGAAGGTCACGGCCGCGGAGAAGATCGACCTGTTCGGCGCCGCAGGCAAGGCCGACCTCTACTGATCGGGCGGTGATCGACGTCATGGCGGAAGACCTCGTCCTCGGACTCGGCGGCACCGTCGACTACGAGATCCGGTGGGATGCCGAGGTGCTCTCGGCCCTCGCTGCGCAGCACGGCATCCGTCTCGACGAGCTGAACACCACGACGCCGATCATCGATGAGCGTGCACTCGTCGTCACGGTGCTCGCCTTCCTCGCCGCGGGCGGGGGAGGCGAGCGCTTCGTTCTCACCTCCGAGATCGTGGAGCGCTTCGCGGCGCACTTCGACACGACGATCACGCTCGGCGGGACGGGGGTCCGGGCGGGGATCGCCCTCGACCGCATCGGCGTGCCCACGGTTCAGCACCTCGTCAGCATCGACGACCACGTGCGCCGGCTGCTGCCGGCGTCGATGCGGATCGTCTCGTCGGCGACGCGCGACACCCTCGACCCGCACCTGATCGTGCAGTATCCGAGGGGTGCGCGGGTGGGGGTGCTCGACGGGGTGGTGACCGCTCCGGCATCCAACCGCCTGATCTTCGCCAACGACGCGCCCAACCGCGAGATGGCGATCGCCGAGGGGCTGGGCGACGCCCTCGAGAACGCTGCGGCGTTCCTCGTCTCGGGCTTCAACACGATGCAGGATGCCGACCTGCTCGAGGCCCGGCTCGACGACCTCGTCGCCGCGATGCGGCGCCTGCCTCCCGAAGCCCTCGTCTATTACGAGGACGCGGGTTTCTACCACCGGGAGCTCTCCGTTCGCGTCCGTGCGAGGCTGCTCGACCGCATCGACGTGTACGGCATGAACGAGGACGAATTGCAGGAGTACCTCGGACGGCCCGTCGATCTGCTCTCGCCCGGTGACGTGGCCGACGCGCTCGCCGAGGTGCACGCGCTGATCCCCGCGCGCGCTCTCGTCGTGCACACGAGCTCCTGGGCCGTCGCCGTGGGGCCGGCGGCGGACAGGCACCGGGTCGCGCTCGAGAGCGCCGTCCGCACGGCCGCGACGCGCTACCGGCTCGGAGACGCGTGCACCGCCGCCGATGTCGAGCACACCGCGCGACTCCCTCGACACGAGGGCGGTGCCGCGGTCATCGCGGAGGTCGAGCGACGTGTTCCCGCGGTCGGGGTCGCGGCCTACGTCATCGACACGGCGCACCCGACCACCATCGGTCTCGGCGACACGTTCGTGGGCGGATTCCTCGCGGCGGTGCCGGCGGCGGCCCGTATCGCCACGGCGCGCGCCCTGGATCGCGCCCTCGACGCGGTGTGCGCGCAGCGCTGAGTGGCCGCGCGAGGAAGGAGCTCGTGCATAAGGGAGGGGCGCCCGGGACGAGTCCGAGGCCTCATCATCCCGCTCGGGCGTCGGGGCGTTGCCCTCGCCCGCGGAGCGGGGTGCCCCTCAGCTCCCAGGGCGGTAGGCGTCCCAGAGCAGCCGCGCGTGCCGGGCCTTCGCACGCTCCACGCCGTTCTCGTCCTTGCGGGCGGCGCTGAACCACTCGGCCACGCGGCTCGCCATCGCGCTCAGCACCATGCGCACGTCGGCGTGCCGGGCCGGGGGCACCGCGGCTTCGGCCGCCGGCATCCGTCCCCTCGCCGGGAGCTCGTCGTCGAGGTGACGCAGGACGAGGCGCGCGACGCCGACCGCATGGCTGTTGACGACGCAGTGGGCGCCGCCGAGGATCTCCCACCGGCGCGCCTCGTGGGCGCGGGCGACGAGACGAGAGTGCAGGCGGCGGGGTGACGGGCGGTCGAACTCGCCGCGGATCAGCAGCAGCCGCGCGCGGCCGAGACCGATGCGGTCGGAGATGCGATACCGCAGCATGTGCGGGAGGGCCTCGAGGAAGTACAGCACCCCGCACAGCAGGTAGGCCGAGAACGCGGTGAGAGCGACGTGCATCGATTCGCGCGCGGTGGACTGCGCGAAACGCACGGCCTGCGTGAACGCATCGGCCTCGCCCTCGTCGACGACCGGGCTCACCAGGACCGCGTGCGACAGCGCCGGCCGGCGCGCGAGCACCTCGGTGACCACCTGCGTTCCCATCGAATGACCGATCAGGACCGGGTCGGCGAGGTCGTAGTGGTCGAGAACGGCCTCGACCTGGTCGGCGAAGAACGCCGGGGTCGGTTGTTCCCCGGATGCCGGCACCCCGCCGAACCCGGGCAGATCCAGCGCGTAGACCTCGCCGTGCTCGGCGAGCAGCGGTGCGAGGAACTCGAAGTAGGTCGCGGCGACGCCGATGCCGGCGATGAGCACGAAGGGCCGCCCGCCGTCGGAGCCGGTCGACATGCGGGTGACGCGCGTGTGTGCGGCCCCGCGTCGGCACGTGTCGACCTGGACGTCGACGGAGCGGGAGTCGTCGGGCATCCGACCAGGATGCCGCACCCGCCTGGACATCGTGTCAATCCCGGCCCCGGTGTCGGAGGCCGCGTCTAGCCTCGGCCCATGAGCGATACCTCCCGCGAAGAAGAGACCCTCGGCGCCACGCGCGAGGGCGACAACCCCGCCGAGAAAGACCCGTCCGACTGGGTCACCGGCGACGAGCCGATGACCGCGCCCCAGCGTAGCTACCTCGACACCCTGGCCCGCGAGGCGGGCGAGGAGATCCCCGCTGACCTGACGAAGGCCGAGGCGTCCGAGCAGATCGAGCGCCTGCAGAGCGAGACGGGCCGCTCGAGCGAGTGAGCCCCGGAGCCCCGCGCGACCTGACTCAGGTCGTGTGGGGCTCGTCGTTCGGGCACATCGTCTCGATGTCCTCGGTCTCGCCGCGTGCGATGTCGTCGAGGAAATCGGCGACGATGCGCCGCTCCTCCGGGCCGAGGCGCGCGGCCGCCGCGACCACCGACGCGCGACGAACCGAGAGGATGCGTCGTGCGGGGGAGTCCTCGTCGATGGTCTCGCGCACGACGATCGATCGCCGGTCTCCGGGGTAGGGCTCCCGTTCGACCCAGCCGGCCTCGGCGAGACGATCGATCAAAGCCGTGGTCGCCGCCGACGAGATGCCCAGCATCGCCGCGAGCATGCGAGGCGTGACGGGTTCGTCCTCCGCCGCGCGCTGGAGGAGGAAGCGCAGCACCTTCGCGTCGTTCGGGCCGATCCCCAGCGAGTGCAGCGCCGCACGCTCGGAAGCGACGCCCGAATCGGTGAGGTCGTTGAGGGCTTTGACGACGTCGTCGGCCGTCGTTGCGTCTTTCATCTGCCCTCCCTCGTGGCGTTGGCGCGAAGTATCTCCGTTAGCGATCAAGTAGGTAGCCGATCTACTTACCGATGGTACCTGCCGCCTGCGCGCCGCGGCAGGGGGCTGGACGACCTTCCCTGTCATAAGATGCCCTGGTGGAAAACGGGTCCGAGGCATCGCGCTACTGGTACGGCGCGAGCGAGGAAGACCGCCGTCGCCGTGCCGTCGACGTCCTTCAGGCGTTCCGCGTCTACCGCGCCGCCGAGGTGGCGATGCGTCGCCGCACGCGCGAGTCCATGTCGATGGGTGAGAACGAGCTGCTCGTGCTGCGCTACCTCCTGAAGGCCGCGGGTCAACAGCGGCAGGTCTCGCCCAGCGAGATCACGCGGTACCTCGGCGTCTCGACGGCGTCCACGACGGCCATCATCGACCGGCTCGAGAAGTCGGGGCACGTCACGCGCATCCCCCACCCGACCGACCGCCGCAGCATCCACATCGTCGCGACGACGGCGAGCGACGAAGAGGTGCGCGCGACCCTCGGTGCCATGCACGCGCGGATGATGGCGGCCGTCGTCGACATGACGCCCGAAGAGAGCGCGGCCGTCGTCGCGTGTCTCGGTCGCCTGCAGGATGCCGTCGATCAGGTCGACCCGCACCCGGTCGAGCCCGAGGCCGCCCGCTGATCCCGGGTGTCACGGCGACTGAGAAAGTAGCCGACCTTCCTTCCCGCGGAGCATTAGGTGCGCGCACGGCAGCGTGACAGCATGGGGCGCATGGACGAGAGCGCGGTCGAACGGGTCTCCGCGCGCGCGTCCGGGGCCGTCCCCCTGATCGACGGGGTCGAGGTGGCGTCGTTCCGCGAGGTCGTCCAGCGCCTGCGTGCCGACTTCCCCCAAGAGGACCCCCTCCACGTGGAGGCGGTGGTGCTGCGCGAGTGGGAGGCCTTCTCGGCCGGACGCCCTCTCGTCGTGCCCACGGCGGTCGAAGAGGGTGCGCGCGAGATCCTCGATCAGCCCCTGGTCTGAGTCAGGGCCCGGGGTGCTCGGGCTCGGGGACGAGCAGAAGGCCCCCGGACGAGTTCGCCGAGTTCGCCAGCGCCTCGATCCACGAGCGGCTCAACAGTGCCGGTTCCGGCTCGTCGAAGACGAAACGCAGCGGGATCGAGGGGTGCAGCCACACCGTGCTGCGGCCGATCTCCTGGCCGGGTTGGTGCGTCCACGACAGCGTGAAGCTCTCGCCGCGGCGGAGCTTGGTGGCGATGACGACCTTGACGTGCGCCAGCGCGCGATCCTCTATCTCGATCGGCGTCGCGACGTCGCCGTAGTAAAGCGTTCCCACACCGGCACGTTAGTCGTGTCGATTCTGCGCGTCCTCGGGGGTTGCTTTCGTCATGGCCGACGTGGCATCCGTCCAAAGAGGATCGTCGTGCGTTCCTCGGCTAGGCTCGGACGCATGGGCCGATTCATCTACGACACCGTCGCGAACGCCGTCGACATCGATGACCGCACGCTGGCGCACCTGCGCATCGTCGTGATGAACAAGCTGCGGCGATCCGAGTCGTTCATGTTCGACGTCGAGGTCGGCGACGGCAGCGGCCGTCGCAGCTTCTGGATGCACCCCTCGGTCCCGATGCAGTTCCACTTCTACGGCAGCCGCCAGCCCCGCATCAACCGCGTGTGGGTCGAAGACCTCATGCTCGCGGCATCCGGGCCCAACGGTCTGGCGATCACGCCCGAGCCCAGCGAAGACGCCCACGTCGAAGAGGGCTGATCCTCAGCTGCGCTCGACCTGTTCGGTCGGGCTGATGTCTTCCGGGACGAGCATGATGCCGCCCGACGAGTTGGCCGAATCGGCGAGACGCTCGATCCATTCGCGACTGAGCGTCGTGGGCTCGGTCTCGTCGAACACGAAACGCAGCGGAATCGCGGGGTGCAGCCACAGCGTGCTGCGACCGCGCTCCTCGTCGTCGCGGTGACGCCAGGACAGCGTGAAGCTCTCGCCGCGGCGCAGCTTGGTGGAGATGACCACCTTGAGATGAGCCAGCGCTCGGTCCTCGATGTGGACGATCGTGCCGCTTCCGCCGTAGTGAATGGTCCCCATGGGCCTAAACGATACGCGAGGGCCGTTCGGGATACGCCGGTCCGGTGCGGGTGTCAAGACCGCCGGGCGTGGCGCGAGCGAGTGGCATCGTGGGAGCGAGCACGGAAGGAGGGCGCCGTGACACATCCCCCCACTCCCAGGCAGCCTGATCCCGGGGCCGCCGACCCGGACGACCTCCCCGAGGTCTTCGACCGTCTGGTCGGCATCGATGTCATCGACGGCGAACTCGTGCCGCGTGCATCCAAGCCGCCGTCGTTCCCAGCGACCTCGTAGCGGTCCTCGCTAGCGTCGGGGCCATGCCCGACCCGCTGGACGATCAGCAGATCACCGTCTCCAGCGCGGCGCTGCGTGCCCTGCGCGACGAGTTCCAGCGCTTCCTCATGGAGTACCGCTTCGGGCTCGCCGAGGTCGAGACGAAGATCTCGATCCTCCGCGAGGAGTTTCAAGAGATGCACGCCTACAACCCGATCGAGCATGTCTCGAGCCGCGTGAAGTCGCCCGACAGCCTCGTCGACAAGGTGCGGCGCAAGGGCATCGAGACCGACTTCGACTCCATCCGCTCCTCGATCACCGACGTCGCCGGCATCCGCGTGACGTGCAGCTTCATCGACGACGCGTACCGCCTGTCCGACCTGCTCACCCGGCAGGACGACATCACGGTGCGCGACGTGAAGGACTACATCGCCGAGCCGAAGGCGAACGGCTACAAGAGCCTCCACGTCATCGTCGAGGTGCCCGTCTACCTCTCGACCGGTCGCGTGGACGTGCCCGTGGAGGTGCAGTTCCGAACGATCGCGATGGACTTCTGGGCCAGCCTCGAGCACAAGATCTACTACAAGTACGACCGGCTGGTCCCGGCCGAGCTCCTCGCCGAGCTGAAGAACGCCGCCGACACCGCGGCCGAGCTCGACGCGCGCATGGAGCGGCTGCACCGTGAGATCCGCGGGCCGCGGCCCGGGGTGGTCTCGCTCTGACACGGGCGACACAATGGAGGGATGAGCGACGACGACGCCCGCCTCGACGAGGTCGCCGCCGAACTGCTCTCCCTCCCGCCCGCGCGCTTCACCGCCGCCCGCGCCGAGCGCGCCGCCGCGGCCGGACCGCTCGGTCGTCGCATCGCGAAGCTGCGCAAGCCCACGGTCGCGGCCTGGGCGGTGAACCTGCTGGTGCGCGACGGGCAGCTCGGCGAGGCCGTCGAGCTGTCGCGCGCGCTGCACGAGGCGCAGGACGATCTGGATGCCGCGGAACTCGGCCGCCTCGGCCGCCAGCGGCGTCAGCTGGTCGCGGCTCTCGCCCGCCGCGCGGCGGAGCTCGCCGCCGATAAGGGCACCCCGCTGAGTCCGGCCGTGAAGGACGCGGTCGAGAAGACGATCAACGCGGCCGTGGTCGACGAGACGGCCGCGGCCGCGGTGCTCACCGGTCGGCTGGTGTCGGCCATCGACCTCGCGGATCGGGATGCCGAGGGGGTGGGTGCCGCGGTGGCAGGGTCGGTGCCCGCCGCCGTTCCCGCGCCCGCGGCGCGCGACGACCTCGCGGCTCGCCGCGCGCGGAAGGCCGCCGAACGTGCCGTGCGCGAAGCGGAGCGGGCGCGAGCCGATGCCGAGCGCGAGCGCGCGGCCGCCGACCGGCGGCTCGAGACCGCCCGGGAGCGGGCGGACCGCGTGCATGAGCGTATCGACGAACTGCGTACCGAGCTGGCGAGGATCGAGCGGGAGGCGGCCGACGCCGACGCGGCGGTGCAGCACCTCGAGAATGACCGCGCCACGGCGGTCGACGCCGTCCGGGCGGCGGAGCGCGCGCTGTCGCGGGCCGAGGTCGCGCGCGACGAGGAGGGGGACGCATGACCGCCGGGACCGCCGCCGAGCTGCTCGCCGAGGCGCGAGCACGTCTGGCCGACGCGCCGCGCGAACGACTCGGCGAGCTTCAGGAGGGGCGCCGGCTGCTCGGCATCCCTCGTCCCGCGCGCATCGCCCCGCGGGGGACCGCCTGGCATCTGGGGGTGCTGCTGCTCACCGACGACGCGGTGCTGTCCACCGGAGACATCGTGCGCTCGCGCGCCGAGGTGCGCCGCGGCTTCGCCGCCGAGTCGCAGCGCCGCCGCGCGGAACTCGCCGCGGCCGCGGCCCGCGGCGGGGTCCCCGAGGGCGAGGTGGTGCACATCGGCTGGGAGGTCGTCGATCTCGAGCGGATGAGCGAGCGCTCGACGCCGCTGGCCGTCCGCGCCGGTCAGACGCTCGTGCGGTGGAGCGCCGCGGGCGGTTACCTGCCTCTCGCGCGCTACCTCCACGAGCGCATCGAGCTGCTGCAGCACCCGCCGGAGCGTGCATAGAGACCCGTGCGCATAGTCGGGGCCCGACCGCCTGTCAACAGCGATGACGCCCGCCCGAACCGGAAACGACGCTGGTCTATCGTGAGCGACGTGCAGCAGCTATGGCCAGGATCCAGCTATCCCCTCGGGGCCACCTACGACGGTAACGGGACGAACTTCGCCCTGTTCAGCGAGGGGGCCGAGCGGGTCGAGCTCTGCCTCTTCGACGAGGACGGAACGGAGACACGCTTCGATCTGATCGACGTCGACGCGTTCGTCTGGCACGCCTACCTCCCCAACATCCTGCCCGGACAGCGGTACGGCTACCGCGTCCACGGTCCTTACGACCCCGCCAACGGTCAGCGTTACAACCCGAGCAAGCTGCTGCTCGACCCGTACGCGAAGGCCGTCGAGGGGCAGATCGACTGGGGTCAGCCCGTCTTCAGCTACCAGTTCGGCGACCCCGACTCGTTCAACGACGAGGACTCCGCCCCGCACATGATGAAGGGCGTGGTCGTCAACCCGTTCTTCGACTGGTCGGGCGACCGGCAGCCCAAGATCCCCTACGCCGAGACCTTCATCTACGAGGCGCACGTTCGCGGTCTCACCCAGCTGCACCCCGACGTCCCCGAGGAGCTGCGCGGCACCTACGCCGGCATCGCCCACCCCGCCGTCATCGAGCACCTCAAGAAGCTCGGCATCACGGCGATCGAGCTCATGCCGGTGCACCAGTTCGTCAACGACTCCACCCTCGAGGAGAAGGGGCTGTCGAACTATTGGGGCTACAACACCATCGCGTTCCTCGCCCCGCAGAACACGTACTCCTCCACCGGCGACCACGGTCAGCAGGTGCAGGAGTTCAAGGCGATGGTCAAGGCGCTGCACGCGGCGGGCATCGAGGTCATCCTCGACGTGGTCTACAACCACACCGCCGAGGGCAACCACATGGGCCCCACGCTCTCGATGCGCGGCATCGACAACGAGGCGTACTACCGCCTCGAAGACGACGACAAGCGGTACTACACCGACTACACCGGCACCGGCAACAGCATGAACGTGGGCAACCCGCACACGCTGCAGCTGATCATGGACTCGCTGCGCTACTGGGTGCTCGAGATGCACGTCGACGGCTTCCGCTTCGACCTCGCCTCGACCCTCGCCCGGGAGTTCTACGAGGTCGACCGCCTCGCGGCCTTCTTCGAGCTCGTGCAGCAGGACCCGATCGTCTCGCAGGTCAAGCTCATCGCCGAGCCGTGGGACGTGGGCCCCGGCGGCTACCAGGTCGGCAACTTCCCGCCCCAGTGGACCGAGTGGAACGGCAAGTACCGCGACACCGTCCGCGACTTCTGGCGCGGCGAGCCGCAGGCGCTCGGCGAGTTCGCCTCGCGTCTGACCGGCTCGGCCGACCTGTACGAGCACTCGGGGCGCTTCCCCGTGGCATCCATCAACTTCGTCACCGCTCACGACGGCTTCACGCTGCGCGACCTCGTGTCGTACAACGAGAAGCACAACGACGCCAACGGCGAGGACAACAACGACGGCGAATCGCACAACCGCTCGAGCAACATGGGCGTCGAAGGACCCACCGACGACCCCGAGGTGCTCAAGCGCCGCGCGCAGCAGCAGCGCAACTTCATCGCGACGCTGCTGCTCAGCCAGGGCGTGCCGATGCTGCTGCACGGCGACGAGCTCGGCCGCACACAGGGCGGTAACAACAACGGCTACGCCCAGGACAACGAGATCACCTGGGTGGACTGGTCGAGCATCGACACCCCGCTCATCGAGTTCACCGCGGCCCTCGCCCGCCTGCGCAAGCAGCACCCCACCTTCCGCCGCAGCCGCTTCTTCGACGGCCGCCCCGTGAAGATGGAGGAGGGGGCACCGATCCCCGACGTGGTGTGGCTGCGACCCGACGGTTCGCTCATGCAGCCCGAGGACTGGGACAACGGCTTTGGTCTGGCAGTGGGGGTCTTCCTCAACGGGCAGGGCATCCGCGAGCGCGACCGCCGCGGTGAGGCCATCAGCGACGACCACTTCCTCGTGCTGTTCAACGCCGGCGACGACAAGGTCGACTTCCAGCTGCCCGACTTCGACTACGCCCCGAAGTGGGACGCGTACGTCGACACGGCGGGGGAGCGCGCCAACACCGAGCCGCTGAACCCCGGCGAGACGCTGCCGCTCGAGCCGAAGTCGCTCATCGTGCTGCGCGAGCACCACCTGCCCGAGCCCGAGGTGGACCACTCGGTCGCCGCCTCGCTCACGGCGCAGATCCAGGTGATCGGCACCGACGACCTGCCCGGCCAGGCGCCCAAGCCGGAGCTGTGACCGAGATGCGGCATCCGCTTTCGACCTACCGCCTGCAGATCCGCGAATCGTTCACGCTCGACGACGCCGCCGAGGTCACGGGATATCTCCGCGACCTCGGGGTTTCGTGGGCGTACCTCTCGCCGATCCTCGAGGCCACGCCCGGCTCCGACCACGGGTACGACGTCGTCGACGTCACGCGTGTCGACCCGGCCCGCGGCGGCGCCGAGGGACTCGACCGGTTCGTCGAGGCCGCTCGGGCCCAGGAGCTCGGCATCCTCATCGACATCGTGCCGAACCACATGGGCGTCTCCGAGCCTCGTACCAACGCGTGGTGGTGGGACGTGCTGCGCCAGGGGCGCGCCTCGGCGTACGCGGACTCGTTCGACATCGACTGGGAGTTCGGCGCGGGCAAGGTGCGCGTGCCGGTGCTCGGCGACGACCTCGACGCGGTGATCGACGAGATCTCCTACGACCCGACGCCGGCCGACGACGCCCCCGACGGGCTGGTCCGCTACTACGACCACGTCTTCCCCGTCGCTCCGGGCACGGGCACCTCGGACGTGCGAGCCCTGCTCGACGCGCAGAACTTCGAGCTGCGCTTCTGGCAGGACGAGGCCGACGACCTCAACTACCGCCGCTTCTTCGCGGTCACGACCCTGGCGGGCGTGCGCGTGGAGCTTCCCGAGGTGTTCGACGCCACGCACGCCGAGATCCTGCGCTGGGTGCGCGAGGGCCTCGCCGACGGCCTGCGCGTGGACCACCCGGACGGACTCCTCGACCCGGGCGGCTACCTCGACCGTCTCGCCGTCGCGCTCGAGGAAGCCGGCGAGGGCGAGGTCGGCTACGTGCTCGGCGAGAAGATCCTCGAGCACGGCGAGGCACTGCCGTCGTGGTGGAAGACCGCCGGGACGACGGGCTACGACGCGCTCGCCGAGATCGACCGCGTGCTGACCGACCCCGCGGGCGAGGCGGCGCTCGACGCCCTCGACGCGCGCCTGCGCGCCGACAGCGACCTGCCCGCGCTCACCGGCTGGCACGACCTCATCCACGACACCAAGCGCAAGATCGCCGATTCGATCCAGGTCTCGGAGATCCGCCGTCTCGTCCGGGCCCTTCGACAGGCTCAGGGACCGGCGAAGGCGCTCCAGGAGTTCGAAGCCGAGGTGCTGCAGGACGCCCTCGCCGAGATCCTCGCGTGCTTCCCCGTTTACCGCTCGTACCTCCCCGCCGGTCGCGCGCACCTCGACGCCGCGGCGGGCGAGGCCGAGGTGCGTCGCCCCGAGCTGGGCGATGTGATCGAGAAGCTCGTGCCGGTGCTCGCCGACACGAGCCTCGAGGTCGCGTGGCGCTTCCAGCAGACCACCGGTCCCGTGATGGCGAAGGGCGTCGAAGACACGGCGTTCTACCGGTACACCCGGCTGGGCTCGCTCACCGAGGTGGGCGGCGACCCGGGGGAGTTCTCCCTCGACGTCTCGGGATTCCACACCGCGCAGGCGCTCCGCCACGCGTCGTGGCCCACCGCCATGACGACGCTGTCGACGCACGACACCAAGCGCGGCGAGGACACCCGCGCCCGTATCGCGGTGCTGGCCGAGATCCCGGACCGCTGGGCCGAGGTTCTGACCGAGTTCCAGGGCATCGCCTCGACCGGGCACGGGCCCTTCGACGCCCTGCTGTGGCAGGCGATCGTGGGGGCGTGGCCGGCATCGGCATCCACTCCCGAGGGCCTGAAGGTGTACCGCGAGCGCCTGCACGCCTACGCCGAGAAGGCCGCGCGCGAGGCGTCCGAGGTCACCGGCTGGTGGGAGCAGGACGAGGCATTCGAGGAGCGCATGCACGCGCTGGTCGACGCGGCCACGGGTCCGGCCGCCGAGCGCGTCCGCGCCTTCGTCGACGAGATCTCGGCCGCGGGCTGGTCGAACGGCCTCTCCGCCAAGCTGCTGCAGATCATGGGTCCCGGCGTCCCCGACGTCTACCAGGGCTCGGAGCTGTGGGAGCAGTCGCTGGTCGACCCCGACAACCGTCGCCCGGTCGACTTCGCCGAGCGTCGACGTCTGCTCGCCTCGATCGACGGGACGGATGCCGTGCGCCCGCCCATCGACGGGACCGGGGCCGCGAAGCTGCTCGTGACCTCTCGCGCGCTCCGGGTGCGCAACGACGTCCCGCTCGACGTCTACCGTCCGCTCGAGGCCGCCGGCGTGGCATCCGATCACGTCGTCGCGTTCGATCGCGGTGGGGTGTTCGCGGTCGCGACGCGTCTGCCCCATGGACTGCGTACCGCGGGCGGCTGGCGCGACACGGTGCTGCTGCTGCCCGACACGCTGGTCATCGACGTGCTCACGGGCAAGCAGTACCAGGGCGGTCCGACCCGCCTTGCCGACCTGCTCGCGACCTACCCGGTCGCCCTGCTGATCTCCTGACCCGTTCCCCGCGCGTGAGGGGTCACTTCTTGTCGCCTCGCGCTCGCCTCAGCGACAATTTCTGACTCCTCACGCGAAGGAAACAACAATGAGCATCGACGTCTGGGCACCCAAGGCCGAGCGAGTGCGGCTGCGCCGACTCGACGACAGCGGCGACACCGTCGTCGAAGACGTGGAGATGTCGGCGGAGGCCGGCGGGTGGTGGACCGCTCCGGTCGACCTCGCCGACGGGGAGCGGTACGGCTTCGTCCTCGGCGACGGCGACGACCTGCGTCCCGACCCGCGCTCGCGCCGTCAGCCGGGCGGCGTGCACGAGGCGTCGGCGTGGTTCGACCCCTCGGTCTACGCATGGAACGACGCCGCCTGGACGGGCAGGCAGCTCGCCGGCGGCCTCATCTACGAGATGCACCTGGGCACCTTCACCCCCGAGGGGACCCTGGATGCCGCGATCGGCCGCCTCGATCACCTCGTCGACCTGGGTGTGACCCACGTCGAGCTGCTGCCGGTGAACGGCTTCAACGGCACCTGGAACTGGGGCTACGACGGGGTGCTCTGGTACACCGTGCACGAGGCGTACGGCGGCCCCGAGGCGTACCAGCGCTTCGTCGACGCGGCCCACGCCGCCGGTCTCGCGGTGATTCAGGACGTCGTCTACAACCACCTCGGACCGTCGGGCAACTACCTGCCGGAGTTCGGCGCGTACCTGCGTGAGGGCAGCCGCAACACCTGGGGCGACTCGGTCAACCTCGACGAGGACGCCGTGCGCGCCTACATCGTCGAGAACGCGCTGATGTGGATGAGCGACTACCACGTCGATGGCCTCCGACTGGATGCCGTGCACGCGCTGCTCGACCACCGCGAGCCGCACGTGCTGCAGGAGATCGCCGAGCGCACCGACGCCCTGTCGGCGCACCGCGGCATCCCGCTGACGACCATCGCCGAGAGCGACATGAACGACCCGAAGCTCATCCTGCCCCGCGAGGCGGGCGGGTACGGGCTCACCGCGCAGTGGTCGGACGACTGGCACCACACCGCCCACGTCGCCCTGACCGGTGAGACGATCGGCTACTACGAGGACTTCGCCGACCTCGACGCCTTCCGCAAGGTGAGCGAGGGCGGTTTCTTCCACGACGGCACGTACTCGTCGTTCCGCGAGGAGAAGCACGGCAAGCCCATCCCCGCGGAGGTGCCGAACTGGCGCCTGGTGACCTTCGCGCAGGACCACGACCAGATCGGCAACCGTGCCGCCGGCGACCGACTGTCGCAGACGCTCGGCTACGACCGCCTCGCCGCGGCCGCCGTGCTGACCCTCACCGCGCCCGGCACGCCCATGCTCTTCATGGGCGAGGAGTGGGGTGCCACCACACCCTGGCAGTTCTTCACCTCTCACCCCGAGCCCGAGCTCGGCAAGGCCACCGCCGAGGGGCGCATCGCCGAGTTCGCCAAGATGGGCTGGGACGAGTCCACCGTCCCCGACCCGCAGGACCCCTCGACGTTCGAGAACTCGAAACTCGACTGGGACGAGGTCGGCGAGGGCGACCACGCCCAGCTCCTCGGCCTGTACCGCGAGCTCGCGAAGCTGCGCCGGACGCGTCCCGAGCTGACCGACCCCTCGCGTGAGGGCCTGTCCGCGCGGGCGAGCGAGGCTCAGGGCGGTCGGGTCTACGAACTCCACCGTCGCGATCTCGTCGTCATCGTCAACCTCTCGGATGCCGAGACCTCGACCTCCGTGGCATCCGGGTCCCGTGTGCTGCTGGCGACCGCCGAGGGTGTCGTCCTCGACGCCGCCGAGGTCACGGTGCCGGCGGGCGCGAGCGCGATCGTCGGCCCCGTGCTCTGATCCGTCTGCCGGGGCGGCCCGTGTCGGTGCGCGCTCTTCGCCGGTTTCGTATCGGCCCGTCGGGCGCGGCCCGCGTCGGTGCCGCGCTCCGGAGATACGGGGCATCGAGCGCGTGTGCGGAATGCGGCGCACCGGGGCGGGGTGGATGTCCGGAGCGCGGGACCGCGACCGTGGCGTCCGCGCGGTGACGGATGACCGGTGATCAGGACGAGACCGCCAAGAGACCGCCGATGCCGACGGCGTAGAGGGACAGCACGACGAACGGGTCGACACCCATCCCGAGGATGCGGCGGTCAGTCGACGGAGGGGCGGATCAGGCGCAGCACGCGGATGACGACCGGCGGCAGCAGGACGACCGCGGCCACGACGATCGCCGTGACGCCGATCGGGGTGTTCTGCGGGGAGCCGGTGAAGCGCTCCACGGCCAGCCACCCGAGCCCCCATGCGGTGGCCAGGGCGGGGGTGATGCGCCACGAGCTGCGCCACGCGGTCGCGAGGGCGATCACGGCGACCACCAGGAGGACGACGACGCCGATGGGGCCGGCGGCGTCGTCGAGGCCGGCCGGGACGACGGTGGTCAGCCAGGCGGCGATGTTGGCGACGGTGGCGAGGGTGACCCAGCCGAGGTGCAGGCCCGTCACCCCGTCGATGAGGACGGAATCGACGATGCCGCCGCGCGGTTCGCGCGTCGCGACGGCGACGCGGAACGTCCAGCCGAGCGCGGCCAGCAGCAGCACGATCACGACGACCGTCAGGAGGAGCGTCCCGAAGCGTGCGGCGACGAGCCAGAGACCGTTGAGGGTCATCGTGAGGGCGATCAGCCAGCCGAGCGCACGCTGGCGCGCCGTGGCGCGCTGACGGGGGAGCGCCTGCCAGATCGCGTAGGCGATGAGCCCGAGGTAGATGACCGACCAGATCGAGAAGGCCGGGCCGGCGGGGGCGAGGTAGGAGCCGTCGGTGTCGAGGGCGCCCCCCTGCTGGTCCTGCACGGCGGAGTTGCCGAAGGCGCCGGCGCCGATGACGGCCGCGATGAGCATGAACGACACCGCGGAGAGGACGACGATCTGACGCGCGAGGTCGCTTCCCCGCCACTGAGTTGTCACGTTCATGGATAGAACACTAGAAAAGCTAGGTAAATAGAGGCCGCGGGGTTGACATCGCGCGGTCCACGGGTTTTCCGCGGTGCAGGCCCTGGCGGATCGCTCGGCTCCGCGCCGAGGCAGCGCACGGGCGGCGCGGCTCAGGCGGCTGCGCGAGCCCGAGCGGCGAACGAGCGCAGGAGGAGCGTCGGCTGCTCGACCGAGGCGGTGCGCACGAAGCTCGACACCTCGTCGAACGCGTCGGCATCGAAGTACCCGGCGTCGCGGTACACCCGCATGCGCGCGACGAACGCCTCGGCGGTGGGCTCGGGATGGAACTGCGTCGCCCACAGCCCGACGCCCGCCCGGTACGCCTGCACGGGGCACGCGTCGTTCTCGGCCAGCAGCGTCGCTCCCGGCGGGACCGCGGCGGTGCCCTCCTTGTGGGCGGTCAGGGCCTCGAAACGAGGGTTCAGGATGCCGAACAGCCCGTCGCCGCGGCCGGCCTCCGTCAGCGCGATCTCGGCGGGGCCGGTGTCCTCCGGGTGACGCAGCGTCACCTCGCCGCCCAGCAGTCGCGTCACCACTCCGATGCCGTAACAGGTGAACAGCGCGCTCGTGCGTCCCTCGATGGCGGTCGCGGCGAGGCGTTCGAGGTCGGTCTCGAGACGGAGCTGCTCGTCGCTCTTGTCGGGGTCGGTGACGTTGAACGGACTGCCGCCCACCACGACCCCCGCGTAGCGCTCGAGGTCGGCGGGCAGAGGGTCGCGGACGAGGTCATGGTGCACGAGCTCGTCGTCGCCGACGCCGAGTCCGTCGCGGAAAGAGGCCCATTCAGCCACCGCGGCCTCCCGCTGCGGCCGAGCGCAGACGTAGAGCAGACGGGCGGTCACCCCGGAATTCTATGCGGGTCGACGGGGGACGGGCCGCGCGCAGACGCGGAGAGACACGTGCGGGACGGTCAGCGCGACGAGCGCGCCGTACGCCCACGCACGATACCGACGAACGCCTCGACGTCGGGGGTCGTCTTCTCCCGCAGCCAGGCGAGGGCGACGGTCGACACGGGCCCGCCGCGCAGGATGCGGAACTCGACGTCTCGACGTTGGTGAGCGCGCGCCAACGACATCGGAACGACGACCACGCCGACTCCCGCGGCGACGGTCGCGATGGCCTCCGCGGTGTCGGCCGGCGGATCGAACGCCGGGGGCACGGCATCCGGGATCTGCGCGCGGAGCACGTCGTCGGCCGGCACGATCACGACCTCTCCCGCCAGGTCTGCCGCATCGAGCTCGTCGGCCGCGGTGAGCGCCGAATCCACCGACATCACCACGACGGGCTGCTCGTCGTACAGCGGGATGACATGGAGGTCGTCGGCGTCCGGGATGGGCAGGCGCACGAGCGCGGCATCGACCTCGTCGAGCTCGCGGCGCTGCCCCTCGACCGTGATGGAACGGAGCTCGAGCGACACGTGCGGCATCCGCTCCCGCCAGAGTCCGATCCACTTGCCCGGGGTGGCGCCGGGCACCGCGCCCAGCACGAAGTCGCGCGGCTCCTCGGGCGGCGGGGCCACGGGCGCGGGCGGACGTGGCTTCGGACGGGCGGGCGCGGCGGCCCTGGTGCGGGCGGGGCGTCGCGACGCCCCGCCGCGTCCGCGGGAGCCGCTGCCGTTCGCCATGCGTCCAGGGTAGTCGGGCGATAACGTGGGGGCATGATCGGCATCCTGGCGCTCGTCTTCGCGGGACTCGCGGCCCTTCTGCACGTGTACATTTTCGTGCTCGAGAGCGTGCGGTGGACGCACCCGAACGTGTGGCGCATCTTCGGCATCGCCGACCAGCAGGCCGCCGACACCACCAAGCCCATGGCCTACAACCAGGGCTTCTACAACCTCTTCCTCGCGATCGGCGCGGCGATCGGCATCGTGCTGTGGCTGGTCGCCGGCATCGGCGACGTCGCGGGCCGCACCCTGCTGATCTTCTCGCTCGGCTCGATGTCCGCCGCAGCTGTCGTCCTCGTGACCTCGGGCAAGAAGTATCTGCGCCCCGCGAGCATCCAGGGGACGCTCCCGCTCATCGGACTGGTTCTGACGATCCTCGCCTGAGCAGCGACCCCGCGAGACGCGAAAACCCGCACGCTCCGAAGAGTCGTGCGGGTCGTGGATGCCGCGCCGCGGACGCGTCAGGCCGCCAGGCGCAACCCGCGACGGTCGGTGGCGACGGCCTCGCCGTCGTTGATGATCTCGTCGTCGCCGATGAGCGAGCCGACCGCGATGCGCGCGTTGTGACCGACCTGCGTACGGACACCGATGTGCGCTCCGGCGCCGATGACGGCACCCGCGCAGATGTGCGCGTGCGGCTCGATGCGCGCCTCGGGGCCGATGACGGCGTCCGACTCGATCCAGGCGCCGCGACCGACACGAACACCCGCGGCGATCTGCACGCCGGGTTCGACGTAGGCACCGTTCTCGACCAGCGCCGACGGGTGGACCTTCGCGCCGTGCGCGACGAGTCCGCGACCGTTGACGTGCTTGCGGTAGCGCAGCGTCTCGCCGTGGTCGTTCTCGATGTCGATGTAGTTCTTTCCCACGATCCCCTCCGGTCGGCCATCGGGTCGGCCGACATGTATGACAACGGGTGAGGGCGGACCAGCATTCCCTCGACAGGTTGTTCGTCGCCCCTACCGAGAACGGTTTCCTCGATGTCGAGAGACCGCTTCCGGTCGGTTCCCCGGCGTTGTGTTGTCCGACCGTTCTCGCACGTTCCACCGGGCGTCACGGGCGGGTTGACAGGCGGGCGCGAAGGGGTCGCTTTCCGCGGGGGCCTCGCCGCGCCCCTCCGAACCGGGTGTCCGAGGGGGCCTCGCCGCCCCTCCGAACCGAGTGTCCGAGGGGGGCGGAGAGGCCCACGGCCGGGGCGGCCGCACGGGCATCAGCCGGGCTGGCAGGTGGGGCACCAGTACACGTCGCGCTCGGCCGTCGGGTTCGCCCCGAGGGATGTCGCACGGATGGGCGTACCGCACCGCCGGCACGGCGCACCCTCGCGGCCGTAGACCCAGAAGCGTCGGCCCGGGCGGCTGTCGCCCGTGAACGTGCGTTCCGGACGTGGGAGGTTGGCCCGGATCATGCGCTCACCGAGGGCGATCGTCGCTCGGGCGTCGATCTCGGTGGCGGGGGTGGTGGGGGCGATGCCGCGTACGAACAGCAGCTCGTTCGCGTACACGTTGCCGAAGCCGGCGACGTTGCGCTGATCGAGCAGGGCGACGTGGGCCTCTCGCGGGTCGGCCGCGACCCGGCGGACCGCCTCGGCCTCGTCCCAGTCGTCGGCGAGGAGGTCGGGACCGAGGTGGCCGATGACGGTGTGCTCGTCGGCGGTGCGCAGCACCTCGACCATCGCGAGGTCGAAGCCGACGGCATCCGCCCCCGCCACCCCCACGATCGCGCGGGCCTTGAAGGCGGGGCGACGCCACCGCTCGCCCGGGCGGTAGAGGTCCCACCGGCCCTCCATCTTCAGGTGGGAGTGCAGCGTGTACCCGCCGATCCGGTGGAGCAGGTGCTTGCCGCGCGCGGCGACCTCGTGCACGGTCTCGCCGCGGAGGTCGGCCGTGGCGCTCCCGGGAACGCGGATGTCGAAACGCGTGACCACCTTGCCGGCGAGGGCGGCGTGGAGCTTCGCCGCCGCGCGGTAGACGGTGTCGCCCTCAGGCACGGGCGGCCTCGCGGAGGGTGTCGCCCGCGGTGAGCTTGCGCAACGTCAGGCCCTTGGGCGATTCGACGAACCCCGCCTCGCGCAGGGCGCGTCCGACGGCGGTGCCGTAGACGAACTCGCCGTTGACCTGCTCGACCGTGAGGGTGTCGAGGCGGCGCTTCTTCGCGGTCTCGGCGAGATGGCGGGCGGCGGCCTGCAGGGGCGCCTCGTCGTCGGTGAAGGCCAGGGCGCTGCGGCCGCCGCGCTCGAGGTAGAGCGTGAGCTCGCCGTCGACGAGGACGACGAGACCTCCGGCCTTGCGGCCGGGGCGATGGGTGACCCCCTCGATCGCGGGCCAGCCGAGGGCGGCGCCGTACGGGTTGGCGGGGTCGGTGGCCGCGAGGGTCATGGTGCGCAGCGGTGGCGGATCGGCCACTGCGGCGAACTCGCGCAGACGGTCGACGGTCGCCGAGGCCGCGAACTGCGCGGCGCCGAGCTTCTCGATGACGTACCCGCGTCGACAATGCCCCGCCTCTTCGAACCCGGCGAGGATGCGGTACACCTGTGCGAATCCGCCCGGGACGCCCTCGGACTGCACCGCCCCCCGGGTGACGACGCCGTAGCGGTCGAGCAGCAGGCTGGCGGTGGCGGTGGCGCGCGCGGCGGCATCGGGCTCGCCCGCGGGCAGCAATGACCAGCGGCCGCCGAGCGACGGGGGTCGCGGTGCCGAGGTGGCCCGCGGCATGGTGGCCCCGCGGTACATGCGGGCGCGTGGTGCGCGCCGGGCGACGCGGTGCGACTGGCCACCGCCGCTGAGAAGGGTGCGGACGGGGGCGAAGGTGTCGTTCGTGACCCGCCCGGCCCAGGTCAGGGCCCACAGTGCGTCGTTGACGGACTGCTCGTTCTCGGCCCCGGCCAGCTGCGTGAGCTGAGCGGCGAAGTACGCCCCTCCCCCCTCGAGGGCGGCGAGGATCCGGGCCTCCAGCGAGTCGGGCGCCGGGTCGTCGGGGTCGTCGGGGTCTTGCAGGGTGAAGGGCGCCGCCTCGGCGGGATGCAGGGCGATCCACCCGTCGCGGCCCGGGAGGGTGCCGTGCCCCGACCAGACCACTTCGCCCGTGGCGGTGAGCTCGTCGAGGAGAGCGGGCGAGTAGTCGCGCACGCGCGAGGGCAGCACGAGCGACTCCCAGGCGCTCGCCGGGATCGGCACGCCGGCGAGCTGCTCGATGACGGCGAGCACGCCGTCGATGCCCTCGAGCGGACGCCCGAGATGCTGCCACACGGGGAGGAACCGCGCGTACGCCGCGGGCGGGACCGGCTCGACGCTGCCGCGGATCGCCGCGAGCGAGCGCATGCGCAGCCGGCGCAGCACCTCGACATCGCACCACTCGGTGTCGTCGCCGCGGCTGCCCCCCGACGCCTCGGGCAGGAAGAAACCGCTCGAGAGCCGCCCCTGCGATTCCAGGCGTTGCAGCGTGAGCCGCGCGACCGCGACGCCGACGCCCAGGCGTCCGGCGACCGCCTCGGTGGCGAACGGGGCGTGCGTGCGGGCGAAACGAGCGACGAGGTCGCCGAGCGGATCGGGGAACGGTTCGAGGAAGGCGTTCGGGATGCCGACGGGAAGCGCCGCGCCCAGAGCGTCGCGGAGTCGCCCGGCGTCTTCGATCCCGGCGGTGCGGGAGACGCCCGCGATCGTCACGCGGATGGCGCGGCGGTCGTCGACGAGGCTGGCGAGATGCTGCTCGGCCTCGGCGAGCGCATCGCCCTCGGTGTCGAGTCGCGCCGCCACCTCGGTCGCATCGAGAGGGCCGAGGATACGGAGGAGGTCGGCCACTCCCTCGACGCCGCGCGCGCGCCGGTCGGGGTCGAGGCGCTGCGCCTCGCGCTCGAACTGGGCGATGACCTCGGGGTCGAGGAGCTCGCGCATCTCGACCTTGCCGAGCAGCTCGCTCAGCAGCGCCGGGTCGACCGAGAGCGCGGCGGCCCGACGCTCGGCGAGCGGCGAATCGCCTTCGTACATGAACGCGCCGACGTAGCCGAAGAGCAGGTCGCGCGCGTAGGGCGAGGGCTGCGACGTGGTGATCTCGACGAGGCGGATCTTGCGCTCGCCGATCTGCCGCGTCACACGCAGAAGGGCGGGCAGATCGTAGACGTCCTGCAGCACCTCGCGGAGGGTCTCGAGGATGATCGGGAAGGCCGGATGCCGTTTGGCGACCTCGAGCAGCTGAGCCGAGCGCTGGCGCTGCTGCCACAGGGGCGAGCGGCGGTTCGGATTCAACCGGGGCAGCAGCAAAGCGCGTGCCGCGCACTCGCGGAAGCGCGAGGCGAACAGCGCCGACCCGCCCACCTCGTCGGTGACGATCTGCTCGAGCTCGTCGGGCTCGAAGACGAAGAGGTCGGCTCCGGGCGGCTCGGCCGCGGCATCCGGGACGCGCGCGATGATCCCGTCGTCGCTCGCGACCGCCGCGCCCTCGACGCCGAGCCGTTCGCGGATGCGCGCATTCACCGCCAGCGCCCACGGCGAATGCACCTGCATGCCGTACGGGGAATGCAGGATGATGCGCCAGTCGCCGACCTCGTCGCGGCTGCGCTCGACGGTGAGCGTGCGGTCGGTGGGCAGGCTGCCCGTGGCCTCGCGCTGCTCGGCGAGGTAGGCGAGGAGATTCGAGATGGCGTTGTCGTCGAGGCCGGACTCCCGCAGCCGCTCCTCGGCCTTGACCCGGTCGACCCCGGCGATGTCGCGCGAGAACTTTCCCAGGGCCTCGCCGAGCTCGGCGGGACGGCCGATGCCGTCGCCGTGCCAGAACGGAAGCTTGCCGGGCTGCCCGAAGGCCGGGACGACGTTGACGCGGTCGTGCGTGATCTCGACGATGCGCCAGCTCGTGGTGCCCAGCGTGAAGACGTCGTTGACGCGCGACTCGTAGACCATCTCTTCGTCGAGCTCGCCCACGCGGGCGTTCTGCGACTCACCCGCCACGAACACGCCGAACAGGCCGCGGTCGGGGATGGTGCCGCCGCTGGTCACGGCCACGCGCTGCGCCCCGGGACGACCGGTGAGCGTACCCGCGTCGCGGTCCCAGACCAGGCGGGGGCGCAGCTCGGCGAACTCGTCGGAGGGGTAGCGGCCCGCCAGGAGGTCGAGGGTGGCCTCGTAGGCGGAGCGGGGGAGGGAACGGAACGGCGCGCTGCGCTTGACGGTCTCGAACCATTCCTCGACGTCGATCGCTCCGAGGGCGGAGGCGGCGACCGTCTGCTGGGCGAGGATGTCGAGCGGATTCTGGGGGACGGAGATCGCCTCGATGCGACCGGCGAGCATGCGCTCGGTCACGACCGCCGTGTGCAGCACGTCGCTGCGGTGCTTGGGGAAGAGCGCTGCCCGGCTGACCTCGCCGACCTGATGCCCGGCGCGGCCGACGCGCTGCAGGCCCGAGGCCGCGCTCGGCGGCGACTCGACCTGGATGACGAGGTCGACCGAGCCCATGTCGATGCCGAGCTCGAGGCTGCTCGTCGCGACGACGCACCGGAGCGTGCCGGACTTCAGCTCGTCTTCGACCTGGGCGCGCTGCTCTTTCGAGACCGAGCCGTGGTGCGCCTTGGCGAGAATGGCCGCGACCCCGGCGGAGGATCCCGCCTGGGACCCCCCATCCGCTCCTCCAGCCGGCGCATTCGCGCCGCCCGGAGCCTCTGCTCTGTGGACCCACTGCGCCGCCGGCACCGTCGGCTCGGGGACGTCGATGCCCTGGCGCTCGGCGTAGATCTCGTTGAGACGCCCCGTGAGGCGCTCGGCCAGGCGGCGCGAGTTGGCGAAAACGATGGTCGACCGGCGCTCGAGGATGCGGTCGACGATGGCCTCCTCGACGTGCGGCCACACGGATCCCGAGACCTCGGTACTCTCGGGGCGGTCGGAGAACCATTCGCCGTCGCCCGCCTGATCGGGATCGGGGGCGCCGGGAGGGGGCGGCGGGTTGAGCATGTCGTCGACGGGGACGACGACCGACAGATCGAACGCCTTCGTGGCCTTGGGAGCGACGATGTCGACGGGCTGCGCGCCGCCGAGGAAGCGGGCCACCTCGTCGATCGGACGGACCGTCGCCGAGAGGCCGATGCGCTGTGCGCGGGTGTCGAGCAGGGCGTCGAGCCGCTCGAGGCTCACGGCGAGATGGGCGCCGCGCTTGGTCGCCGCGACCGCGTGCACCTCGTCGATGATGACGGTATGCACGCCCCGCAGCGTCTCGGCCGCCTGGCTCGTGAGCATGAGGTAGAGCGACTCGGGGGTGGTGATGAGGATGTCGGGCGGGTCGGTGACGAGCTTGCGTCGGTCGCTCGAACTCGTGTCGCCGGAGCGCACGCCCACGGTCACGGCGGGGACCTGGATGCCGAGACGCCGGGCCGACTGCCCGATGCCCACCAGCGGCGAACGCAGGTTGCGCTCGACGTCGACTCCGAGCGCCTTCAGGGGCGAGACGTAGAGCACCCGAGTGGTGGTCGCCGGGGCCTTCGGCGCCGCCTTCTTCCCTCGACGAGGGGGCTCTGCGGTGGGGGCCTCGGGCGCCTTCTCGGTGAAGATCCGGTCGATGGCGAAGAGGAAGGCGGAGAGCGTCTTGCCGGAGCCGGTCGGGGCGACGACGAGGGCATTCCGCCCCGAGGACACCGATTCCCACGCCCCCCTCTGCGCGTTGGTGGGCGCGGAGAAGGCGCCACGGAACCAGTCCTGCGTCGCAGGACCGAATCTCTCCAGCACGTCGGCCATGCCGACATCCTCTCCCGGACCTCCGACATCGGGTCGGGGTTGACGTTCGCCCGCCGCGGAACGCGTCCCGACCACCCCTTCCCGGCTCAGGGCGCGAGCTCCGTGAGCCGCCCGGCGTCGAGCTCCAACCGGAGGTCGAGACCCACCCTCGCGAGGAAGGCGTCGTCGTGGCTGACCACCAGCACCGCGCCCCGATACGCCCGCAGCGCGTCGACCAGCTGGTCGACCGTGTCGAGATCGA
Source organism: uncultured Microbacterium sp. (assembly GCA_913774845.1). Taxonomy (GTDB): domain Bacteria; phylum Actinomycetota; class Actinomycetes; order Actinomycetales; family Microbacteriaceae; genus Microbacterium. The sequence goes on along the minus strand of CAJYJO010000030.1, from coordinate 99,220 downwards.
GGTTGTTGGTGGGTTCGTCGAGCACGAGCAGCTGCGGGGGAGGGTCCGCGAGCAGCAGGCGCGCCAGCGCCACGCGGAACCGCTCGCCCCCGGACAGCGCGCCCACCGGCCGGCCGACCGCATCCCCGCGCACGAGGAACCGCGCGAGGCGGTCGCGCACGAGCGCGCGGGGAACGCTCGGTGCCGCAGCAGCGACGTTGTCGAGGACGGATGCCGCGTCATCCAGGTCGTCGAGCCGTTGCGGCAGGTAGCCGATCTGCTCGACGCTCGCTCGGGCGACGACTGGACTCGACGGGTCCCCGCCGTGGACGAGACGCTCGAGGAGGGTCGTCTTCCCCGCGCCGTTGCGCCCCACCAGGGCGACGCGTTCGCGACCCGTGATGATCCATTCGCGTTCACCGTCCCCCAGCGTCATGATGCGCCGTCCGGCCGCGTTGCCCGGATCGGGCAGGTCGATGCGCACCACGTCGTCATCGCGCACGCGCGCCGAGGCCTCGCTCAACGCCGCGCGGGCGGCATCCTCCTTCCCCCGCATCTCGCTGCTCAGCCGACCCGCGCTCACCTGGGCCGCGTTGGCCCGCCCTCCCGCGATGATCTTGGGGACCCGCTTCTCGACCTGCGCTTTGTGCGCGACGCGGCTCCGCGAGGCGAGCTTGTCGTACGACTCGATGCGCTGCCGGCGCTCTCGACGCAGCGTCCGGGCGGCGTCGCGCTCGGCCCGCAGGGCGGCTTCCTGCTCCGCGTCGCGATGCGCCCGCCAGGCGCTGTACGGACCACCGACGACGCTGAGGGTCCTCCCGTACAGCTCGGCGGTGGCATCCATCTCCTCCAGCAGACCGATGTCGTGACTGACGACGACGAGGGTGCCGGGCCACGCGCGAACGAGGTCGCCCACCCGCGCCCGGGCGGCACGGTCCAGGTCGTTCGTCGGTTCGTCGAGGAGCGTGATGTCGGCCGCGCGGGCGCGCAATGCCACGAGCGCGGCGAGCATCGTCTCGCCGCCGGACAGGTCCCCGACGCTCCGATCGAGCGCGTCCGGGGGCAGCCCCACCTCGGCGAGGAGGGCGTGCGCGCGGGCTTCGACGTCCCAGTCGTCGCCGACCGCGTCGAAGCGCCGCGGATCGACGTCGCCCGCCTCGATCGCACGCAGCGCCGCGAGGGGCTCGGCGACACCGAGCAGGTCCGCGACGGGTCGCCGCGGATCGGACGCGGGGCGCTGCGGCAGCAGGGCGACGTCGCCGGATGCCGAGACCGCCCCCGCCGACGGGGCGAGGTGCCCCGCGGCCAGGCGCAGCAGCGTGGACTTGCCGGAACCGTTGCGACCGACGAGACCCGTACGGCCGCGACCGACGGCACCCGAGACGTCGTCGAGGGCGACGGTGCCGTCGGGCCAGACGAGGCGGACGTGATCGAATACGAGGGAGGGGGAGAGGGATGACATGACGGGACTCCGGAGACGCGGGATGCGCGGACACCGGACCCGTCCGCATCAGCGGAGGGCGGCCGAGAGAAACGGCGGGTCGACGGGTCAGCGCGCGGACAGGGGCGCGGAAGCGTCGACGATCTTCACCGGAGGGGACCTCGTTCTCGGGGACAGGGCTGTCCACGATAGCCGACCGGCGGTCATCGCGGTACCCCCGCCTCAGCTTTCGGCAGCCGCCGCGCGGTCGGCGAGACGGGCGTCGAGGAAGGCGCGCACGTCGTCGAGCTCTGCCTGCGAGATGGAGTGGGTCAGCCCGGGGTACACGCGACCGCTGAGGTCGCTGTGGGCGGGCAGCCACTGCGCCGTCACGTCGATTAGGTGCGGGGGGATGACGTCGTCGGCCGCTCCGCGACCCCAGAACACGGGCGGTCGACGCTCGGCGAGGACCGCGTCGCCCGCGAGCTCCCCGCCCGCCGCGTAGCCGGCGATCACGACGGCGAACGACACGGCATCGGGCGCGAGACGCAGCGTCTGCAGCGCCACCGCGCCGCCCTGCGAGAAACCGAGGAGCCCCACGGGCCGGTCGCCCACGGCGGTGCGGACGAAGGCGAGCACCGCGCGCGCCGCGCTCGTGACGGCATCGGGATCGCGCCGTTCGAGGCCCTCGATCGGGTACCACGACGCGCCCGGCATGGGCCAGGGCGGGGAGAGAGGTGCGCGCACGCTCGCCACGACGTACTCGGCGGGCAGGTACGGCACGAGCCCGAACAGATCGTTCTCGTCGGAGCCATAACCGTGCAGGAGCAGCAGCACGGGCCGATCACCCCGCTCGTCGGCCGGCGCCGACCAGCGCACGACGGAGGGGTCGAGGGAGGGATGCGCGCTCATCCCGCCATTGTCGCAGCGGCCCCCGACATCGGGGCGGCGGCTCCGTGCGCGCCGCGCCTGCGCCCGGGCTCGCCGGGAGGGGATGTGGGGAGGGGGGCAGGGGGTGCGGGGCAGGGGGTGTGGGGCAGGGGGTGTGGGGAGGGGAATCGGGCGGGGGAGGTGGGATTCGGCGTGGGTCGCCCTCCCTGAGCCGATTCTCCTCCCGTCGCGGGCGCTGCGCCTTCGCTTGCTCTCGCGGGCTGCCGCGCCCCTGGGTCCCCGCCCTCCCCGCGTCGATTCCCCTCGCCGGGCGGACGGACGTCGTGCCTCCGCTCACTCTCGCCGCGCCTGTGCTGGGCTTGCCGGGAGGGGATGCGGGCGGGGGAGGGGGAAACCGACCGGAGCCGCCCTCCCCGCGCCGATTCCCCTCCCGTCGCTGGCGTCGCGCCTCCGCTTGCTCTCGCGGGCTGCCGCGCCCCACCCCCACCCGGGCGCAGGGAGGGGGTGGGGATGCGGGCTCGGGAGGGCGGCTTCGGCGGCAACCGCCCTCCCTGCGCCGATTCCCCTCCCTACGCCGATTGCCCCCTGGGGGGCGGATGCCGCGCCTCCGCTCACCCTCGCCGCGCCTGTGCCGGGCCTGCCGGGAGGGGATGCGGGCAGGGGAGGGCGCATCCGAAAGGAACCGCCCTCCCTGCGCCGATTCCCCTCCCGTCGCGGACGTCGCGCCTCCGCTTGCTCTCGCGGGCTGCCGCGCCCCCGGGTCCCCGCCCTCCCTGCGCCGATCCCCCTCCGCCCGGCCGACGCCGCGCTCCCGCCCGGCCGACGCCGCGCCCCCGCTCGCCCTCCCGGGCCGCCGCGCCGCATCCCCGCGCCGGGAGGGGAAGCGGGCAGGGGAGGGGGAAACCGGCGCGAAACGCCCTCCCCGCGCCGATTCCCCTCCCGCCCGGGTCTCTCGCCCCGCGCCCCTCGCGGCGCGGGACACGCGGCATCCGGAGCGCTCCGTTGATATACAGGGAGCATGCCCGTGCGCACCCCCGACCCCGAACCCGGCGACAACGGCGACGAGAACGAGCCGCTCGCCGCGTCGTTCTCCGGCGCGTCCGGGGGTCCGAACCCCAACCCGGGCTGGCTCAGCGAGGTCGAGCTCGCCGAGGCGCGCCGCCGTCTACCGATGCTCTACGTCGAGGCGCTGCCGGTGCGCACCGACGGCATGGGAGCAGTGACGCAGGTCGGCATCCTGCTGCGGGCGACGCCGCTCGGCGAGATGACGCGCACGCTCGTGTCGGGGCGCGTCCGCTACGGCGAGACCGTGCGCGACGCCCTGTTCCGGCACCTCGAGAACGATCTCGGGCCGATGGCGTTCCCCCTCCTCCCGCCGCAGCCGACGCCGTTCACGGTCGCCGAGTATTTCCCGCTCCCCGGCGTGAGCGCGTTCCACGACGATCGACAGCACGCCGTGTCGCTCGCGTACGTCGTACCGGTCACGGGCACGTGCGAACCGCGTCAGGATGCGCTCGAGGTCACCTGGCTCTCGCCGCAGGAAGCGGCATCCGACGCCCTGTCCGACGAGATGGAGGGCGGTCGCGGCACGCTGATCCGCCTGGCGCTGGCCTCGGTGGGCGCGCTGCGCTGAGGTCGCCTCCTGGGGGATTGCCGGTGTCGGTGGCCCTGCCTAGGGTCGGAGGATGCCGGATTCTCCCCTGGAACCCCTGTCCCTGCCCCGTGATCTCGACGCGTGGCGCGCGTTCGCCGCGGATCGCCCCGTCGAGCGGCTCGAGCGTGTCGCCGCGATCGATGAGCGCCTCGTCTCCGAGCCCGGGCTCTCGCTGCGCGAGCGGTTGGCGCTGTGGAACGAGGCCGACATCGCCCTCGCCGAAGCCGCCGCGCCCTCGCACCTGACCAGCGAGTCGCACCCCGACGCGGGGGTGCGCGAAGCGGCCGAGAAGCAGGCGCAGGCGGTCGATGCGGTGCAGTCGCGCCGCCTGCTCGACCGCGACCTGTGGAGCGTGTTCGCCGACGCCGACGACAGCGGCCTCGAGCCCGACGAGCAGCGGTTCCTGTCGCAGGTGCGCCGCGACTTCCGCCGGGGCGGCGTCGACCTGTCGGATGCCGATCGCGATCGCGTCCGCGAACTGACCGACCGCGACACCGAGCTGTCGCTCACCTTCTCGCGCAACATCCGCGAGGGCCGTCGCGAGATCCGCGTCCCCGCGGTCGCGCTCGACGGACTGCCCGACGACTTCCTCGCCGAGCACCCCGCCGACGACGAGGGGATGGTGACCCTCACCACCGAGTACACCGACCTCATGCCCGTGCGCGAGTACGTCCGCGACCGTTCGGTGCGTCACGCCCTGGTGTCGGCCTACAACGATCTCGCCTGGCCCGACAACGAGCCGGTGCTCGCCGAACTGCTCGCGGTGCGTGCCGAGCGGGCCGCTCTGCTCGGGTACGGCGACTGGGCCGACTACGAGACCGAGACGCGCATGATCGGCTCGAGCGCGGCCGTCCGCACCTTCCTGGAGCGCATCGCCGCCGCTGCGGCACCGGCCGCCGCCGACGAGTACGAGCGCGTGCTCGAGCGGCTGCGGCGCGACGACCCCGCGGTCGAGGCGGTCACGATCGCCGACTTCTGGTACGTGCTCGGCGCGCTCAAGCGCGAGGAGTACGACGTCGACGCGCAGCTCGTGCGCTCGTATTTCCGCTTCGATCGGGTGCTCGACGGGGTGCTCGCGACCACCGGGCGTCTGCTCGACGTGACCTACGTGCCCGTCGACGCCCCGTCGTGGCACGACGACGTGCGCACGTACGACGTGGTGCGCGGTACGGAGCGGCTCGGCCGCATCCACCTCGACCTGCACCCGCGCGAGGGCAAGTACAACCACGCCGCCTGCTTCGGACTCGCGCCCGGGATCAGCGGTCGCGCGCTGCCCGAGTCGGTGCTGCTGTGCAACTTCTCGCGGGGGCTGCTCGAGCACGACGAGGTCGTGACGTTCTTCCACGAGTTCGGGCACCTCGTCCACGACATCCTCGGCGGTCACCAGAAGTGGGCGCGGTGGACCGGGGTCGCGACCGAGTGGGACTTCGTCGAAGCGCCGAGCCAGCTGCTCGAGGAGTGGGCGTGGGATGCCGGGGCGCTGGCCTCCTTCGCGCGCAACGACGCGGGCGAGCCCATCCCGGCCGAGCTCGTGGAGCGCATGCGCACCGCCGACGCGTTCGGGCGGGGCCTGGAGGTCACCCGGCAGCTCGGTCACGCGACGACCTCGTACCGCCTGCACGTGGATCGTCCCGCCGATCTCGCGAGCGCGGTCGACGGGTACTACCGCGCGGCCAGCCCCGTGACACCCCTCGACGGGTCGCACTCGTACGCCGGCTTCGGGCACCTCACCGGCTACGGCGCGTGCTACTACACGTACCAGTGGAGCCTCGTCATCGCGCGCGATCTGCTGTCGGCGTTCGGCGACGATCTGTTCGACGTCGAGACGGCCACCCGGTACCGCCGCGAGATCCTCGAACCGGGCGGCACTCGCGATGCCCGGGAGCTCGTCGAGTCGTTCCTCGGCCGCGAGTCGACCTTCGACGCCTACCGCGACTGGCTCGGCGGAGCCTGAGACGGCCCTCGGCGCTCGCACGGCCCTCAGGCCGTGGTCTCCCGCGCGATCGCGGCGACGAACGCGTCGACGTCGGCGTCGGTCGTGTCGAACGAGCACATCCAGCGCACTTCGCGGCGCGCCTCGTCCCAATCGTAGAAACGGAAGCTCTGACGCAGACGGTCGGCGACACCCGCCGGGAGGGTCGCGAAGACCCCGTTCGCCCGGGTGGGCTGCGTGAACTCGACGCCCCGGATCGAGCCGTCGGCGAGCCCCGCCTCGACGCCGGCGCGCAGGCGCTGCGCCATGGCGTTCGAGTGTCGCGCGTTCTCGAGCCAGAGGTCGTCGTCGAGCAGGGCGACCAGCTGGGCCGAGACGAAACGCATCTTGCTCGAGAGCTGCATGTCGAGCTTGCGCAGGTAGGTGAGACCCGTCGACGCCTCGGGGTCGAGCACGACGATCGCCTCTCCGATCATGGCGCCGTTCTTCGTCCCGCCGAAGCTCAGCACGTCGACGCCCGCGTCGCGCGTGAAGGTGCGCAGGGGCACGTCGAGGGCCGCGGCGGCGTTCGCGATGCGCGCGCCGTCCATGTGCAGGCGCATGCCGTGCCCGTGCGCGTGCGCGGCGAGCTCGCGGATCTCCTCGACGGTGTACAGGGTGCCGAGCTCGGTGGACTGCGTGATCGACACCACCAGCGGCTGCGCGCGGTGCTCGTCGCCCCAGCCCCAGGCCTCGCGGTCCACGAGCTCGGGGGTGAGCTTGCCGTCGTCGGTGGGGACCGTCAGCAGCTTGATACCGCCGACGCGTTCGGGGGCTCCGCCTTCGTCGACATTGATGTGGGCGGTGGATGCCGAGATCACGGCGCCCCAGCGGGGGAGCATCGACTGCAGGCCGACGACGTTGGCGCCCGTGCCGTTGAAGACGGGGTACGCCTCGACGCCTTCGCCGAGCAGCGAGACGAAGAGCTCCTGCAGGCGGGCGGTGTAGACGTCTTCGCCGTAGGCGACCTGGTGGCCTTCGTTGGCCGCGGCGATCGCGGCGAGGACGCGGGGGTGGATTCCGGAGTAGTTGTCGGAGGCGAAACCGCGCACCGAGGAGTCGTGGAGGGATGTCACCGATCCAGCGTAGTCACGCCGCCTGAGGCCGTCGTGTGCCCCGCGGTCGCAGTCCCCCTGGCCGATGTCGGAGGTCGGGTCTACCGTGATCGCCATGACCGATTCGCCGACGCCCGCCGCCTCGTCCGGTGCGGCCGTCGCCCCGGCCGGCGGACACCGCACCTTCCTCGCGGTGCTCGTCAACACGGCCGCGGCCAACGTGACCACGAGTTTCCTGTGGTTCGCGCTCACCTTCTGGGTGTACCTCGAGACCCGGTCGGTCCTGGCCACGGGCATCGTGGGCGGCGCCTACATGCTGCTGCTGGCGATCTTCGCGATGGTCTTCGGCTCGCTCGTCGACCGCCACCGCAAGCACCGGGTCATGGTGTTCTCGGGCGTCGTCACGCTGACGGCGTTCCTCCTGGCGGGGGCGCTGTGGCTGGCCTTCCCCGAGGCGGCGCTGCTCGATCTGGGCGGTCCCTGGTTCTGGGTGTTCTCGGGCGTCATCCTGACGGGCGCCGTGGTCGAGAACATGCGCAACATCGCGCTGTCGACCACCGTCACCCTGCTGGTCCCGGTCGAGCGGCACGCCAACGCGAACGGTCTCGTCGGCACGGTGCAGGGGTTGGCGTTCGTCGTCACGAGCGTGTTCAGCGGCCTGTCGGTGGGGTTCCTGGGGATGGGGTGGACGCTGGCGATCGCGATCGGCCTCACTCTCGTCGCCCTCGTGCACCTGTCCACGATCCGCATCCCGGAAGAGCGCCCGGCCGCCGCCGACGAGCCGGGTCCCCTGGTCGACCTCCGGGGGGCGGTCCGGGCCGTGCGTGCCGCGCCGGGCCTGTTCGCGCTCATCGTCTTCTCCACCTTCAACAACCTGATCGGCGGCGTCTACATGGCGCTGATGGATCCCTACGGCCTCGAGATCTTCAGCGTGCAGCTGTGGGGCGTCGTCCTGGGCGTCACGGCGACGGGTTTCATCATCGGCGGCGGTCTCGTCGCGAAGTTCGGTCTCGGCAAGAACCCGATCCGCACCATGCTGTGGATCGTCATGGCGATGGGCGTGCTCGGTGCCGTCTTCGTGCTGCGCGACTGGTGGTGGCTCTACGCCGCCGGCATCTGGGTGTACATGGCGCTGATCCCGCCCGTCGAGGCCGCCGAGCAGACCGTCATCCAGAAGGTGGTGCCCTTCGCCACCCAGGGGCGGGTCTTCGGCTTCGCCGCCGCCTTCGAGTCCGCGGCTGCGCCGGTCACGTCGTTCCTGATCGCCCCGATCGCGCAGTTCCTGATCATCCCGTACATGGACGGCGTCGAGGGGCGAGCGACGTGGGGGTGGCTGCTCGGCGACGGTCAGTCGCGCGGTATCGCCCTCGTGTTCGTCGTCGCCGGGCTGATCATGGTCGTCGTGGCCGCGCTCGCCTTCCTCACCCGCTCGTACCGCATCCTGTCGGTGCAGTACCGCACGGCCGAGGTGAACGCCGACGTCGCCGACGCGGCGGAGGGCGGCTAACCTCTCGCGACCACCTCGACCACGCGGTCGTTCACCGCCGTGGCGGGGGCGTCCCACAGCGCCAGGAACGCGTCGGCGAGCACTTGTTCGGCTCCCGCCAGGGTCTTCGCGCGGAAGACGACCGCCGCGGCGCGGAGCTCGCGCTCGGTGTCGCGCGCCTGCTTCGCGAACCCCTGGGCGACGGCACGCGTCCACGCCTCGCTCGCCGCCTTCACGGCGGCGTAGTTCGCGCCCCCCGCCAGCGGACGCGCGACGGCCGTCGACGACACGATGGCGAGCCGACCGGCATCCGAGGCGCCGAGGTCGTCGTCGAAGGTGCGCGACACGTTCCGGAGCGCCGTGAACGAGCGCAGGAGGAAGGAGAGGTCTTCGTCGCTCTGGCCGGCGAGTCCGCCGCCGCCGCGCCAGCCTCCGACCAGGTGCAGCAGGCCGTCGACCGGGCCGTCTGTCTCGTGCACGCGATCGCGCAGCGCCTCGACGGCGGTCGGGTCGGTCAGGTCGCAGCGTTCGACGTCGACGCCGGGGACGTCCGCCGCGAGGTCGCGGAGGCGTCCCTCGTCGCTTCCGACGACGATCACGCGGGCACCCGCACGGCGCAGCGTCCGTGCGCACGTGCGCCCTGCGGCGCTCGTTCCGCCGGCCAGCAGCACCCGTCGACCGCGCACTCCGGGTGTCGTCCCCGTCTCGTGGTCCATGGCCCCGGGCGTCAGTCGGTCCCGCGGATGCCCGCGGTGGACGCGATCACCGGGCGCATCTTCTTCTCGAGCGCCTCGAAGAACATCGACAGGGGGAACTCGTCGTCGAGCACCGCATCGGTGTAGCCCTTCGGCAGTCCCGCGAGCACCTCGTCGGACAGGCCTCGCGCCCACGCCGACGCGGGGTGGGGCGTGACGACCGAACGCACCAGGTCGTAGGCGGCGAGCCAGTGCGCGACCTTGGGGCGGTCGATCGATCGCCAGTAGAGCTCGTCGATCGCGTCGGCCAGCGCGATGACCGCGGCGGGCACCTCGTCCCAGTCGAAGGCCAGCGAGGTGTCGGTCCAGTGCAGCACCCGGTGCTGGTGCAGCCAGGCGAACAGCAGCTGCCCGCCGAGTCCGTCGTAGTTGCGTACGCGCCAGCCGGTGATGGCGAAACGGAAGATGCGGTCGAAGATCACGGCGTACTGCACGAGCTCGGCGTGCTCGAGCATCGACCGCTCCGCGTCGCCGAGGTCGTCGCGCCCGGAGAGCCGCTTCTGCAGGGACACGCACTCGCGGAACGCGGTCAGATCGCACCGCAGCTCCTCGAGCGAGTAGAGGAAGAACGGCATCCGCTGCTTGATCATGAAGGGATCGAAGGGGAGGTCGCCGCGCATGTGCGTGCGGTCGTGGATGAGGTCCCACATGACGAACGTCTGCTCCGCGAGCTCCTGGTCGTCGAGGAGGCGCGCGGCGGCGGCGGGCAGCTCGAGCTTGGTGATCTCGGCGGCGGCCCGGGTGACGCGGCGGTAGCGCGCGGCTTCGCGGTCCTGGAAGATCGCGCCCCACGTGAATGTCGGGATCTCGCGCATCGCCACGGTCTCGGGGAAGAGCACCGCGGAGTTGGTGTCGTAGCCCGGGGTGAAGTCGATCAGTCGGAGCGAGACGAACAGACGGTTGGTGTACTCGGTCTCGAGCCGGGCGATGAATTCCGGCCAGATGGCTTCGACGAGCACGGCCTCGACGAACCGATCGCTCGACCCGTTCTGCGTGTACATCGGGAAGACGACCAGGTGACGGATGCCGTCGACCCGGTGCTGCTGCGGCTGGAAAGCCACGAGGGAGTCGAGGAAGTCGGGGACGCCGAGCCCCTCGTCGCGCCAGCGGCGGAAGTCGGCGATCGAGGCGCGCAGGTAGGCCTCGTCGTGGGGGAACAGGGGCGCCAGCGCGTCGATCGCCTCGACGACGTCGTCGAGGAGCGGGGCTGCCGCGTCGGTGTCCGCGATCGAGCCGTCCGTGACCTGCAGGGCCTGCAGGGCGGTGGCGGCGGCCTTGAGCTGCGCCCAGGCGGGAGTCTGCTCGACCGTGTCGACGGTGCGACCGTCGAGGAGATCGTGGGTGGCACGGGTGGGCGGCGCGATGGTCATGGCATCCTCCGTTCGGAGCTGTAAATATTCCTGCTGAAACGTCATGCTAACGGAAAACTTACGGATGACGCCAGAGTCGCTGTCGGCCGCCCTGATACTGTCGTCCGCATGACCGAGGCCCCCTCCCGTACCCCGCGCCTCGAGGACTCCGTCGACGCGGCGATCGTGCGGGAGATCTCGCTCGACGCCCGGGCGACGCTGTCGCACCTGTCGGACCGCGTCGGGCTGTCGGTCTCGGCGGTGCAGTCGCGACTGCGTCGCCTGGAGGCCCGCGGAATCGTCCGCGGATACCGTCCGATCCTCGACGCCGAAGCGCTGGGCCGACCTCTCGCGGCGTTCGTCGAGATCACCCCGCTCGATCCCGCCCAGCCCGACAACGCCCCCGAACTCCTCGCGCACCTCGGGGCTATCGAGGCGTGCCACTCCATCGCGGGAGAGGCGGCCTACATGCTCTTCGTCCGCGTCCCCACCCCGCGCGATCTCGAAGACCTCATCCGCGACATCCGCGCCGCCGCCCAGGTGAACACCCGCACCACGGTCGTTCTGCAGACCTTCTTCGAGGCGCGTCCCATCGAACCGGCGGGATTCCCGGCCTAGCCCACCGGCATCCTCCCCGCGGCCCACGGGATACATCGCACGAGGGATGCCGCTCGCCCGCCCTCCCCGTAGCGTGGAGGCGATGCTCACCTTCCGTCCGCTGCAGCGCTACCAGATCGCCGTCGACCTCGGCGTGGCCGCGTTCTTCGGCCTGCTCGTGCTCGCGGCCGAACTGGTCGTCGACGCCACGGCCACGGGCGCCCTCGGTGCCGTGGCCGTCGCCCTGGTCTTCAGCGCCGCCCTGGCCTTCCGCCGTCTGCACCCGGCGCTCGCCCTGGCGCTGGCGTGGTTCGGGGCCCTCACCCAGATGGGATTCGGCCGTCCGCCCTCCCCGAGCGATCTCGCGATCTTCGCCGTCCTGTACGCCACGGCGGCGTACGGAACGAAAGCGGTGTTCTGGACCGGCTTCGGCTCGGGCATCGCGGGGGCGATCATCGTGCCCGCGTACCTGGTGGGTCGCGACCTCGTGCAACCGCCGAACTCCACCGCCTGGTTCGCCGCCGGCGCTCTGCTGTTCGCCGCGGGCTTCGCCCTCATGCTCTCGTGGGTGTCGGGCGCGCTGGTCCGCACGGCCATGCGCGCCTCCGCCACGAGCCGCGCCCAGCGTGCAGCCGAGGCCGAGATGATCGCCGAGCAGCAGCGCGTGCACATCGCCCGCGACATGCACGACGTCGTGGCCCACTCGCTCGCGGTGGTCATCGCCCAGGCCGACGGCGCCCGCTACGCCGCGACGACCGACCCGGGCGCCACCTCCGAGGCGTTGGCCACGATCTCGTCGACCGCGCGCGCCGCGCTCACCGACGTGCGCCTGCTGCTCACGCAGCTGCGGCACAGCCAGAGCGCGGGCCCGCAGCCCACTCTCGCCGACCTCGACGAGCTGTACGAGCGGATGCGCGCGGCCGGGGTCGACCTCGACGTCGTCGTCGACCCGGTCCCGCCAGGCGTCCCGCCCGCCGCCATCCAGCTCGCGGTGTACCGCATCATGCAGGAGGCGCTCACCAACGCCCTGCGGCACGGCGTCGACCCCCACGTGCGCGTCCATCTGGGGTGGGAAGCCGACCGGGTCGAGCTGTCGGTGCGCAACGCCCGGTCGACGGCATCCGTCCCCTCGGCGACGCCCACCGGTGGTCACGGGCTCATCGGCATGCGCGAACGTGCGCAGCTCGTCGGCGGGCACCTGACCGCGGGGCCCGAGTACGGGGAGTTCGCCGTCCGCGCGACCCTGCCGATCGGACCGCCCGCGTGAGACCCGCGCCGATCCGCCGCCCTACCCGCCCGCGAGAGGACCCGTCGTCATGACCGCCCCCGTCCGCATCGTCCTCGTCGACGATCAGGCCCTGTTCCGTGCCGGCATCCGGATGGTGATCGACTCGCAGCCCGACCTCGAGGTCGTGGGCGAGGCGTCGGACGGTCGCGAGGGCGTCGAGGTCGTGCGCGCGACGCGCCCCGATCTCGTCCTCATGGACGTCCGCATGCCCGTCATGGACGGCCTGACCGCGACCGCGGAGATCCTGGGCGAGCCGGACGCCCCGCGCGTGGTCGTCCTCACCACCTTCGACCTCGACGAAGCGGCCGCCCGGGCCATCCAGGGCGGAGCGAGCGGGTTCCTGCTGAAGGACGCCGAACCGGAATTCCTCCTGTCGGCGGTGCGCACGGTCCACGCCGGCTCCGCCGTCATCGCCGCCGCCGCCACCCGCGAGCTCTTCGCCCACATCGCCGACGGGGGAACCGCCGATCCGGTCCCCGAGGCCTTCCGTGGCCTCACCGACCGCGAACGCGAGATCTTCGCCCTCGCGGCGGCCGGACTGAGCAACGCCGAGATCGCCGAGCGCGAGTTCCTCTCGGAGGCCACGGTGAAGACCCACATCAGTCGCATCCTCACCAAGCTCGCGCTGCGCGATCGCGTGCAGCTCGTGGTCTTCGCGTACCGGCACGGCCTCGCCTGAGGCGGCGCCGGGTCAGTCCTCGGCGTCCTCGGGGTCGTAGGCCCAGGTCGGCGCGAGAGCGCGGATGCGCGCTTCGCGCCACTGCCACATCGCCCACAGTCCCGGCCACAGGGCGGGGGCGGCGGCGCCGCCGATCGTGAGCCGCTCGCGCCAGAGCGTGCGCGCCGGATCGCCCGGGACGGCCGACACGGCCATCTGGTGATCCCACACGTCGAGCATCGACAGCGGGCCCGTGAGCGGCACCCCCCAATCGCGGAACACGCGGACGCGCCCGTTGCCGTCGGTGGTCTCGCGGTCGGCCACCGAGATCAGCTGGCGGCCGACCGGCACGACGCCGGCCACGCTCATCTGCACCGGCACGTCGTCGCCCGACGAGAACGACGTCGGCATCTCGCCCAGCGCGTCGACCTCGAGCAGAGGGCCGTAGAGCTCGGCCACCGCGCGGGGGGAGTGCAGGGCGCGCCAGGCGGCATCCGGGTCGCAGTCGATCTCGAACTTCAGCAGGATGCGCATGACCCGATCGTGCCCGATCCGCCGGATCGGCGGGCACGGCTTGACGCGTGCGGCGCGCGACCCTCGCGGTTCTAGGCTCGAAGGATGCCGCAGAACCCCGCCCTCGCGCAGTCCGACTACCAGGTGCGTCTGGAATGGGGCGCGGACGGGCTCGCCCGGCTCGCGCCCGCGCACGTCGTGGTGGTCGTCCAGACCCTCGGTCTCACCGCGCACGCGATCGAGGCGTGCGAGAACGGTGCGCGGCTCGACGTCTCCGTCGACGAGGACCCGTCCGCCGCCCTCGTGCGCGCGGCGTCCGCCGCGGGCGCGCACGTCGTGGTCGGCGGGCTACGCAACGCCGCCGCCGTCGCGGCCCACGTCCTCGACGTGCAGCGCTCCCGCGGGGAGCGTACGAGCATCTCGGTGATCGCGGCCGGTCACCACGACGACGGGGATGCCGCGGCCCCGCGCTTCGCCGTCGACGACCTCCTGGGCGCCGGGGCCGTCGTCGCGGCGCTCGGCGATCTCGGCATCGATCACGCCTCGCCCGACGCGGCCGTCGCGGGGGAGGGCTACCGTGCCCTCGCCGGAGCCGTACGGCACCTGCTCACCGCGAGCGGCACCGGCCGGATGCTCGCGGACGAGGGCGCGCGCGAGGCCGTGCTCGCCGCGGCGGCGCGTGATGCGGCATCCGTCGTCCCGGTGCTCGAGGACGGTGCGCTGCGCGCGGTGTGACGCCGAGGAGAGCGCCCTCAGCGCGGTGTCGCCGCGGCGCGACGGGTGGCCGTGCTGATGTCGCGGTGCACCCACGACAGCGCGAAGCGCGGATCGAACGACGGCGCGCATCTGGCGCACGAGGTGGGCCGCGTCGCCCGGCGGTGGCGGTAGGCGACGTGGCCGGCGGGACACGTGCCCACCCACGGGGCGAGCTCGGTGGCGGTCTCGCCCGCGTGCGTCGTGCCGCCGACGTAGCCGAGCCCGCTCGCCGTGCGCTTCCACGCCGGTCCGTGCCCCGCGGCGGGGCCGGCGAGGGCGTGCGCCACCTCGTGCAGGAGCGTCTGGTGATTGGTGTCGTCGTCGTAGCGGGCGGCGAGGTAGCGCGAGACGCTGATGCGCTTGCGGCCGTAGTCGCAGAGTCCGGCACGCCGCTTGGCGTTGTCGAACCCGAAGGTCCAGGACGCGTCGAGGTGCAGGGCGATCAACGCCTCGGCCCACGTGCGTACGCGCTGCAGATCGGACATGACCGGAAGACTAGGCGGGGGCTCCGACACTCAGCTCGCGACGACCTCGCGGGCCCGACGACGGTCGGCGGCGTCGATGGCGAGGAGCGTCGACTCCAGCTGCGCGTCGGTGGCGCCGGCGTTCTGCCGCAGGAACAGCGCCTGCTTGAAGTCGCGGCGCGCGGCCTCGTAGTCGCCCTCGTCGAAGTGCACCTTGCCGCGGTGCTGCAGGGCGAAGGCGGCGATGCCCGCCCACCCCTGTCCTTCCGCCTCTTCCGCGCACATGGTCAGCTCCTGCTCGGCGGCGGCGTACGCCCCGCGGCACTGCATGATCGTGGCGTGGAGGATGCGCGCGCGCAGCAGGTCGCGACGGGTGCCGGCCATGCGGGCCACGCGCACCGACTGCTCCGAGATGGCGAGCGCCTCGTCGAAACGATCGAGCACCTTCAGCAGCCACACCCGCTCGAGAAGGGCGTGCAGGCTCCGCTGCGAACCGATCTCCTCGAGACGCTCCATGCACTCCTGGGAGTCGGTGATCTCCCGCAGGGTGTCGGGGTCGTACCCGTGGATGTAGCTCACCGTCGCTCCTCTCGTCCAGGCAGGACTCCCAGTCTGCGCCGCCCCGGGGTCGGGAGGGCCCGCGCCACGCGGTCGGTGCCCGAAGCCGACGCCGTCATCTCTCGAACAGGGATGCCGACGGCTTCGGCGAGGCCGTGGCATCCGCGTCGGTAGCGGGCCGGGCGCCGCGCATGAACTCCTCGATCTCGGCGCCCTGCGCGACCTTCGCCGGATGGGGCCCGGCGGCCATGAGGCGAGGGAGCCACTCCACGGGCAGCGGCGCGGCCGAGGCGGCCACGACGAGATTGCCGAAGCGGCGCCCTTTGAGCACCTGCACCTCGGCCAGGACGATGACCTCGGGCAGGACCTCGCGGACCGTCGCCACCTGGCGGCGCGCGAAGGCGAGGCCCGGTCCGTCCGAGACGTTGACCAGCAGCACGCCGTCGGGCGCGAGCAGCCCGGCGGCCGCGCGGTAGAACTCCACCGTCGTCAGGTGGGCGGGCGTCTGCGCCCCGGAGTACACGTCGCTGACGAGCAGATCGACGGCACCGGTGAGAGCCGCGGGCAGTCGCGAGAGGCCGGCGCGCGCGTCGCCGATCCGCACCCGCACGGCAGCCCCGCGGGGCAGGGGCAGGTTCTCGCGCACGAGGTCCCAGAGGGCCGGCTCCAGCTCGATGACCTGCTGGCGCGAGCCGGGGCGGGTGGCCTCGACGTAGCGGGGGAGGGTGAGCGCGCCCGCGCCGAGGTGGACCGCGGTCAGCGGCTGTCCCGGCATCCGGAGTCGATCGATCACGGCGCCCATCCGGGCCACGTACTCGAAGTGCAGGTGGGTGGGGTCGTCGAGGTCGACGTGCGACTGGGGCGTCCCGTCGACGACGAGCTCCGATCCCGAGACGAAGCCCGACGGGGCCACGCGGGCGATCGAGCCGTCCGACAATCGCGCCGTGGGGGCGTCGTCCGGTTCGATGCGCATGCGTGCCATGGCTCCACGCTATCCGTCGCTCTCCGTCGCGGTGCGCCCCGCGCGCCCGCCGGGACCGCGCCGCCGGTTTCGAAAACATTCAGCGCCGCGCTCGCGCCGGGGTACCGTCGTCGGACCCGCGAGGAGCACCGATGACCGCTGCCCGACTCACCGTCGACCCCCGTTCCGCGATCGGTCCGGTACGCCGACGCCTGTTCGGCGGCTTCGTCGAACACCTCGGACGCCACATGTACGACGGGCTGTACGAGCCCGGCCACCCTCAGGCCGACGAGCGGGGGTTCCGCCGTGACGTCGTCGCGCTGGTGCGCGAGCTCGGCGTCTCCACCATCCGCTACCCGGGCGGCAACTTCGTCTCGGGCTTCCGGTGGGAGGACAGCGTCGGCCCCCGCGGGCAGCGGCCTCGCCGCCTCGACCTCGCATGGCACTCGACCGAGACGAACGAGGTCGGCCTGCACGAGTTCGCCGACTGGCTCGAGGCGGTGGGCAGCGACCTCATGCTCGCGGTCAACCTCGGCACCCGCGGCACGCTCGAGGCGATCGACCTCCTCGAGTACGCCAACGTCCCGGACGGGTCGACCCTCTCGCAGCAGCGCATCGACAACGGCCGCATCGAGCCCCTCGACGTGCGCGTGTGGTGCCTCGGCAACGAGATGGACGGGCCCTGGCAGCTCGGCCACCGCTCGGCCGACGACGCGGTGAAGCCCACCGCGATCGACGACTGGCCGATCGCGCCGCGCCTGCTCGAAGACGTGTATTCGGTCCAGGATGCCGTCGTCTTCGGCAGCCTGCTCATCTCGCTGCTCGCGCACGCCGATCGGGTGGCCTCGGCCTCGCTCGCTCAGCTGGTGAACGTCATCGCCCCGATCATGACCGAGCCCGGCGGGCCGGCGTGGCGCCAGACGACGTTCTTCCCGTTCGCGCTCACCTCGCGCCTCGCGCGGGGCACCGCCGTGCGGGTGCCCGTCGAGACGCCCACGATCGACACGGCGACCTACGGCGCGGTGCCCGCGGTGACCGCGGTCGCCACGACGGACGCCGACGCGGGCGAGGCCGCGCTGTTCCTCGCGCATCGCGGTCTCGAGGAGCCGATCGACCTCGAGATCGATCTCCGCGGGCTCGGCGAGAGGGAGGTGGTCGAGACGCATCTGCTGCACGACGACGACCTCTCCGCCCGGAACACGCGGGACGAGCCCGAGCGCGTGCGGCCCCGGGCCGTCGAGACGCGGCTCGAGGACGGCATCCTGCGCGTGTCCCTCCCGCCCGTCGCGTGGGCGGCGCTCGCGCTGCGGCGCGTGGGCTGAGGGGTCGCGGGACGGGGGCGGACGTGGCGCTCGCCCTCGCGCGCACGCGCGTGCGACAATGACACCGGCGTGCTCGGACCGACCTTTCCCCGCACGGCGCCACGGCGCCGTCGGGTTCGAAGGGCCACCGAGCCCCAGGACAGCGTCCGCCGCACCTTTCCTCCGAGGAGCAGAGATGTCCGCTACCCCCATCGCCACCACCGCCGAGGCCACGCCCGGCGAGCGCGTGCAGCAGCACCGTCGGTACCTCATGTGCCGGCCCGAGCACTTCACCGTGAGCTACAGCATCAACCCGTGGATGGAGCCCTCGCGCCCCACCGACACCGGCCTGGCCCTGCGCCAGTGGCAGTCGCTGTACGACACCTACGTGTCGCTCGGCCACGAGATCGAGCTCATCGAGCCGCTCGAGGGTCTGCCCGACATGGTCTACACGGCCAACGGCGGTTTCGTGATCGACGGGGTCGCCTACGGCCCGAAGTTCCGCTTCCGCGAGCGCGCCGCCGAGGCGCCGGCCTTCATCGATTGGTTCGCCGCCAACGGCTTCGAGGTCGCCGAGCCGGTCGAGGTCAACGAGGGCGAGGGCGACTTCCTGCTCGTGGGGAACACGATCCTCGCCGGCACGGGCTTCCGCTCGACCGGTGACAGCCACCGGGAGGTGGGCGAGGTGTTCTCGCGCGAGGTCGTCTCCCTGACCCTCACCGACCCGCGGTTCTACCACCTCGACACCGCGATCGCCGTGCTCGACCCCGTGGAGGGCCCCGGTGGCGTCGAGAAGGCCAACATCGCCTACCTTCCCACCGCGTTCGACGAGCGCAGCCAGGCGATCCTGCGCGAGCGGTACCCGGATGCCATCCGCGTGTCCGACGGCGACGGTGCGGTGTTCGGCCTGAACTCGGCCAGCGACGGCAAGAACGTCATCATCTCCCCGCGTGCCGTGGGCTTCGAGGCGCAGCTGCGCGAGCGCGGCTACACCCCCGTCATGGTCGACCTGTCCGAGCTGCTGCTCGGCGGCGGCGGCATCAAGTGCTGCACGCTCGAGCTGCGAGGCGGATCCCGATGAGCACCACCGTCGACGCGCTCGGCGAGCGTCTCATCGCCGAAGAGGGTGCGCACCTCGCCCACAACTACCACCCGCTGCCCGTCGTCGTCTCGCGCGCCGAGGGCGTCTGGGTCACCGACGTCGAGGGCAAGCGCTACCTCGACCTGCTGTCGGCGTACTCGGCGCTCAACTTCGGGCACGGTCACCCCGCCATCCTGTCCGCCGCGCGCGAGCAGCTCGACCGCCTGACGCTCACCAGCCGCGCGTACCACAACGACCGTCTTGGCCCCTTCGCCACGGCGCTCGCCCAGCTGTGTGGCAAAGACCTGGTGCTGCCGATGAACACGGGAGCCGAGGCCGTCGAGACCGGCATCAAGGTCGCCCGCGCCTGGGGGTACCGCACCAAGGGCATCGCCCCGGATGCCGCGACCATCATCGTCGCGAACGGCAACTTCCACGGCCGCACCACCACGATCGTCGGTTTCAGCGACGACCCCACCGCGCACGACGACTTCGGTCCCTACGCGCCCGGCTTCGTGCACGTGCCCTACGGAGACGCGGATGCCATCGCGGCCGCGATCGACGAGAACACCGCCGCCGTGCTGCTCGAGCCCATCCAGGGCGAGGCCGGCGTCGTGCTCCCGCCCGAGGGGTTCCTGCAGCGGGTCCGCGAGATCTGCACCGAGAACGACGTGCTGTTCATCGCCGACGAGATCCAGTCCGGTCTCGGCCGCGTGGGAGAGACCTTCGCCTGCGACCGCGAGGGCGTCGTGCCCGACGTGTACCTCCTCGGGAAGGCGCTGGGCGGCGGCATCCTGCCCCTTTCGGCCGTCGTGGCGGACGAGGACGTGCTCGGCGTCATCCGGGCGGGCGAGCACGGCTCGACGTTCGGCGGCAACCCGCTGGCCGCGGCCGTGGGTCTGCGCGTCGTCGAGATGCTGGCATCCGGGGAGTTCCAGGAACGCGCCAAGGCGCTCGGCGAGCACCTCGCCCAGGGGCTCGAGGCGCTCGTCGGCCACGGCGTGACCGCGGTCCGCGTCGCCGGGCTCTGGGCGGGCGTCGATATCGACCCGGCCGCGGGCCGCGGTCGCGAGATCGCCGAGAAGCTCCTCGCGCGCGGCGTGCTGGTGAAGGACACCCACGGGCAGACGATCCGCATCGCGCCGCCCCTGACGATCCGCGCGACCGAGATCGACTGGGCCCTCGAGCAGCTGCGGCACGTCCTGCCCTGAGAGTGAGCCACGCGAGAGCCTCCGCCGCGTGCGGGGGCTCTTCGCGTCTCACGCGACGGTGAGCGTCAGCTCGTCCCAGCCGGTCGCGCCGTCGGGGGCGGGGGCGGCACGCTGCGGCGTCTGGGTCTCGCCGGTGGCGGACGTCGCGCGGCAGCGGATCGTGTGCGTGCCCGACGTGGCATCCCACGGCACACTCCACTGCACCCACGTGTCGGCCGAGATCGCCGTCGCCAGCTTCGCGGGGGTCCACGGTCCGTCGTCGATCTGAACGTCGACGCCCGAGACGCCGACGTGGTTGTGCCACGCGACTCCGGCGATGACCGTCGATCCGGCGGTGACGCGCGCGCCGGCGCGCGGCACGTCGATCCGGGATGCCAGTTTCACCGGGCCGCGGGCCGACCATCCGCGCGAGGTCCAGTACCCCTCGGCGACGGCGTACCGTGTCACCTCGAGCTCGGTCACCCACTTCGTCGCGGAGACGTAGCCGTACAGGCCTGGGACGACCATCCGGACCGGGAAACCGTGTTCGACCGGGAGCGCCTCGCCGTTCATTCCGATCGCGAGCAGCGCGTCGCGCTCGTCGGTCAGCGCCTCGAGAGGCGTCGAGGCGGTGAAGCCGTCGATCGAGTGCGACAGCACCATGTCGGCATCCGCCGTCGGCTTCGCCCGCGCGAGCAGATCGCGGATCGGGACGCCCAGCCAGCGCGCCGTGCCGATCAGGTCGCCGCCGACCTCGTTCGACACGCACACGAGGGTCGCGACGGTCTCGCGCTGGGGCAGGGCGACGAGGTCGTCCCAGGTCAGCACGACGTCTTCTTCGACGAGGCCGTGGATGCGAAGGCTCCACGTCGACGGATCGACCTGCGGCACCACGAGTGCGGTGTCGATGCGGTAGAAGTCCGCCGAGGGCGTGATGACGGGGCTCAGGCCGTCGATGCCGAGCTCCGCGGTGGCCGGGACGGGCGTCGTGGTCGCCGGGGTGGGCAGGCGCAGGACGGCGCGGACCGCCGACGCCGCCTGCGTGCCGCCGCGGACGGCCGCGGAACCGACCGCGGCGAGAGCCCCGACGACGACCGCGAGACCGGAGGACACGAGCACGGTGCGACGGGACGGGCCCGTGGTGTTCTCGGGGACGGCATCCGGGCGGCGGAGGCGCGCGATCAGCAGCGCCCCGACGACCACGGCGACGGCTGCCGCGACGAACGACGGAGCCGGCGACAGCACGTCGGCGTCGGCCCGCGTCATCGACACGATCACCCCGACGACCCCGAGTCCGCCCAGGATCACGCGGCCCCAGGGCGGGCGGCGGCGCTCGAGGACCCCTGCGGCGGCGGCGATCGCCAGGAGGAGGATCGCGATGCCGACCAGCAGGGCCGCCTTGTCGTTCGTGCCGAACCAGCTGATCGCAAGGTCTTTCCCCCACGGGGGTGCGATGTCGATCATCCCGCCGCCGATGACGGCGAAGGGGCTCGCCGACGGCGCGACGGCGGCCGCGGTCAGTTCGCCGAGTCCCGCGCCGAGGACGGCGGCCCCGACACCGGCGCCGGCCGCGAGCAGATCGAGGGAGCGGGATGCAGGGGCCACGTTCGGAGCATAGGCAGCGCACGGGGAGCGGGCGCCGTGGCATCCCGAACTCACAGCCAACCGGAACGCGGGAGTCACCCTCGGAGCGCGACCCCCGCGAGGCGCTGCGACTCGTCCCAGACGCGACGGGCCTCGTCGAGGTCGCGGAGCGGGCGGTACAGCGCGTGGGTCGTCGGGGCGCCGCCGAGGTGCAGCGGGCCGCGCGGGCCATACAGCACGTCGCTGCGCGGGGCGGTGGTCGTCGCGGCCAGCAGAGCCGGCTGCGCGGCCGAGCGGACGGTGCCGAGCAGGATGCCGTGGCGCGACATCCAGCGGATGGCGCGCACGGCCGGGACGTCGGTGGTGCGGCCGATCTCGGGACGGGCGGCCAGGAGGTTCGAGGGCGCGACACCCGGGTGCGACACGACGCTCGTCAGACCCCAGTCGCCCTCGCGGCTGCGCCGGTCGAGTTCGCGCGCGAAGAGGCCGAGGGCGATCTTCGATGCCGAATACGTGCGCTGACCGTCGTACGAGCGTTCGGCTCGGAGGTCCTCCCAGTCGATGCGTCCGCTGCGTGCGGCGATGCTCAGCTGCGTCACGACCCGCGCTCGCCCCGCGACGAGCAGCGGAAGGATGCCGCCGACGAGCGCCACGTGACCGAGGTGGTTCGTGCCGAACTGCACCTCGAACCCGTCGGCGGTGGTCTGCCGCTCGGGCGGTGTCATGACCCCGGCGTTGTTGACGAGCAGGTGCACCGGCCGCCCGTCGGCGCGGAGCGCGTCGGCGAACGCCGCGACGCTCGCGAGCGACGACAGGTCGAGATCGTGGAGCTCGACGCGGGCGTCGGGGACGCGCTCGCGGATCGTTCGTACGGCGCGGTCGCCCTTCCCGCGGTTGCGGACGGGGAGGACGACCTCGGCGCCCGCGGCGGCCAGGCGCTCGGCGATCACGAGTCCCATGCCGTCGCTGCCGCCGGTCAGCACGGCCCGGTGGCCGGCGAGGGAGGGGATGGGGATGTCGATGTCGGTCATGGTGTCTCCTCGGTCGGGGTCGGTCCCAGCGTGCGCCGGGAAAGGGATCCCAACCAGGACCCGTCGATCCCCGGCTGGGCGGGCCGCGTCTCCGGCTCCGCTGCGGGTCGCGTCTCGCGGCGAACCGCGAGAGGGGGATCGCCGCGTCCTGGATCCGCGCCCGACCGGCGGGTAGACAGGGACCATGATCGACCGAACGGCCCTCGCGGATTTCCTCCGCACTCGGCGCGAGGCGCTCCAACCCGAGGACGTCGGGATGCCGCGCGGCATCAGGCGCCGGACGCCCGGGCTCCGGCGCGAGGAGGCCGCGGCCCTCGCGCACATGTCGACCGACTACTACGCGCGGTTGGAGCGGGAACGCGGGCCGCAGCCCTCGCCCCAGATGCTCGCCGCGATCGCGCAAGGATTTCACCTCACGCGCGCCGAGCGCGACCACCTGTTCCGGCTCGCCGGACACGCGCCCGACGAGCGGTCCGCCGCGGGCGAGCACGTCAGCCCGGGACTCCTCCGCATCCTCGATCGCCTCGACGACACCCCCGCGGAGATCGTCACCGAACTCGGCGAGACGCTGCGGCAGTCGCCCCTGGGCGCCACCCTGGTCGGTGACGCGTCGCTCCGGTCGGGGCCTGAGCGGAGCCTGGGCTACCGGTGGTTCAGCGATCCCGCGTCGCGGGCACTCTACGCGCCAGAGGAGCACGAGTTCCTCGGTCGGCTCTTCGCCGCCGGGCTGCGCGAGCTCGCGGGCCGCCGCGGCCCCGGCTCCCGGGCGGCCTCCCTCGCCGACGAGCTGCTCGAGCGCAGCGCGGAGTTCCGGACCTTATGGGCCGCGCACGAGGTGGGGCTGCGGCCGAGCGCGACCAAGAGGTTCGTCCATCCCACGGTCGGCGCGCTCGAGCTGCACTGCCAGTCGCTCGTCGACCCGGAGACGTCGCATTCGCTGCTCGTCTACACCGCGGTCCCCGGCAGCGAGAGCGCCGACAAGCTGCGTCTGCTGGCCGTGCTGGGTCCGTCCATCCCCGCCCACGGGCGGTGACCCGCGCGAGTCGCCGAACGATGTCGCCTGGGCCCGCTGCGAGGCGACGGATCTCGGCGACTCACGCGTGGGGTGCGGGGGCGATACCGCCGTGCGTCCGCGGCGCCTGGCCCCGGCATCCGTGACCCCGACGGTCGAGGCCGGGTTCGTCAAGGGGGTCGAGGGAATCGGGGCGAGCGGATGACACTGGCCGCCCGTTCCCCCGATGAGAGGCACCAGCATGAAGGCACTGACCTGGCAGGGCAAGCGCGACGTGAGCGTCGAGGAGGTCCCCGACCCGGAGATCCTCGAACAGACCGACGCGATCGTGAAGATCACGTCCACCGCGATCTGCGGCTCCGACCTGCACCTCTACGAGCTCTTCGGGCCGTTCATCGACCCGGGTGACGTCCTCGGCCACGAGCCCATGGGCGTGGTCGTCGAGGTCGGCTCGGGCGTGACGAACCTCGCCGTGGGCGACCGCGTCGTCGTCCCGTTCAACATCTCCTGCGGGCACTGCTTCATGTGCCTTCGCGGGCTGCAGTCGCAGTGCGAGACCACGCAGGTGCGCGAGTACGGCAGCGGCGCCGCCCTCTTCGGCTACACCAAGCTCTACGGTCAGGTGCCCGGCGGTCAGGCCGAATACCTGCGCGTCCCGCTCGCGGACTACAACCACATCAAGGTCGGGCACGACCTGCCCGACGACCGCTACCTGTTCCTCAGCGACATCGTGCCGACGGCGTGGCAGGGCGTGCAGTACGCGCACGTTCCGGACGGTGGCACGCTCGCGGTCATGGGCCTGGGGCCCGTCGGACAGTTCGTCTCGCGCATCGGCATCCACCTGGGCTACCGAGTCCTCGCCGTCGAGCCCGTGACCGAGCGCCGCGCGATGGCGGAGCGGCACGGCGTCGAGACCTTCGACCTCACCGACACCGTGGTCGACGAGCTGCGCGACCTCACCGACGGCCGCGGAGCCGACGGGGTCGTCGACGCGGTCGGTATGGAGGCGCACGGCAACGGCGGCATAAAGTTCGCGCAGAAAGCGATCGGCCTCCTCCCGGATGCCATCGCCCAGAAGCTGATGGACACCGCGGGCCTCGATCGCCTCGCCGCGGTGCACGCTTCGATCGACGTCGTCCGCCGCGGGGGAACCGTGTCGCTCAGCGGCGTCTACGCCGGTGAGGCGGACATCCTGCCGATGAAGACGATGTTCGACCAGCAGCTGAACCTGCGCATGGGCCAGTGCAACGTCAAGCGCTGGATCGACGACCTCCTGCCGCTGGTGGAGGATCCCGCCGACCCGCTCGGCGTGATGGACCTGGTCACGCATCACGCCCCGCTGGAGGACGCGCCCGCTCTCTACGAGACGTTCGAGAAGAAGGAGGACGGCTGCATCAAGGTCGTGCTGCGCCCCTGACTTCCCTCGTGTGAGGTGCCAGGGGCGCGCCGAGACGCGCCGGCGCCGGCTCAGTCGAGCTCGGCCCTCACCTTCGCGACGATCGCGTCGGTCGACAGGCCGTACCGCTCGTGCAGGGTCGGCAGCGCCCCGGCATCCAGGAACTCGTCGGGCAGCCCCACGGGGACCACCCGGCGACCGATCCCGCGTCGGACCAGCGCGCCGGCGACGGTCTCGAACAGGCCGCCCACGACGGTGTGGTTCTCCAGCGCCACCGCGAGGCGCGGGGTGTCCAGCTCGCGCACCACCGTCTCCTCGTCGAACGGCTTGAGCGTCGGCGCGTGCACCACGGCCACGTCGATGCGGTCCGCCGCGAGCCGCTCGGCGGCCTGGAGGGCGCGCATGGTCATGAGCCCGCTCGAGACGAAGACTACGTCGGCTCCCGGCCGCACCACCTTCGCCTTACCGAGCTCGAACGTGTAACCGTACTCGTCGAGCACGGTCGGCACGTTGCCCCGCAGGAGGCGCAGGTAGGTGGGTCCGTCGTGTGCGGCGAGCTGGGGTACGGCCGCGGCGATGTCGACCGAGTCGCACGGGTCCACGATGGTGAGGTTCGGCATCCCGCGGAAGATCGCCACGTCCTCGGTCGCCTGGTGGCTCGGGCCGTAGCCGGTCGTGAGACCGGGGAGGCCGCCCACGACGTTGACGTTGAGGTTCGGCTCGGCGATGTCGAGGCAGATGAAGTCGTACGCGCGGCGCGCGGCGAACACCGAGTAGGTCGACGCGAAGGGCACCAGGCCGACCTCGGCCATGCCCGCGGCCGCGCCGAACAGGAGCTGCTCGGCCATGCCCATCTGGAAGAACCGCTCCGGGTGCCGGTCGCGGAAGATGTGCATGTCGGTGTACTTGGCGAGGTCTGCGCTCAGGCCCACGACACGTTCGTCACGTTCGGCCAGGGCGGCCAGCGCGTGTCCGAACGGCGCCGGCGCGGTCTTCTGGCCGGGGTCGGCGAACGAGGCGATCATCGCCGAGGTCTTCAGCTTGGGAGTGGTGGTGCTCATCGGCCGGCCTCCTCGAAGCCCGCGATCAGCTGATCGCGGCAGATCGCCCATTCGTGTTCGTCGATTCTCATGAAGTGGTTCTTCTCGCGCTGCTCGAGCAGGGGCACGCCCTTGCCGACGGTGACGTCGAACAGGATCACCTGCGGCGCGCCCACCGGATCGCGGTCGGAGATGGCGTCGAACGCCGCGAGCACGGCATCCGGGTCGTTGCCGTCGACGCGCTGGGTGTTCCATCCGAACGCGGCCCACTTCTCCTCGGCCGGTTCGATCGCGAGGACGCCCGCGGTGGGGCCGTCGGCCTGCAGGGCGTTCATGTCGACAAGGGCGGTGAGATTGCCGAGGCGGTGGGATGCCGCACTCATGGCCGCTTCCCACGTGGATCCCTCGTTGAGTTCGCCGTCGGAGAGGAAGTTGAACACCCGCGCGTCGCTGCCGCGGTGCCGCAGGCCCAGGGCCATGCCGACCGCGACGGTGAGGCCGTGCCCGAGGGATCCGCCCGAGATCTCCATGCCCGGCGTGTAGCTGGCCATTCCCGACATCGGCAGGCGCGAGTCGTCGGAGCCGTAGGTGTCGAGCTCTTCGCGCGGGATGACCCCGGCCTCGGCCAGGGCCGCGTACAGCGCGATCGCGTAGTGGCCGGTCGACAGCAGGAAGCGGTCGCGCTCGTCCCAGTGCGGGTCGGCCGGGCGGTGGCGCAGCTGATCGAGGTATACCGCGGCAAGCACGTCGGCGGCGCCGAGCGCTTGGCCGATGTAGCCCTGCCCCTGGACCTCGCCCATGTGGAGGGCGTTGAGGCGGATCCGTTGCGCGCCCGCACGCACGCGAGCGGCGCGGTCGGTCGCGGTGGTCGGACGTGTCTGAGTGGTCATCGATGACTCCTCGTCGAGACGATCGGCGGTCAGTGGAGGTGGCTGCCGCCGTTGATGTCGATCGTGGTGCCCTGCAGGTAGGCGGCCTGATCGCTGGAGAGGAAGACGAAGACGGCGCCGACCTCTTCGGGGGTCGCGGTGCGTCCGAGGGGGATGCCGGCCACGATGCTCGCCTCGAGCTCGTCGGTGCTCCCGACACGGATGTTCGTGTCGACGGCCCCGGGCGTGACGGCGTTGACGGTCACGCCGGAGTCGCCGAGCTCGCGGGCGAGCGCCTTCGTGAAGCCGAGGATGGCGGCCTTCGCTGCGGAGTAGGGGACCTTGCCGAACACGCCGCCTCCGCGCTGCGCGGAGACCGACGACATGTTCACGATCCGGCCGAAGCCCTGAGCGATCATGCCGGGCAGGAACGCCTTGGTCACCAGGTAGGTACCGGTGGCGTTCACGGCCATGACCTTATTCCACAGGTCGAGCGTCGTCTCGAGGAACGAGACGGGGGACGTGATCCCGGCGATGTTGGCCAGCGCGCCGACGGCGGGCAGGCGGCCGGCGTCGACCTCGGCCTGGACGGCGGCGTGAGCGGCCTGCACGGAGGCTTCGTCGGCGACGTCGATGGTCCCGCCGTACGCGGCGACGCCGTGCTCGGCGGCGATCTCCGCGGCGACCTTCTCGGCCAGGGGGCCGTCGAGGTCGAGGACGGCGACGGCCCAGCCCGCCTTGGCGTACTCGTGGGCCGTGGCGCGGCCGATGCCGCGCTCGGCGGCGGCGCCGGTGAGGACGGCGGTGCGGGTCGTGGTCATGGGGATCACCCTTCCTTCTGTCGCGTCGTCGCGACCGTCGCCATGCTAGATCGAAGTTGTCAGCAGTTCAAGCGTCGAACTGTTGACAGTACGACTTCGGAGTTGCACAATCGATCCGACGGCGGTCCGGTACCGCTCGTGCACAATGACGTGAGAAAGGGCACAGTGATGAGCACAGAAGCCATCAAGATGCGAGGGCCGGTCCGCGGGACGAAGGACGTGCGGCGCGTGGCCGTGGGCTCCGGAGTCGGGGCGGTCATCGAGACCTACGACTTCATCGGATTCGGAACCGCCGCGGCGCTGTACTTCGGCACCGCGTTCTTCCCGGGCGGCGACGCGCTGACGGGAGTCCTCCTGTCGTTCGCGACCCTCGGGGTCGGGTTCGCCGCGCGCCCCCTGGGCGGCATCATCGGCGGGCACCTCGGCGACCGGGTCGGCCGAAAGCCGGTCCTGGTGACCTCGCTCATCGTGATGGGCCTCGCGACCTTCGCCATCGGCCTGCTGCCCACCTACGCGGTGGCCGGCATCGTCGCGCCGATCCTCCTGGTGACCGTGCGCATCATCCAGGGCCTCGCGTTCGGCGCTGAGTGGGGCGGGGCGATCCTCATGACCTACGAGCACGCCCCGTGGCGCTCGAAGGGGTCCTTCACCGGCATCGTCCAGGCCGGCTTCCCGGTCGGTCTGCTCATGGCCAACCTCGTCTTCCTCATCAGCGTGCACCTCCCCGGCGACTGGGCCTGGCGCGTGCCGTTCCTCGCCAGCATCCTGCTCGTCATCGTGGGTCTCGTCATCCGCTCCAAGGTGCCCGAATCGCCCGTCTTCGAAGACGTCAAGAACGAGGGCAAGATCCTCAAGTCGCCCCTGACGGAGGTCATCAAGTCGGACTGGCGCAACATCCTCCGCGGCATCGGCCTGCGCGTCGCGGAGACGGCCGGATACGCCGTGTCGGTCACCTACCTGATCTCGTACCTCAACACCAACAAGATCACCGAGAGCTGGCAGACCCTCACCGCCCTGTGCATCGCGGCCGGCGTCGGCATCTTCGCGACCTGGGGCTGGGCCAAGCTCACCGACCGCATCGGTCGCCGCCCGCCCTACATCGTCGTCTGCGCGCTCGGCATCCTGTGGGGCTTCCTGATGTTCCTCGGCGTGAACACGGCCGTGTACCCGCTGATCGTGGTCGTGATCGTGCTGTCGTACGCGGTCTTCCAGAACGCGCTCGCCGGATGCCAGGGCGCCTGGTTCCCGGAACTGTTCACCGCCAACACCCGCACGTCCGGAGCCTCGCTGGCCTATCAGATCTCGGCGATGGTCTCGGGCTTCACCCCGTTCATCACGACGCTGCTGTTCGCGTCGTTCGGGTGGGGCGGTCCCGCGGCGCTGTTCTCCCTGTACGCGGCGATCGGCCTGGTGTCGGCGCTCGCGACCCGGGAGACCTGGACCCGCCAGCAGCGTGAGGCCGTGGTCGAGGCCGAGCGCGCTCACGCCGCGGCCTGAGCCTCGAGGAGCGGTGGGCGCGGGAACGACGCAACGGCGTCGTGCCCGCGCCCGCCCGCGTGTCCGCGGGGGGCCTCGGGCGCGCGTCGCCGCGGGTGCCGCGCTCGCGTTCGTCCCCGCGCCGGGGCGGGGCGAATCTAGGATGAGGGAAACGAACGGAAGGGGCGTCGTCCGATGAGTGAATCGTCGATCCTCGGCCTGCAGCGTCTCACGCTCCGCGAGCAGGCCGTCGACGCTCTGCGCGGCGCCATCGTCAGCGGGGAACTGTCTCCGGGCTCGCACGTCTCCGAGGTCGAGATGGCCACGCGCCTGCAGATCAGCCGCGGCACGCTCCGCGAGGCGATGCGATCCCTGCAGATCGAAGGACTTCTCACGGCGGGGCCGCGGGGGCGACTGCTGGTGCGCCACATGACCGACCGTCAGGTGCGCGACCTCTTCGCCGTCCGCGGAGCGCTGGAGGCGATGGCCGCGCGCGAGCTGACGATGCGCGACGACCGCACGGCGATCGTGGAGACGTTGCGGGCCGCGGTCGCCCGCCTCGACGCGGCGGGGAGCGGAGCCGTCGAGGCGCGTCTCACGGCCGACATGGACTTCCACCGGGAGATGTGCCGCCTCACCGGGAACGAGACGCTCCTTCAGGCCTGGACCGCGCTGGAGAGCTCGATCCAGATGTCGGTGACGAACTCCGGCATCGAACGTGCCGTGCAGAACATGGACGTCGCACGTCACGTCGACATCGTCGATGCGATCGCCGCGGGCGACCCCGCGCAGGCGGCTGCCACCGTCGAGCAGCACATGCAGCACGCGGCCGAGGTCCTCACCTCCTGACCTCGCACACGACGATGCCCCCGGCCGCTCTCGAGCGCCGGGGGCATCGTCATCCGTCGCTCAGCAGGTGCCGGAGGCCTCGTACGCGCTCAGGACGGCAACCTTCTCGGCCGAGGCCGACGTGGAGTCGAACCGGTGGTCGAGCCATTCCCGCACGAGGCGACGCGCGAGCTCGAGGCCGATGACCCGCTGCCCGAGACACAGCACCTGGGCGTCGTTGGACAGCACCGATCGCTCGACCGAGAACGAGTCGTGCGCCGTCACCGCGCGGATGCCGGGGACCTTGTTCGCCGAGATGGCGACGCCCAGGCCCGTCCCGCACACGAGCAGGGCGCGATCGGCCTCGCCGCGGGCCACTCGCTCGGCGGCCGCGATGGCGACCGTGGGGTAGGGCGTGTGGCCGTCGGCATCCACTCCGACGTCCACGACCGACGCGACCCGCGGGTCGGCGAGGAGGTCGGCCTTCAAGGCTTCCTTGTAGGTGTAGCCGGCGTCGTCGCAGCCGACGACGATGCGAAGAGGTGGGGTGGTCATGAGGAGATCTCCTTCGACGGGGCGCCGAGCACGTGAGCCGTGACGGCCGTGATGATGAGGGCGAGGGACGTCGCTCCGGCGTCGGGGGTGCCGACGCTCCGCTCGGCCAGAGGGCGGGCCCGACCGAGTCGCGGGACCAGGTCGCGGGTGGCGTCGGCGTCGGCCGCAGCCGCCGCGGCGGCGTCCCGCCACGCGGCGGCGTCGTGCGGGTCGAGGGCGGCGACGCGGTCGGCGTAGGGCAGGAGGACGTCCATCATGGTCTTGTCGCCGAGCGCGGCCCCGCCGCGACGGGCGATCTCGTCGCGAGCCGCCTGGATCGCGGAGGCGATCGCGGGGGCGGTCACGGCCGTCTTGTCGCCGAAACGGTCGCCGACGGCGCGCAGCGCGGCGCCCCACAGGGCGCCCGAGGTGCCGCCCGCGACATCGGCCCAGGCGGCGCCGGCGCGGGTGAGCACGGAGCCCGCGCCGCTTTCCGCGTCCCGCGTTGCGCGGGCGGCGTCGAGAGCCGCGCGCGCACCGCGCTCCATGCCGATGCCGTGGTCGCCGTCGCCCGCGACCGCGTCGATCCGGCCGAGTTCGTCGGCGGCGTCGACCACCGTCCGGGTGAGGACGTCGAGGGCGTCGACGACGCGCGCGGCGGCGGCGCGGGAGGCGTCGCTGCCCGGTGCCGTCACGGCGTGGGCGGGGCGCTCGGCACGGTCGCGCACCCGGGCGCGCTCCTCCGGGCTCAGCGCGGCAGCCGCCGAGGCGGCGCCCTTGCGGTACGCGGGGGCCGCGGAGGGACTGGTCCAGAGGCGTTCGAGTTCGTCGTCGAGCCAGAACAGCGTGAGCGAGATCCCGGCCATGTCCAGACTGGTGCACAGTTCGCCGACGTCGGGGGAGACGACGACGAGTCCGGCCTCCGCGAGCAGTCGTGCGACCGTGGCGTAGACGACGAAGAGCTCTTCGTACTTCACGGTGCCGAGGCCGTTGAGCAGCACCGCGACGCGGTCGCCCGCGCCCGTGGGCCGCTCGGCGAGGACGCGTTCCACGAGCAGTGCGGCCAGGTCGGCGGCCGGGGGGATCGGGACGTCGGAGATGCCCGGTTCCCCGTGGATGCCGAGACCGAGCGACATGAATCCCTCGGGGACGGTGAACAGCGGTGCGCTCGCCCCGGGCAGGGTGCACCCGGCGAAGGCGACGCCGAAGCTCCGCGTGCGGTCGTTCGCGTGGCGCCCGACCCGGACGGTCTCGGCGAGGTCGTAGCCGGCGCCCGCCGCCGCGCCCAGCGTCTTGAACACCGTCAGGTCGCCGGCGATGCCGCGGCGGCGGTGCTCCTCGCCCGCCGGTGCGCTGGCGATGTCGTCGGTCACGAGAACGATCTCGGTCGGAACGCCCTCCGCGCGCAGCCGTTCGGCGGCTTCGCCGAAGTGCAGCACGTCACCGGCATAGTTGCCGAAGGTGAAGATGACCCCGTGTCCGCGATCGGCCGCCCGCGCGACGGCATAGGCCTGCTGCGCCGAGGGCGACGAGAAGATGTTGCCCATCGCCGCGGCGTGCGCGACGCCCTCGCCGACCAGCCCGCAGAACGCGGGGTAGTGGCCCGTGCCGCCCCCGACGATCACCGCGACCTCGTCATAGGCCGTCGCGCGCACCACGCCGCCGGGCACGGCCATGACCTCTTCGGCGTGCGCGGCCACGAAACCGTCGATGAGCTCGAGGGGGAAGGCGGCCGGGTCGTTGAACAGGCGAGTCATCGCACACCTCCGGCGGTGGATGCCGCGACCTCGAGCCGTGCGGACACGAACTGCCCCGCGGTGAGAGCGGCGTCGGCGCGCTCGTCGTCGGAGACGTCACGGGTCTCGAGCTCGAGCGAGAGTGCGCCGTCGTACCCGTGCTGGGCGAGGGAGAGGGCCAGGTCGTCGAAGTCGACGTCGCCGCGGCCGACCGAGCGGTGGATGTCCCCCACGGCGGCATCGCGGATGTGGACGTGACGCGTGCGGTCGGCGAAACGGTCGAGGAAGTGCCGGGGCGTCGAGCCGCCGGCGGTGATGTGGCTCACGTCGCACACGACCCCGATCGAGGCGGGGAGGCGCTCGAGGAGCGCACCGGATCGGTCGAGGTCGTAGGCGAGGCGGAACCAGTGCGGCGCTTCGACCCACAGTTCGAGCCCGCGGTCGCGGGCGCGCTCGTCGACGCGCGAGAGCTCGGCGGCGACGAGGTCGAGGTCGCTCTCGAGATCGCGGACCGGCGCGTGGTCGAGCCGCCCGTTCGGGAGGACGAGGGCGCGGGCCCCGACCCGGGTGGCGAGCTCGAGGAGGAGATCGGCGTGGCGCGCGCGGGCCGCCGCGCCCGCGGCATCCATCGGCACGTTCAGGTCGCCGACGTCGCCGTTGACTGAGACGACCGACAGCCCCGAGTCGAGGATCGTCGACGCGACCTCGGCGACCGCGTAGGGCGTGAGGTCGTAGGGGACGTGGTCGCAGACGCCGGGCAGGGCGCCGAGATCGATGCCGGCGAATCCGCGCTGGGCGATCTCGCGGAGGGCGGCTCCGAGGGGGAGGTAGCGAAGGGTGATCGTGCTGCAGATCACGCGCGGGCTCAGCGACATGGGTGTTCCTCTCTGAACGGACCGCTGGACTTTCGTGCTCGACGATACCCTGTCGACATTCAACTGTCGACAGTCGAACGCAACGCGTCCGCCGGGAAACGTGTCCGCAACACCGCTCTGAGTAGAGTCGTCGCATGGGTGACCTGTTCGACGGTTACGGCTCCACGCTGGCGCCGCGCAAGACCGCATCCGGCATCCCGGCGTACGACGAGATGTTCGGCGTCCCGGCCTCGCCCGGAGACGCCGCCCCCTCGCGCGAGGCGTACCGGGAGCTGTACCAGACGTTGGCGCAGATGACGCAGGAGGAGCTGCGCGGGCGCACCGAGTCGCTCGCCAGCTCCTACCTCGCGCAGGGCGTCACCTTCGACTTCGCGGGCGAGGAGCGACCCTTCCCGCTGGATGCCGTGCCCCGCGTCATCGCGTACGACGAGTGGTCGCGCATCGAGGCCGGCGTGAAGCAGCGGGTGAAGGCCCTGGAGGCCTTCCTCGACGACGCCTACGGCAATCAGCACTGCGTGCGCGACGGCATCCTGCCCGCGGGTCTCATCTCGTCGTCGCAGTACTTCTACCGCCAGGCGGCCGGCATCCGCAGTGCCAACGGCGTGCGCATCCAGGTCTCGGGGATCGACCTCATCCGCGACGAGCACGGCGAGATGCGCGTGCTCGAGGACAACGTGCGCGTGCCCTCGGGCGTGTCGTACGTCATCTCGAACCGCCGGGTCATGGCGCAGACGCTGCCGGAGCTGTTCGTGTCGATGCGGGTGCGTCCCGTCGGCGACTACCCGAACAAGCTGCTCGCGGCCCTGCGCGCCTCTGCCCCGCCCGGGATCGACGACCCGAACATCGTCGTGCTCACCCCGGGCGTGTACAACTCGGCGTACTTCGAGCACACGCTGCTCGCGCGTCTCATGGGCGTAGAGCTGGTCGAGGGCCGCGACCTGCTGTGCATCGGCGGCAAGGTGTTCATGCGCACGACTCGTGGTCCGCAGCGCGTCGACGTCATCTACCGTCGCGTCGACGACGACTTCCTCGACCCGCTGCAGTTCCGCGCCGACTCGATGCTGGGTGCTCCCGGCCTCATGCTCGCCGCGCGTCTGGGCAACGTCACGATCGCCAACGCCGTCGGTAACGGCGTCGCCGACGACAAGCTGCTCTACACCTATGTGCCGGACCTCATCCGGTACTACCTCGCCGAGGAACCGATCCTGAAGAACGTCGACACCTGGCGGCTGGAGGATCCCGGTGCGCTCGAGGAGGTGCTCGACCGCCTGCCCGAGCTGGTCGTGAAGCCCGTCGACGGCTCGGGCGGCAAGGGCCTGGTCGTCGGACCCGACGCCTCGCCCGCCGAACTCGACGCGCTGCGCAAGCGCCTGCTCGCCGACCCGCGCGGCTGGATCGCGCAACCGGTCGTGATGCTCTCGACCATCCCGACGCTCGTCGAGGACGGGATGCGACCCCGTCACGCCGACCTGCGCCCCTTCGCGGTCAACGACGGCGACGACATCTGGGTGCTCCCGGGCGGGCTCACCCGGGTGGCGCTGCCGGAGGGGCAGCTCGTGGTCAACTCCAGCCAGGGCGGCGGATCGAAGGACACGTGGATCGTGGGCGGCGCCGCTCCCGGCCACATCGAGTACGGGCAGGGCAACGGCGTCTCGGGTCTCGTCGCCGACCAGGCCGCCGTGACCGAGGCGATCCCGATCATCTACGACGGTCAGCCCGCTCCCTCGACCTCGCCGCGCGATCCGCGCCCGGGCGGAGGACCCTCGGGCAAGGAACAGCAGGAGCAGCAGCAGCAGGATGCCGCCGTGCAGCACGGTCCGCAGGCCGAGCAGCAGCAGCAGGCGTCACAGATGGTCCCGGACCCTTCGACGGGCTCGGGGTCCTCGGGCGCCGGACGGGAGGACGCGTCATGCTGAGCCGCATCGCAGACCCTTCGACAAGCTCAGGGACCAAGGAGGTCGGCTCATGCTGAGCCGCATCGCAGAGAGCCTGTTCTGGATCGGACGCTACATCGAGCGCAGCGACGGCACCGCCCGCATCCTCGACGTGCACCTGCAGCTGCTGCTGGAGGATCCGTGGATCGACGAGGACACCGCCTGCCGTTCGCTGCTGAGCGTCATGGGCTCGGCCTGGCCCGAGAACGTCGACACGGTGCGGCGCGACGATGTGCTCGCGCGCCTCGCCGTCGACCGGATGAACCCGTCGAGCATCGCCTACTCGCTCACCGCAGCGCGCGAGAACGCCCGACGTGCGCGTGAGATCGTGTCGACCGAGCTGTGGGAGATCCTCAACACCACGAACTCGCGGATGCCTCGGCGCCTGCAGACCGACAAGGTGCATGAGTTCTTCCAGTGGGTGCGCGAGCGCGCGGCGCTGGCGATCGGCATCGTCGACTCGTCGACGAACCGCGACGAGGCGTGGCAGTTCTTCACGCTGGGGCGCAGCATCGAGCGCACCGACATGACGGCGCGGCTGCTCGCGACGCGATCGCTGACCGAGGTCTCGGGGCCGTCGTGGACGACGATCCTGCGCTCGTGCGGCGCGTACGAGGCGTACCTCCGCACGTATCGGGGGATGCCGAGTGCGCGCAACGCGGCGGAGTTCCTCCTGCTCGACCGCTTGTTCCCGCGCTCGATCATCTACTCGATCCAGCGCGCCGAGGACTGCATGAGCGCGATCGATCCGCGCGCCGATCGTGTCGGTCACTCCAACACCGTGCTGCGGGCGCTGGGACAGATCCGCAACGATCTCGAGTACCGGCCCGTCAGCGACGTGCTCACCGACCTGCCCGAGCACATGCAGCGCGTGCAGACGGTGACACGAGAGGCGTCGGAGGCGATCCGTTCGCGCTTCTTCCCCACGCAGGCCGAGCCGAGCTGGATCGGGGAGATCTCATGAAACGTCTACGCATCGAGCACCAGACCGGGTTCGTCTACCCGGGCGACGTGGTCGCCTCGTACAACGAGGCGCGCATGCTGCCGCACTCGACCGACAGCCAGTTCGTGCTGAGCTCGTCGCTCGACATCGAGCCGTCGACCTCGGTCAACCAGTACGTCGACTACTTCGGCACGCGGGTGGCCGCCTTCGACGTGCTGTCGCCGCACGCGGCCCTCACGATCACGGCGCGCTCGCTCGTCGAGGTGCGTCCGCGACCGATCGAGCACGCCGACATCACGTGGGAGCAGCTCGCGGCCGAGGCGGGGCGCTCGATCACGACCGTCGAGCAGCTCACCCAGACCCGTCGGACGACCCCGCACCCCGAGGTCGCCGAGCTCGCCCGCTCGATCGCGGCGCAGCACGACCGGCCCGGCCCCGCGGCGCACGCGATCGCCGAGGCGATCGGGGATGCCATCGACTACATGCAGGGCGTCACCGGCGTGCACTCGACGGCGGTCGACGCCTGGGAAGCTCGCAAAGGCGTGTGCCAGGACATCGCGCACATCGCGATCGGGGCACTGCGTGACGTCGGCATCCCGGCCCGCTACGTCTCGGGATACCTGCACCCGAAGCCGTCGGCCGAGGTCGGCGAGGCGGTGACGGGGGAGTCGCACGCGTGGGTGGAGTGGTTCGCCGGCGATTGGCAGGGCTTCGACCCGACCAACAACATCGAGATCGGCGATCGGCACGTCCTCGTCGGTCGCGGTCGTGACTACAACGACGTGCCCCCGCTGCGCGGGGTCTACGCCGGGCCCGGCAAGAGCAATCTCAAGGTGAAGGTCACGATCACGCGCGAGACGTAGCGAGACGCCGGGTGGCGCCGTACGATGTGGTCAGACCACACCGACGGAGGATTCCACGGTTCAGCGTCAGCCGCAACTGGTTCCAGCTGTACGTCATGAAGGACCGCTCCATCTCGTACGGTCTGGTCGAGCGGGCTACCGCCGCCGACACGGGCATCATGAACGGCGCCGACATCGTGGCATCCATCGCTCTGGGCGCGAGATTCACCCTCATCGGCCGCGCCTATCTCTATGGCCTCATGGCCGGCGGGCGTCAGGGGGTCGATCGCACGATCGCGATCCTGCGCAGCGAGATCGAGCGCACGATGACGTTGCTCGGTGTCTCGTCGCTCGCCGAGCTCGAACCGCGCCACGTCACGCCGTTGCGGCGGCTCGTGCCCGTCGACGACGGTGCGGGCGCCCGGCTCTGATCGGGCTCAGGAGCAGTAGGGGCGACCGAACAGGGAACCCGAGACGGCGACGGCGTCGGACTCGGCCGTCCAGCGCTGACCGACGTTCACGCGCACGGTGACGCCGGAGGCGCCCAGGACGGGCCACGATCCGTACGGGAGGCGGACGGCCCGTTCTTCCGGCGCGATGTCGCGGACGATGACGTAGCCGTCGGCGAGGATGTCGAAGCTGCGCGGCTGCCACCCGTCGTAGCTCCAGAAGATCACCGCGTTCGAGAACAGTCCGCTCGAGCACCCCGGTCCCCAGGGTGCCGTGACGCGGCCGGCTGTGACGGAGCCCGGGGTCGACACGTCCGCGCGGAAGCCCGCCGAGGCGGGCGTGGCGACCGCCACGGCGACGAGGGTCGTGATCGCGGTCAGGGCGAGCGCGGCGCGGACCGTTCGTCGACGGAGGCGCACGGAGTCCTCGCGCGCGCGGGTGCGCAGCGCACGTCGGGTGAGGGATGCCGGGAGGAGGGATGGCGGTGGTGTGTCGGCATCCGTCTCCTTGTCCTCGTCGCCTCGGCGGAGGGCGAGGGCGAGGCATCCCGCGAAGGCGAGGACGCACGCGGCGAGCGGGACGATCTCGCCCGAGCGCGCCCACACGATCGGCAGACCGACGAACGGCACTCGGAGCACCCCGACGCCTCGGACGGCGTCGGGGTGCAGCGGTGAGCTGTCGGCGGAGGGGTTGGCGTCGCCCTTGGTGATCAGGTCGCCCCGGTCGTCGAGCGTCGTGACGCGGTGCAGGCGCAGGCGGTCCGACCAGTCGGGGTCGGTCGCCAGCACGACCCGTCCCGCGACGAGTGCGTCGCGCGGAACGGGTCGTGCCACCACGACGTCGCCCACCTCGATGGCCGGCGACATCGACGCCGTCATCACGGTGGTGGGGATCCACCCCAGGATGAGCGGGGCCGCCGCCCAGAACCCGAGCGTCACGACCATCGTCACGATCGCTCGAGCCGCCGCCACTCCCGCCGTCAGCAGGAGGCGAGCGGGGTGCACCGGATCAGCTGTTCTGGGCTTCCCACACGAACGAGGTCGCCGCGGTGCCGCCCTGGACACTGTCGGGGGCGTCGTCGACGAGCTTCCACGAGATGCGGAAGGTGCGCGTCTCGGAAGCGCCGCCGGCCGGGCTCCAGGTGGTGGCGCCGTTCGCGAAGGACGAGTGCGCGTCGCCGAAGCCGGAGAGGCGGCCGGCGTAGACGGTCTTCTCGGCGGTGAAGCCGTTGCAGGTGCCGTATCCGCCGCCGGAGCCCTGTTCGACGGTCAGCACGAGGTTGTCCGCGAGGCCCGCGGTGGAGGAACGGTCGGTGGCGTAGAGGCGCACCTGCGAGGCGAGCGAGCCGGTCGAGGTGACGGCGATGCAGTTCGCGCCCCCGTCGCCGGGCTTGGCGTTGGGAACCGTGAACAGGGCGCGTCCCGCATCGTCGTCGGCGAGCTGGACGGTTCCCGCGCGCCAGGTGTTCTGCTCGTTCGAGGTGGTGTCGGAGAAGGCGGCGTACGAGCTCGTCGACACGAGGACGCCCGCCGCGACCACGGCCGCGGGCAGGGCGATCGCGGTGGCGATGCGAGAGGAACGGCGAGTGAACTTCGGCATGATGGATCTCCCCACGAGATCGGTTGTGCGAAATGGACACCTGCACAGTAGGGAAAGGCGATCGGGGGCGTGTGACGCGCGGGCCGCCTTGACATCGAGACGCGCGTCTTCTACTGACTGGAATCGATCGTGCCGAGCCCCCTTCCGGTCGGTCTCAGCGCCGCGTCTTCGCCTCCGGTCGCTCCTCGCGACGTCGGGCCGGCGCGCCGAGGCTCACCGTCGAGACGAGTCCCAGCGTGAGGAAGGCCGCCGCCGTGAACGCCGCCGCGCGCGTACCGTCGCTGAACGCCGCGCGGGCA
Source organism: uncultured Microbacterium sp. (assembly GCA_913774845.1). Taxonomy (GTDB): domain Bacteria; phylum Actinomycetota; class Actinomycetes; order Actinomycetales; family Microbacteriaceae; genus Microbacterium. The sequence goes on along the minus strand of CAJYJO010000030.1, from coordinate 60,023 downwards.
TCGACGGCGAGGTCCTGCGTGTCGGGCGAGGCCGCGAGTCCGGCGATCGCTCCGCCCGCGCTGTCGACCACCTGCGACACCACCTGGTCGCGCTGAGCGGCGGGGATGCCCCGGTCGTCGAGGGTGGATGCCAGCACCCCGGCCGTCGTGGAGAACAGCACCGTGCCGAGCACGGCGACGCCGAGCGCCGCCCCGAGCTGCCTCGAGGTCGATTGCGTTCCCGAGGCCTGGCCGCTCGCCGCCGGCGGGACCTCGGCGAGGACGACGCCGGTCAGTTGCGCGGTGGCGAGGCCGACACCGACGCCGTAGACGAAGAGGAAGGGGATGAGCGGGCCCCAGGTGGCATCCGGTCCGATGGTGAAGGCGACGCCCGCGACGCCCACGATCTCGGCGAGCAGACCGCCGCGCACGATCCAGACGGGGGCGACCCGCCCGCTCAGGGCGCCCGCGATGCCGCTCGCGACGAACGAGCCGATCGCGAGGGCGAGCAGCAGCAGTCCGGTCTGCAAAGCGTCGAAGCCGACGACGAACTGCAGCCAGAGGGGGAGGGCGAGGATGATGCCGAACTCTCCCAGCGACACCACGGCCGCGGCGATGTTGCCGTTGCGGAAGGAGGCGATGCGGAAGAGCCCGAAGGCCAGGAGCGTGGAGCGGCCGCGACGCTGGCGTCGCACGCCCCACGCGACGAAAGCGGCGAGGGCGACGGCGGAGAGGGCGAACGCCAGGGGGACCGGAGACAGCGGGAGCGGCCAGGTCCAGTCGCCGACGGTCGGGGCGGTGTCGACGGTCCACCATCCGTACGTGCGGCCCTCGATCAGGCCGAACACGAGGGGCGCCATCGTGAGGACCGACAGCAGGGCACCCACGCCGTCGATGCGTTCGACGCGGTCGCTCCGTGACTCGGCGACGGTGGCCAGGACGCCGATCACGATGATCAGCCCCAGCGGGATGTTGATGCCGAACGCCCATCGCCACGAGAAGGCGGTGGTCAGCCAGCCGCCGAGGAGGGGGCCGATCGCGGCCATGCCTCCGATCGTCGATCCCCAGACGGCGAAGGCGATGCCGCGCTCGCGCCCGCGGAACGTGGCGTTGATGAGCGACAGCGTGGTCGGCAGGATCATCGACCCGCCGATGCCCTGCACGAGGCGAGCGAGGATGAGCAGTCCGCCGGTCGGGGCGAGGGCGGCGCCGATCGAGGCGATCGCGAAGACGGCGACGCCCAGCAGCAGCAGTCGTCGTCGGCCGAAACGGTCGGCGAGGCTGCCGAACACGAGGAGGAACGACGCGAAGACGAGCGTGTAGGCCTCCTGGACCCACTGCACCTCGGTCGACGAAATGCCGAGCTCCTCGACGATCGAGGGGACGGCGACGTTGACGATCGTCGAGTCGACGATGATCAGCGAGACGGCGATGCTGATGAAGACGAGGCCCGCCCAGCGGCGTCCAGCCATGTTGTCGGTCATGTCGCTAGCTTATCTAGTGAAATGGGCGAGTGGGAGGGCTTGCGCGTCGGTTCCTCGGGAGGCACTCGCGGCTTCTCGGCTCGTGCGCCGGCGTTGTGGGGGGGGTGTGCGGACGCTCGACGACGTCGCTCGCGGTTCGCGCGGGGTGCGGTGGCATCGTGGCGTCCGGGATCGCGGTCGCGCGCGCAGGAAGGGCGTTGGTGTCCCGAGGGGATGCTGGGGTCGCGAGTGGGCAGCCCGATGAGTGGTCGGTGCGCGCTCAGGCGCCGTGGCGCGGGAGCGGTGCGGGGCGGGGGGCGCGATCGGCGGGCGGAAGGGGGATGGGGGTGGTGCCGGCGATCTCGTCGCTGAAGTCCTCGGGTTCGGCGGGAACCGTCTGGATGGGGCGGGTCTCGTCGAGGGTGAGGCGGAAGCGTTTCGTCTCGTGACGGTGGAGGCGGCCCGAGGCCAGGGTCCAGGCGACGCCGATACCGCAGGCGATGGCGGCGACCACGGCCGCGAGGGCGATCGCGATGCGCGGGCCGAACTGGGCCGCGACGCTGCCGACGATCGGGGCGCCGATCGGGGTGCCGCCGAGCAGGATCGCCATGTACAGCGCGAGCACGCGTCCGCGCAGGGCGGGATCGGTGGTCGTCTGGACGTATCCGTTCGCGGTGGTGAGGGTGGTGACGACGAAGAACCCGGTGAGCACGAGGGTCGCGGCGTACGCCGCGTAGCTCGGAGCGAAAACGGACAGGGTGGATGCCACGGCGAATCCGCCGGACCCGAGGATGACGACGCGCATCCGCGCGCGGTCGCGCCTCGCCGCGAGGAGGGCGCCGGCGAGCGAACCGATCGCGACGAACGAGCTGAGCAGGCCGAACCCGTCGGCGCCGCGACCGAATTCGAGCGCCATCGTCGAGGCGAAGATCGGGAAGTTCATGCCGAACGCGCCGAGGAGGAACACCATCACGAAGATGACGACGAGGTCGGGGCGTCGGGCGACGTAGCGGAAGCCGTCGGCCAGTCGCGCGGGCCCGCCGCGGCGATGGTGGGCGACGAGCTCGTGCGGGCGCATCAGCAGGAGGGCGCCGATCATCGCGAGGAAGGTGAATGCATTGACCAGGAACACCCATCCCGTGCCGACCAGGACGATCATCACGCCGGCCACGGCGGGGCCGATGAGTCGGGCGGTGTTGAAGGAGGCGGCGTTGAGGGCCACGGCGTTCGACGCGTTCTCCTGGGCCACGAGGTCGGAGACGAACGCCTGCCGTGCCGGGTTGTCGAAGGCCGTCACCACGCCCAGCGCGAGGGCGAACGCGAACATCAGCGGCAGGGTCATCGCTCCGGTGAGGAGCAGGATGCCGAGCGTCAGCGCCAGTGCCAGCAGAGCGCTCTGGGTGCACATGATGAGCTTGCGGCGGTCGAACCGGTCGGCGACCCATCCGGTGACGCTCACGAGCAGCAGAGGCGGAGCGAACTGGAGGGCCATGGTCACGCCCATGGCGGCCGCGTCGTTGTCGGTGAGCTGAGTCAGGACGACCCAGTTCTGCGCCGTCGCCTGCATCCAGGCGCCGATGTTCGAGACGAGGGCTCCGATGAACCAGACGCGGTAGTTGAAGATCGACAGCGACCGGAACATCGATGTGCTCATCTGTCGGCTACCTTCCTCATGATCGTCGCGGCACGGGCGAGGGTCTCGCGTTCTTCCGGGGTGAGTTCGGCGAGGGCCTCCTCGACGAAGGCGTCGCGTCGTCGGACGGTCTCGTCCACGATGCGGCGGCCGTAATCGGTGAGGTCGATCGTCACCCGGCGGCGGTCGGTCTCGTCGGGGGTGCGGGAGATGTAGCCCGCGTTCTCGAGCAGGGTCACGGTTCGGTTCATCGACGGTGCACTGACGCGCTCGCGATCGGCCAGCTGACCGAGCGTGTGCGCGCCGTGCACCGTGAGAGCGGCGAGGACGGCGAACTGCCCGTCGCTCATGGTGTCGATGGCCCGTTGCGCCCGGAGGCGGCGGGCCAGTCGGAACGTGGCCATGCGCAGTTCGGATGCCGCTGCACTGTCGTCATGGCCCTGGTCGGGAAGGGGGGATTCGTCGACGCGGTTGTTCATGTTCCTGCCTCGAGGGTAGCTCATTAGCATTGCTAAAGGAATAGGTCGTGTGGGGTGACGAGGGGATCCGGTGCTATCCGCCTGGTGGGTGTTGGCCTGATGCGCCGTGCGATTCAGCGTGGGCGAGAGGCGGGCGGTTCCTCTCGGCAGGGTGGGCGGTGGCGACGCCGAACGCCCCTCGGCGCGTTGCGGGGGATCGCCGCCCGGGTGGGACGGTGTGATTGTCCCAGCTCGACGGGGATGCGCGCGGGTGCGCGGTGAGGTGGCGCGCCAGAATCACGGGCGTGCGGGAAGGTCGCGCGGATGAGTTTCGGGCGTGCGGGAACGTTGAGCGGATGAGTTTCGGGCGTGCGGGAACGTTGCGCGGACGAGTCACGGGTGCGCGGGAAGGTCGCGTGGATGAACCACCGGCGCGCGGAAAGGTCGCGCGGATGAACCACGGGCACGCGGGGCATGGTCTCGAGGATCGTCGAGGTCATGGTCGAGGGCATGCCGAGAGGCCCGTGCGTGTCAGAAGGGCGCGGACTGCGTGCCCTGGGGGAGAGTCGAGGCGGGTGGTTCGTCGGTCGTGAATCGCACGGCCGGTGAGTACGGGAGTGGGTGGTCGGTGTAGACCCGGCCGGTGGGTGAGGTGAACTCGATCACCCCGCCGGGCAATTGCCTCACCTGCCAGCGGGTGAACTGCTTCTGGGTGTGGTGCCGCTGGCAGAAGTGGCAGAGGTTGCACACGTGGGTTTTGCCACCGAGGGCGTAGTCGAGGTTGTGGTCGATTTCGCAGCGGACGGCGGGGGCGGTGCAGCCGGGCCACCGGCAGTGTCGGTCGCGGGCGCGGAGGTATCGGTCGATCGCGGCGGTCCGCTGGTACGTGTCGGTGCAGAGCACGGCCCCGGTGACGGGGTGGGTGAGGACCCGGTCCCAGGGCACTCTCGTCGCTTCGGCGAGGCGTTGGGCGGTGTCGATGTCGATGGGGCCGTGTCCGATGAGTTCGGCGGGGTCGAGGTTCTCGCGCGCCGGGTCGAGAACCGACAGCGCCGGGACGACGACCTGCACCCGTGCGCGGATCGCGCCGAGGGTGCCGGGGCCGTCGTCGGTGCGGGTGGGGTCGGCGTCGGGGGCGGCGGTGAGGAGGAGGTCGGCGAGGATGTCGGCCCGGACCTGGTCGGTGCTTCGAGTATCCGGTTCGACGTCGCCGCTCTCACCCCCGCTGGGAATCGGGTTGCCCGCACATGCCTCGTCACTGCTCGACGTGGAGGCAGAGGTAGAGGCAGATGCAGATGCAGATGCAGACGCCGTGTCGGCAGATCGGGAAGGCGCTCCTGCAGCGTCCTCGCCCGCTGGCGTCAGGCCGAACGCCGCGCCCGTTTCGTCTCGTGTCCCCACCGCGGACTGTGGCGCGTCGGCTTCCTGCCGCGCATCGATCAACGCCCGCGACTGCTGCGTCAACCGGTCGTAGATCCCCACCGCCAACACCGTCGGCAACGTCGCGATCAGATCCGACATCCCGTTCTCGCCCCGAACCACCCGGACGCAGCGTTGCTCACGCCCGCGTTGGTGCCGTTCCGTGATCGTCGTCGGCTGCAACCGCTCCGCCAACGTCGCCAACCGTGCCCGCAGCCGTCCCGGACTCAGTCCTTCAGCGGTGGCGACGGCGAGCACGTCGAACTCTGCACGCTTGTCGACGGGCACCGGGGTGCCGGCATCCATGATCGCCTGCACATGAGCCCGGGAGAGTGCTCCCGCCTCCCACGCGTCGACCGTCGCCGGGAAATGATCGACGAGCGTCATCGCTCGCCCGATCTGCGCCTGCACCGACCGATCCGACAGGCACCCGGCGGCGGCGATCTCCGACGCCACCTCGCGAAGCGCCATCTCCGCCGCCCGAGACGACGCCCGCTGCCCCGCCATGACGTCGAGGGTCAGACGCCCCGCCCGGGCCAGCGCCCGGGTCTTACGGGCTTCGGCGGCCGCGAGGGCGGCATCCGCGTCCAGCACCTCGCCGAGCACGACCGCAAGCAGGTCAGACCCGTCGGGTGGTGAGGGTGGAGGTGTCGAGAAGCTCATGCAGGCATGCTAGACCGCACCTCCGACATTCGAACCTTGATCGGGTATTTTTGTGGATAGATCCACGAACTCGACGGTTGGGGAGAAGGAGTGGAACCGGGACCGGCCAGGGCGGTCGCACCAGCGCGGCACCGTCATCCGACGCGTCGACGCGGAGTCCTCCCCGCGTGCGGCGACCGCTCACTCGGTTCGCCGGAGCGCGCATGGCCACGGAACGCCGTGCCCGTCCCGGCGCCGCCCCCGGGACCTCGCCCCATCCCGGCGCCGCCGCCCGGAACCCGCCCCGCCCTGGCACCGCCGCCCTGCACTCGCCCCGCCCAACGCGCCGCCGCCCCGGGAACTCGCCTCGCTCCCGGCGCTGAACCCGCCCCACTCCGCCGCCGCCGCCCCGAACTCGCCCTACCCCGGCGCCGCCGCCCCGAACTCGCCCCGCCCCACCCCGACCCCGCCCCACCCCGAACCCGCCCCACCCCGGCGCCGCCGCTCCAAACCCACCCCACCCCACCCCACCCCACCCCACCCCATGCCGACCGCGCCCCCTAAACTCGCCCCATGCCCGAGTTCGTCGACGCCTACGGCATCTCGATCGTCTTCGATGTGTACGAGGCGACCGAGCCCCGGGCGGTCGTGCAGCTGCTGCACGGGGTGGGCGAGCACGCCGGGCGTTACGGCGCGCTCATCGATACCCTCGTGGCTGCGGGCTACACGGTCTACGCCGACGATCACCGGGGTCACGGCCGCACCGGTCTGCGACAGTGGGGCGGCGATCACGCCAAGCTCGGTCGCCTGGGGCCGGGCGGACTCGGTGCCGCCCGCGACGCCGTCTGGACCCTCACGCAACGCATCGAGGAAGAGCGCGGCGATCTCCCCCTCGTCCTGCTCGGTCATTCGTGGGGCTCGTTCCTCGCGCAGATGCTGCTGGATCGGCATCCGGAATCCTTCGACGCCGTCGTCATGAGCGGATCGGCGCTCAGGGTCCCCGGCTCTTTGAACGCCGGAGATCTCAACGCCCCGTGGAAGCACCTCCGGGGCTCGGGGATGGAGTGGCTGTCGAGCGACGAGCAGGTGGGCCGCGATTTCGTGGCCGATCCGCTGACCGTCTCCACGCCGCTCGCGCGCTTGTTCGGTCCGATCGAGACGGCGAAGCTCCTCGGCCGGCCCCGGCGCGATCTCGGGCGCGATGTCCCTCTGCTGCTCATGGTCGGACGCGACGACACCGTGGGCGGCCCCCGCAGCGTGCACAAGCTGGCGGACGCCTACACGCGTCGCTCCGGACTGACCGACGTCACGACCCTCGTGTACCCGGGCGCCCGGCATGAGATCTTCGCCGAGCGCGCGCAGGCGCAGGTGCGGGCTGATCTGCTGGCTTGGCTCGATGAACGGATGCCGCCGCGCCCCCTGACCCGCTGAGCTTCGGGTCTCGTGCGCCCGCCGCCTCGCCGCAGCGACGCACGGTGGCGCCGCCGCGCACGGGCCCGCTGGGCTCCGGTTTCCCATGCCCGTGCGGCAATCGCGGCTGCCTCTCGGCCCTGGCATCCGGCTCCGGCTCCGCCTTCGGTTCCGGCTCCGCCTCCGGCCCCGGCTCCGGCTCCAGTTCCGGCTCCGCCTTCGGTTCCGGCTCCGCTTTCGGCTTCGGTCCCGGTTCCGCCTCCGCCTCCGGCCCCGGCTCCGCCTCCGGCCCCAGCCCCGCCTCCGCCTTCGGTTCCGCCTCCGCCCCCGGCCCCGCCTCCGCCCCCGGTCCCGGCTCCACCCCCGGCTCCGCCCCTGGCCCCGGCCTCACCTCCGGTCCCCGGCTCCACCCCCGCCCCCACCCCCGCCCCCGAACGACGGATCACCGGGTCGCGCCGCGAGCCCGAGGCCGCCGATCAGCCGATGACCGAGTCCCCCGCAGCCCGGGCCGAGACCGTCCGCAGCGCCGCGAGCACGCGCCGCACCGCGGAGTAAGCGAGCGCGTCGGGTCGTGCCAGCGCGTCCACGTGGCGCACCAGGGCGAGATCGGCGAGCGGCCGCAGGACGAGGCCGTCGACGGCGAGGGGCCTCGCTGTGATCCGCGGCATGACGGCGATCGCGGCCCCCGCCCGCACGACCTCGGCGGTGACGGAGAACTCGTTGATGCGGTGCGCGACGTCGAGGGGGCGTCCCACGTGTGCGGCGAGGTGATCGAGCACCCCCGCGAGCGGGAAGCCGTCGTGGACCGACACCCACCGTTCGTCGGTGAGGTCCATGGCGCGGAGCTCGTCGCGCCGCGCCAGCGGATGCGCGGCGGGGAGGGCGATGTCGAGCGGCTCCTCGAGAAGCGGCACCGTCACCACGCGATCGGCGGGCCACGGCTCGTCGTGGGCGAGGCGGTGCGCCACGACGAGGTCGTGGTCGGCGGTGAGCCCGGGGAAGTGGCGGTGCGCGACGTCCGCGTCGGAGAAGCGCACGGGCGGCGTCGCCCCGAGTTCGCGCAGCAGGGGTCCGAAGAGCGCGAGGGCTGCGCTGTGGAAGGCCGAGACGCGCACCGGACGGTCGCGGGCGTCGAGGAACGCACCGACCGCCTCCCGTGCCGCGATGAGGGCCTCGTCGACGCGGGTACCGGCGGCGGCGAGGGCTTCGCCGGCGGGCGTGAGCGCGAGGGTGCGCCCCCGGCGGGTGGTGAGGGGGACGGGTACGTGGGCCTGCAGGGCGGCGAGCTGCTGCGACACCGCGGACGCCGAGACGTGCTGGGCGGCGGCGACGGCGGCGACGCTCCCACGGTCGCGCAGGTCGCGCAGCAGACGCAGGTGAACGGCATCCATAAGGAAAAACTTACGGCACGGTGAAGAAGATGGTCGTTGTTCTTCCGACTCCAGGCGGCGACGGTGGAGGGATGACCCGCCGCGTCCCCGAACTCGTCGTCTACGTCCTCCTCATCGCCGTCGCGGCGGTGTGGGGAGCCAGCTTCCTCGCCGCCAAGGACCTGGTCGCCGAGACCGGCGTCGCCGCCGGCGTGGGCCTGCGCTTCCTCGTGGCCGCTGCGGCTCTCGGCATCCTGTGCCTGACGCGCCGGGAACGGATGCCGCGCGGCCGGGGCCTCGCGATCGCGGCGCTGCTCGGGTGCTCGCAGGCGGCGGTCATCGGGCTCGAGACCGCGGGCGTGCACCTGACCTCGGCGACGAACGCGGGTCTGCTCATCAGTCTCGCCCTCGTCTTCACCCCCGTGCTGGAGAGCGTCGCGTCGCGGTCCTGGCTGCCGCGGTCGTACTTCGTCGCCGCCGTGGCGGCGGTGGTCGGGGTCGCCCTCCTCGTCTCCGGCGGGGGGCTTCGCGCCCCGAACCTCGGGGACGTCCTGGTCATCGCGGCCGCGGTCGTCCGCGCCGTGCACGTCACCGCCAGCGGACATCTCACCCGTGGGCGTCAGGACAGCACCCTCGCCGTCGTGTTCGTCCAGCTTCTCGTGTGCGCCCTGGCCTCGTCCGCCGTGGCCGGCGCCGACCTCCCGCGCGCGGCGGCCGGGCTCTCGGCATCCGGCTGGGTCGACGTGCTCTTCCTCGGGCTGATGTGCTCGGTGTTCGCCTTCGTCGTGCAGCTGTGGGCGGTGCGGCGCACCTCAGCGACCCGCGCGAGCATCCTCATGGGGACCGAGCCCGTGTGGGCGCTCGCCGTGGGGGTGGCCGTCGGCGGAGAGGCGGTCGGCGTTCCGGGGCTGGTCGGGGCGGCGCTGATCGTCGCCGCCTCGTACGCGGGACAGGCGATCGAGCGACGCCACCGCCGGAGTGCAGGCTCGGCGGCCGACGAGCCCGTCCTCGCGATCGCGCCGCCGCCGTAGGCTGGACGCATGCACGGCGAGTACAAGGTCCCCGGCGGGAAGCTGGTCGTCGTCGACCTCGACGAGCGCGAGGGCCGCATTCACGGCTTCCACCTCGCGGGCGACTTCTTCCTCGAGCCCGACGACGCCCTCGACGACATCGATGCGGCCGTCAACGGCCTGCCGGTGGAGTCCGACGTCCCCACCATCGCTGCCGCGATCCGCGCCGCGCTCCCCGAGGGGGCGCAGCTGCTCGGTTTCACCCCCGAGTCGGTCGCCACGGCGATCCGTCGCGCGCTCGTGACCGCTCCCGGATGGGCCGACTTCGAATGGGAGGTCGTGCACGACGGCCCCGTCTCGCCGCGCATGAACCTCGCCCTCGACGAGGTGCTCACCACCCGCGTCGGCGCGGGACTGCGCAAGCCCACACTGCGCCTGTGGGAATGGAACGAGAGCGCCGTGGTCATCGGCTCGTTCCAGTCGCTGCGTAACGAGGTCGACCCCGAGGGCGCCGAGAAGCACGGCTTCGACGTGGTGCGCCGCATCTCGGGTGGGGGAGCGATGCTCATGGCCGCGAACTCGATCGTCACCTACTCGCTGTACGTGCCGGCATCCCTCGTCGCCGGCATGACCTTCGCCGACTCGTACGCCTTCCTCGACGACTGGGTGCTGCAGGCCCTCCGCTCGCTCGGCATCGACGCGGTCTACCAGCCGCTGAACGACATCGCCGGCCCCCACGGAAAGATCGGCGGTGCCGCGCAGAAGCGCCTCGCGAACGGCGGAGTGCTGCATCACGCGACCCTCAGCTACGACATGGACGGCCAGGTCCTCACCGAGGTACTGCGCATCGGTCGCGAGAAGCTCAGCGACAAGGGCACCGTCTCGGCCGCGAAGCGCGTCGACCCGCTGCGCAGCCAGACCGGCCTTCCCCGCGACCAGGTGATCGACCGCTTCATCCAGACCTTCACCACGCTCTACGGCGCGACCCAGGGGCACATCTCCGACGAGGAGTACGCCGAAGCCGAGGCCCTGGTCGAGACGAAGTTCGCCACCGACGCGTGGCTGCAGCGCGTCCCGTGAGCGGCGAGGTCCTGCCCGACGCCCCCGAACCCGGCCGCGTCGAGATCCACCACGCCGACAACCTCACGATCACCCCGGCCTACGCCGACGGCTCCTTCGCGCTCGTCTACCTCGACCCGCCGTTCAACACGGGGCGGACGCGCTCCAAGGCCGTCGAGTCGGCGACGTGGACGCCCCCGGTCGACGAGCCTCAGGATGCCGAGGAGCCCGAGGTCGCGGCATCCGATCCCGACATGCTCGACTTCCCCGAGGAGGAGCCGCCCCCGCCGCCCGTGGTGCAGCGCGGCTTCCACGGCCGCGAGTACGCGCGGCTGCGGGGCGACCTGCGCACCTACGATGACCGCTTCGACGACTACTGGGGCTTCCTCGAGCCGCGTCTGATCGAGGCGTGGCGCCTGCTCGCCGACGACGGCACGCTCTACCTGCACCTCGATTACCGCGAGGTGCACTACGCCAAGGTCATGTGCGACGCGCTGTTCGGTCGCGACAAGTTCCTCAACGAGCTCATCTGGGCGTACGACTACGGCGCGAAGACCAAGCGCCGCTGGCCCACGAAGCACGAGACGATCCTCGTGTACGTGAAGAACCCCGCGACCTACTTCTTCGATTCGGATGCCGTGGACCGCGAGCCGTACATGGCTCCGGGTCTCGTGACCGCCGAGAAGGCCGCGCGCGGAAAGATGCCCACCGACGTCTGGTGGCACACCATCGTGCCGACCACGGGCCGGGAGAAGACCGGATACCCGACGCAGAAGCCCGAGGGCGTGCTGCGCCGCATGGTGCAGGCGTCCTCGCGCCCCGGCGATCGCGTGCTCGACATGTTCGCCGGCAGCGGCACGCTCGGAGCCGTGGCTGCGCCGCTCGGCCGGCACTCGGTGCTGATCGATGACAACGCCGACGCGGTCGCGGTGATGCACAAGCGTCTGGAGTCGTTCGCGGACTGACCCCGCGGCCGCACGCACCGGTGCCGCCCCGCCCGCGCCGGGGCGCCCGGTGTGCACCGGGGTGTGCGGTGAGCGCCCCATTGCACGTTCCGCGCCCCGCACCGGCACCGCCCGGGCGCCGCCTCGCACCGGCACCGCCCCGGCCCCGCCTCGCCCCGCCCCGGCGCCGCCTCGCACCGCCCAGCGCCGCCTCGCACCGGCACCGCCCCGCGTTCGAATGTGCACCGCGCACTCTGTCCGGCCTCCGGCATCTCGCTGTTCGATCGCGAAGTCATCCCGCACCTCTGACCACGCCGCGTCAAGCGCCGAGGGCTGCGCCGAGCGCAACGGACTCGGACGTGCGCAGCGGATGCGGACCGGCGGGCCTTCCGCATCCGCTTCTGATAGGCGCGCCCGATTCCGAGCGCCGCGCCGGGCCGCCAAGCGGTCAGACCAGCGGGACCACGTCGGCGTAGGCGGCGGACTCGACGAGAGGGCCGGATGCCGCGGCGTCGAACACCCGCGCGCGCCGGGCCGTGGCATCCCAGGTCGGCCATCCCGGATCGCCGTCCCGTGCGAAGGCGACCGCTGCGGCGTGCATCTCGCCGGCCAGGGCGGCCGGGGCGGCGTCGCCCGCGATGGCGGCGACACCGTCGGCGTCGAGGTGGTCGAACCAGAACGGCACGTCGAGACAGTGACACGCGACGCCGATCGACGGTATCGGCGACGCCCACGCGAAGCGGTACACCCAGGTCGGAGCCGCACCGCGCGCCCGGGCCGCCTTCACCACCGTCGACCGGATGACGCGATCGCTGAAGAAGCCGCCGAGCACGGCCGCGGGTCCGCGCCGTCGCGTGCGTTCGAGGTAGGCGCGCCGTCGCGAGCGACGGAGCCCGAGCACGGCCAGAGCGAGCGGTACGGGCACCGCGCGGAGCGCGCCGGCGTAGCGCGCGGTGAACGCCGTGAACTCGTCGTCGGTCGATCCGAGCACGAGGGGGACGTCGGCGCAGGCGCCGTCGGCCAGGGCCTCGAGCGGATGCCGCGGCAGCACGTCGCCGTCGATGACGGGTCCGAGCGGCAGACCGTCCTCGAGCAGCGTCGCAAGCGATGACAGCGCCCGGACGAGGTGCGGGGCGAGGGCGCTCCTCTGCGCGGCGAGGATGCGCTCCTCGGGGGCGGACGCGAAACCCTCCCGGCCAGCGCGCACCCCGGCTCGAGCGGCGACACGGTCGGCGAAGCGCATCGCGGCTTCCCGCGAGACCGCTCCGATCGCGGGCGAGAGGGCCATCGCGGCGGAGAAGAGACCGGATGCCGCGGGGCTCGCCATCAGTGCGAGCACCGATCCGCCGCCCGCCGACTGCCCCGCCACGGTCACGCGGTCGGGATCGCCGCCGAAGGCACGGATCTCGTCGCGCACCCACTCGAGCGCCGCGATCTGATCGCGCAGGCCCCGGTTGGTCGGGGCGCCGTCGATGAGGCCGAACCCGTCGAAGCCGATCCGGTAGGAGATCACGACGGTGATCACCCCGTCCCGGGCGAAGGCGTCACCGTCGTACCAGCGGCTCGCGGGCGAGCCCGAGGTGAATCCGCCGCCGTGGATCCACACGAGCACCGGGAGGGCGGCATCCGGATCCCTGTCGGCCGGCGCGAAGACGTTGACGTTCAGCGTCGCGTCTCCGGGCACGCTCGGCTCGGGGATGAGGGTGATGCCGGCATCGCCCCGCTGCGCCGTCGGCCCGTAGGCGGTGGCGTCGCGCTCCCCGTCCCACGCCGCCATCGGCGCGGGAGCGGCGAAGCGCAGCGGACCCACGGGGGCTTGAGCGAACGGGATGCCGAGGAACACGGCGGTGGCGCCGCGTCGGAACCCGCGGACGGCCCCCTTCGACGTGACGGCGAGGGGAGCGGCATCCATTCCCTCATCCTGCCGTGATCGCGCCGAGCCGCCGCCGCAGCGCGCGGAGCGTCGATTCCGCGGCGCAGCGCCTGCGTGGCCCCGCGGCCACTTGCGCCGCCCCGGGCCGCCTGCGCCGTCCAGAGCCTCAGCGTCTCCTCGCGATAAACGCCGTGCCGAGTGAAACACGCGGTGTGACAGCGTGTCTCGCTCACGAGAGCGTTTATCGCGTCGGGTGCGCGTGGCGCGGTGAGGGCGCGTGCCCTCCGGGCGTTTCCTCGCGATAAACGCCGTGCCGAGTGAAACACGCCGTGTGACAGCGTGTCTCGCTCGCCGGAGCGTTTATCGCGTCGGGTGCGCGTCACGCGTCGCGGCGCGCGCCCTCCGACGGGGTCACCGTGAAGATGTTCGGGGCGCGGAATCCGGATGCCGCGAACGCGGCGCGGACCGCCCCGGTCGCCGCCGGAACAAGTCCGGTCGGGATCAGCGCGATCGCCGCTCCGCCGAAGCCCCCGCCCGTCATGCGCGCGCCGAGCGCGCCCGCGGCCAGCGTCGTCTCGACGGCGAGGTCGAGCTCGGGCACCGAGATCTCGAAGTCGTCGCGCATCGAGGCGTGCGAGGCGACGAGCAGCTCGCCGATTGCGGAGGGGCCGTCGGCGTCGAGGGCGGCGACCGTGTCGAGCACGCGCTGGTTCTCGGTGATCACGTGGCGGACGCGGCGGAAGGTGACTTCGTCGAGGATCTGCTCTGCGCGGGCCAGGTCGTCGACCGAGAGGTCGCGCAGCGAAGGGACGCCGAAGGCCGCGGCCCCGCGCTCGCATGCCTCGCGACGCTCGCGGTACCCGCCGGTGGAGTGGGCGTGCTCGACGAGCGTGTCGGTCACGAGGATCGACAGGCCCGCGTCGGCGAAGCCGAGCGGCACCGCGCGCGTGGCGAGGGTGCGGCAGTCGAGGAAGGTCGCCGCGTCGGCGACACCGAGCATCGAGGCCATCTGGTCCATGATCCCGGTGGGGGCCCCGACCGCGTCGTTCTCGGCGATGCGGCCCACCCGGGCGAGGGCGACCTTGTCGAGGCCGGCGTTCCACACGTCGTTGAGGGCGGATGCGACGGCCCCCTCGATCGCGGCCGACGACGATAGGCCGGCACCCACCGGCACCTCCGACGCCAGGGCGATGTCGACGCCGCGCGCCGTGGCATCCGGGGCCTCCCGCAGCAGCGCCCACGCGACGCCCAGCGGGTACCCGGCCCAGTCGAGGCCACCGGCGGCGATCCGCGCATCGAGCTCGGCGAGGGAGACCTCGACGGCCTCGGGCGCGAAGGTCGAGCGCACGCGGATCACGTCGTCGTCGCGCAGGGCGACCGCCGCGGCGGTGCGCTGGGCGATCGCGAAGGGGAACACGAAGCCCTCGTTGTAGTCGGTGTGCTCGCCGATGAGGTTGGCGCGACCGGGGGCCGACCACACCCCCTCGGGCGAGGCGGCGAGCAGGGCGCGGGCGTCGTCGACGGCGGTCATGCCGTCACCTCCGGAACGGTGTCGAGGGCGGCGCGCAGGCGTTCGGCCTGCGACTCGGGGGTGACGTCGCCGATCCACGCGCCCATGGCGGCCTCGGATCCGGCGAGGTACTTGAGTTTGTCGGCCGCGCGGCGCGGCGAGGTGATCTGCAGGTTCAGGCGCACGGCATCCCGGCCCCGTCCGACCGGCGCCTGGTGCCAGGCGGCGATGTAGGGCGTGGGGGTGTCGTACAGCGCGTCGATGCCGCGCAGCAGCCGCAGGTAGAAGGGCGCGAGCTCGTCGCGCTCCGCGTCGGTCGTCTCGGCGAGGTCGGCGACGTGGCGGTGGGGCAGCACATGCACCTCGATGGGCCAGCGCGCGGCGAAGGGCACGAACGCGGTCCAGTGCTCGCCGCGCAGCACGACGCGCTCGCCGGCCTGCTCGAACTCCAGGATGCGGGCGAACAGATCGTCGGAGGTGCGCGAGATCGTGTCGAGCAGCCGGTGCGTGCGCGGGGTCACGTACGGGTACGCGTAGATCTGCCCGTGCGGGTGGGGGAGCGTGACGCCGATCTCCTGCCCGCGGTTCTCGAACGGGAACACCTGACGGATGCCGGGCAGAGCCGACAGTGCCGCGGTCCGGTCGGCCCACGCCTCGATGACGGTGCGCGCGCGGGTGCGCGAGAGCGAGCCGAACGATCCCTCGTGCTGCGGGCTGAAGCACACGACCTCGCAGCGACCCACCGAGGTGCGGGTGCGGCCGAGGCCGAGGTGCTCGAGGTCGTCGTCGCCGCGGGGCGGATCGACGGCCGCGGGGGCGTCGCCGATCGCGGTGTCGAGGGCGGGACCGAACGACGGTGACTTGTTCTCGAAGACCGCCACGTCGTAGAGCGAGGGGATCTCGGAGGGGTTGGTCGGGGTCTGCGGCGACAGCGGGTCGAGGTGCGCGGGAGGCAGGAACGCGCGGTTCTGGCGATTGGATGCCACGGTGATCCAGTCGCCCGTGAGCACGTCCTGCCGCATGGTCGCGGTGGCCGGGCGAGGGTCGAGGGTGCGCTCGTCGATCGCGCGTTCGGAGCCGAGGGAGGTGCCCGGGTCGTCGAAGTAGATCAGGTCGCGACCGTCGGCCAGGTGGGTCGGCCGCTTGACGACGCCGGCGCCGAGCGCCACCGCGGAAGGGGTGTCCGTGTTCACGATAACACGCTACAGCCGGCGCGTGCTATCGTCAACACGGAGGGGGAAAGGTGCGAGTTTCCATGGCCCACGTGGCCGAACGGGCCGGGGTGTCGGCGCAGACCGTGTCGCGCGTCGCGAACGGCAGCCCCCGCGTCGACCCGGCAACCCGCGCGCGCGTCGAAAAGGCCATGGCCGACCTCGGCTATCGCATGCATCGCGCTGCGCGTGCCCTGCGCACGGGCCAGACCTCGACGATCGGCCTCGTCGTGTCGACCCTCGCCTCGGTCGGCAACTCCCGCATGCTCCAGGCGATCTCCGAGGCCGCGGCCGAGCGCGACTACGCCCTCGCCGTCGTGACGGTGGGGGAACGCGGCATCCGGGAAGCCTTCGCCCGCCTGCGCTCCCAGGGTGTCGACGGCGCGGTCGTGCTCAACGAGGCCACCGAACTGGCGCGCGATGTCGACCCGCCCGCCGACCTGCATCTCGTCGTGGTGGACTCCCCGCCCGACCGGCGTTTCTCGATCGTGCAGACCGACCATGCCGGGGGAGCAAGAGAGGCCACCGCCCACCTGCTCTCCCTGGGGCACGATACGGTGCATCACCTCGCCGGCCCCGCCCGCTCCTTCGCCGCCGCCGAGCGCGAACGCGGTTGGCGCGAGGCCCTCGCCGACGCCGGGGCGACGGTGGTCGACCCTGTTCGAGGCGACTGGACCTCGGCATCCGGGCACCGTGCGGCGGCAGAGCTCTCAGCCGCCACGGCCGTCTTCGTGGCGAACGACCAGATGGCGCTCGGCGCCCTTCGCGCCTTCGCCGACTCCGGTCGGCGGGTGCCCGCCGACGTCGCCGTCGTCGGCTTCGACGACATCGTGGATGCCGCCGAGTACCGGCCCCCGTTGACCACGGTCCGCCAGGACTTCGACGCTCTCGGTCGGCGTGCCGTCGACGCGCTCGTCACCGCGATCGAGGGCGGCGTCCCCGCGGCCGACTCGGTGCCGGCGTCGCTGGTGGTCCGCGAGAGCAGCCTCCCCGCCTGACGGCGGGGCGACCCGATCAGTTCTCCTCGCGCCACCCTCGGTCGAGGATGCGGAAGCCGGCCTCGATGGTCGCCGCCGCGTCGTCGTGCTCGAAGGCGAGGATCTGCAGTTGCAGCACCATGCGCGCGTACACCCGAACGTCGGCGTCGGGCTCGTCGCGTCCGGTGGTCTCGGCGATCGCCTGCGCGAGGGCGTCTTCGTGGCGAAGCCACATGCGTGAGGCGTAGTCCTGCAAGGCGGGGGTCTCGGTGATCAGCTTCATGAACTGACGCCGGTTCTCGCCGGTCGGGTCGAAAGCGAGGCCGATCAGCTCGCGCCGGTAGAGATCGCGCAGGGCCTCGGATACCGAGGTGCCGGGGGCGCGGTCGCGCACGGCGCTGACGAGCAGGTCGCGCTGGGCGTCGTCCTCGTCGAAGACGAGCGCCTCCTTCTGTGGGAAGTGCGCGAACACGGTGGTGGGGGAGACGTCGGCGGCGTCGGCGATCTCGCGGATGCTGACGTCGTCGAAGCCGCGCTCGACGAACAGCATCGTCGCGGCGTCGGAGATGGCCTTGCGGGTGGCGGCCTTCTTGCGTTCGCGGCGTCCGGGCTCCGTGGTCATGCCCTCAGCTTAGCGGCCTCGGTCCAAACACGTATTGACACCAGAACTGGTACGAGTACAGTTACGGCGTGATTTCACTTCTTCCCACATCCGATCCGGGCCGACGTGCCTGGATCATGCTCGTCGCCATCACGACGCTCACCACCGCGGGCATGACGGTCGTGCTGCCGGTCCTGCCCTTCGTCGTGCTTCGTTACGTGTCGAACCCGGCCGACCTGGCCGTCTGGGTCGGCATCCTCGAAACCGTCAACGCGCTGTGCGCGTTCCTTGTCGCGCCGTTCCTCGGGCGCATCTCCGACCGCTTCGGCCGTCGACCGGTGATCATCGTCGCCGGGTTCGGCGCCGCCCTCGGCTTCCTGCTCTTCGGCATCGGCGGCGCGATCTGGGTGCTGCTGCTCGGGCGCATCGTCCAGGGCATCACCGCCGGCGACCTCCCCGCCCTCTTCGCCTACCTCGCCGACATCACCCCGCCCGAGAAGCGCGCGCGCCGCTTCGGCGTGCTCGGGGCGACCGCCGGCATCGGCACGATGGTCGGTCCCGCCCTCGGCGGCACCCTCGCCGCGATCGACGTCGACCTTCCCGTCTTCGTCACCGCGGCCCTCGCCCTGACGGTCGCGATCCTCAGCATCTTCCTGCTGCCCGAGAGCCTCGCGCCCGACAAGCGCATCGCCGCTCTCGACCTGCTCGCGGTGCACCCGTTCGCGGTGTTCCGCGGGGTCTTCCGCCGCCCCGAGCTGCGCGGCCTCATGGTCGGCCTCATCCTCGTGGGCCTGCCGTTCGGCTTCTTCGTGAACAACTTCAGCGTGCTCGCCCTCGACGCGATCTCCTGGAGTCCCACCGCGATCGGCCTGCTCACCGCCTGTGTCGGCATCATCGACATCGCGATCCAGGGCGCGCTGCTCGGATTCCTGCTGCCGCGCATCGGCGAACGGGGCGTCGTGGTCGGCGGCATCCTCACCCAGACGATCGGGCTCGTCGCCCTCGCCGCGGTCGCGTCGCTGTTCGCCCAGCCGTGGCTGTTCATCGTCGGTGCGCTGACGCTCGCCGCGGGTCAGGGCGCGGCCCAGGCCACGATGGACGGGCTGCTCTCCAACGCCGTCGGCGACGACGAGCAGGGATGGATCGCCGGGGCGGCGCAGTCCCTCAACGCCGCGGTCGGCACGGTCGCACCGCTGGTCGCGGGCCTGCTGTACGCCCACGTCGCGCACGCGGCTCCCTACGTACTGGGTGCGGCGCTCATGCTCGTTGCCGCGGTGGTCATCGGCCGCGCGCGCTTCACGAGCCCGTCGCTACGGTCGAAGGCTCCGGATGCCGCGGAGCCCGTGATCGCCACGCCGTGAGGCGGCATCACGCGAGATCGCGCGCCGGGGCGACACCGCCGTCAGGCCTCGTCGCCCCACGGCATCGGCCGGTCGGGGTCGCGGGAGCTGTCGTCGGGCAGGGGCGGCAGCGCCTCGCCACCCGCGCGGATGCAGAGCCACCGCAGCTCGCCCTCCCCGTCCGGGATCGCGCGCCACGTGCGCCAGACGTTCTTCCCCACTCGCACGACGCTGCCCGGTCCGACGTCGATCACGTCGTCGTCGAGCCCCATCTGACCGCGACCCTCGAGGAAGACGTAGAGCTCCTCGACCCGGGTGTGCGTGTGCCAATAGCCCGCCTGTTCGCCGGGGAGGAGGGCGTTCGCCGTCATCCCGATGAACTGCATGGTCAGTTCCTGGTCGACCACGCGTCGCCCGTCGCGCGAGCGCGCCGGGGCGAAACCGCCGAAGTGTTCGCGCCAGGCGTCCAGCCCGCCGATCTCGGTGATCTCGTAGTCGCTCATCGCTTCTCGCTCTCGTTCATTTGTCTGCCCACTGCCGGCGGTCGGAGGTGCCCGCCCGGTCTGGTCCCAGCCGGATGCCGCACCCGGCGCCCGAGGTCGACCGGGGCGCCGCAGCGAGCTCAGTCGCCGCGGCGGCCGCTCCGGCGATCCCACTCGAGCGAGCGGAACTGCAGGTACGTGCACAGGTTGACGGCGGCGACGACGAGCGCCGCGAGCCGGCCGAGCTCGAGCGGCGTCATCGTGACCTCCTCGTCACGGGCGGGGAGCGTCATCTCCCACAAGGGGTCGTCGTACGCCCGCGGCTGGATGTAGATCGGCATCTCGGAGTGGCGGGGGCGCATCACGACGAGGCCGGTGTCGAGGTCGCGCTCTCCCTCCTGCGGCATCACGTCGATGCGGTGGCCGGAGTCGCCGTCCTCGGCGAGGAAGTCGTCGACCCATCCCTGCAGTCGTTCCCGCGTCCGGCGGGGAGGGAAGTCGTCGTCGTCGCTCATGGTGTCATCCTTGCACTCTCCGTCCCGCGCTGGCGCGAAAGAGAACAGCGCACGGTCCGGAAACGGAACAGGCCGATCCTGGACGGACCGGCCTGTTCCGGGGGACACGCCCCTCCGGCGACCCCTACTCCTCGATCTGCCCCAGGGAGGGGCCGGCGACGAAACGGGCGACCGGAGCGACGGCGTGCTCGAGCTCGAGCACCACCACCTCGTTCGTGCCGACCCGCGTGGCCGGGCCCGGGACGTACAGGGTGCCCTGCGGGACGTTGTTCCAGTACCGGCCGAGGAAGAACCCGTTGACGAAGGCGAAGCCCTTGCCCCACGAGGACGTGTCGAGGAAGAGGTCGGCCTCGCTCTCGAGCTCGAACGAGCCGCGCAGCAGGGCGCGTCCCACGGAGCCGTTGCCGGCTCCCCGGGCGAGCGTGAGGTCGACGGGGGTCGCCGTCCAGCCGGTGAGCGGTTCGCCGTTCAGCGTCACCGCACCGATGAGGCCCTTGGCCTCGCCGAGCCGGTCCGCGTAGTTGACCCGGCCCTGGTCCTCGACGAGGACGGTCAGGCGGGCACCCGCGGGGATCGTCAGCGCGCGCTCGTGCAGCGCCCGCGAGAGCCGGCCCACCGGCGTCCCGTCGACGTGGATCCACGCGAGGTCGCGCACCTCCGCGAACACCAGGGCGGCGGGCCCGCTGAACGCGGGGAGGGCGACGTCGTAGCGCACGAGGGGCCCCAGGTGCGCGAGATCCTCGAACGTCGCCGGAACGTCGGTGGGAGCCGACGCGGACGCCTCCGGCATCCAGTCGCCGTGTCCGACCAGGGGCGCGTCGAAGATGGGTGCGTCGGGTCGGGGGGTGGGCACGTCCGCGGGGACGGGGGCGTACTTGGCGATGACCTCGCGGAACGCGTGGAACTTCGCCGTCGGGTGGCCCGACTCGTCGATGGGGGCGTCGTAGTCGTACGAAGTGACGATCGGGTCGAAGCGGCCCTTGTCGTTCGCGCCGTTCGTGGTGCCGAAGTTCGTGCCGCCGTGCACCATGTAGATGTTCACCGACGCACCCGCCGCGAGCAGCACGTCGAGGTCGTGGGCGGATGCCGCGGGGTCGGTCGTGTGGTGGATGCTGCCCCACCAGTCGAACCACCCGTCCCAGAATTCGCTGCACATGAGCGGTCCCGTGGGCTGGTGCTCGCGAAGGGTCGTCAGGCGCTCCTCGGACCGCGAGCCGAACGACCCGGTGAGATGAAGCTCGGGCAGGCTCCCCGCCTCGAGCATCCACGGCATGGGCTGGTCGACGGTGGTCAGCGGCACGGTGATGCCGGCGTCCTTCGTCACGCGCACGAGCTCACGCAGGTAGTCCTTGTCGGAGCCGTACGCGCCGTACTCGTTCTCGATCTGCACGAGCACGACGTTGCCGCCGCGGTCGATCTGGCGGGGTGCGACGATCTCGTAGACGCGGCGCAGGTACTCCGACACCGCCTCGACGAACTGCGGTTCCGAGCGACGGATGCCGATCCCCGGCGTCGAGGTCAGCCAGACCGGCAGTCCGCCGTTGTGCCACTCCGCGCAGATGTAGGGGCCGGGGCGCACGATCGCGTGCAGGCCCTCCGCGGCGATGAGATCGAGGAAGCGCCCCAGATCGTTCCACCCGGTGGCATCCCACTCGCCCTTCACCGGCTCGTGGGCGTTCCAGGCGACGTAGGTCTCGATGGTGTTCAGACCCATCGCCTTGGCCGTGCGGATGCGGTCCGCCCAGTGCTCGGGGTGGATGCGGAAATAGTGGAGCGTGCCCGAGATGACCTGATGCGGTCGTCCGTCGAGCAGGAAGTCGGTCTCGCCGATGGAGAAGGTCGTCACGATGTCTTTCGGGTCAGGCGGAGAGGCGCGCGGTCAGGCGCACCCAGGCGAGGGCGGGGAGAGTGAAGCGGAGGATGCCGTCGGCGCCCACCTCGACGGGCAGGTCGACGGGGGCGACGGGCTCGCCGTCGGCGGAGTTGGTGGTGTGGCGGTCTCCGCCAGCGGGCACCGTGACGACCACGGCCTCCACCTCGGCGACGCGGCCGAGGTCGAGCTCGACGGGGGTCGACGCCTCCAGGTCGCGGTGCGCGAGGAACACCGCCACGGCGTCGCCGTCGATCGTGGCGACCGTGTCGACGGCATCCACCGCGCCGTGGCGGGGGGTGTCGATCGTGGCGCCGTCGACGTGCGGGACGACGACGCGGCCCGTGGCCGCCCTCGCGGTGAGGGCGAAGGGGTGGAACGTGCTCTGGCGCCAGGCCGCGCCGCCGTCCGGTTCGGTGCGGATGGGGGCGATGACGTTCACCAGCTGGGCGAGGTTGGCCATCGACACGCGGTCGGAGCGTCGGATGAGGGTGATGAGCAGGGATCCCACGACGACGGCGTCGGTGACGGTGTAGTCGTCCTCGATCAGGCGCGGCGCGATCGGCCAGTCGCCGGTGAAGACGCGCGGCTTGTCGACCTCGTTCCAGCGGGTCTGGTTCCAGACGTTCCACTCGTCGACGCTGATGCCGATCGGGCGGCCATCGGGCGTCGTCGCCCCGACCTCGTCGATGATGTCGGCGACCTCGCCGATGTAGCGGTCGAGGGCGGCCCCGCTGGCGAGGAAGCTCACCGGATCGGAGGGGTCCTCCTCGTAGTACGCGTGCACCGAGATGTGGTCGATGAGACCCGCGGTGTGACGCAGCACGGTCCGCTCCCACTCGCCGAAAGTGGGCATCTCGTGGTTCGAGCTGCCCGCGGCCACGAGCTCCACGGTCGGGTCGACGAAGCGCATCATGCGCGCGGTCTCGGCCGAGAGGCGGCCGTACTCGTCGGCGGTCTTGTGGCCGATCTGCCAGGGGCCGTCCATCTCGTTGCCCAGGCACCACAGTCGGATGCCGAAGGGCTCCTCGCGGCCGTTGTCGCGGCGGCGGTCGCTCAGTGCGGTGCCGGAGGGATGGTTCGCGTACTCCAGCAGGTCGGCGGCCTCGGCGACGCCGCGCGTGCCGAGGTTGACCGCCTCCATGACCTCGAGGCCCGCGGCATCCGCCCACTCGGCGAACTCGTGCAGACCCACCTGGTTGGTCTCGGTGCTGTGCCACGCGGCATCCAGGCGCACCGGGCGCTCCGCCCGGGGTCCCACACCGTCTTCCCACCGGTAGCCCGAGACGAAGTTCCCACCCGGGTAGCGCACGACCGTCGCGCCGAGCTCGCGGACCAGCTCCAGCACATCGGCGCGGAAGCCGGCGGCGTCGGCGGTGGGGTGTCCGGGGGAGTGGATGCCGTCGTAGACGCAGCGGCCCATGTGCTCGACGAACGAGCCGAACAGGCGGCGGGGGACCTCGGCACCGACCGCGGAACGGTCGACGCGGATGCGGGTGGGGGTGCTCATGACTCTCCTCGGGAGGGAAAGGGAGGGGCGGGCCGCTAGCGTTCGCTGCGGCCCGCCCCCGTGGAACTGCTTACTTGTTGACCGAGAAGCCCTGGTCGTTGCCGTACTGCACGAGCTGGTCCTGCCACGTGCTCAGGCCCGCGTTCAGGTCGCTCTTGTTGGCGTAGGCCTGGCCGACGGTGTCGCTGTAGATGCTGTTCGCGTACACCTGGAAGGGGAGGTAGCTCCAGCCCTCACGGACCTCGCTCGAGGCCTGCGTGAGCACCTGGTTGATCTGCTGGCCGCCGAAGTAGTCCGACTTCTTGTCGACGAAGGCGGAGTCGCTCAGCTGCGCGGTCGTGGAGGGGAATCCACCCGACTCGGCGAAGATCTGCAGGCTCTCCTCGTCGTTGTTCAGCCACTTGAGGAAGCCGGCCGCGAGAGCGGGGTTCTTGCTCTGCTTGGTCACGGCCTGGCCACCGCCGCCGTTCTCGGCCGTCACGGCCTTGCCGTCGTAGGTGGGGATGGGGGCGACGGCCCACTTGCCCGCGCCGTCGGTCACCGACGACTCGAGCACGCCGGGCATCCAGGCGCCGATCACGAGCGAGGCGATCGAGCCGTCACCGAGGCCCTTGAACCACTCGTCGCTCCAGCTGGGGGTGTCGGAGAGCAGACCGCCCTTGATGAGGCGGTTCCAGTTGTCGGCGAACTTCTTCGAGCCGTCGTCCTGCAGGTCGATGGTCACATCGGTGCCCGCGTCTCCGGTCGTCTGGAAGGGGGTGCCGCCGGCCTGCCAGATCATGCTGGTGGTGAAGCCGGAGTCGCCGGTGTCGGCGGTGATGTACTTCGTCGGGTCGGCGGCGTGCAGCTTCTGCGCGGCGGCGTAGTACTCGTCCCAGGTGGTGGGGACGGCGATGCCGTACTGGTCGAAGACGCTCTTGTTGTAGAACAGGGCCATGGGGCCCGAGTCCTGCGGGAGGCCGTAGATCTTGCCGTCGAAGTCGACCGAGCCCCAGGGGCCGGTCGCGTAGTCGCCCTTGAGGTCGGCGAAGCCGTACGACGACAGGTCGAGCAGCGAGTCCGACAGCGCGAACTGCGGGAACGCGTAGTACTCGATCTGCACGACGTCGGGCGCGCCCGAGCCCGCCTTGATGGCGTTCTGGAGCTTGGTGTACTCCTCGGTGTTGGTGCCCGCGTTGACGTAGTTCACCTTCACCTTGGGGTACTTCGCCTCGAAGGCCTTGACCTGCGCCTCGGCGGAGGGCGTCCACGACCAGTACGTGATCTCGCCGCCGGCCTCGAGGGCCTTCTCGATGTCGTCGGCCGAGCCGCCGGCGGCGCCGCCACCGGTGTTGCCGCCGGAGCACGCCGTCAGCGCGCCCACCGACAGGGCGGCGGCGGCGACGGCGAACACGGCCCGCCGTGCGGCGGTGCCCTTGCGCATGAATGTCATCGGTTCCTCTACTTCGTTGTTGTGGATGCCGGGGCAGGACGCTCCGGAGTTCGGGTGTGCGGTTGTGCGGGGCGGATGCCCCGATCAGGGGGAGTTCGGGTGAATCACTGCTTGACGCTGCCGGCGCTGAGGCCGGACTGCCAGAAGCGCTGCAGCACGAGGAAGGCGGCGACGATTGGGATGATCGACAGCACGGCTCCGGTGATCACGAGGTTGTAGATCGGCTGGGCGCCCACGCCCACGGCCTGGGCGTTCCACTGGTTCAGGCCGACGGTGAGCGGGTACCACTGCGGGTCGCTCAGCATGATGAGCGGCAGGAAGTAGTTGTTCCAGGTCGCGACGACCGCGAACAGCAGCACGGTGACGATGCCCGGGGTGAGCAGGCGGATCGAGATCGTGAAGAACGTGCGGAACTCGCCGGCGCCGTCCATGCGGGCGGCTTCGAGCAGCTCGGTGGGGATGGCATCCGTCGCGTAGACCCAGATGAGGTACAGGCCGAACGGGCTGATGAGCGAGGGGATGATGATCGCCCACGGGGTGTTGGTGAGTCCCAGCTGGCTGAACAGCAGGAACGTGGGCACCGCCAGTGCGGTGCCGGGCACCGCGATCGCGCCGAGCACGACGGCGAACACGGCCTTGCGTCCGCGGAAGTTGTACTTGGCCAGACCATAACCGGCGAGGGTCGCCAGCAGCGTCGCACCGCCGGCGCCGACCACGACGTACAGCAGCGTGTTGCCGAGCCAGCGCAGGAAGATGCCGTCGCGGTAGGTGAGCGTCTGCGCGATGTTGTCGAACAGGGCGAAGCTGGTGCCCGGGCCGAGACCGAACGTCGTGAACAGGTCGGGCTGGGTCTTGGTGGCGTTGATGAGCAGCCAGGCCAGCGGCAGGAGCGTGTACACCAGGTAGAGCGCCATGACGATGCTCAGCACGACCGACTTCTTGCTCTGCGTGGGCGAGGTGCGGGCGAAGCGGCGACGCGTGCTCGATCGGGACGTGGTCACGGCCACGGTGTCGGTACGGGGTGCGGTCGCGGTGGTCATCGCGCCTCCTGACGGGAGCCGCGCAGCTGCACGACGTAAGCGATGACGGCGGTGATGACGCCCATGATGATGGCGATCGTGGCCGCGTAGTTGTACTGCTGGCCCGCGAACGAGAGGTTGTAGGCGTACATGTTCGGCGTGAAGAACGTCGAGATCACGTTGGGTGCCAGGGGCTTGAGGATGTTCGGCTCGTTGAACAGCTGGAAGCTGCCGATGATCGAGAAGATCGTGGCGATCACCACGGCGCCGCGGACGGCGGGGATCTTGATCGAGAAGATCGTGCGCCAGGCGCCGGCTCCGTCGATGGATGCCGCTTCGTACAGCTCGTTGGGGATGGTCTTCAGCGACGAGTAGAAGATGAGCATGTTGTAGCCCACGAACTGCCACGTGACGATGTTGCCGATCGACACCAGCATCCACTCCGGGATGAAGGGCTGCACGAAGGTGCCGCCGAGCAGGTCGTTGAGGTTGCGGGTGAGGCCGAACTGGTCGCCGTAGATGTAACCCCACATGAGCACGGCGACGACGGCCGGCACGGCATAGGGCAGGAAGATCACGATGCGGTAGAAACCGGCCGCGTGCAGCCGCGCGCTGTCGATCGCGAGCGCCGCGGCCAGGGCCAGCAGCAGCATGATGGGCACCTGGATCACGAGGAAGATGCCGACGCGGGTGAAGCCGTCCCAGAACTTCGGGTCCTGGAACGCCGTGATGTAGTTCTCGAGACCCACGAAGGCGTTGCCGCCGATGAGCTGGTCGCGGAACAGGCTCAGGTACACCGAGTACGCCAGCGGCGCGAGGAAGACGAGTGCGAAGACGAGCGCGAACGGGGCGACGAACAGCCAGCCGCGATCGTCGATTCGTGCGCGCCGCTTGCGCCGGGGGGTGCGCAGGGCGGGCGGGGGTGCCGCGGTGGTCGTCATCGTCCGGTGCCTCTTCGTTGTTGCGCATCCGGTCCGGGTGAGCCGGATGTTGACGTAAACATAACCCGACCGCGCTAGGGTGTCAACGTCAACATCCAGGGGGCCAGAAATGAGCGAGACGACGACGACGTCGACCGTGATCCCGACGCGTGAGCGCCGACGAGAGGTGTCGATGGCCGACGTGGCCGCGGCCGCGGGGGTGTCGGGCCAGACCGTCTCCCGCGTGGCCAATGGTCGCACGAATGTCGACCCCGATACGCGTCAGCGGGTGCTCGATGCGATGTCGGCCCTGGGCTATCGCCCCAACAGCGCCGCGCGGGCGCTGCGGTCCGGACGGTTCCGCAGCATCGGCGTGATCATGTTCTCGCTCAGCTCCTACGGCAACACGCGCACCCTCGACGCGCTGGCGTCGATGGCCGCGGCATCCGGGTACTCCATCACCCTCATCACCGTGCAGTCGGCGTCGCAGTCAGACGTGTCGGGCGCCTTCCTGCGCCTGCGCGAGCACGCGGTCGACGGGATCGTCATCCTCATCGAGACCCACCGTCTCGGCGAGAACGAGCTGGCGCTGCCGACCGGGCTCCCGGTCGTCGTGGTCGACTCCAGCGCCGATTACCCCTACGCCGTCGTCGACAACGACCAGGCGCAGGGGGCGCGCCTCGCGACGGAGCACCTGCTCGACCTCGGCCACGAGACCGTCTGGCACGTGTCGGGACCGCCGGAGTCCTTCGCCGCCGAACGCCGACGCAACGCCTGGCGAGCCGCCCTCGAAGATCGCGGATGCCACGTGCCCGACGAGCAGATCGGCGACTGGACCGCGGAGTCGGGGCACCGCATCGGACAGGCACTGGCCGCCGACGCCGACGTCACCGCGGTGTTCGCCGCGAACGACCAGATGGCGCTCGGGGTGATCCGCGCCTTCCACGAGGCCGGACGCGCGGTCCCCGACGAGGTGAGCGTCGTGGGGTTCGACGACATGCCCGAGGCGGCGAACTTCTGGCCGCCTCTGACGACCGTGCGCCAGCGCTTCGAGCGCGTGGGCGAAGAGGCGATGACGGCGCTCATCGCCGACATCGAAGGGACGGGCAGGGAGCACGCGCGCACGCTCGTGCCGACGTCGCTGGTCGTCCGCTCCAGCTCCGGCCCGCGCCGCTGACGGCCCGGTGGCGCGCCGTCGCGCGCACTGCGGGGCCCGCCCCTCGGCACGCCGACGGCCCGGGTGCGCGCTGCGGGGCCCGCCCGTCGGCACGCCGACGGCCCGGCCGCGTGCTGCGGGGCCTGCCCATCGGCACGCCGACGGAACACGCGGTCGCGGTCACGGAATCATTGCGCGGTTGCAGCGCGCTCACCTATGCTCGATCTTGACGACACCATGTTGACGTCAACATGCCCCCCACAGGTCGCACCGACGCGACCGGATCGGAATGACGATGAAGTCACCTCGACTCTTGTCGATGACGTGCGCCGTGGCCCTCGCCGCCGGGGCGATCAGCGCCACGGCCGCCATGGCGCCTCCCTCCGCCGAGGCGGCGGTCGACCAGACGGTCTCCATCACGCCCAACCCGGCCACGGCGTCGGAGAAGCCCTTCGAGGGCTGGGGCACGAGCCTGGTCTGGTTCGCCAACGCGACCGGTCAGTACCCCGCCGACGTGCGCCAGAAGCTCTTCGACGCCGTCTTCGGCGACGACGGCCTCAACCTCAACATCGCCCGGTACAACATCGGCGGCGGCAACGCCACCGACGTGCCCCCGTACCTGCGGCCCGGCGGCGCCGTCCCCGGGTTCTGGAACCCCGACCTTCCGGTGGCGGGAGTGAGCTCGACCTACGCCGACCGCGCGGCGTACCGCGACGCGTGGAACCCCGACGACCCGACCCACTACGACTTCTCGGCCGACCAGGGTCAGCGCTGGTGGATCGACGCCCTGAAAGACAAGGTGACGCACTGGGAGGCGTTCAGCAACTCCCCGCCCTACTTCCTCACGCAGAGCGGCTACGTCTCGGGCGGCATCAACAACGCCACGAGCGAGCAGCTCGCCCCCGCCGACATGGACAAGTTCGCGGGATACCTCGTGAACGTCGTCGACGAGCTCGAGAAGGAGCACGGCGTCACATTCGACACCATCGACCCGTTCAACGAGCCGAACACCAACTACTGGCAGACGCAGATCCCCAACGGCGCCCAGTGGCCCACCGGTGGACGCCAGGAGGGCGCGCACATCGGGTCCCAGGCGCAGGACGCCATGGTCAAGGCGCTCGCCGCCCGCCTCGCGCAATCGAGCACGACGACGGAGGCCGTCATCTCGGCGATGGACGAGACGAATCCCGGCATCTTCGCGAACAACTGGAACGCGTGGTCGGCGCAGTCGAAGAGCCTCGTCGACCAGCTCAACGTCCACACGTACGGCACGGGCGGGCGCCAGGTCGTGCGCGACATCGCCAAGGCCGCGGACAAGCCGCTGTGGATGAGCGAGGTCGAGGGCAACTGGACCGACACCAGCCGCGGCTTCGTCACCGACGACATCGAGAACGGTCTCGGCATGGCCGAGCACATCGTCGGCGACCTGCGCGAGCTCGAGCCCGACGCATGGGTGTTCTGGCAGCCGGTCGAAGACCTCTACAACATGCAGAAGGTCGAGAAGCTCAACTGGGGCAGCGTCTTCATCGACTTCGACTGCAACGCCGAGGGCAAGTCGGAGCGCCGCATCAAAGACGGCGACGCCGATCCCTCGTGCAAGGTGCTGACCAACGAGAAGTTCAACACCGTGCGCAACTTCACGCACTACATCACCCCCGGCAGCCACCTGATGGCGACCGACAACGGCCAGTCGACCGCGGCCGTCGACGCCGACGGCCAGGGCGCGACGATCGTGCACGTCAACTCCGAGGCGGACGCGCAGACCGTGCAGATCAACCTGCGCGACTTCGGCTCCGTCGCCCCGGGCGCGACCGTGACTCCGATCGTCACGACCCAGTCGACGGCCGACCAGCCCGCGCTGAACGCCCTCAAGCAGGGTGAGCCGGTGGGCGTCGACCCGTCCTCGAAGTCGGCCACGCTGACGGTCCCGGCCAAGTCGGTCGTGACCTTCCTCATCGACGGTGTCTCGGGCGTCTCGGCCGATGCTGCGGCGTTCCGCGACGGTCAGACGGTCCAGCTGAGCGGCTTGCAGAGCGGGCTGCTGCTCGACGGCTCGTCGACCCTCGCGATCCGCCCCGAGGCCACGACCGCGGAGGCGGCGAAGGCGCAGACGTGGACGGTCCGTACCGTGGACGGCGCGGGCACCAACCGTCACCGTTTCACGCTGCGAAGCGGCACGGGAGCGTTCCTGGCCGTCCGTGACGGCGGGACCGCGCTGGTCTCGTCCGACCCCGCCACGGCAGCGAACGACCCCTCCCTGCAGTGGATGGCATCCACCACCGACGGCACGAACTACTCCGTGCTGAGCGTGGCGAACGAGCGCGTGCTCGACGTCAACGGCGGCAAGACGGATGCCGGCACGACGGTGGGTCTGTGGACCTCCAACGGCGGCTACAACCAGCAGTGGCGCATCGCCGGCACGACGATCGTCGGGGCCGAGCCGGTCTCGGCCGCGACCGCGGTGGGCGTCGCCCCCGAGGTCGGCGCGTCGCCGAACCTGCCGGCGGACGTCACCCTGCGGTACCAGGGCCGCGTCCTGCGCAGCGCCCCGGTGACGTGGCAGCTCGACGGCGTCGACTTCTCGCGAGCCGGTACGGTGCAGGTCCGCGGAACGGGCACCGACCTCTTCGGGGCCGCGTTCACCGCGACGGCCGACGTCGAGGTCGGTTCGTACACCGCCACCCGACCGGCGTCGGTCACGGTACCGGCCGGCAGTGCCCTCGACGTGGTGAAGGGGCTCGCCGACACCAGCGTCCAGGCCGAGCTGCGTCCCTCGGGCTCGGGCTACTGGATCCCCGTCGAGTGGACGTGGGACGGCGTGACCGCCGCGCAGCTCGCGACGCCGGGCACGGTGTCCGTCCCGGGCGTCGCGACCGACCCGACGGGCGCGACGCTGCCCGCGGCTCTCACGGTCATCGTGACGGCGGCCTCGGAGCGCAACGTCGCTCCCGAGAGCCGGCCCTCGGCCACCTTCACCGAGAGCGCGCAGTACGACGTGAAGAACACGATCAACGGCAGCACGACCGACAAGGGATGGTCGAACTGGCGATCCGGCACCAAGAACGGCTCCGACACGCTCAGCTACGACCTGAACGAGCGTGCGACCCTCACACGCGTGGCCGTGCAGTTCTACCGCGACGGCAACTCGCTGAGCTGGCCCGAGACCATGCGCGTGGACCACCGGATCGACGGCGGGCAGTGGGTCGAGGGCGCCGTGCAGAACGTTCCCGCTCCCTCGAGCGGTGCGCCGCGCGTCGATGTGCCGGTCTCCGGTACCGCCGACGAGGTGCGCGTGGTCATGAACGCCCGCTCGCAGACGCACATGATCGTCTCGGAGGTCGAGATCTACGCGGCCTCGGCGGCCCCCGCCGACATCGCGGACCTCGCCCGCCTCACCGTGGGAGACACCGAGGTCGAGGGCTTCGACCCGAAGACCTTCGCCTACACCGTCACCTCCCCCGGAGCGGAGTGGCCGCAGCTGCACGCTCTCGCGGTCGACGAGGACGCCCGGGTCGAGATCACCCAGCCGGGTGAGGCGAGCCCGACCGCCCGCGCCCTCGGCGGCGTCGGAACGGTGCAGGTCACCGCTCCCGACGGCACCGAGCAGACGTACACGGTCACCGTGAACCGCGCCGTGGGCGTCGACACGCCGACCCTGACGGGTGAGGCGCGCGTCGGGGCGACCGTCCGCGCCGCTGCCGTCACCGACCCGGCCGACGCCGCGCTGGCGTTCGTCTGGCTGCGCGACGGGGTCGCGATCCCCGGTGCGACCTCCGACGCCTACCTGCTCACGGCTGCCGACCTGGGGCGTGAGATCACGGCCGAGGTGACCGCGACGGCCGACGGCTTCGACGACGGCACCGCGCGTTCGGCGGCGATCGTGCCGGTCGCCGGACCCAGCACCGGCGGCGACGGCGGCGCGAACCCCGGTCCGGGCTCGGGCTCCGGCTCCGGCTCGGGCTCCGGCGACGGCTCCGGCGACGGCTCCGGCCAGGGTGCGACGCCCGGCTCGGGGTCGGGCTCCGGTGCATCGGCGGGCGGTACGGCGACGCCGGGTTCGACCGACGCGAAGGGCAAGAACCTCGCGATCACGGGTCTGAACGCCGAGGGTGTCACGGCCACCACGATCGGCGCCGTCGTCCTGCTCCTGCTCGGCGCGGGGGTGATGTTGCTGCGTCGTCGTCGCTCCGACGCCTGAGCGCAGTGACCGAGGCCGTGTCGGCCGCCTTCCGGCGGCCGACACGGCCTCGTCGTCTCCCCGGCCGGGGACTCGTGTGAGGTGCCAAGAATTGTCGCTTCGACGGCGCCCGACGCGACAATTCTGGGCACCTCACACGTGCGTGGCACCTTGCGCACATCCGTGCAAGCCCGTCCTGCCCGCGGTCGGGCGGGGGAGGATGGATGCATCCGCATCGACCCCCACTGAGGAGAACCATGCACGTCAACGCCTACGCGGCGTCGTCCGCGACCTCGCCCCTCGAGCCCACGACCATCGAGCGTCGTGACGTCGGCCCGAAGGACGTCCTCATCGACATCGCCTACGCCGGCATCTGCCACTCCGACATCCACACCATCCGCGGCGAGTGGGGCGACGTGCCCTACCCCTTGACCGTCGGCCACGAGATCGTCGGCACGGTCGCCGAGGTCGGCTCCGACGTCACCAGCCACAAGGTGGGCGACCGCGTCGGCGTCGGCTGCATGGTCAACTCGTGCCGCGAGTGCGAGAACTGCCTCGCGGGCGAGGAGCAGTACTGCGAGAAGGGCAACATCGGCACGTACGGCGCCAAGGACGTCGACGGCACGATCACCCAGGGCGGCTACAGCGAGAAGATCGTCGTCGACGAGCACTTCGTGCTGCGCGTGCCCGAGTCGATCCCGTACGAGAAGGCCGCCCCGCTGCTGTGCGCCGGCATCACGACCTACTCGCCGCTGAACCACTGGAACGCCGGCCCCGGCAAGAAGGTCGCGGTCGTCGGTCTCGGCGGTCTGGGGCACATGGCCGTCAAGATCGCCCACGCCATGGGCGCCGAGGTCACCGTGCTCTCGCAGACGCTCAGCAAGAAGGACGACGGCCTGAAGATGGGCGCCGACCACTACTACGCGACGAAGGACGAAGAGACCTTCTCGACGCTCAAGAAGCACTTCGACCTCATCATCAACACCGTCAGCGCCCCGCTCGAGCTCAAGCAGTACCTGGGCCTGCTCGCCCTCAACGGCACGATGGTCAACGTCGGCGCCCCGCCGGAGCCGCTGCCCATCCAGGTCTTCACGCTGTTCACCAACCGTCGCTCGTTCGCCGGTTCGTCGATCGGCGGCATCCGCGAGACCCAGGAGATGCTCGACTTCTGCGCCGAGAAGGGCATCGCGCCCGAGACCGAGCTCATCTCGGCCGACCAGATCAACGACGCCTACGAGCGCGTGCTGAAGAGCGACGTGCGCTACCGCTTCGTCATCGACGCGAAGACCTTCGCCCCCGCCTGACCCCGGCTCCAGCCCCGGATGCCACGGCCCCGACATTCTCCGGAGCGTCGGGGTCGCGGCATCCTGTCGTCCTCTGCGCGATAAACGCCGTCTCGAGTGAGACACGCCCTGTGGCGCCGTGTCTCACTCGGCGCGGCGTTTATCGCAGGGGGTAACGGCGGCCAGACCGCGGGCGTTGGACGTGTAGTGCGGATGCCGCGGCCCCGACGTTCTGCAGAGCGCGGGGTCGCGGCATCCCGTCGCTCTCTGCGCGATAAACGCTGCGTCGGGCGTCGGGGTCGCGGTATCCCGTCGCTCTTTGCGCGATAAACGCCGTCTCGAGTGAGACACGCCCTGTGGCGCCGTGTCTCACTCGGCGCGGCGTTTATCGCAGGGGGTAGCGGCGGCCAGACCGCGGGCGTTGGACGTGTAGTGCGGATGCCGCGGCCCGGACGTTCTGCAGAGCGCGGGGTCGCGGCATCCCGTCGCCCCCGTCGCGATAAACGCCGTCTCGAGTGAGACACGCTCTGTGGTGCGGTGTCTCACTCGGCGCGTCGTTTATCGCGGGTTCGACACCCGCCGCTCACGAGTGCGGCCCCGCCCCCATCGCCAGCGCTGCGCCACGAGCGCCATCGCCCCCGGCGCACCCGGGTGCAGCCCCGCCCCGGAGGGCGACCCCCGCCGCCCACGAGCGCGGCCCCGCCCCGGAGGGCGACGCCCCCGCGCACACGAAAGCGGCGCCGCCCCAAGGGGCGACGCCGCTTCGCGGGAACGTCAGGCCTGACCCAAAGCGGCGGAGACGACCGCGCGCGCTTCCTCCTGCACCGCGCGGAGGTGCTCCTCGCCGCGGAGGGATTCGCCGTACAGCTTGTAGACGTCTTCGGTGCCGGAGGGGCGGGCGGCGAACCACGCCGACTCGGTCTGCACCTTGAGTCCGCCGATGGCGGCGCCGTTGCCGGGCGCGTGCGAGAGCTTCGCGGTGATGGGCTCGCCGGCGAGCTCGGTGGCGGTCACGGCATCCGGGGACAGCTTCGACAGCGCCGCCTTCTGCGCGGGCGTCGCGGGAGCGTCGACGCGCTGGTAGGCCGAGGCGCCGAACTCCGCCTCGAGCTCGGCGTAGCGCTGCGACGGCGTCTTACCGGTGACGGCGAGGATCTCGGCGGCGAGCAGGCAGAGCAGGATGCCGTCTTTGTCGGTGGTCCACACGGTTCCGTCTTTGCGCAGGAACGACGCCCCGGCCGACTCCTCGCCGCCGAAGGCGACGGAGCCGTCGAGCAGCCCGGGCACGAACCACTTGAAGCCGACGGGCACCTCGAGCAGCGTCTTGCCGAGCGAGGCGGCGACGCGGTCGATGATCATCGACGACACGAGCGTCTTGCCCACCGCGGCATCGGCCGGCCACTGGGGGCGGTGCGAGAACAGGTAGTCGATCGCGACGGCGAGGTAGTGGTTGGGGTTCATCAGGCCCGCGTCGGGGGTGACGATGCCGTGTCGGTCGGCGTCGGCGTCGTTGCCCGTGAGGATGTCGTAGTCGGCGCGCGCGGCGACGAGCGAAGCCATGGCCGAGGGCGAGGAGGGATCCATGCGGATCTTCTCGTCCCAGTCGAGCGTCATGAACTTCCACGTCGGGTCGACCTCGGGGTTCACGACGGTGAGGTCGAGGCCGTAGACCTCGGCGATGAGCGCCCAGTACTCCACGGAAGCCCCGCCCAGGGGGTCGGCGCCGATGCGCACCCCGGCGTTCTTGATCGCGTCGACGTCGATGATGGATGCCAGATCCCTGACGTACGCGTCACGGAAGTCGTACTGCCCGAGGCCGTCGAGGTCGATGTCGGCGTGACGGGTGCGCTGCACGCCGTCGAGGCCGGCCGCGATGAGCTCGTTCGCGCGGTCGGCGATCCAGCCGGTGGCGTCGGTGTCGGCGGGACCGCCGTGCGGCGGGTTGTACTTGAAGCCGCCGTCACGCGGGGGATTGTGCGAGGGCGTGACGACGATGCCGTCGGCGCGGCCCGCGTCGTCGGCCGCCCGGCCGCGGTTGTAGGTGAGGATCGCGTGGCTGAGGGCGGGGGTCGGCACCCATGCGTCGCGGGCGTCGACGCGCACGTCGACGCCGTTGGCGACGAGCACCTCGATCGCGCTCCGCTCGGCCGGCAGCGACAGGCCGTGGGTGTCGCGCCCGAGGAACAGCGGTCCGGTGATGCCCTGCGCCGCGCGGTAGTCGACGATCGCCTGGGTCGTGGCGAGGATGTGGTCCTCGTTGAAACTGGTGCTCAGCGACGAGCCCCGGTGACCGCTCGTGCCGAATGCGACGCGCTGCTCGGGCACCGTGGCATCCGGTTTGCGGTCGTAGTAAGCGGCGATCAGTTCGTCGATGTCGATGAGATCGGATGCCTCGGCGGGCTGTCCTGCGCGACTGCTCATGCGCCCAGTCTGCCCGCTGCATCCGACATGCGCACACGTCGCGACGCATTCCGGGCGAATCCGTCGACAGCCGTCCCCCGCGGCGCGACTAGGCTGAGCCGGTGCTGCCCGACACAGACCATGCCCCCGCCCGCCGTACCTACAGCTACCTCGGGCCCGCCGGCACCTTCACCGAGGCCGCTCTCGCGCAGGTCCCCGAGGCGCGGGACCAGATCTGGCGGCCCGTCCGCAACGTCGGCGAGGCGCTCGCCGACGTCGTCGAGGGCCGGTCGGATGCCGCGATGATCGCGATCGAGAACTCGGTCGACGGCGGCGTCTCCACCGCGCAGGACGCCCTGGCCACCGTGCCGGGACTGCGCATCGTGGGCGAGTACCTCGTCCCGGTCAACTTCGTGCTCGTGGGGCGGCCCGGAGCCACCCTCGACGGTGTCTCGCTGATCGCCGCTCATCCCGTCGCCTACGGGCAGTGCCTGGGCTGGCTGAGCGGGAACGTCCCGGCCCACGCGCACCTGCCCGCCGAGAGCAACGTCGCGAGCGCCCTCGGCGTGCTCGACGGGACGAGTGCAGCGGATGCCGCGATCGCGGCGCCCGGGATCGTGGCGCACCACGACGTCGCGGTGCTGGCCGAGAACATCGGCGACAACCCCAACGCGGTGACTCGTTTCGTGCTCGTGAGCCGCACCGTCGCCCCGGCCCCTCCCACGGGCGCCGACAAGACGTCGCTCATCGTCGAGCTCCCCGAGGACCACCCGGGTGCCCTGCTCGAGTTGCTCGAGCAGTTCGCCACCCGGGGCATCAACCTGAGCCTGTTGGCATCCCGCCCCATCGGCGACGCCCTCGGCCGCTACCGCTTCGTGATCGACGCCGACGGGCACGTTCACGACGAGCGCATGGCCGACGCCCTCCTCGGCCTGCGGCGGTTCAGCCCGAAGGTGATCTTCCTCGGCTCGTACGCGCGCGCCGACCGCGCGATCGTGCGTTACCCGCAGCGTTACAGCGACGACGTGTTCGTCGAGGCGCGCGATTGGCTGCGCGGCCTGCTGAGCGGCGAGCCCGAGGCCTGAACGCGGGGCCTTCAGCGGTCCCGGGGGCCGGGTCCCGCGATTCACGGGACCGCTGGGCTCGTCGGAGGGCCCGGAATCGCGGTGCGTCCGGTGGCTTCGACAGGCTCAGCCACCTCCCGTTGCGGCGGTGACCCGCGCGGCGCGTCAGGCCGCGGCGGCGACCCGCGCGGTGCGTCCGGTGGCTTCGACAGGCTCAGCCACCTCCCGTTGGCGCGGCGACCCGCACGGCGCGTCAGGCCGCGACCGCCGCCGGGGCGGCGATCAGCTCGAGCGTCCGCGCGCGACCCTCGGACGTCTCGCCGTCGTAGGCGCCGGCCACGGGCGAGACCATGATCTCGTCGACGCCGTGCTGAGCGGCGAACGCGGCGAGCTGGCCTTGCACTTCTTCGCCGGTGCCGACGAACCACTTCCGCCGCGTCGAGGCCATGATCGACTCGGCCATCGCGTCGAACGGCTCGGCTTTGGCCTGCTCGATCGTCTCGAGCGGCACCAGGGGGCGGTTCGTGCGCAGGCGCGCCATCATCCGCAGCTGCGGGACCGCGCGCTCCTCGGCCTCTGCCGCGGTGGGGGCCGCGACGACGTTCGCCGTGACGAAGGTGCGCGGGCCCTCGCCCGACTCGTTCGGCACGAACTGGTCACGGTAGAGGCGCAGCGCGTGCTCGAGGCCCTCGCCGGCGAAGTGGTTCGCGAAGACGTAGGGCAGACCGAAGCTCGCCGCGAGCTGCGCCGAGTAGTCGCTCGAGCCGAGCAGCCACACCTGGGGCGTCCCGGATGCCGCGGGCGTCGCCTTCACCTGGTACTCGGTGCCCGAGGTGAATCGCACGGTGGCCCCCTCGGGCGAGGTGAGCGCCATGATGTCGGTCACGTGATCGGGGAAGCGCGAGACGTCGCTGGTCGTGCCGGAGCGATTCAGCAGCTGGGTGATGACCGGGTCGCTTCCCGGGGCGCGGCCGATGCCGAGGTCGATGCGACCGGGCGCGAGGGCCTCGAGGGCGGCGAACTGCTCGGCCACGATGAGGGGCGAGTGGTTCGGCAGCATGACGCCTCCCGATCCGACGCGGATGCGGCTGGTCCGCGCGGCCGCAGCGGCGATCAGCACCGGGGGAGTCGTGGATGCCACGGAGGGCATGTTGTGGTGCTCGGCGAACCAGTAGCGGCGATATCCGAGACGGTCGGCGCGCTCGACGAGATCGAGGGCCGCGCTCATCGCCTGCGCGCTGGTCTGCCCGTGGCGCACGGGCACGAGGTCGAGAACGGAGAGGGAGGGGATCGCGTCGTTCACTCCGAAGCCAACGGCGACCGGTCCCGCGGTATTCCTCGGGCGCCCCGCGCGCAACCCCCGTGGACGCTTGGTGCTCCGCCGCTTAGCGTGCCGCGCATGAGCGACACGCAGACCATTGTGCGCACCCAGATCGCCATCGACGACAGCTCCTTCCTCCTCGCGCAGGGGCAGGACATCGATGAGCTCCAACGGCGGATCGAGGCGGCATGCGAGGCGGGCGGACGCTTCGTGAGCTTCGTCGTCCTCGGTGATCGGCGGGTGACCGCTCTGTTCACGCCGCACTCCCGCGTGATCTTCTCGATGGAGACCGTGCGGGACGACCCCCGCGACACCGGCGACGCCGAGAAACCGTTCGGCGGCTTCTTCGACGAGTGAGGTGTTCTCAGCCTTCTTTCAGGAAATCGACGTGACGAAACCCGTCCGGCCCGCGTCTTCACTGTGACATCGCGGGACGCACGGTCCCGCTCACGACGGAAGGAAGCGACATGGCCGAGAACACCACCCCCGCCACCCCCACCACCGCGACCAAGGACGGCGGCTCGACCGTCATCGTCGACGCCGTCGTCGCCAAGGTCGCCGGCATCGCCGCGGCCGAGGTGCCCGGTGTGCACGCCCTCGGTGGCGGTGCCGCCCGCGTGATCGGCAACATCCGCCAGGCGGTCGGCGCGAAGGACCACGCCCAGGGCGTGAGCGTCGAGGTCGGCGAGACCGAGGTCGCCGCCGACATCGCGATCCAGGTCGACTACCCCGAGCAGCTGCAGCGCGTGGCCGGCAACGTCCGCAAGGCCGTGCACGAGGCCATCACCGAGCTGGTCGGCATGAAGGTCGCCGAGATCAACGTGACGGTCGTCGACGTCTTCATCCCGGGCGACGACGACGAGGACGACGCCGAGGAGCAGCGCGTTAATTGACACCTTCTCGAAGGGGCGTCGCCAGGAGGCGGCGCCCCTTTCGCGTGTCCGGGACCCGGGGCCCGCGGAGGTCAGCCGCCGTGGCGCACGTGCGCGTAGGCGTCCAGCGCGCGCTTGCGCGTCTCGCCGAGATCCACCATCGGCTCGGGCGGGTTCTCGCCCAGGTACTCCGGAGCCCACTCGCGGATGTACTGGTCCCGCGGGTCGAACTTTTTGCGCTGCGTCTCCGGGTTGAACACGCGGAAGTACGGAGCGGCATCCGCCCCGGACCCCGCGACCCACTGCCAGTTGAACGGATTGCTCGCGGCATCCGCGTCGACGAGGCAGTCCCAGAACCACTGCTCTCCGTGGCGCCAGTCGATCAGCAGGTTCTTGATGAGGAAGGATGCCGTGACCATGCGCACGCGGTTGTGCATGACGCCGGTGTACCAGAGCTGACGCATCCCGGCATCCACCACCGCCACCCCCGTCTTGCCCTGCTGCCACGTCTCGAGGTGGGAGCGGTTCAGTCGGGGCCAGGGGAAGTCGTCGAAGTTGCGACGCCAGTTCACCGTCGCGATGTCGGGGGAGTGGTAGGTCACGTGCCAGGCGAACTCGCGCCACACGAGCTCGGACAGGAAGCCGCTCGCGCTCTGCGCGTGCTTCCCGGAGCCCTTGTGCTCGAGAGTGTCGTGCCACACCTGGTAGGGGCTCAGCTCGCCCCAGCGCAGGCGCGGCGAGAGGTTCGAGGTGGCGCCGCCGGCGAACTCGTCCCGGTACTGCGAGTACTCGCCGAGGTCGTCGTCGAGGAACTCCTTCAGGCGCGCCTTCGCGGCGGGTTCGCCCGGCTCCCACGTCTCGCGCAGGCCGCCGGCCCAGTCGGGCGTGGTGGGGAGGAGGTCCCAGGCGCCGAGGTCGTCACCGTCGACGCTCCCGTCCAAGCCGGGGACCTTTCGCGCCTCGGGCATCGGCGGACGCGGCGCGGGAAGCTTCTGCACCGCGCGGGAGAACGGACTGTAGACGCCGTACGGCTTGTCCGACTGCGTTCGTACCGTCCACGGCTCGTAGAGCAGGTTGGCGGCGAAGGAGGCGACGGTCACGCCGTCGTCGCGCAGCTTCTCCTTGATCCCCGCGTCGATCTCGCGCTCGACCCCGCCGTAGCGGCGGTTCCAGAACACCGCCCCGGCGCCGAGCTCGTCGACGAGGGCGGGAACGACGTCGGCGGCCCGGCCCCGCCGCAGCACGAGCGACGAGCCGCGTTCCTCGAGGCGCTCGCCGAGGGATGCCAACGACCCGTGCAGCCACCACCTCGCCGCCCCGCCGATCGCGCGCACGCCGTCGGACTCCTCGTCCAGCACATACAGGGCGACGATCGGCTCGTCCCGGTCGAGCGCTGCGCGCAGCGCCGGATTGTCGGTCAGGCGCAGGTCGTCGCGGAACCACACGATCGAGGGGGATGCCATTCCCCGACGCTATCCACCGCGGCATCCCGGACCGCGGGCTTGACACCCGCCTCGGCTCGCTCGCAGGCGGGTCGGGCCGCGACCGGGGCCGAGATCACGCGGGATCGCGCTGGAACGGCGTGTGACCTCGAGCGGATCGTGTGATCTCGCCCGATGCCCGATGCCCGATGCCCGATGCCCGATGCCCGGCGCCGGGTGTCAGAGCGACGAGGTGTCGTGGCCCTTCGGCAGCGCGACCGAGAGGCCGCCCGCGATGATGCGGGTGTAGATGCGCGTGGCCTCGCCGAACTCGTCGCCGTCGAGCTCGATCGGCTGCGCGGGGGCGGTCGCCAGCTCGATGCCCGTCCCGCGGAGGTAGCGCACCGAGGAGTCCTTGCGACGCTCGAGCACTCGTCGGCCGGCGCGGAACTTCCGCAGCACGGAGTTGTCCCACACGATGCTCCGCCACACGCCCAGCCAGCCCAGCGGGCCGCTCGGCTGCAGGACGGCCACGTCGAGCCGGCCGTCGGCGATGGAGGCGTCGGGGATCAGCGCCACGCCGCCCTGGAGGGCGCCGCAGTTCGCGAAGAGCACGCTGTGCACCTTCGCCGAGTGCAGGCGGTGCCCGTCGAGCTGGTACATGACGCGGAACGGCTTGGCGTTGACGAGCGACCGCGCCGCTCCGTCGACGTAGGCGACCCAGCCGACCTGCTTCTTCAGGTCGTCGCGGGTGTTCTGGATCATCGCGGCGTCCAGTCCCATGCCGGCCATGACCGAGAACCCGTGCTCCTCGACCTCGCCGTCGGCGCGACGGATGCGGGCCATGCCGGTGTCGATCGGGTGGATGTCGCCCTCGAAAGTCGCGCGGATCATCGCGTCGGTGTCGGTCAGCGGGAGGTTCAGGTTGCGGGCGAGCAGGTTGCCGGTGCCGCTCGGCACGATCGTGAGGGGAATGCCGGTGGAGGTGAGCGCCTCGGCCACGGCGCGGACGGTGCCGTCGCCGCCGGCCGCGAGCACGGCGTCGACCTTCTCGTCGAGGGCGGCGCGGGTGGCGTCGTCGCCGAGGTCGTCGACGGTGGTCTCGTAGAAGAGGGGGGTGGCCCAGCCGGCCTCGGCCGCGAGCTCGGCGACCCGCGCCCGTAGCGTCTCGGGCTCGACCTTGGTGGGGTTGTAGACGAGGGCGGCGCGCTTCTTCCGCGTCGCCTCGGCGTCCATCGGCGCCTCGTCGCCCCCGGCGTCGACGCGCTGCGCCTTGCCGGGCAGTTCGGCCGAGGAGTCGGGCTCGACGTCCTCCGGCTGGTGGATGACGTCGTCGGGCTCCGCCGCCTCCTTGGGGTCGGGGGCGTCCGTGCGGGGGCGGTCGTCGGTGTCGTCGCCCAGGCGTGCCGCGTCGAAGTGCTCCTTCGACCCGTCCGCGGCGGCGGCGTCGGCGTGCACCTCTTCGGGCGCATCGGTGGGGACGTTCGCGGGGGACTGCGCGTCGTCACGCGGATCATCGGAGGCGGCCATGGCATCCACCATAGGACCGCGCGAACGCGGGGAACGGGCGGGTCGGGTGGGGTTGACGACCGGATGCCGACGGACCATGCGCCGCGCGGGCTGCGGCGTCGTGATGCGGTCGGAGGAGAGCGGCGGCGGTGGGCGTGGCCCGGGAGGAGGGGGCGGACGCGACCATAGGATGGACGCGTGATCGACCTGACTCTGCTGCGTGAAGATCCCGAGCTCGTGAAGCGCTCCCAGATCGCCCGCGGGGAGTCGCCGGATTCGGTGGACGACGCCCTCGCCGCCGACCGCGACCGCCGCGCCGCCATCACCGCCTTCGAAGAGCTGCGGGCGGCGCAGAACGCACACGGCAAGCGCGTCGCGCAGGCGCCCAAAGACGAGAAGGCCGCGCTGGTGGCCGAGGCGAAGGAGCTGAGCGAGAAGGTCAAGGCCGCCCAGCACGCCGCCACCGAGGCCGAGGCCGCCGCCGAAGCGGCGCTGTCGAAGATCGAGAACATCGTGCTCGAGGGTGTCCCCGCCGGTGGCGAGGACGACTTCGTGACCCTCCGCACCCACGGCGAGGTCCCGTCGTTCGACTTCGCCCCCCGCGACCATCTCGAGATCGGCGAGAAGCTCGGCGCGATCGACATGGAGCGCGGCACCAAGGTCTCGGGCAGCCGCTTCTACTTCCTCACCGGCATCGGCGCGCGCCTCGAGCTCGCGCTGATGACCCTGGCCCTCGACCGCGCCCTGCAGGCCGGGTTCACCCCGATGATCCCGCCGACGCTCGTGCGTCCCGAGGTCATGCGCGGCACCGGCTTCCTCGGCCAGCACGCCGACGAGGTGTACCACCTGCCCAAGGAAGACCTCTACCTCGTGGGCACGAGCGAGGTCCCCCTCGCCGGCTACCACATGGACGAGATCCTCGATCTGGAGCGCGGGGCCAAGCGGTACGCCGGGTGGTCCACGTGCTACCGCAGCGAGGCCGGGTCGTACGGCAAGGACACCCGCGGCATCATCCGCGTGCACCAGTTCAACAAGCTCGAGATGTTCGTCTACACCGACCCGGTCGATGCCGAGGCCGAGCAC
The DNA here is from genome assembly GCA_913774845.1 of uncultured Microbacterium sp. Taxonomy (GTDB): domain Bacteria; phylum Actinomycetota; class Actinomycetes; order Actinomycetales; family Microbacteriaceae; genus Microbacterium. The sequence continues at coordinate 17,090 of CAJYJO010000030.1, read as the reverse complement.
GACCGGCTCGTCGCGATGCAGGAGGCCATGCTGCAGGACCTCGGGCTCGCGTACCGCGTCATCGACGTCGCCGCGGGCGACCTGGGCTCGAGCGCCGCGCGCAAGTTCGACATCGAGGCGTGGGTTCCCACCCAGGACGCCTACCGCGAGCTGACGAGCACGTCCAATTGCACGACCTACCAGGCCCGCCGCCTCGACACCCGCTTCCGCCCGGAAGAGGGGGCGAAGACCCAGCCCGTCGCCACGCTGAACGGCACGCTCGCGACCACCCGCTGGATCGTCGCCCTGCTCGAGACGCACCAGCGCGCCGATGGCTCGGTGACGGTGCCCGAGGTGCTGCGGCCCTACCTCGGCGGGCTCGAGGTCATGGAGCCGATCGCGTGACCGACGAGGCCGCCCTCCCCGACACCGGTGCCGTCGACAGCGCGCCGAAGCAGGAGGCGGCCGATGTCGTCGCCGCTCTCGCCGACGCCGCACCCGTAGTCGAGCGGATGCTGATCGCCCTCGACATCGACGGCACCGTCCTCCTCGAAGACGACACCCTCAGTCCCGGTGTGGTCGAGGCCGTCGCCGAGGCGAATGCCGCCGGGCACGAGGTCATGCTCGCCACCGGCCGCAGTTGGGACAGCACCCACACGATCATGGACCGGCTCGGCATCCGGCCCGAGTACGCGGTCTGCTCGAACGGTGCCGTCGTGATGCGGCGACGCGGAGACGGGGATGCCGCGCAGTACGAGCGCGCGCACGTCGAGACGTTCGACCCCACCGAGGTGCTGCGGCTGCTCGGCGAGCATCTCGCGGGGGCGCACTTCCTCGTCGAGCTGCCCGACGGGACGCGCAAGTTCACCGACTACCTCGACGACTGGAATCTCGTCGGCGCCAACAAGGTGACGTTCGCGCACCTGTCGGACGAACCCGTGTGCCGGGTGGTCGTGGTGGCGCCGGAGCAGACCGACCAGGACTTTCTGGAGCTGGTCGAGCGCATCGGCCTCAGCCAGGTGTCGTACGCGATCGGGTGGACGGCCTGGCTCGACATCGCCCCGCAGGGCGTCGACAAGTCCACGGCCCTCGAGCTCGTGCGCGGGTGGCTCGGTATCCCGCCGGAGCGTGTGCTCGTCATGGGCGACGGTCGGAACGACATCGAGATGATGCAGTGGGCCGTCCGAAACGGCGGTCGGGCCATCGCGATGCACCAGGGCCCGCCCGAGGTGCACGCGGCCGCGGGCGAGGTGGGCCTCTCGGTGACCGAGGGCGGCGTCGCGGCGGCCCTCCGCTCCCTCTGACCCCCGCTCCCTCGCCGCGGCGCCTCCGCCCCGGTCCCTGCCCTCGGGCCGGTCCCTGAGCCTGTCGAAGGGCCCGGCGACCATCGCGGTGCCGAGCCCTTCGCCCCGGTCTCCGAGCCTTCGTCCCGGTCCCTCCCGTCGGGCCGGTCCCTGAGCTTGTCGAAGGGTCCGGCGACCATCGCGGTGCCGAGCCCTTCGCGCCGGTTTCCGAGCCTTCGTCCCGGTCCCTGCCGTCGGGCCGGTCCCTGAGCCTGTCGAAGGGTCCGGCGACCATCGCGGTGCCGAGCCCCCGGCTCCCGGAGTCCGCCGAGGCGCCCTGCCGGTCGGCGTCGGCGCCCCAGCCGGTCAGACGCGCGCGGAACCACCCGCCACGTGGGCCGCGCGGTCGGCCAGGTAGGCGGTGCGGTCGCGCACGGTCACGACGCGGTGGGCGGCCCGGTGATCGGCGACACGTGCCGCCTCCCAGGCCAGCAGTCCCACCGGGGGCAGCAGCAGAAGGGCCGCCACCCACGCGGCCTTGAGGCCGGCGGATGCCTGCGGATCGCGGACGGCGACGACCGCCGCGAGCACGGATGCCGCGTAGACGAGCGCGAAGACGGCGAGAACGATCTGCGCGGACAGGGTGGTGACGAGCATGATGACCTCCTCCACTCGGACGGCCCGGCGGGTCGTGGGGTGATGATCTCGGTCTACTCCTGCCTCACCACCGACGGCGGGGTGCGCGGTGAACGGATACCGCGTCCATAGCGGCCTCTCAGCGCGATGCCGGGACGCCGCTCCAGGCGGTGCGCGCGGCGGCATCGAGCACGCGGCGGTCCTGGCGTGTCAGCTCGCGCCGAGCCCGTTCGCGGGCCGCGCGGGCGGCATCCCGGAACACCCCGCCTCGGGCGGGTGAGGATGCCGCGAGCGAGGCGAGGCACTTCTGCAGGCGCACCTGCACCTCGACGTCGGATGCGCCGTCGCGCGCGAGGGGGCGGAAGGCGTCGTCGACGAGGTCGGCGAGGCGGGGCGGCGGCAGGAAGACCCGCTCGTGCGCGACGCGGTGTTCCGCCTCCGTGGCGAGCGCTGCATCGAAGACCCGCTGGAGAGCGGCGATCACCTCGATCGCGGTCCCCGGGTCGTTGGTCGCTGCGGAGAGGGCGCGGCTGCCGATCTCGCTGAGGGCGATGACGCCGAAGCGGGGGTCCTGCTCGTAGGTGCGGTGGTTCTCGATACGGAACGCGCGACGCACCCGGGCGACGTCGTCGTCATCGAGGGGGCCGGTGACGAGCGCGAGGGGGAGGCGGGCATCGGCGATGCGTCCCGGGGTGGCGCGCACGTGGATGTCGAGGTCGAGGCGATCGGCGATGCGATCGAGCCCCGCCACGTCGACGTGCGTGACGTAGCCCACCCGTTCCGCGTGCACGGCCCGGGCCTCGGCCGGTACGGCGATCGCGGGTCGGGCGCCGAGGGTGGGTGATTCGGCGTGCAGCCGGAGCGAGGTCGCGGCCGCCCTCTCGACGCGGTCGATGACGTCGGCCATACGGCCGAAGGTCGACAGGTGCGAGATCCACCGCAGCAGGGTGAACACGACGATGCCGATGACCACGAGGGTCGCGACGAAGAGGATCGTGCGGCCCTGCCGTTGGTAGTACCCGGTGGAGAGCGCGACGATCCCCACCAGCGAGAACGTGAAGGCGCCCACGAACGTCGAGACGGCGTTCTGCGAGGTGGGGTCGGCGATCAGCAGCTGCGTCGAGCGCGGGGTGGCGGTCGTCGTCGCCGACGAGAACGCGGTGACCATCGCCGTCACCGAGAACGTGCTCACCGTCAGCATCGCCGTGGCGATGATCTGCAGGAGTTCGTCGACGGCGCCCTCGGCCAGATCGATGCTGAACGAGAACGGCAGCAACGGCCCGATGAAGCGCGCGGCCAGGACGACCACGATCGCGATGAGGGTGAAGATCGCCGCGCGCACCCACACCTGTCTCCCCAGGCGGAGGAAGAGCGAGGCGAGGGGACTGCGCGCGGTCGGTGCCATGCGCTCGACGCTATCCCGCGGCGCGCGGTGGGCTCGGGGGCTGGACGCGAGGACCTCTCTTCCGGAAAACGTCGACCCTGGACCCCGGGCGAGATGCGACCGAAACAGACCGCAACGTGTCCGACATGCCGCCCTGGAAAGGTCGGAGCACCCCCAGCGACCGTCGGATGCCGAGAGGCCCGCGCGGATCCCGGTCGTGCTCGCCCCGTCTCCCGAGGAGCCTCACCCCGCATGTCTGCACACCGCACACCTCCCCGTCCGAGACCGGCCCGCCGGCTCGGTGCCGCTCTCGTGGCGGCTCTGGCCCTTCTCGGGCCGCTGCTCGTCGCCCCCGCGGCCCACGCCGCCCCGCCCGCCGCGACGCTGTCGCTCTCGCTCGACGAGACCGACGTCACCGAGGGCGATTCCCTCGTCGCCACCGTCACGGCCTCGGGGGTGAGCGACCTCTACTCCTACGACCTCGAGCTCGCTTTCGACCCCGAGCTCGTGGCACCCGCCGACGAGGCCCCCACCGGACCGGACGGCGGCTTCACGTCGTCGGCCACGGGGTCCGGCACGCTGACCGTGACGCACACGCGTCTGGGCACCTCGCCCGGTCTCGCCGGGACGAGCGGTGTGGTCCTGGCGGTCATCCCGCTGCGGACCCTCGCTGCCGGCTCGGCCGTCGTCGAGCTGTCATCGGTGCGTCTGGTGTCGTCGATCGGCGACGTCGTGACGGCGGAGGGCGTGGCATCCCAGACCGTCGCCATCGCGGCCCAGCCGGGTCCGGTGCCGCAGCCGACGGTCTCGTCGTCGCCGTCTCCGTCGACCTCGTCGTCGGCGTCGGCCACGCCGCTCCCCGCCGCCAATGCTCCGGGCGATCTCGCCACCACCGGTGTCGACGCCGCCGCGTGGCTGATCTCCGGTGCCCTCGGCGTCGCCGCGCTCGTCGCCGGTGCCGTCCTGGTCGTGCTCCGCCGCCGTCAGGCGGTGCAGGAATGACCGCGTCCCGTTCGTCCGTTCTCTTCCGCGAAGGATCCGTCATGACCCCCTTGGCCCGCCGTGTCCTGGCCGTGTCCGCCTCCGTCGGCGTCGTCGTCGCCGGGGCGGTCGTCGCGCCCTCTGCGGCGCTCGCCGCCCCCGTCGTCGGCGCGCCCTTCCTCGCGCCGTACTACACCGAGCTCGACGTCACCGGCGATGCGCGGGTGACCACGGCCGACCTCGAGGCCCTCGCCCCGCACCTGGGTGCGACCTCGGGTGGGGCCGGATGGGCGGATGCCGCGCGGTTCGACCTCGACGACGACGATGCCGTGACGGCATCCGACCTCGCCCTGCTGTCGGAGCGCATCATCTACGACGACGGACCGTTCGAGATTGTCGAGGCCGACGCGGTGGCCATGCAGGCGGCGATGAATGCCGGGGTGATCACCTCGGTGTCGCTCACGCAGCAGTACCTCGATCGCATCGCGGCGTACGACAAGACCGTGCGTCCGACCGGTGTCCGCCCGCTCAACTCGATCATCACGACGAGCGAGGTCGCGTTGAAGGCCGCGGCGGAGGCCGACGCGATCCGCGCCGAGAAGGGGATGACGGGGATGCTGCTCGGCATCCCGGTGGCTCTGAAGGACAACTACAACACCGTCGACATGCCCACCACGGCCGGATGCGGCTGCTGGAACGACAACCAGACCTCGACCGACGCGACCATGGTGAAGGGGCTCCGCGCCGACGGCGCGGTGATCGTCGCCAAGGCCTCGATGGACGAGTTCGCCATCAACCTGAGCTCCGAATGGTCGGCGTTCCAGCCCGCGGGTGCGTCCCGTATCGTCTCGAGCCCCTACGACACCACGAAGACCTCGGGCGGGTCGAGCGGGGGAACGGGCGCTGCGATCGCCGCGAACCTCGCCGGCATCGGTTTCGGCACCGACACCGGCGGCTCGATCCGCATCCCCTCGACCTACAACCAGCTCGTCGGCGTGCGTCCCACGGTGGGCCTCGCGAGCCGCGACGGCATCGTGCCGCTCGCCCTCTCGCAGGACACCGGCGGTCCGATCGCCCGCTCGGTTCAGGATGCCGCGATCGCGCTCGACGCGGTGGTCGGGGAGGACGCCGGTGACCCGGTGACCGCTCGCCAGGCCGGGAAGGTGCCCGAGACGTACACCTCGTACCTCGACGACGGCGCGCTGACCGGAAAGAAGCTCGGATACTTCCCGTCGCTCGTCGGCAGCAACCCCACGACGCTGCGCCTGTTCGAGCAGGCGAAGAAGACCCTCGAGCAGCGCGGGGCGACGGTCGTCGAGCTGACCCCGCCCGACGGCTTCGCGGCCATCGTCGGCGAGGGCAGCGGGAGCGGCCCCGAGTTCAACCACGACCTGCAGAACTACATCACCGCCTCCCTGAACCCGGCGGTGAGCGCGCGCAGTCTGCTCGCGATCTCGCAGTCGCCGAACATCGTCCCCGGTCGCGCGAGCAACCCTTACGGTCAGCGCGCGGCAGTGACCGAGGCGGCGTACCAGGCCTGGGCCGGCCCGCAGGGGTCGCACACCCTGCAGCTGGCCAAGGGCAAGCAGATCATGACCGCGTTCATGGACGCTCAGAAGCTGGATGCCGTCATCTACCCGAGCGCGAACACCTACGCCACGATCAGCACCGCGAACATGCGTCTCAGCCCCAACACGGGTCTGCCGGCGGTCACGGTGCCGATGGGGCAGGGGCTCGCGACCGAGGCCTCGACCGGGGGAGTGAACCTGGAGTTCCTCGGCCGTGACTTCGCCGAGGGTCCGCTGCTGGGCCTCGCCTACGGCTTCGAGCAGGCGACCCACGCCCGCACGACCCCGGCGGCCTACGGTCCGCTCGGCTGACACCGAACGGCGGTGGTCCGTGGTTCCCGCCACGGGCCGCCGTCGCGTCCGGCGGCGCATGTCGACGGCTCCCCGGCTCGGTAGACTCGGTGCGTTCGGGAGGGTTGTCCGAGCGGCCGATGGACCTGGTCTTGAAAACCAGTGGGCAGCAATGTCCCGTGGGTTCGAATCCCACACCCTCCGCCAAACGTGCGTTATTCGAACCCCGTCCAAACGAAAGTTTGGGCGGGGTTTGCGCATATTCGCCGCTGTCCACGGGCTGCATGCGCAGCAGCACCGTAGAAGGGCTCCAACGGCGCTCTGGACGGTTCCCCCACTCTCGGACGGGCACAAGTGCTCCGTCCGTTCCTCACGCCCAATTGCTATAGATGGCGGCCTATCGCTCTGTGAAAGAAGTTGCCACCTCGATATCCACGTCGCATTGCAGTGCTAGCACGCCGTGGGCGGTTACCGATGTTCCGAGTTCGGATTCCACCCCTAGCACCGATCCGAGCAGATGTGCGGCGATCGTCTCGTCCTCAGCGACCTGAGTTAAATCTTCTAGCTCCTCAACTAGACGCGAGCGAATAGTATCAAGGTGCTTGGCGACGACGTCCGTCGCGACGTTGTCGAACGCCTGTAATTTGAGAACCGCCTGGTCGAGTTCGAGTTGGAAGCGGGCGCGCAGCTCCGCAACGTCGTGGGCGATGTGGTAACGCCGCATCACTTCGAGCCCAGAAAGCACGGTAGCCGCGTGGATTCCTGCTTTGTATGCATCGGATCGAGGGGTCGTCCAGGCCGGCGGCACCAGTCCTGTCCAATCGTCGAGAGCAGTCTCGCTCGAATGTGCGGTACGGATGATTGTGAATGCAAGGCGGTCCACTCGGTATCCCCCAATCTCCGGGAAAACGATTAAGGGGGGTCGGTACCCATACGAACCCGAGTCTGGGGTCAGCTTGTGCAGCACCTCCGGCGAGTGCTTGAACCATTCGAGCGGATCAGGAACCTTGATTCCGACGGCGCGCTGCTGCGGAGGCCAGCCTTCGTAAACACGATCTGTGGCCCGCTCGTATGAGGTCGCCTCAAGCCCTAGTTCGCGCAAGGCAGACAGTTGCAGGTCGCGCTGGCGCTGAGCGGTTCGAGATCCATTTCGTCGGGCAAGGGTGCCAGCGCGAGCGAGAGCTAGACCGGACTCACCCGAACGGGCCGCTCGGCGTATATCACTGCCGCTCGTCTCGTTCGCCGCAATCGTTTCCAGGATGGCGGAAAGGTCCTCGAGACGTCCGACAATCCGGTCAATTGCATCGGACGGGTCTTCAGCAATCAGGTCCCACGGTTCTCGTTTGCATTTGATCGCAGCCTCCACCAAGTTTTCACTCAGATACATCGCCAACGCTCGGTGACCTGTGGGATCGACCAGTCTTCTGGGAAGATCGAGCGCAATCCCGCTCAAGACACTATGCAAGTCATCGGATGGGGGTGCCGACGTCCCATCTAGCGGCGAATCGACAACCGGAACCAATCGATTAGCCATCTCCGCGAGCGACGCCGCGTCTTCCTGTAATGCGGCAACCACGCTGGAGCGAGTTTCACCACGTAGCCAGATCAATGCCGTGCGGTCCAGAACAGCATCCGCGAGTCTTAGCCCCGCTTCCCCGACGGAAACGCGCTCAGTCCGTGTCAACTGATGCAGCCGCGCGGCCGCGAGATTAGCGGTTTGCCTGTTCGAAGCGACGGAGGACCTCGCGTGGAGCGATCTTCGTTGGAGCTTAGATATTCCCAGCTGCATATCGCCGATGCGATAGTCATTTCCGCCTGGGAGCTTCGTTGATATGTCTGCGCTATCTACACTCGGTATGCATGCGACGCCGAGACGAGCAAGTTCCTTCGCATTTCGATCAGCGTCACCCTGAACCGCGTCCGAAACATGGATGATGGAACCATGCAGTATTTTGCCATCGTGGGAATCGACAATGAATAGCGAATGCGCGCCCATGAACCGCTCGGTCAGTCGATCGAGGATCCGGTCTGCGCCGCCGGCCAATCTTGTGACTCCTTCAGCGACACCTGGAGTAAGCATCCGCGCCGCCATTGTCAACTCAGCTAACGCCTCCAGCGGCGGTTCCTGAGAGAAACTAGCCGGTCGGCGTCCGTTGTCCAGATGCGTGCCGAAATTGACGTCGATGTCCTGGAGGAGTTCCGGATCTGCTCCGTGGATCGCGCTGAAGAGGCTTTCGAGGTCCGATAGTCGGTGTAGCGAAAAGACGGCGTCCATTATACGACTGACCCCGATATTTCTCATGACTGTTGCGAGGCCCGGGAACGGCTCCTTGGCGACCTCACGCAGCTCACTGACGGCCTTGGCGACGTTCTGTGGAAAGGGCATGCCGCTCCAGTCGCCGTCCACGATCGCCAGTTGCAGCGTGAAAACACGAGATGGTGGAGGCACGTCATTTCGGTTGAGCACTTCAAGCCAATGCTCGGACCGGCCCTGCAGATCCGCGAGCTTGACTGCTTGCAAACCCGTGATCAACTCGCCAACTGGTGCCTGCGCCAACCGGTTCTGAAGCCTGTTTATTGCCGACGGAAGAGCCGCAGGCGCATCGCGTGCAATGCCTACAAGAAGAGTCGGCAGGAATTCCGCCGCAACCAGACTGACGAGCTTCTGAATTGTTTGGGCCACCGAAGGTGGGGGCGCCTCATGTAAGTATTTGGACAGTAGACGCGAGCGAAGTGGGTGCAATCCACGCACGGTTTCGCCGGACACCAGAACGAGGTGTTCCTCCGCCAGGCGAAGCAACGCACGGCGCAGTGCGCCTTCTGTTGGCAGCGCGGATTCAAGTTGGGGGATACTCAGGGCGGCTCCCCATTGCGAGGCCGTGGAAACGAGGGCAAGAACCCGCAGTTCGGTTTCTCGACCTTGGCAGATGTGGTTCATCACTTGGTCGCGAAGGACGGCTCCAAGACGACGTCCTCGTGTGAGCATGTACGTGTATTCGAGAGTCAGCCCATCCGCCGCGTCATACGCTTCCCGCCAGTGTGGGAGACTGGTGAGCCGGTCGTTCTGGAGACTGACATAAAGCGCCTCCGCTATCTGCTCAGTAAGAGACACGCGAACGAGCGCACATCGCGCCGTGTCGCGGACGCCGATCAAGTCTTCATTTCTGACTGAGCCAAGCGTCATGACCCCGGTCAAGTGCGAAGTTGCGTCTACGAGTTCGTCCCACCCGAGCAACTGGCCTGTTCCCACCCCGTCGAGGACGAATCCGATCTGATTCCGGTCGTTGGTGGCGAAGGAAACTGCCAGGTCGACAATGCTCCGGATTGCTTCGGTATCTGTACGCCTCACCTCGTACCAAACGACATCACGTCGCGTATAGACAGCGGACCATACCGCCGTTGACTTGCCGACTCCGGACGGTCCGACGAACAGGACTGGCTTGCCCGCGCTCAGGGCCGTGACTGCATCGCCGACAGCGTCGGGCATTGGGGCGGGCAGCCCTGCGGCAATATGCTCGGGCCGCGCCGACGTACCTGCGTAATAGTCGTCGTGGGCTCCAAGGTCGACAAATCTGACAGGCACGCAGGTCCCGTCTGTGATCGCTCGTGATAGCGCATCTGCATCTAGCAACCGCAGTGCACTCTCTGCCCGGTGTCTGACCTCCGATCGGTCGATGCCGACAGCAAGTTCAGGGACGGTAACGGCCGCATTGGCGTCGGCGGCGTTTGCGACATCGATTCGCAACGACCGCTCGACGAACTCGCAGGCAGCGCGGGCAGCATTCAAGGAGTCTGCAAGGGCGGTAACCGCCTGATCGTGGGCGAGCTGCCAGTCGAGAGTGAGGATGGTCGAGATCGTCAAGAGTTCGGCGAGATCGGGGCCAACCTTCTCTGCGATGACGGATCTCAGCGGATGCGAGGCGTCGAGGTCGCTGAGAGTGCGGTTGAGATCATCGAAGACTTCGCCCGCCACCGGTCGTTCTACCACCAGGATCAGCCGACCAGTCACGAACCCTCGTGCCCGGTGCTTCTCCCACATCTCGACCAGATGGTCCCCGGTCTCTGACAACGTGAACGATCCCCGTCGCTCTTGTCGGCTCTTCACCTGAACAAAAAGAGGCACATCACCGTCGATTTGAAGATCTTCGTAGCCTTCGGGCACTACGCGGTGGGCTCCATCGGATCCGCCCAGTAGCCGAGCACAAAACCATGCCCCCACAGCATCCTGGAAATGAAATCCGCGGCCGGCGATCGCGCCTGCACGACTCCAGACATTCAAGTCAGCCTCGTCTCTCGGCGCGGTGGGCTCCCGGTGGGCACTCCCACCTGGTCTTGTCTAGTTGCTCCTCGAACTCTTCGGATGTCTCAGCGTTGTCACTAGCCTCGCATCATGTCCGACTCGTTCGCCGCGTCCCCCATCCGCAACCTACACGAGGACGTGCTGTCCACTCTTGAGGCGTTCGATGCTTTCGCGGCACCCGTCGCTGGTGCGGTCCTGTATTCGTCCAGGTGGCGAGCAACCAGCCTGCCGCGAAACCTCCGGGCTGCATCGGCGGCGAGTGCCCTTGGGCTCACAAGCTTGGACGACGCGCGCCGTCGTTACACGCACAACGATGAGGAGGACGAGCCGACTGCGACCGATCGCTATCTACAGGCTTACTTCGCGGCACGAAGGCACATGAAAGAGACGCTCAGCGACTTGGGTAATTTCGAAGAGGGTGACAACTACGGCGCCTTCGCGGCTGCGGTAGCACTACAGCGCCTGGACTCGGGGTTCCGCGGCGCGCACATCCTCTACCGGCTTGGGTTGAACATCGAAGGTGACACGATCTCCCGACAAATCCTCGAACAGATTGCCTGGGCACTCGAAGCGTCGAGGCTCGGTACTCCTGAGGAAATGGAGAAGGTCAGTGCGTCGTACTCCATCTCCGCACTGAAGAAGTTAATTCCGGGTATCGGTCCCCTCTATGGAGCGTTGAGCGAAATCGCCCACGCGGGGTTGGAGCAGCATCGTCAACATGTTGAGTTGGATCCCGACGATCGAGGCCGCATCGTAGTCGCCCGCGGTCGGCTGGCCACCTCGGCGCTTATCCTCCTCCGGTTGGCAGACGCCTGGGTTGCCGTCTGCGAATACACACAGCGGGACATCGTGGGAACCTTTCGTGCTCTCGCCTCCCGCGATGACCTGCGACTACTGCAAGCTCGTCCCTTCCTTGCCGAATCGCAGCGGCTTGTCCAGCAAATTGAGAAGCTGGAGACCGAGGCCCGCGCGAGCTAGCGGTTGGCGACCGCGTCGTCTTGGAGCTAGAAGTCTCCTCGTTCGGGCGCATCGGGCTCAGACGGCTCGACGTCAGCGAACACGTGAGCTAATCCAGTCGAGTAGACGCTGCGTCTCCCACGAGGGGTTCGAAAGCCATCGCGCAGGTTCCGCAACGGAAGAACGCGGGCCCCGCAGGGGTCCGCGTTCTTCCGTTATGACCGGCTGAGCGGGAGTCGAACGGAGTTGGGCCCACGCCGCCGGAGGCTCCGCCGAGCGCGAAGCGATCGGTGGAGGGGCGGTGGGGAGAATCCCACACCTTCCGTTATGACCGTGTTGTTCATGCCGCGGTTGCGGCCGGGATGTGAAGTCGTTCGAACTCCGCGGGGCTGAGGCTTTCGAGGCCTGCCGATGGAGCTAGTGACCTGCTTGTCTCCCTCTTCAAGCAAGCAGCCGCCGCGTATTCCATGAGGGGTTCGAAAGCATTCGCGCAGGTTCCGCAAAGAGAGAAGCGGGCCCCGCAGGGGTCCGCTTCTCGAATTCTCACCGGCTGAGCGGGAGTCGAACGGAGTTAGGCGGACACCCGCGAGGTGCGCTATAGAACCGGTCCTAGGAGGGCAGATCCGGGGCGGGGTACGCAGACCAACCGCCGTCATTGCGGCTTTCGCTCGCCTCGGCGGCGAGCTGTCGTCGTATGTAGGCGCCCAGGTACGGCAAGGAGAACTGCACGTAACCACGCCCGGCGGTGTGCACGTACCCGCTCTCCAGCAGCCGCTTCTTATAGACCTGGACGTAAGCGTCGGACACGCCCATCCGCTTCACGATGTCCGCCACCTTCGTACGGTCGTCGTCCTCGGCCATGGCGTCGAGAAACTTCTGGTCCACCTCGGAGAGGTCGCCGTAGACACGGCTGATGACCCGGCTCTCGACGGCTCTGATGGCTCGGTCGTGAGCGATGGTCGCGTCGGCGAGCGTGATGGTGGGCGCGGTCGAGTTGTTCCGCCACGCGTAATCGCCTGCGAGCTGGACAAGGTAGGGGTAACCCTGGGACAGAGAGACGAGCTTGTCCAGCGCCTCTTGTTCGACGGCACGGCCACCGACGCGGGCGGTCTCGACGAACACTCTTCGGGTCTCGGGCGCGGACAGCCGCTCGAACTCGACTTCCCTCGAACGACGAAGGAAGGTCGTGTGCGCCTCTGCGAGCAGGGCGTCGAGGCTTACCTTCACGCCGGCGAATACGACCATGACCTGGGCGCCGTCTTCCAGGGCGTGAGATACCTGCAGCGCGAATTTGCTCAGTTCGCGGAGTCGGACCTTGCCGGCCGAGACCTCGTCGATGGTGATGAGGATGCCCGCGGACCCCTCGAGCGCAGCGGAAAGCGCGACGAGGTCGCTGCGCAGTTGCGGCTTCACCGAGCGGTGGCGGTCGATGTAGCTGACCTCGGCATTGAACTGCCAGATCCCCAGCTTGCTCAGCCGCACTCGGTACTCCGGCGTCCGCTCGTTGATGAGGGCTGGGATGGCCGAGTCCATGACGCGGCCCATGAGACCTGCGCTGGCGTCATCGCTGATGACGATCCACCCGGCATCGCGTGCGTCGTCCTGCAGGGTGGCGAGGAACGAGGTCTTGCCGACACCGCGCAGACCCGACACCAGTACGGAGTGGTTCTCACCGAAGTCGAGAGTGTCGAAGACTCGGCGGAGTTCGGCGAGCTCTTCCCCGTGGCCACCGAAGATGGCAGGCTTCTTGCCATAGCCCGGGGTGAACGGGCTGGGAGCACTCTCCGCCATCGCCACCTCCAAATCGTATTTATTTTATTCTAAATCGAGACGCGCTCTCGGGACAGAGCTGTTCCGCGCAGGGGTAGCCGCGGGGCGCTGGCTAACGGCCACCCACCTGCTCACGCACCGTCGCGATTACTAAGCGCGGCGACGATCCCCATCGTCACCGTGGCGGCGACGAGCCCGCCGATCGCGACGAGGATCAGAACCGTTTCGAGCGTCTCGTCCATGCCGTCCCCCTGTCCGTGGTCGCACGCTAACGCGCGGACGTGACGTCACGGCATCCATTCGACGAACACCGGATGCCGCGCCGCGCCGCTCTTCACGCCATTCACAGCCGCACGTCCCTAGTATTGCTGCGACCTCCGGCCGCGCCGGGGTCGACGTGCTGCCGGGCCGGTGGCATCCGTCTCCGAGAGGACCCGAGTGAGCAAGACCAGAACACCGCGCGGTCAGCGGACCGTCGCGCGCCATGGGCGGCTCACGTCGCCGGGGCCCTTCGCGCAGCTGTTCCGCGGCGTCGCGATCGCGCTCGCCGTCCTGCTCGTCTCCGGCGGCGCGGTGCTCGCGTACGCCGCGGTCGACCTCACGCAGAGCTTCACCGCCGACGCCGTCGATCTGAAGGGCCAGCCCGCCGTGCCGCCCGACCTGGGTGAGCTCAAGGGCGGCGTCAACATGCTGCTGGTCGGCACCGACGAGTGTGAACCGGACTTCGCGCAGTACTTCGGCGACCGCTGCTCGGGCTCCGATGCCGAGGGCAACCTCAACGACGTGAACATGCTCGTGCACATCTCGGACGCCCCGCGCCGGGTGACGGTCATCTCCTTCCCGCGCGACCTGATGGCGCCCATGCCGTCGTGCACCGACAAGGACGGGAACGAGAGCTACGCGAGCGACTACCGCCAGATCAACAGCGCGTACCTGTACGGCGGGCTGTCGTGCGTCGTGCAGACCGTCTCGGAGCTCAGCGGGCTCGACATCCCCTTCGCCGCGAAGGTGAGCTTCGGCGGCGTCATCAACATCACCGACGCGATCGGCGGCGTCGACGTCTGCATCGCCAACGGCATCAAGGATCGTTACACCGGTATCGACTGGCCCGCGGGGATGCGCACGGTGAAGGGGCTCGACGCCCTGCAGTTCCTGCGCACGCGCCACGGCGTCGGTGACGGCGGCGACCTCGGCCGCATCTCGAACCAGCAGCAGTACATGTCGCGACTGGCCAACAAGCTCAAGAGCGAGGACGTGCTGTCGAACCCGGCGACGCTGTACAAGCTCGCCTCGACCGCCCTGCGCAACGTCGACCCGTCGACCTCGCTCACCAACCCGCTGACGCTCGTGCAGATCGCCTCCGCGGTGAAAGACGTGCCGTTCAGCGAGATCGTCTTCATCCAGTACCCGACGTACACCGACCCCTCCAACGCGAACCGCGTGGTCCCCGACCGCGAGGACGCCGAGACGCTGTGGGCCGCTCTCGCCGCCAACCAGCCGCTCGAGCTCTCGGGCAACCTCAGCGACGGAGACGGCGTGGTCGTCGACGAGAACGCGACGCCAGCGCCCACCGAAACGCCCGCCCCGGTCGACACCGCGAGCCCCGAGCCCACCGAGAGCGCGACCGCGTCGCCCGCCCCGACCTCCGACGCCATCACCCTGCCGTCGGGCATCGCGGGTCAGACCGCCGCGCAGTCGACCTGCTCGAACGGCAACGTCCGCTGACCTGTGCCGCCCGGCATCCGATCGTGGTTCGGATGCCGGGCGGCGACCGGTTAGTATGGACGCGTGTGTTCGAGCCGCAAGGCGCCGACCACCTGGAGACGTCGCATAGTCAGGCCTAGTGCACCACCCTGCTAAGGTGGAGTCCCCGTAAGGGGACCGAGGGTTCAAATCCCTCCGTCTCCGCCGATAAAGCCCCGGTTCGCCGGGGCTTTTCGCGTTCTCGTCACCGGCCGCGCAGGGGCAGGGCGCTCAGGCCCGGCATCCCGAACCAGGAGCGACCGTCCTCGGCGTCGACGAGGGTGAGCAGCACCCCGTCACAGCTGCGGCAACGAGCGACCACGCCCATCGCCGAGGCGAAGACGACGACTCGGCCGAGCTCGCCGACCTCGCCGCAGTGCCGGCACCGGATGGGGGAGTCGGTGGCCTCGCCGCCGACGATCTCGGCCAGCCGGCCGGCCAGCGCGTTGCCGTCGAGCAGGGTCATCACGATCCTCCGAATCTCTCGGTGCGGATGTCGGCGGCCGCGTGGCCGGCGTCGACCAGCCAGCCCGAGACGGCCTCGACGAACGGCGTCGGCCCGCAGACGAAGATCCGTGGATGCCGCTCCGGCGGCACGATCGCGGCGGCCAGGCGCTCCGCCGTGAGGCGTGCCGGCGGCACCTCGTCGCCCGGAGGGGCGGAGCGCGTGTACACCAGGTCGACGGACAGCGCGGGGGAGCGCAGCGCCTCGAGCTCGCGGCGGAAGAACACGTCGCCGGGGGAGCGCACCGAGTACAGCAGGCGGAACGGTGCGGTGTCGTCGCTCGCGGCGCGCGCGGCCGCCATCGCGTACAGGGGCACGACCCCCGACCCGCCGGCGATGAGCTGCACGGGACGCGGATCTCCCGTCGGGCGCCACACGAAGAACGCGCCGAGCGGACCGTGGACCTCGAGGCGATCGCCGACGCGCAGGTCGTGCACGAGGAAGGGCGACACCTCGCCGTCGGGCACCTCGTCGACGGCGAGAACCACTCGCATCCCCCCGCCCGACGATGCGACCGAATAGGAGCGGCTCGCCTGGTACCCGTCCGGCGCGGTGAGGCGCACGTCGAGATGCGAACCGGCGTCGTTGCCCGGCCACGTGGGCACCTCGAGTTCGATGCGGCGGGCGGTCGCGGTCTCGGGCCGGACAGCTGCGACCGTGGCCACGTGCCAGGCGGCGCCCGGGGGAGTCACCCGTACCGTTCCTCGCGCCAGGGGTCGCCGTGCAGGTGGTAGCCGTTCTGCTCCCAGAACCCGGGCTTGTCGGAGGGCATCGTGATGAGGCCCTGCACCCACTTCGCGCTCTTCCAGAAGTAGAGGTGCGGCACGAGCAGCCGCGCGGGTCCACCGTGCTCGGGGGTCAGGGGCGCACCGTCGGCCTCGAAGGCGATCCAGCTGCGACCGCCGAGCAGATCGTCGACGGCGAGGTTGGTGGTGTACCCGCCGAACGAATGGACCATCGCGTAGCGGTGCGCGGTGTCGACCTCGGCGAAGATGCGGTCGAGCGACACCCCGCGCCATGACATGTCGAGCTTGGTCCAGTGGGTGACGCAGTGGATGTCGACCGTGACGTCCTCCATGCCGAGCGCCCGCAGTTCGTCCCACGACCAGCGGTGGACGCCGTTCTCGGTGCCGATGGCGAACTCCCACGTCTCGGGATCGACGGCCGGGGTGGGTCCGGCCGAGAGCACGGGCCAGTCGCCGACCAGCGTCTGGCCGGGCGGCAGGCGCGGGTCGCGCTCGCGTCGGCGGCCGGAGAATCCGCGGGTGATGAACGACATGCTTCCCCCTCGTGCGTGCGTGGCTTCACCCTAGCCAGGCCCGCACGGTGGCGACAGGGCGCGCGCGGGAGGAGAAGGGGCGGGGGGAGCATGACGGCGCGATATTCGTCCTCCTTTTCCGCTTTCTCCTCCCGCACCGCCGCGCCATCCCGCTCGCCGCGCGCGGCGGCCCGGCGTGCACGAGAGGAAAAGGGGCGGGGGGAGGATGAGCGGTGCATTATTCGTCCTCCCCGCCCCCTCTCCTCCCGCACCGCTGCGCCAGCCCCCGCGCGGTGGCCCGCTGTGCGCGGGAGGAGAGGGGGCGGGCGGAGGACGAGCGGTGCGTCATTCGTCCTCCCTTCCCGCACTTTCCTCCCGGACCGCTGCGCCACCCCGCGCTTTCCTCCCGAACGGATGCCCCACCCCCCCCCCCCC
>CAJYJO010000029.1 GCA_913774845.1 uncultured Microbacterium sp. | reverse complement strand
GTGGCTGAGCCCGCTCGCGGTGGCTGAGCCCGTCGAAGCCACCCCCGGACCCTTCGACAAGCTCAGGGACCTCACGCACGGTGACTGAGCCCGTCGAAGCCACCCCCGGACCCTTCGACAAGCTCAGGGACCTCCGCCGCGAACGGTGGCTGAGCCCGCCCGCGGTGGCTGAGCCCGTCGACGCCACCCTCAGGCCCTTCGACGAGCTCAGGGACCGCCGTGGCTCAGGCCGTCGGAGCCGGGACCGGAGCGCTACAGCAGCTGCACCGGGTTGAAGATGTCCGCGAGGAACAGCACGCCGCCCATCCCGACCAGCAGCACCACGACCACGAAGGTCACGGGCACGAGCTTCGTGGCATCCACGGGTGCCGCCACCTTGCCGCGGATGCGCGCGAACCAGCGCTTGAGCCCGTCCCACAGCGCCACCACGACGTGTCCGCCGTCCAGCGGCAGCAGCGGGATGAGGTTGAAGACGAACAGGGCGATGTTCAGCGCCGCCAGCAGACCGATGATCGACCCCACGCGGGTGAGGATGGGCGCGTCGACGGCGGCGAACTCGCCCGCCAGACGCCCCGCGCCGACGACGCTGAGCGGGCCGTTCGGATCGCGCGGCTGACCCGTGACCAGATCGGCGGCCGTCTCGTAGATGCGCACCGGCAGCTGCGTCATGATCTGCGCCACCGCGCCGACCTGCTGGACGGTGGCCTCGGGGCCGGCCCAGATGGGCTGCGGCACGAGCGCCTCCTGGGCCCGCAGTCCCGCGAAGCCGACCGTCTCGTACTCCGTCGCCCCGGAGGCGTCGGTCACGGGGCGGCCCTGTGCATCGGTGACGGCGCGATCGGTGCTCTGCGGCGTGACCGTCACGGTCTGGCGCGAGCCGTCGCGGTCGATCACGACCGGCAGCGGCCGACCGGGGGCCTCCTGGATGATCGCCGCCGCTTCGGCGAAGGTCGACACGGGAGTGCCGTCGACCGAGACGATGACGTCGCCGGGAAGGATGCCGGCGGCCGCGGCCGGAGCGGTCGGGTCGCTCGCGGTGCAGTCCGTGCGTCCCTCGCTGGCGGGGATGACGCACTGCGAGACCGAGGCGACCGTCGTGGTCGCCGTGGCGACGCCGATGCCGCTCACCGCGATCGCCGAGAGCAGGAACGCCAGCAGCAGGTTCATGACGGGACCGCCGAGCATCACGATGATGCGCTTGTACACCGGCAGCTTGTAGAAGACGCGATCGTCCGCAGCGATGAGGGTCTCGGCGTTGGCGTCCCGGGCGTCCTGCACCATGGTCGCGAAGAAGCGGGAGCGCTTGCGCCCGGGTTCCTCCCCCTCGGGCGCGGGCGGGTACATGCCCGCCATCGAGATGAATCCGCCGAGCGGGAGAGCCTTGAAGCCGTACTCGGTCTCGCCGATCCGCTTCGACCAGAGCGTCGGCCCGAAGCCGATCATGTATTGGCCGACGCGCACGCCGAAGAGCTTCGCGGGCAGCAGGTGCCCGATCTCGTGCAGCGCGATCGAGACGGCCAGGCCGATCACGAGCACGATGACGCCGATGAGGAAGGCGATCGCAGTCACCCGCCGACGATACCGCCGCCCGGCTTTGAACCGCCCGTGCGGCCTCGATGCGGTGTCTGTGCGACACCGGATGAGACAATGGAGGCGATGTCATCCGCCGCCCCCTCGAACCTGCCGCCCGTCCTCCGACCGGAGAACCCGCCTCATCGCGACCTCGCCGAACTCGCCCGTCGTTTCGGGGCGCGCACGCGCGGCGACGTCGGCGGCACGACGCTGACCGGCATCACGCTGGCCACCGCCGACCTCCGCGCCGGAGAGGCGTTCGTCGCCATCCGCGGCGTGAACCGTCACGGTGCGGAGTTCGCGCAGACCGCCGCCGAGCGCGGAGCGGTCGCCGTCATCACCGACGAGGCGGGCGCCGAGATCGCCGAGCAGACCGGTCTTCCCCTCGTCGTCGTCGACGACCCCCGTGCGCTCCTCGGCGATCTGTCGGCGTGGGTGTACGGCACCGGACCCGACGACGAACTGCCGCGGCTGCTGGCGACGACCGGGACCAACGGCAAGACGAGCGTCTCGCACCTGCTCGAAGGCATCCTCGGCCAGCTCGGGGTCGTCACGGGCCTGTCGTCGACCGCCGAGCGTCACATCGCCGGCGACGTGATCGTGTCGCGCCTGACCACCCCCGAGGCCTCGGAGTTCCATGCGCTGCTCGCCCTCATGCGCGAGCGCGGGGTCGAGGCCGTCGCCGTCGAGGTCAGCGCCCAGGCCCTCACGCGGCACCGCGTCGACGGACTCGTCTTCGATGTCGCGGGCTTCACGAACCTCACCCACGACCACCTCGACGACTACGCCGACATGCGCGAGTACTTCGAGGCGAAGCTGCCCCTGTTCCGTCCCGACCGCGCACGGCGTGGCGTCGTGTGCCTGGACTCCGCCGCCGGCGGCGAGATCGCCGCTCGCGCCGAAATCC
Source organism: uncultured Microbacterium sp. (assembly GCA_913774845.1). Taxonomy (GTDB): domain Bacteria; phylum Actinomycetota; class Actinomycetes; order Actinomycetales; family Microbacteriaceae; genus Microbacterium. The sequence goes on along the minus strand of CAJYJO010000029.1, from coordinate 25,754 downwards.
CCGTCGTGACCGTCATCACCCCCGCGATCGCCCACGACCCGGCCGCGCGCGCCGACTGGACCGTCGAGATCGTCGACGAGCGTCAGGAGGGCACCGAGTTCACGCTCAGCGACGGCCGAGGCCGGTCCCTCACCACCGTCGTCCCCGTGATCGGGCGGCACATGGCCGCCAACGCCGGGCTGGCGATCGTCATGCTGCTCGAGGCCGGCTACACCTGGGAGCACCTGCACAGCACGCTCGACGGCTCGCGCATCGAGGCATCGCTTCCCGGCCGTACGCAGCTCGTCTCCGGCCCCGAGGGCCCGGCGGTCTACGTCGACTTCGGCCACTCCCCTGACGCGTTCGAGAAGACCCTCGCCGCGGTGCGCCGCGTGACGCCCGGCACGGTCGTCATGGTCTTCGGTGCCGACGGCGACCGCGACGCGACCAAGCGCCACGACATGGGCCGCACCGCCGTCGAGGGCAGCGACATCCTCGTCATCACCGACCACCACCCGCGCCACGAGAACCCGGATGCCATCCGCGAGGTGCTCGTCGAGGGCGCGCGCCTCGCCCGGCCCGACGCCGAGATCCTCGAGTTCACGCCGCCCGAGCGAGCGATCCTCGAGGCCGTGAAGCTCGTCGGCGAGGGCGACGCGATCCTGTGGGCCGGTCCCGGACACCAGGACTACCGCGACATCCGCGGCGTGCGCACCCCGTACTCGGCGCGGGAGCTGTCGCGTCGCGCGCTGCGCGCGGCCGGCTGGTCGGTGCCCGAGCCGCAGTGGCCCGTGCCCTACCCCGCCGACCGCACCCCGTCGTCGGATCCGGAGCGACCGGTCGACTTCCCCGCCTGAGTCGCCCCGCCGCGACGCGACTCCTGCACACGCGCGATCACGCGCCTGCCCGCGGGGTCGCCCGATGCCGCAGCGACCGCGCGGCGCCCGTCGCGGATCAGTGCGAGGCGATGATCGCGTCGGCCGTCCGGCGCGCCCAGACCTCGGCCTCGGCGAGCGACTCGCGCGTGAGCGTCGCGGGAGACTCATGGCGCTCGACGACCCGCTCGATGAGCTCGACGATCTCGAGGAAGCTCAGGCGGCCCTCATGGAAGGCGTCGACGGCCTGCTCGTTCGCGGCGTTGAAGACGGCCGGGTACGTGCCCCCTGCCCGCCCGACCTTCTTCGCGAGCGCGACCGACCCGAATGCCTTCTCGTCGAGCGGCTCGAAGGTCCACTGCGAGGCGCGCGTCCAGTCGAATGGAGCGCCGACACCCGCGATGCGATGCGGCCAGTCGAGTCCGAGCGAGATGGGCAGCCGCATGTCGGGCGGCGAGGCCTGGGCAATGGTGGAGCCGTCGGTGAACTCGACCATCGAGTGCACGATGGACTGCGGGTGCACCGTGACGTCGATGCGGTCGTAGGGCACGTCGAACAGCAGGTGCGCCTCGATCACCTCGAGTCCCTTGTTGACGAGGGTCGCCGAGTTCGTCGTGACGACGCGCCCCATGTCCCAGGTGGGATGGGCGAGCGCCTCGGCGGGGGTGACGTCCGCGAGCTCATCTCGCGAGCGGCCGCGGAACGGGCCCCCGGATGCCGTGAGCACGAGGCGGCGCACTTCGTGCGCCCCACCCGATCGCAGGGCCTGCGCGATCGCCGAGTGCTCGGAATCGACCGGCACGATCTGGCCCGGGGCCGCGAGAGCGGTGACGAGGTCGCCGCCGACGATCAACGACTCCTTGTTGGCGAGGGCGAGGGTGCGCCCCTCTTCGAGCGCGGCGATCGTGGGACCGAGGCCCACCGATCCCGTGATGCCGTTGAGCACCACGTCGGCGTCGACGTCGCGGACGAGCTGCTCCGCCTCGGCGGCGCCGAGGGCGATGTGCTCGACACCGAACGCCGCGGCCTGCGCCTCGACGCCCGCGCGGTCGGTGCCGGCGGCCAGGCCGACGACCTCGAAACGGTCGGCGTTGCCCGCGATGACGTCGAGCGCCTGCGTCCCGATCGAACCGGTGGAACCGAGGATGAGGACGCGGCGCATCCCCTCAGCCTACTTAGCCCGCGGCGGGGGCGTGCTGGACGCCCAGGATGTCGACGACGAAGACGAGCGTCGAGTTCGCGGGGATCGCGTCGTTGGCCTGATCGCCGTATCCGTCCGCCGGCGGCACGACGGCGAGGACCTGCGACCCGACCGTCTGTCCTTCCAGCGCCTTCTTGAAGCCGGGAACGACGGCCGTGGTCGCGAACGACGTGGGCGTGCCCTTGGTCCAGCTCGAGTCGAACACGGTGCCGTCCGAGTAGAGAGCACCCGTGTACTGCACGATGACGGTGTCGCCGGGGTTGACGACGTCGCCGTCGCCGCGACGGAGGTTCTCCACGCGGGTCTCGGTGGGTGCCGGGTCGCTGCCCACCGTGATGGTCGGGGCGCCGTCGTCGGCGAAGGTGACGGTCGGCAGGCCCGCGACCGGGGCCACCTCCTCGCCGTCGGCGCGGGTGGGCAGCTCGGCGAGCGCATCGGCGACGAGCACGTAGGCAGGAGAGCCCTGGCCGAGGGTGCCGGCGGGGAAGGTCGACACCGTGCGCGACCCGACGGGGACGCACGAGACGGCCGCGCCGAAGATCTGCTGGGCGTTGACGATCATGTCCATCCCGGCCGGATCCGACGTCAACGAGTTCAGCAGCACCTCGCCGGTGCTCGCGTCGACCACCGTGTAGTTCGCCTTCACGAGGTCGCCGGGCGCGATGTCGTCGCCCGATCCCTCGATGAGGGTGCTCCGCTGGATGGCGTCCGGGGCGAAGCCGTCGGGACGGGTGACGGTGACGGCGCTCGAGAAGTCGCCCGAGACCTCGAGGCCGTCGGGGACGTCGCCGGTGAAGGGGGTCTGGCATCCGGCCGCATCGGCGGTCGCGCTGTCGCTCGGGGTCTGCGAGGCGTCGGGCGAGCCGGCGCATCCGGCCAGCAGCAGTGCCGCGGCGGCGACGACGGACAGGGAAGCGATCGGGCGGAAGCGCACGGGAGACCTCTCGAAGGGAGCCGGGGACGCTCCATCTTCCCCCATCCCGCTTTGGCGTGGCTGGGAGTCCCCATGCACGCCCGGGCATGCGGCGGCGAGTAATCTCGTCGAGTGAGTTCCGACGTCCCCGCCGAGACCCCCGCTGCACCGCCGGAGCAGATGGGCGCCACCTACAGCCTCGGACGTTTCCTCATCGCCCCGCTCGCGCGCGCGGTGTACCGCCCGCGCATCGAGGGCCGCGAGAACGTCCCGCGCACCGGGCCGGTGATCTTCGCGAGCAACCATCTGTCGTTCATCGACTCGATCGCGATCCCGGTCGCCGCCCCTCGCCCCGTGCACTTCATGGCGAAGTCGGCGTACTTCGAGAAGTGGGCCTCGCGCCAGTTCTTCACCGCGATCGGCGCGATCCCGGTCGAACGCGGCGCCGGGCAGAAGGCCCTCGACGCGCTCGAGCAGCAACGCGCGCTGCTCGACGACGGCCGCGCAGTCGCCCTGTATCCCGAGGGCACCCGCTCGCTCGACGGCCGGCTCTACAAGGGGCGCACCGGCGTCGCCTTCCTCGCCCTGCAGACCGGCGCCCCCGTCGTCCCCGTGGGCCTCATCGGCACCGACAAGGTCATGCCGGTGGGAGCGAAGATCCCCACGACGAAGGAGCGCATCACCGTGCGCTTCGGCACCCCCCTCGACCTCTCCCCGCACGGTGCCGCTTCCTCGGGTCGCGCGCGCCGCGGCGCCACCGACGAGATCATGGCCGCGATCCACGCGCTCAGCGAGCAGGAGCTGGCGAACGCCTACAACGAGGCGCCCGCCCAGAACCCGATCGAGCGCATCAAGCAGGTCCTCCCCCACGAGCGGCTCTGAGGCTCGCCGTTTCCTCCTTGACGTGACGGCGCCCGGCGAGCAGGGTCGAACCGACGGCCCGGACCGTCGTCGCCACAACGAGGAGGCACCGTGAAGAAGTTCGTCAACGACCCCGCCGACGTCTTGGCGGAGGCGCTCCGCGGCACCCAGGCCGCTCATCCGGACGTGCGAGTGGATGCCGAGAACCGCGTCATCCTGCGCGCGGAGCCGACGCGCCCGGGCAAGGTGGCCTTGGTGTCCGGCGGCGGATCGGGACACGAGCCGATGCACGGCGGTTTCGTCGGCCGCGGGATGCTGGATGCCGCGGCCGCCGGAGAGGTCTTCACCTCCCCCACCCCCGACCAGGTGCTCGCGGCCACGCAGGCCGTCGACTCGGGCGCGGGCGTGCTGCACATCGTGAAGAACTACACCGGCGACGTGCTCAACTTCGAGATGGCGGCCGAGCTCGCCGCCGCGGAGGGCGTGCAGGTCGAGTCGGTCGTGGTCGCCGACGACGTCGCCGTGACGGACTCGACGTGGACCGCCGGTCGCCGCGGCACCGGCACGACCGTGATCCTGGAGAAGATCGTCGGCGCCCTCGCCGAAGAAGGAGCCGACCTCGCCGCCGTCGCCGATCTGGCCCGCCGGGTCGCCGACGCCGGCCGCTCGATGGGCGTGGCGCTCACGAGCTGCACCGTGCCCGCCGCGGGGCGCCCCACCTTCGAGCTCCCCGACGACGAGATGGAGGTCGGTGTCGGCATCCACGGCGAACCCGGCCGCTCGCGCGTGAAACTGGCATCCGCTCGAGAGATCGCGAAGCTCATGGTCGACCCGATCGTGCACGACTTCGGCGACCCCGTGGGGCCGGCGATCGTGCTGCTGTCGGGCCTCGGCGGTACCCCGCTGATCGAGCAGTACCTGCTGTACGGCGAGATCGCTCCGCTGCTGGCCGAGGCCGGCGTCGAGGCGCAGCGCGTGCTCATCGGCGACTACATCACGAGCCTCGACATGGCGGGGGCGTCTCTGACGGTCGTCCGGGCCGACGACGAGATGCTGCGCTTGTGGGACGCGCCCGTGGTGACGCCGGGGCTCCGGTGGGGCGCATGAGCGGCGCCGTCTCGACCGGCCTCCTCGTGCAGTGGCTGCGCGCGTTCCGCGACGCGGTCCACGCGCACAAGGACGAGCTGACGCGCCTCGACTCCGAGATCGGCGACGCCGACCACGGCTCGAACATGGCGCGCGGTCTCGACGCGGTGGTCGCGAAGCTCGATCCGGTCCCCGCGACCCCCGCCGACCTGTTCAAGACGGTGGGCATGACCCTCGTCTCGTCGGTCGGCGGAGCCAGCGGTCCGCTCTACGGCACGCTGTTCCTGCGCATGGGTCCCGCGCTCGGCACGGAGGGAGAGGTGGATGCCGCCGCCCTCGGCGCCGCGCTGCGCGCCGGTGTCGACGGGGTGATCGCCCGAGGCAAGGCCCAGCTCGGCGACAAGACGATGATCGACGCCCTCTCCCCCGCCCTCGACGCGTGGGACGCCGCGGCCGGCGACGGCGCGGTCGCAGCCTCCCGTGCCGCCGCGGACGCCGCCGCACGCGGTCGCGACGCGACCGAACCGCTCGTGGCACGGAAGGGACGCGCGAGCTATCTCGGCGAGCGCAGCGCCGGGCACCTCGACCCGGGTGCCGCGTCCGCGACCCTGCTGCTCGAAGCGCTGCGCGACACCCTGGCGGCCGCGGAGTGATCGGGCTCGTCGCCGTCTCGCACTCGCGCCCGCTCGCGGAGGCCGCCGTCCACCTGGCCCTGCAGATGGGCGGCGACGACCCGCCGACGGTGCGGATCGCGGCCGGCGGCCCCGACGACGACCTCGGAACGGATGCCGTCGCCATCGCCGCCGCGATCGACGCGGCGGACTCCGGAGACGGCGTCCTCGTGCTGATGGACCTGGGCTCGGCCATCCTCAGCGCGGAGACGGCTCTCGAGTTCGTCGCGGAGCCCGAGCGCGTCCGGCTGAGCCCTGCGCCGTTCGTGGAGGGGCTCGTCGCCGCCGTGGTCACCGCCGCCGGGGGTGCGGGACTCGACGCCGTCGCCGCGGAGGTGCGCTCGGCGGGAGAGGCCAAGCAGCGGCAGCTCGGCGACGGATTCACGCACAGCGTCGGGGGTGTGGCATCCGGAACGAACGACGATGATGCCACTTCGTCGTTCGAGGCGGTCATCACCAACCGCTCGGGCCTGCACGCGAGGCCCGCCGCGACCTTCGTGAAGGCGGCCTCGCGCTACGACGCGGACGTGCATATCCTCGACCTGGACGCCGGGTCCGAGGAGGTGTCGGCGCGCAGCCTCCTCGCCCTCATGGCCCTGGGGATTCGCCGGGGCTCGCGGGTGCGTGTGAGGGCGAGCGGGCCGCAGGCGGGGCCAGCCCTCGCGGAACTACGCGCCCTCATCGACGACGGGTTCGGCGAACGCTGATGCGCCCGGCTAATTAGCCCGGGACACGTGAACGGGACGCGATCGCGTCTCACCCGCGCGCGGTTGATCCTCCGTCACGAGCCATACGAACGGACCGAGCACTCCGAGAAAAGCAAGAAGGAGGCTCGGGCCGAGGTTGCGAAGTCGGGAGGCGACCGGCGAAAGCCAGTTAGTCGCGGGGAGACCGAACTTCCGACGAAGAGCGCTGATTGCCACGACGCCGACCAGGGCCACTGTCACCAGCGTTCCCACAGCCCCAAGGACCTGAACGGCCGCACCGGCTTGGATGAGGAATCCGAACGCGAGCAGAACGGTCGCTCCGGCTCGGCTCAGCCAGGACTCGGTCAGACACGCGCCGAGCGCGACGAACAATCCCACTGACGACACGATGACCAGCGCAGCGTTCCTCTCTCCGAGCCAGGCCTCCGCAATTCCCACCCACTCGGCCGGGATGGCAAGCCACGTCAAGAGCTGGGCGGCCTGCTGCAACGGGGTCACTCCCTCGCTCACCGCGACAACCGCGATGAGGAGGAAGAAAGCGCAAAAGAAGCGGTAGACGTTGTCGAGCGTTAGGCGGAAGAAACTCTGTACGGTATCGAGGCTCATGCGCGGACACTATCGACCGGTTCCGACACTGTGCCTTCCCGGCACCCCTGAACGGCGCCACGTGAGGACGATCAAGCTCGCTCAGCGCGTGACGCTGAGCAGGCGCCGGGCGAGCGCCTCCTCGACGACGAGCTCGGTGACCAGGCCCGCGGCGAGCGCGCCGCGCAGACCGTCGAGCTTCGACAGGCTCGACACCACGCAGAACCGGCGGGGGATGCGCCGGACGGTGTCGAGATCGGGTCCACTGGAGCGTGCGTTCAGCTCGGGGATGTCGCTCGACCCGTCGGCGCGGTAGAAGACCGTCGCGCAGTCCCCGACGACGCCCTCGCGCGCGATGACCGCGCGGTCGCGTTCGTCGAAGTAGTCGCCGCTGTAGACGTGCGAGGGCACGTCGGCATGGGGGGAGCCCAGGCCGAACACGAAGAGACCGACGCGCTGCTGGATCTCCAGCACCGAGCGCACGGAACGCTCGCGCCACATCGCCTGCTTGGTCCGCGGGTCGTCGAACAACGCCGGCACCGGGAACTGGTGCACGGACGAGGACCAGGCCGAGCCGAACTTCGACAGGATCTCGCCCGCGTACGGGATGCCGGAGGTGCGGATGTTGGCTGCGCCGTTCATCTGCACGATGTGGGTGTCGTGCACGTCCTTCTGGGGCACGTGGCGTGCCATCGCCGACAGCGTGGACCCCCACGCGACGCCGATCGTCATGGACGACTCGACGCGTTCGGCGAGGATGCGCGCCGCGGTGAGGGCGGTCCGCTCGAGGCGGTCGGCCTCCGAGGTGCGCGCGGGAGTGGGCACGACGTGCGCCGTGATGCCGAAGCGGTCGGCGATGCGCTGGGCCATCTGGCCGCGGGCGTCGTCGGGCGGGCTGATCGAGATCGTGACGAGACCGACGTCGCGTGCGTGCTGCAACAGTCGTGACACCGAGGAGCGGGAGACCCTCATCTCGTGCGCGATGGCATCCATCGTGAGGTCTTGCATGTAGTAGAGCTGCGCGGCGCGCAAAGCGTCGCGGGAGCGCTCCTCCGCCTGCGTCACCACCGTCCGGTCACCTTCATGGACACCATTCTGCACGTTTGTTCAAGGGGCTTGCAACAACGTGCAGACAGGCGCATTGTGATCGTCGTACCAACAACGAAAGGTCGCAGTCGACATGTCGTCCCCCGCAACTCCGCTCCGCGCCGACGTCCAGGCGCTCCGCGACGCCGAAGACCTCGACGTCCTCATCATCGGAGGGGGCATCAACGGCCTCGCCACCCTCCGCGACCTCGCCCTGCAGGGCGTGAGCGTCGCGCTCGTCGAGCGCGGGGACTTCGTCTCCGGCGCGTCGTCGGCCTCCAGCCACATGGTGCACGGTGGCATCCGCTACCTCGAGAACGGCGAATTCCGACTGGTGAAAGAGGCGGTGACCGAGCGCAACGACCTGCTCAAGACGGCTCCGCACTACGTCAAGCCGCTCGAGACGACGATCCCGATCTACAAGACGTTCTCGGGCATCCTGTCGGCGCCCTTCCGCCTGCTCGTCACGCACGGTCGAGGCAAGCCCAACGAGCGCGGCGCTCTGCTGATCAAGGTCGGCCTCATCATGTACGACACCTTCTCGCGCGACGGCGGCAGCGTTCCGCGCCACAAGTTCCTCGGCAAGAAGAAGTCGCTCGCCGAACTGCCCAAGCTCAACGGCGACCTCGCCTACACCGCGACGTACTTCGACGCGTCGATGCACGACCCCGAGCGCATCGCTTTGGACGTGCTCCGCGACGGGATCGAGGCCGGCGGCGGCCGCACCCAGGCCGTCAACTACGTCTCGGCGGTCGGCGCCGACGCGAACGGCGTGCGCGTGCGCGACGAGGTGTCCGGCGAAGAGTTCAGCGTCACGGCGAAGGTCGTCCTCAACACGGCTGGACCCTGGACCGACCTCGCGAACGCCGCGATGGGGCTCGACACGCAGTTCATGGGCGGCACGAAGGGCTCCCACATCGTGCTCGACAACCCCGAGCTGCTCGCCGCCACCGGCGGTCGCGAGATCTTCTTCGAGCACTCCGACGGCCGCATCGTGCTGATCTACCCGCTCAAGGACCGCGTCCTCGTGGGCACCACCGACATCGACGCCGACCCGTCGAAGCCCGTCGTGTGCACCGACGACGAGATCGAGTACTTCTTCGACCTCATCGGACACGTGTTCCCCACCATCCCGGTCGCGCGCGATCAGATCGTCTACACGTTCTCGGGCATCCGCCCGCTCCCCCGCCACGACGACACCGCCCCCGGCTTCGTGTCGCGCGACTACCGCATCGTGGAGGACGAGATCGCGGGCGTGCCGGCGATGAGCCTCGTCGGCGGCAAGTGGACCACGTTCCGCGCCCTCGCCGAGCACCTCAGCATGAAGACGCTGCAGAAGCTGCGCCGCCCGCACCGCGTCAGCACCCAGGGGCTGGCGATCGGCGGCGGCGCAGGCTTCCCGTCGACGCCCGAGCAGCGTCGCCGCTGGATCGCCGCGCGCACGGATGCCCACTCCGCCGAGCTCGTCGAGGCGATGCTGGAGCGCTACGGCACCCGAGCCGACGCGATCCTCGCGGCGCTCCCCGCGGAGCCCACCCCGGTCCCGGATGCCGACGGCTACTACCGCGAGGAGCTCGCCTTCATCGCGAAGAACGAGCAGGTCGTGCACCTGATCGACGTGCTCCTGCGGCGCACGCACCTCGCCTTCGTCGGCGGGATGACCGAGCGCACGCTGCGCGAGGTCGCCGAGGCCGTCGCCGAGCCGCTCGGGTGGGACTCCACCCGCGTGGACGAGGAAGTGACCCGCACGACGGAGATCCTTCGCTCCGCCCACCGCGTCGACCTGACGCAGTCCGGAGTGGCTCGAATCTGAGAGAACGTGCGGGCGCGCCACCTGTTGTGCGCCCGCACGGGAGCCGTAGGTTCGGAGCACCGAGCCGCACTACCACCCGAGCCGAAGGTGTCCGGGTGACGAACGAAAGGTCGATGACGACATGCAAGAAGTGAACTTGGGGCTGTACTTCCTCTCGGAGGTCGTCGGCACCGCGATGCTCATCCTGTTGGGCTGCGGCGTGGTCGCCAACGTGGCCCTCGCGAAGACCAAGGGCAACGCCGGCGGCACCCTGATGGTCAACTGGGGATGGGGCCTGGCGGTCTTCGCCGGTGTCATCGTCTCCGCGTACTCCGGCGCCCAGCTGAACCCCGCCGTCTCGATCGGCCTCCTGGTCGCCGGCAAGATCGGCGTCGTGCCGTTCCTCGTGGCCATCGCCGCGCAGATGGTCGGCGCCATCATCGGTGCCGTCCTCGCGTGGGCCTCCTACAAGCAGCACTTCGACGACGAGCCCGACCCCGCCGCCAAGCTCGGCGTCTTCAGCACCGGCCCCGCCATCCGCTCGTACGGCTTCAACTTCCTCACCGAGGTCATCGCCACCTTCGTCCTGGTGTTCGTGATCTTCGGCTTCAGCGACTACGGCGTGGCCGACATCGGCGTCCCGGGCGGCATCGGCGGCCTGGCGGCCGTGCCGGTCGCCCTGCTCGTGGTCGGTATCGGCGCCTCCCTCGGCGGCCCCACCGGTTACGCGATCAACCCGGCCCGCGACCTCGGACCCCGCATCGCGCACGCCATCCTGCCGATCAAGGGCAAGGGCTCCAGCGATTGGGGCTACGCGTGGGTGCCGGTCGCCGGTCCCCTCGTCGGCGGCCTGCTGGCGGGTCTCCTCGCCCCCGTGCTGCTCAGCCTCGGCAAGTGACATCCCGCGGGGGCGCCGCCCGGCGTCCCCGCCCCTCCCACTCCCCCTCATCTCTCACCGAACACAGACAAAGGAGTCCTTCCATGGCCGACTACGTCCTCGCCATCGACCAGGGCACGACCTCGACGCGCGCGATGATCTTCGACAAGTCCGGGAGCGTCGTCTCCGTCGGGCAGAAGGAGCACGAGCAGATCTTCCCGCGCGCGGGATGGGTCGAGCACGACCCGCTCGAGATCTGGCGCAACACCCAGGAGGTGATCGGCCTGGCCCTCAGCCGCGCCGACATCACCCGCCACGACATCGCCGCCGTCGGCATCACCAACCAGCGCGAGACCGCGGTGGTCTGGGACAAGAACACCGGCAAGCCCGTCTACAACGCCATCGTGTGGCAGGACACGCGCACGCAGTCGATCGTCGACCGTCTCGCCGACGGCGACCCCGAGCGCTACAAGAGCATCGTCGGTCTGCCCCTGGCGACCTACTTCTCGGGCACGAAGATCGTCTGGATCCTCGAGAACGTCGACGGAGCGCGGGAGAAGGCCGAAGCAGGCGACCTGCTGTTCGGCACCACCGACACCTGGGTGCTGTGGAACCTCACCGGCGGCATCGACGGCGGTGTGCACGCGACCGACGTGACCAACGCCAGCCGCACCCTGTTCATGGACCTCGAGACCCTGTCGTGGCGCGAGGACATCCTCGCCGACTTCGGCGTCCCCGCCTCGATGCTCCCCGAGATCCGCTCCTCCTCCGAGGTCTACGGCACCGTCGAGTCGTCGTCGCTCCTGCGCGAGACGCCGATCGCCGGCATCCTGGGCGACCAGCAGGCCGCGACCTTCGGTCAGGCGGCGTTCGATCCGGGCGAGAGCAAGAACACCTACGGCACGGGCAACTTCCTCATCTTCCAGACGGGCGAGGAGATCGTCCACTCGAAGAACGGTCTGCTGACGACCCTCGGTTACAAGCTCGGCGACCAGCCCGCCCGCTACGCCCTCGAGGGCTCGATCGCCGTGACCGGCTCGCTCATCCAGTGGCTGCGCGATCAGCTCGGCATCATCTCCTCGGCCCCCGAGGTCGAGAAGCTGGCCGAGAGCGTCGACGACAACGGCGGCGTGTACTTCGTGCCGGCGTTCTCGGGCCTGTTCGCGCCGTACTGGCGTCCTGACGCCCGCGGCGCCATCGTGGGCATGACGCGCTACGTCAACCGCGGCCACATCGCCCGGGCCGCTCTCGAGGCGACCGCCTTCCAGTCGCGCGAGGTGCTGGACGCCGTCAACGCCGACTCCGGCGTCGACCTGGCCGAGCTCAAGGTCGACGGCGGCATGACCGCCAACGATGCGCTCATGCAGTTCCAGGCCGACATCCTCGGCGTTCCCGTCGTCCGCCCAGTCGTCGCCGAGACCACCGCCCTGGGCGCCGCCTACGCGGCCGGCCTGGCCGTGGGCTTCTGGGACAACCTCGACGACCTCCGCGCCAACTGGCAGGAGGACAAGCGCTGGGAGCCCAACATGGACGACGCCGAGCGCGAGCGCGAGCTGCGCCTGTGGAAGAAGGCCGTCACCAAGTCGATGGACTGGATCGACGACGACGTGCGCTGATCACCACCGGAGAACGGAACCCCGCCGGCCCTCTGCCGGCGGGGTTTCTTCGTGCCCCGGCTCGGTGGCATCCGGTCTACGGGAAGGAGGGATGCCGCGGCTCAGCGCGCGGGCTTCGGATACGCCGCGCGCACGGCGTCGGACTGCAGGTAGTCCGAGACGCCGATCAGCAGGATGGCGAACAGGATCTGCTCGGTGACGACCCAGAAGGGATACAGGCCGGGGATCGCGGCGAGGACGAGGGCGACGACGGGGAAGATGCGGCTGAACAGCTGCAGGCGTCGGAACGCCCAGTACCACCCGGCGCGGGCACGCCAGAGGAAGTAGAACAGGGTCGTGGTGATGGCGAGGACGACGAGGCAGCGCATCCACACGGCGAATCCCACGTCGGCGCCGTCGAGCGTCATGACCAGCGCCACCACCACCGTCGCGACGCCCAACACGAAGCCCGCCGCGAGCAGGAGTGCGACCGCGCGGAACGCCCGCCGGACCTTCGGGTCGTCGGTCTCGTCGACACGGTGATGGGCGTGCCGGCCCCCCGCGATCCGGTCGAGGCGCCGCAGGGCCGGTTCGAGCTGCATGCGCTCACTGTACGACGCCCGCGGCCTCGGGGGCGTCCGCGGATCAGCCGACGACGACCTCCGGCTCATGCCGGACCGGGAAGTTGACCGAGTTGGCGATGAAGCACCACTCGCGCGCCTGGCGGTGCGCGGCGAGCGCGGCGTCGACCATCGCCTCCTCCGCCACCCGGACCCGCGGCCGCAGCACGACCTCGGTGAACGCTCCCCCGCTGTTGCCGTCCTCCTGCAGGGTCCCGGAGGCGTCGTCCTCGTACCCGGTGACGACCACGCCGGTGGTCACGCAGGCGTGCAGGTACGACAGCAGGTGGCATTCGCTCAGCGCCGCGAGCAGCAGCTCCTCGGGGTTCCACTTGGCCGGATCGCCGCGGAAGGGCTTGTCTGCGGATGCCGCGATCGCGGGCTTCCCATCGACCTCGAGGGTCACCGACCGGTCGTAGTCGCGATAACCGCTCGTGCCGCTGCCCCGGTCTCCGGTCCAGGTCGAGCGCAGGCGGTAGTGGTGCTCACCGTTCATCCCCCTAGTCTGCCCCGTGTTGTTCGCGTGCGCCGAGTCGAAGACAACCCCAGCGATACCATGGAGGGATGCCCGCAACGCCCCCCGCCTCCGTCGAACTCGCCGTCGTGGACCGCAACGGCTTCGTCGAATCCCGTCACTTCGGCGTCGCGGTGGTCCTGGCACCCGACGGCTCCGAGAAGCTCGCCCTCGGCGAGGTGACGGCGCCGTTCCTCCCCCGCTCGAGCATGAAGCCGCTGCAGGCGCTCGCCTGCCTCTCGGCCGGCGCCGAGCTCGCCGACGAGCGCCTGGCGATCTCGATGGCCAGCCACTGCGGCACCGAACGCCACGCCGAGGTGGCCCGCGGCATCCTGCAATCCGCCGGCCTCACCGAGGATGCCCTGGGCTGCCCCGCCGCCTGGCCCACCGACACCGCCTCGCGCGACGAGATGGTGCGCGACCACGCCGCTCCCTCGCCCCTGCGCATGAACTGCTCCGGCAAGCACGCCGCCATGCTGCTCACCTGCGTCGCCAACGGGTGGGCGACCGAGGGCTACCTCGACCCGCAGCACCCGCTGCAGGCGCACATCCGCGAGGTCATCGAGCGCCTCGTCGGCGAGCGCATGACGACGACCGCGATCGACGGCTGCGGGGCTCCCGTGTACGCGATGAGCCTCGTCGGTCTCGCGCGGGCGATCCAGCGCATCGCGACGTCGTCGGAGCGCTCTCCCTTCGCGCTGCACCGCAGCGCGGGCACGCTGGTGCGGGCGGTGCGGGAGAACCCGTGGACGATCGACGGCCCCGGACGCCCCGACACCGTCGTGATCGAGCGGCTGGGCGCCTTCTCCAAGATGGGCGCCGAGGGCGTACAGGTCATGACCGCCCCCGACGGCACCACCGTCGCCCTGAAGATGTTCGACGGCTCCAACCGCGCCGGTCACGTCGTCGCGCTGCGACTGCTGGAGCGCGTGGGCGCCCTCTCCTCGGCCGAGGTCGACGAGACGGTCGCACACCTGTCGTTGTCGGTGCTCGGCGGCGGGCACGAGGTCGGGTCCATCCGCTCCGCCGTCTGACGGGCCGGGCAGCGCCCGGTGCGGGCGTGTACGACGTCGTCGCCGGGGAGACCGTAGGCGACGTGCGCAGTCGCCGGCGACAGGGCGGGCGTCCGCGCGCGCTCAGATCCCGCCGTCGACCGACCGCGGGTGCGCGATCGGCTCGTCGGGCACGAGCACCTCGGTGTCGCGGTTGAGGCTCTCCCCTCGGAAGAACGGCTTCGACCCCGGGAAGAGGAACCACAGCAGCATCAGCACGACCCCGAACGCGAGCGCCCCGATCCCCACGACGAACGTGCCGCCGACCCCCAGCAGCACCGTGTTGCCGTACTCGGGGTCGTACATGTCGATCGCCGACTGCACGAACGCGAACGTCAGCATGAGCGCGCCCAGCAGCGGCAGGATGCCACGGGTGAGGAGGTTCCGACCCGAGGAGAACAGCTCGCGGCGGTAGAACCACACGCACGCGTAGCCGGTCATCGCGTAGTAGAACGCGATCGCGAGACCGAGCGACAGGATCGAATCCTGCAGGATGTTGTCGCTGATGAGGGTCATGCCCACGTAGTAGACGCTGGCCACGATGCCCATGACCAACGTCGAGAACGACGGTGTCCGAAAGCGCGGGTGCACCGAGCGGAAGCGTTCGGGCAGCGCCTTGTATGCCGCCATCGCGAGCGTGCCCCGCGCGGTGGGGAGGATCGTCGTCTGCGTCGAGGACACCGCCGAGATGAGCACCGCCACGATCAGCACCCAGCCGAAGGGCCCGAAGAGCCCGTCCTTGAGCGCGAGGAAGATGTCGTCCGCGTTCTCGGGGTTGGCAAGCCCCGACCCGTCCTCACCGATGCCGGCGTACATCATCGCCGCGACCGTCACCGACACGTACGTACCGAGCAGGATCACCGTGGTCAACAGCGCCGCACGACCGGGGATGCGCTTCGGGTCCTTCGTCTCCTCGTTCAGCGCGAGGCAGGTGTCCCAGCCCCAGTAGATGAACAGCGCCAGCAGCACCGCCTCGGTGAAGCCGCTCCAGTCGCTGAAGCCGAACGGGTCGAACCATGCCAGGTCGAACGGCGTCGGATCGGGGGCCGAGCCGTCGAAGAACTTCCACAGCGCCAGCACGACGAACAGCGCCAGAACGAGGTACTGCACCGCGAGGAGGATGTTCTGGATGCGCTCGCCGATCTCGACCCCGCGGTAGCTGATCCAGCTCATCAACGCGATGAAGCCCACCCCCGTCGCCGTCACGAGGGGCACGTTCTCGGCCAGCGATCCGTCACCGACGAGAGACCACAGGTAGATGCCGGCGATCTGCGACAGGTTGGCCAGCACCACCATGCCGGCCACCGCGACGCCCCACCCGCCCATCCACCCGGCCCACGGGCTGAAGGCCTTCGTCGCCCACGTGAAGGTCGTGCCGCAGTCGGGCACCTCGTTGTTGAGCTCGCGGTAGGCGAAGGCGATGAACAGCATCGGGATGAACGCGAGGATGAACGCGATCGGGGCCGAGGCACCGACGGCCAGGACGACGAAGCCCAGGGTCGCCACGAGCGAGTACACGGGGGCGGTGGAGGCCAGACCGATCACGGTCGAGCCCCACAGTCCCAGGGTGCCGCTGGCCAAGCCCTTGCCGGCCGTCCGTTCGGGTGCGGAGGTCATAGGCCGAACGTAGGATCAGCGGACCGCCGCGGTCAAGAGCGGGTCTCAGCCGGATCGGCGGGCGACGTCGAGCACCACGATGGTGATGTTGTCGCGGCCGCCGTTCTCGAGCGCCGCCGCCATCATGGCCGAGACGGCCGCGGCGGGGTCCCGGTGGGCGTCGAGGAAGTGACGGATGCCGAAATCGGTCAGCTCTTTCGTCAGCCCGTCGGAGCAGATGACGAAGCGGTCGCCGTCGACGACGTCGAGGCGGAGGTAGTCGGGCTTGACGCTGTCGCTCGGGCCGACGGCTCGGGTGATGACGTTGCCGTAGGGGTGGTTCTCGGCCTCTTCGGGGCTGAGCCGCCCCGCCGCGATGAGCTCCTGGACGACCGAGTGGTCGGTGGTGACCTGCACGATCTCGTCGTCTCGCAGCAAGTAGACGCGCGAGTCGCCGATGTTGAGGGTCACCCAGTGCGGCTCGTCGGTGTGGGTCTCGAGGTAGACGCCCGTGAGGGTCGTCCCCGTTCCCTCGTCGGTGGTCTCGGGGTGGGAGACGATGTCTTTCACCGCACGCGAGAGGGCTTTTTCGATGTTCTTGGTCGAGACCGTGCCCGCGTCGACGACGGCGCGCAATCGATCGACCGTGCTCGCGCTCGCGATCTCACCGCCCAGGTGCCCGCCCATCCCGTCGGCGACGACGAAGAGCGGATACTCGGCGAGGACGGCGTCCTGGTTGACCTCGCGGCGACGCCCCGTCTCGGTGCTCGCCGCCCACGACAGCTCGAGTGTCCCGCCCTCGAGCGGGACGCGGCGCGTGTGGGTGGTCACCTCGGGCACGAACGATCCTCCGGTTGGCCGACAGCTGAGCCGGCGGATACGCACGGCCCTGTCATCCTAGTCGACGCCAGGCGCTCGGCCCGGGACGCGGCGCGCGTCATCCGGCCGCCGGATCGGCGGGGAGGGGCAGGATGCCGTCGAGTTCGGCGAGATCCGCCTCGCCCGGCGACCATGCGGTGGCCGCCGCCGCGTTCGCGCGCACCTGCTCGGCACTGGTCGCCCCGGCGATGACGCTGGAGACGAGCGGGTTCGCGAGGAACCAGCCGAACGTCGCCTCGAGCATCGTGATCCCCCGCTCGTCGCAGAAGGACTGGTACCGCTCGAGGGCGTCCCACGGGGCGTCGCGCCACAGGTGGGGCCGCTGGCGCATGATCCGGCTGCCGTCGGGTCCGCCCTCGCGCGTGAACTTGCCCGTGAGCAGGCCGTTGTGCAGCGGGAAGAAGGGCAGGAAGCCGAGACTGTAGCGCTGCGCCGCGGGCAGCACCTCGCGTTCGACGGCTCGCGCGAGCAGGCTGTACTGGTTCTGCGCCGAGACGAAGCGCACCCCGCGCGCGGCGTGATCGGCCTCGGCGATCTGCCACCCCGCGAAGTTCGAGTGGCCGATGTAGCGCACCTTGCCCTCGCGCACCAGATCCGAGAGCGCGTCGAGGGTCTCCTCGATCGGCGTCGACGGATCGGGGGTGTGCAGCTGGTACAGGTCGATCCAGTCGGTCCGCAGGCGCCGCAGGGAGTCCTCGACCGCGCGACGCACGTGCGCTCGCGACGCCTTCGCGCCTCCCGTCACGTCGGGGGCGAAGTCGGCGTGGCCGAACTTGGTCGCGAGCACGACCCGGTCCCGGCGGCCCTGAAGCGCCTCGCCCATCAACGTCTCCGACAGACCGAACTCGCGCCCGTAGATGTCGGCCGTGTCCAGGAAGGTCACGCCCGCGTCGATCGCGGCGTCGAGCACGTCACGGGTCCCCCCGAGCGTCTCGGTCGCGGTGCCGGCGCGGCCGAAGTTGTTGCAGCCGAGGCCGACGGCGGACACCCGCAGTCCGGAGCGGCCGACGGGACGGAGGGGAAGAGCAGCCGAGGTCATCCCCCCACGCTAACGCGGTGGAAACGGATGAGCTCCCCGCCGGGGCGGGGAGCTCATCGTCTGGTCAGACCTGCGGGCCGGCCGGCGGTGCCGGCGGCGGCGGGGTCGTGCCGCTCGCAGGAGGCGGAGCGTAGCCGCCCGCCGCGGGCGGCGGGGGCGTCGCCGAGCCGTATCCGGGGGCGGGCGGGGTGGTCCCGCCGTAGCCGCCGTACCCGTTGCCGTCGGTTCCGGAGACGGCCTGCCCGGGCTGGACCGGGATCCCGTTCCAGACGGTCTTGTCGGCGAGGAACGACGAGGCCCACGGGGCCGGGCGCACGTTCGGGTTCCACGGGCTGTTGCCGAAGGCCAGGATGCCGAGGAAGATCCAGACACCGAGGGGGCCGAGGATGAACAGCAGCAGCAGCGGCCAGGGGCGGCCGAACTTCTCGGCGACGCGGTAGGCCGCCATGATCATGACCACCGTGAGGGCGAGACCGGTCAGGAAGTTCAGGATCGGGATGACGCTCGCGACCACCAGAGCCAGGACCACCCACGGCGAGACATCGCCGAGCTTGGCGAAGACGATGTAGTTGTAGATCGGCACCCACGCGCGCCACTTGCCCTGCACGCCGGCCTTGTCGAAGACCTTCATGAGCAGGAAGGCGCTGATCAGGTAGCCGATGATCGAGAACAGGAAGATGAACAGGTACGTCACGGCGACGAATGCCGCTTCGGCTCCGCTCGTCCCGTAGTCGTTGTAAGCGAGATGCATCATGTTGACGAGTTCCTCTCGGACGGATTCGAGCGCCCAGCGCTCCACCGGCGGGCGTCTCCCGCGGACACATGGTAGCGAACCTGGGTTTTCGCTGAAAGCAAGCTCGCCGAGAAAGTCACACGACGAGGGATACCTCTCCGTCCGCCTGCGGCCGGATGTCCCACCCCTCCTGGTCCGCCCACGCGAGCAGCTCGTCGAGGGAGTCGACCTCGGCACCGGAGGCGGCCAGGGCCCGGGCGAGCGCGCCCTTCGCGTGCTTGTTGAAGTGGTTGAGTGCGCGTACCGCTCCCCCGTCGGCCTCCGTCACGACCCGCACGTACACCGAGGGCACGTGCGTGGGAACCGGACCCAACGCGGCGTAGGCCTCCGAGCGCAGATCGAGGACGAAGCCCGGACCCGCGCTCCCGAGGGCGTCCCGGGTCGCGTCCGCCCAGATCCGCCGCAACGCGGGCAGGCCGGGGACCGACGTGCCGGCGGCCAGACGGTACGCGGGGATGCCGTCGAGCGCACCGACCGGCCCGAAGGGCGCCGAGTGGATCGCGACATGACGACCAAGCCACGAGCGCGCCGACGCATCGAGGGTCGCGGCATCCAGGGCATCGAAGAGCACCCCGGTGTACCTGTCGACGGCGGGCATGGTCGGGGACGTCCGCAGTGTCGCGTTGTCGGCGACCTCATGGCGACGCTTCGCGCTGAGCTTGAGCACGCGCGCGGCCTCGTCCTCATCGTCCGAGAGCGCGACGAGGGCGTCGATCACCCTCTCGCGCGGGGCGCGCAACACGGGCAGGAACAGCGCAGGGAGATCGAGGGGCGTGCCCTCGCCACCGGGGCGCTTGGTCTCGGACGGGGGAAGCAGGACGAGCATGCGGGCTCCGGAGAAAAAGTGACGCGCGCCGCCCGGCGGACCGGGCGACGCGCGTCAGCGATGAAGCGGCGTCAGGAGACGAGGGCGGCGTTTCCGGCGACGATGGTGAGTTCGTCGTTCGCCATCGACAGGAAGCCGTCCTCGGCGTTGGCGAGGATCTTCGAGCCGTCGGCGCGGGTGATGCGCACCTCGCCCTGGGCGAGGATCGCGAGCACCGGCTCATGCCCCTGCATGAAACCGATCTCACCCTCGACGGTCTTGGCGACGACGAGCGAGGCCTCCCCCGTCCACACCTCGGCGTCTGCCGACACCAGGCTCACGCGCAACGACATGTCAGCCGTTCTCCTTCTGGATCTGCGCCCACTTGGCCTCGACGTCGGAGATGCCGCCGACGTTGAAGAAGGCCTGCTCGGCCACGTGGTCGAAGTCGCCCTTGACGATCGCGTCGAACGACTCGATGGTCTCCTTGATCGGGACCGTGGAGCCCTCGACACCGGTGAACTTCTTGGCCATGTAGGTGTTCTGCGAGAGGAACTGCTGGATGCGACGTGCACGCGACACGACGATCTTGTCCTCTTCCGAGAGCTCGTCGACACCGAGGATCGCGATGATCTCCTGCAGTTCCTTGTTCTTCTGGAGGATCTGCTTCACGCTGGTGGCCACGCGGTAGTGGTCGGCACCGATGTAGCGCGGGTCGAGGATGCGGCTCGTCGAGGTGAGCGGGTCGATGGCCGGGTAGAGACCCTTCGACGCGATCTCACGCGAGAGCTCGGTCGTGGCGTCGAGGTGCGCGAACGTGGTCGCGGGCGCCGGGTCGGTGTAGTCGTCGGCGGGCACGTAGATGGCCTGGAGCGACGTGATCGAGTGACCGCGGGTCGAGGTGATGCGCTCCTGGAGCACACCCATCTCGTCGGCGAGGTTCGGCTGGTATCCCACGGCCGAGGGCATACGGCCCAGCAGCGTGGAGACCTCGGAACCGGCCTGCGTGAAGCGGAAGATGTTGTCGATGAACAACAGCACGTCCTGCTTCTGCACGTCGCGGAAGTACTCGGCCATCGTCAGCGCCGAGAGGGCCACGCGAAGACGCGTCCCCGGCGGCTCGTCCATCTGGCCGAACACGAGGGCGGTCTTGTCGAAGACGCCCGCTTCTTCCATCTCGCCGATGAGGTCGTTGCCCTCACGGGTGCGCTCGCCGACACCGGCGAACACCGACACACCACCGTGGTCCTGCGCGACGCGCTGGATCATCTCCTGGATGAGGACGGTCTTGCCGACGCCGGCACCACCGAAGAGGCCGATCTTTCCACCCTGCACGTAGGGGGTCAGGAGGTCGATCGACTTGATGCCGGTCTCGAACATCTCGGTCTTCGACTCGAGCTGGTCGAAGCTGGGCGCCTTGCGGTGGATGCCCCAGCGCTCGGTGATCTCGACCTGCTCACCGGGAGCGGCGTTGAGCACCTCGCCGGTGACGTCGAAGACCTTGCCCTTGGTGACGTCTCCGACGGGCACCGAGATGGGGCCGCCGGTGTCGCGCACCTCCTGACCGCGGACGATGCCGTCGGTCGGCTTGAGGGCGATGGCGCGCACGAGGTCGTCGCCGAGGTGCTGGGCGACCTCGAGAGTGATCTCGGTCGACTGGTCGCCGATGGCGATCGTCGTCTTCAGCGCGTTGTAGATGTCGGGGATCGCGTCGTGCGGGAACTCGATGTCGACGACCGGGCCGGTGACGCGCGCGACGCGTCCGACGACGGCCGCGTCGGTCTTCTCGGCGGTGAGGCTCATGGCTTCTTCTCTCCTTGGGAACTTACTTGCCGGATGCCAGGGCATCGGCGCCGCCGACGATCTCGGCGATCTGCTGCGTGATCTCCGCCTGACGCGCGTTGTTGCGCAGACGGGTGTAGTCGGTGATGAGCTTGTCGGCGTTGTCGCTGGCCGACTTCATGGCCTTCTGGGTCGCGGCGTGCTTGGCGGCCGACGACTGCAGCAGGGCGTTGAAGATACGGCTCTGGACGTACACCGGCAGGAGCGCGTCCAGAACGGTCTCGGCATCCGGCTCGAACTCGTAGAGCGGGTAGACCTCGGCCTGCGCCGGGGCCTCATCGGCCTCCAGCACCTCGAGCGGGAGCAGACGCACCGATTCGGGCGACTGCGTCATCATGCTGACGAAGCGGTTGTACACGAGGTGGATCTCGTCCACGCCCTCGTTGTCGCCACCGGCGCGGTACGCCTGGAGGACGGCATCCGAGATCTCCTCCGCCGTCGAGAACTGCGGAGTGTCGGTGTCCCCGACCCACTGCGCAGCGCTCGCCATGCGGCGGAACTGGAAGTAGCCGACCGCCTTGCGGCCCACGAGGTAGAACACCACGTCCTTGCCCTGCGAGCGCAGGAGCTCGGCCAGCTCGAGACCCTCACGGAGGATCTGCGAGTTGAACGCGCCGGCGAGGCCGCGGTCGGAGGTGAAGATGACCACGGCCGAACGGCGGATGTTCTCGCGCTCGGTCGTCAGCGGGTGGTCGACGGAGGAGTGCGTGGCCACCGCGGAGACGGCACTCGTGACGGCCCGCGCGAAGGGCGATGCCGCGCGCACACGCGCCATCGCCTTCTGGATGCGTGAGGCCGCGATGAGTTCCATCGCCTTCGTGATCTTCTTGGTCGTCTGAGCAGAAGAGATCTTCTGCTTGTAGACCCGCAGTTGTGCGCCCATGATTTACGTTCTCGTGTCGTCGCTGTCAGCGACGGCCCTTGACGATCCGCTCCTGGTTGACGTCTTCGGCCTCGGCGGCGTCGACCTTCTCGGCACCGACGACGCTCTGGTCCTTGCCGGGCTGGAACTCCTTGGCGAACGCGTCGATCTTCTGCTCGAGCTCGGCCAGCGTGTCGTCGCCGAGCACGTTGGTCTCGCGCAGCGTGTCGAGCACGGTCGAGTTGCGGCGCAGGTAGTCCAGCAGCTCGCGCTCGAAACGCAGGACATCGGACACCTCGACGGTGTCGAGCTTGCCGTTCGTGCCGGCCCAGATCGAGACGACCTGCTCCTCGACCGGGTAGGGCGAGTACTGCGGCTGCTTCAGCAGCTCGGTCAGGCGCGCACCGCGAGCGAGCTGGCGACGCGAGGCGGCGTCGAGGTCGCTCGCGAACATCGCGAAGGCCTCGAGCGAGCGGTACTGGGCCAGCTCGAGCTTGAGCGTTCCGGAGACCTTCTTGATGGACTTGACCTGGGCGTCACCGCCGACGCGCGACACCGAGATACCCACGTCGACCGCCGGACGCTGGTTGGCGTTGAAGAGGTCGGACTGCAGGAAGATCTGGCCGTCGGTGATCGAGATCACGTTGGTCGGGATGTACGCCGAGACGTCGTTGGCCTTGGTCTCGATGATGGGCAGACCCGTCATCGAACCGGCACCGAGCTCGTCGGAGAGCTTGGCGCAACGCTCCAGCAGACGCGAGTGCAGGTAGAAGACGTCACCGGGGTACGCCTCACGGCCCGGCGGACGACGCAGCAGCAGCGACACGGCGCGGTAGGCCTCGGCCTGCTTCGACAGGTCGTCGAAGATGATCAGGACGTGCTTGCCGCCGTACATCCAGTGCTGGCCGATGGCCGAACCGGTGTAGGGCGCCAGATACTTGAAGCCGGCGGGGTCGGAGGCCGGGGCCGCCACGATGGTGGTGTACTCCATCGCACCGGCGTCCTCGAGCGCGCCCTTCACCGAGGCGATGGTCGAGCCCTTCTGGCCGATGGCGACGTAGATGCAGCGGACCTGCTTGTTGACGTCGCCCGACTCCCAGTTGGACTTCTGGTTGATGATCGTGTCGATCGCGATGGCCGTCTTACCGGTCTGGCGGTCGCCGATGATGAGCTGACGCTGGCCGCGGCCGACGGGGATCATGGCGTCGATGGCCTTGATGCCGGTCTGGAGCGGCTCGTGCACGCTCTTGCGCTGCATGACGCCGGGAGCCTGGAGCTCGAGCGCGCGGCGGCCCTCGGTCGCGATCTCGCCGAGACCGTCGATCGGGTTGCCGAGCGGGTCGACGACGCGACCCAGGTAGCCGTCGCCCACGCCGACCGAGAGGACCTCGCCGGTACGGGTGACGCTCTGGCCCTCTTCGATGCCGGCGAAGTCGCCGAGCACGACGACACCGACCTCGTTCTCGTCGAGGTTCTGAGCGAGGCCCAGCGTGCCGTCCGCGAAGCGGATGAGCTCGTTGGCCATGACGCCCGGAAGGCCCTCGACGTGGGCGATGCCGTCGGCCGCGTCGACGACGGCGCCGACCTCGGTCGCCGCGGCGCCGGTGGGCTCGTAGGCGTTGACGAAGTCCTTCAGCGCGTCACGAATGACGTCGGGGCTGATAGAGAGATCTGCCATTGTCTTCCTTCGTTCGTGGGGCACTCGGCCCCCAGATCCACGCCCACTCGGGCGGAAAGTCTTTAGCCTGCGATCCGCTGGCGGAGGTCGGCGAGGCGTGCGGACACGCTCGCGTCGATGACGTCGTCCGCGACCTGCACGCGCAGACCGCCGACCACCGTCGGGTCGATCACGGTGTTCAGCGTGACCGCCGAACCGTAACGAGCGCTGAGAGCGTTCTGCAGACGGGTCTGCTGCTCGGCGTTCAGGGGGGCCGCGGCGTACACGGTGGCGACGATGCGGGCCCGCTGGTCGGCGACGATGCTCTCGGCGCGACGCAGCAGGGCGCGGACGCGGCGACCGCGGGCGTTCTGCACGAGCGACGAGACGATCAGCGTCGTCCCGGCGCTGACACGACCATCGAGCAGGGTCGACACGAGCGAACCCTTCGCCGACGCATCGCCGAGACGACCGCCGAGGGCGAGTTCGAGCTCGCCGTTGGCGGCGACCGTGCGCGAGAACGAGAACAGCTCGGGCTCGATGTCGTTCGTCTCGGCGACCGCGGTGGCGCGCACCGCCAGCTCTTCCAGTCCCTCGACGAATTCGGCCGAGCTCGACCAGCGCTGCTGAGCGGCGCTGGTGAGCAGGGCCACCGTAGCGGGACGGTACGACGAGCCGAAGACGCCCGACACCAGGGCCGCGCGAGCGGCGGCCGGCGCCGAGGAGTCGGACAGCGCGCCGCTCAGCTGCGCCGATCCGCTCACGGCACCGACGGCCGCGAACAGCTCGCGCGCGACGTCGAGATCGACACCCGACGTGGAGGCCAGCGCCTCCGACGTCGCGGTCCGCGCCTGAGTGGTCGCGCTGCCCATCAGTTGCCCACCGGTCCCTGAGCCTGTCGAAGGGTCTCGGAGGCCTCGAGCTCGGCGAGGAAGCGATCGACGACCGCGTTCGCGCGAGCGTCGTCCGACAGGGTCTCCCCGATCACGTTGCCGGCGAGGTCGACCGCGAGGGTCCCGACCTCAGAGCGCAGCTGCACGAGAGCCGTCTGGCGCTCGGCCTCGATCTGGTTGTGCGCCGCGGCGGTGATGCGCGCGGCCTCGACCGCGGCGGTCTCCTTGGCCTCGGAGACGATCTTGCGGCCGTCCTGGGTCGCGGCCTCACGGATCTCACCGGCTTCCCGGCGCGCCTCGGCGAGCTGGGCGGTGTACTCCTCGAGGGCGGCCTCGGCCTGGCGCTGGGCCTCGTCGGCCTTCGCGATGTTGCCCTCGATGGCAGCACTGCGCTCGTCGAGCAGCTTCGCCATGCGCGGCAGAGCGACGCGCCACACCACGAAGATGATGACGACGAAGCACACGGCCGACCAGATGATGTCGTAGATCGCGGGGAGCAGCGGGTTGTGCGCTTCTCCCGCGGGCTCCGCGGCGAGAGTGACAAGAGCGTTCAGCATCCTGTCTCCTTACAGTGAATCGAGAGCGGCCGGGATCAGGTGAAGATGAAGCCGGTCGCGATACCGATGAAGGCAAGCGCCTCGGTGAAGGCGATGCCGATGAACATCAGGACCTGCAGGCGGCCCGCGAGCTCGGGCTGACGGGCGACGCCCTCGATCGTCTTGCCGACGACGATGCCCACGCCGATGGCGGGGCCGATCGCGGCGAGGCCGTAGCCGATCGTGGCGACGTTACCGGTGACCTGGGCGAGAACCGTAGTTGCGTCCACGGGATTTTTCCTTTCGTTGGGTGGCTCGGCGTGCGCCGGGCCGCTCAGTGCTCTTCTGCGACCGCGAGCTGGATGTAGACCGCGGTGAGGATCGCGAAGACGTACGCCTGGAGGAAGGCGACGAAGATTTCGAACAGGGTGAAGGCGA
>CAJYJO010000028.1 GCA_913774845.1 uncultured Microbacterium sp. | reverse complement strand
ACCCCCCCCCCCCCCCCCCCCCCCAAGAAACGTCGATGGGAACCCCAGGTCCGCAGGGGTGGTGGTGTGGGCATGGTGTCGGTGGCCGCCGACTCGGGACGCGCGGTCACGCAACGCGCGTCACGACCAGGCGCCCGGGGCCCACGGCCGCCGGGCTGCCTCCGGCGACTACCGCGGGCGTCGGATCTCGCGCCAGAGATCGACGTTGTCGTCGTCGCCGGCCTCGGCGTCTCCGCTGGAGCGGCCGACGATGGTCACCGCCACCTCGTGGTGCGGCGACGTGCGGATGATCACGCGGTCCGACACCGACTCGCGGAGGATCCCGGCGAGTTCCTTGCGGATGCACGCCAGGTGAGCGGCATCCATCCCCTCCAGGCCGCCCTCGTCGAACAGGCTGACCGCCGCACCGCGGCGCCTCGCCGCCTCGATCTCGACACGGACGCCGTCGTCGAGCAGGCGGCTTCCGCGCAGCTCGTCGCGCAGGCTCGCCTCGGCCCGGCGGGCGGCCTCTTTATCGGCGGCACGCAGATTGCCGCCGTTCTCGATCGTGCGGGCGAGGATCGGGCCCGCGGCCTGCAGCGCGCGCTGCACGTGGATCCGCCGCTCGCGCTGCCGTCCGCTCTGCGACGCCTGCCACGCCGAGGCGGCCTGCTGCAGCTCGGCGAGACGCTCGGTGTCACGCGCCGCCTTGTCGAGGGCGATCGTGACCAGCTGAGCCGACGTCACCCACAGGAACGACCCGACCAGTCCGAGGCTCAGCGCCTGCAGCGGGCCGAGCCAGAACGACGTCGAGATCGTGAGCACGATCATGCCGACCCACGCGACGATCGGGCGGCGCCGCACCATGACGATCGTCATCAGCGCCCCGATGCCCCCGATGACCCAGGTGACGAACGGCTGCGTCCGGCCCTCCTCGGTGACGGCGAGGAACGGCGCATTCGAGACGACGACCGCGACGAGGAGGGCGAGGGCGACTCCCCATCCCGGCATGCGGGCCGCGCGGTCCGAGGAGCGCGCGCGGGCACCGACGCCGAAGATCCACAGCACGGTCACCGGGAGGTAGACCACCAGCGCGGCGACGATGAGCCAGCCGCGTCGCACCGTCTCGGGTGAGGTCCAGATCAAGCCGCGCGCCGCGAGGTACGCCGTGAAGGCCAAGCCGAGCAGCGAGAGGACGGAGCGGACGTTCACCAGCGATCACCGCTCTCCCACTCGAGGGTGACGGTCGTGCCGCCCTCGTGGGCGTCGATGTCGCTGCGGCCGCCGACCGCGGCCAGACGCGCCACGATCGAGCCCCGGATGCCGAGGCGGTCCGGCGGGATCGCCGACACGTCGAAGCCGGGACCGGTGTCGCGCACGCGCACCGCCACCCCTCCCGGGGCGGTGTACCCGGTCAGCTGCACCGAGAGGCCCTGCGCCTCCGCATGCTGGACGGCGTTGGCGACCGCCTGCATCGCGGCGAGGACGAGAGCCCGGGCGATGCGGCCCGGAACCCGGGGCGTGCCCTCCTCGACCTGGCGGATGACGGTGAGCTCGACGCCGAGCTCCCGCGCCGCGGACTCGATGTCGTCGGCGAGACGCGTGGCCGGGACCGGTTCGTCGCTGCCCTCGAGAGCGTCTTTCTCGGCGTTCGCCAGACGGGTGAGCGCCTCACGGGCCATGCTCACCGCGAGCGTGCGCTCCCGCGGGGTCGACGCACGTTCGGCGGCGAGGAGCGCGCCGAGCACGCTGTCGTGCATGAGCGCGGCCACAGCGACGCGCTCGTGCTCGGTGGCCGCCGTCGCCGCCGCCGAGGCGTAGCTGCTCACCGCCGACGCGCGCGCCTGGTCGACGTTCGCCGCGATCGAGCGGTACATCCACCCGAGGGTCACCAGGACGCTGCCGAGGATCAGCGCGAACGACACGTCGAGGGCGATCGGCAGCACGAACTCCGGTCGCCCGCCGGCCTGCAGCAGCCGCACGATGCCGAACACGAGCGGGGTGGCCACCGTCCAGGCCACCTGCAGCGGAAGCGGGAAGGCGACGATCGTGGCGACCGTGGCCACATTGACGAGGTAGAAGATCCACGGGTTCTCGGTGGGCACCGGAGACGGGCCGCCGGCGGTCGCGAACGGCCACAGCGTCAGCGCCAGCACGAACACCACGGCGAAGATGCCCGAGAACACGCGCGCGAACCGCCCCACCGAGCACGCCACGATCATCGCGATCAGCGGGACGAAGACGGCGAGCACGAGCGGGAGATGCCAGCCCGGTGCCTCGTCGCCCGGACCGAAGGCGGCGAAGAACGCCTGCGCCCCGAGCACGAGCGACCCCGGGCCGACGATGAGGGTGATCACGCGCTCGATCCGCGTCTGCGTGAACGAGCCCTGCTCGGCCTGCCCCTCGCGCGTGTGCGGAATGCGCCCCCACGCCTCGTCGAGCACCGACCGATCGGCCTCAGCCATTGCCGGGGGCGTCATCGGGCGCATCCTGCAGGATGCCGTCTTCCATGGCGCGACGCAGCAGGTCGACCTTCGTCGGCGCCGGGCGGCCGACCTCGACGTACTTGACCCGGACCCGCGTGATGTTCTCTTTCGCGGTCGAGTAGGCCACCCCGAGGCGTTCGGCGACGGCCTTCAACGGCAGTCCCGCCGCGTACAGTCGCAGCACCTCGCGCTCTCGGGCCGACAGTTGGGCGTCGGCGAACTCGCGGTCGCCCTCGACCGCGCTCGCCCACTCGACGTTGTCGAGCAGTTCGCCGCGCGCGACGGTGCTGATGGCGCCGAGCACTTCGTGCGTGGGCGAGGATTTGCTGACGATGCCCGCCGCGCCCGCGGCGAGCGCCTCGCGCACCGCGGCGGCGCGGTCGGCGACGCTGTGGATGATGACGCTCGAGCCGTCGCGCACGACGCGGTCGACGTTCTCGGACACCGTCGTGCCGTCCCCCAGCGTGAGGTCGAGCACGACGACGTCGGCGGGGGATGCCCCGGTGCTCTGCCGCCACGACAGGTACGCCGCGACGCTGGCGTCGGAGAAGACGACCTCGGTCGCCTCGGTGCGCGTCAGGGCGGCCTCCAACCCGAGCCGGACGGACTCGTGATCATCGATGAGGGCGACGCGCGTCATCCCCTCATCGTATCGGCGAGGGAGAGGGTAGCGGGGAGGCTCGGATCTCAGCGCCGCAGCACCGTCACCGCCTCGACGTGGTGCGAATTCGGGAACAGGTCGACGCCGCGGATGCCGCGATCGGCGCGGTACCCGTGCCCGGCGAAGATCGACAGGTCACGGGCCAGGGCGACCGGGTCGCAGGCGACGTAGACGACGGCCGACGGCGACAGCGCGGCGATGTGATCGACCACCTCGCGGCCCGCGCCCGCGCGCGGCGGATCCAGCAGGACGACGCCCCGGGACACGCGCTCCCGCTCCCGCTCGGAGGCGTCGGCGGCGAGCCGGGCGACGAAGCGGTCCACCCGGGCGGTCTCGGCCCGCGCCCCCAGCCACCCGGCGAGGTTCTCGCCGGCGTGCTCGGTGGCCCGGGGGTCGGACTCGACGCTCACGACGCGCGTCGCCGGACCGCCGAGATCCCCCAGCGTCGCGGCGAACAGCCCCACTCCCCCGTACAGATCCAGGTGCAGGGCGTCGGGGTCGAGGGCGCCGATCGACGCGGTCAGCTCCTCGGCGACGAGCGAGGTGAGGGTGCGGGCGGCGAGTCGGTGCACCTGCCAGAAGCCGGTGGCATCCACGCGGAAGGTGCGCTCGCCGACGCGCTCCTCGATCACCTCGGGAGAACCCGCGGGGCGGGCGCCGTCGGGGCGGGCGATCACGCGCACCCGTCCGTCGGCGGGCTGGACGAGATCGATGCGGCCCGGACGCGCGCCCGCGCGCGCCTCCGCCGCCGCGCGGGCGATCGCGTCGGTGGCCAGCGGGAGATCGGGGGTCTCGACGACGTGGTGCGAGCGCGCGGCGTACGCGCCGACCCGACCCTCGTCGTCGACGTGCAGGCTCACGCGGGTGCGCCATCCGGTGCCGTCGGCCGTCTCGGGGGCGTCCGCGTCGCCCGCGGGACGCACGTCGACGGGCAGCTCCAGCTTGCCCACCCGCTCGACGGCCTCACGAATGACACGTTCCTTGAGCGCACGCTGGTACGACAGCTCGATGTGCCCGAACTCCGCGCCGCCCACGCGCACCGACGGATCGACGTCGATGTCGGCCGCGCGCCACACGTGCGGGCGCCTCTCGGGCGCCGCCTCGAGCACCTCGACGGCGTCGGCCCGCCAGAACGACTTCTTGCGCGTGTCGGTCAGGCGCGCGCGCACGCGTTCCCCGGGCAGGGTGTCGGCGACGAAGACGACCCGCCCGTCGTGCCGCCCGACGGACACGCCGCCGTGGGCGATGCCGGTGATGTCGAGATCGATGAGGTCGCCGTCGTTCATCCCCCGAGCCTGTCACATGCGTCCGCGAGAGCGCCGGGCGCGGCGGGCTGCCCTGAGCCCGTCGCAGGGCCCGCACACCCGCAACACCCACCACCCGACCGAGGACCCTGAGCCCGTCGAAGGGTCCGGACACCCGCAACACGCACCGCCGAGCCGAGGACCCTGAGCCCGTCGAAGGATCCGGACACCCGCAACACGCACCGCCGAGCCGAGGACCCTGAGCCTGTCGAAGGGTCCGGACGCCCGCAGCACGCACCGCCGAGCCGAGGACCCTGAGCCCGTCGAAGGCCCCGAACACCCGCAACACCCACCACCCGACCGGGGACCCTGAGCCCGTCGAAGGGTCCGGACACCCGCCGGTCCGGTGTCCCGGGACGCTCGGCCCGCTTCGCGCGGACCGCCCGGGGCGCGCACGTCGGTACCGTGGACGCATGCGCGTGTGCTTGGCATCCACTTCTCCCGCTCGACTCATGCTGCTGCGACAGGCGGGGATCGAGCCCGAGGCGCGGGCTCCGCAGGTCGACGAGGAGGCCGTGATCGCCGAGGTCGAGGCGGCCGAGGTCCGTCGCCTGCCGGCGGCCGAGCACGTGCTGCTGCTCGCACGCCGAAAGGCCGCGGATGTCGCTCATCGTCTGCGCGCCGAGGATCCCGGGTTCGACGGCTTCGTCATCGGCGGCGATTCGATGTTCGCGCTCGGCGACGAGATCCTCGGCAAGCCGTACACGCCCGAGGCGGCGACCGCACGCTGGCGCGGGATGCGCGGCCGCACCGGCGTGCTGCACTCGGGTCACAGCGTCTTCCGTCTGGAGCCGGGCACCGAACCGCGCGAAGCGCACGCGGTCGCAGAGGCGTCGGTCACCTTCGCCGCCGACGTCGACGACGACGAGATCGCCGCGTACGTCGCCAGCGGCGAACCTCTCCTCGTCGCCGGAGCGTTCACCGTCGACAGCCTCGGCGGAGCGTTCATCGAGCGCGTCGAGGGGGATCCCTCCACGGTCGTGGGCATGTCGCTGTCGACCGTTCGCCGGCTCGTGCGCGAGCTCGGCGGCTCGTGGACCGCCCTCTGGAACCGTTCGTAGACTCCCGCACACGTTTCTCGGCGTTTCTTGTCGAGGAGGGTCAAAAAGCGGGCCCCCGCCGTCGCTAGGCTGGACGAATGCCGAAGATCGCCAAGGTCCTTGTCGCCAACCGCGGCGAGATCGCCGTCCGTATCATCCGCGCCGCCCGCGACTCGGGCAAGGCCTCCGTCGCCGTCTACGCCGATCAGGACCGCGACGCCCTGCACACCCGCCTCGCCGACGAGGCGTACGCCCTCGAGGGCTCCACGAGCGCCGACACCTACCTCTCGATCGAGAAGATCCTCTCGGTCGCCCGCCGCTCCGGCGCCGACGCCGTGCACCCCGGCTACGGCTTCCTCGCCGAGAACGCCGACTTCGCCCGCGCCGTGATCGGTGCCGGCCTGATCTGGATCGGTCCCTCCCCGGACGCCATCGAGGCCCTCGGCGACAAGGTCACCGCGCGCCACGTCGCCGAGAAGGTCGGAGCCCCCCTCGCCCCCGGCACCCCCGGCCCCGTCTCGGGTGCCGACGAGGTCATCGCCTTCGCCGAGCAGGTGGGGCTTCCCATCGCCATCAAGGCGGCGTACGGCGGCGGCGGACGCGGCCTCAAGGTCGCGCGCGAGCTCGACGAGGTCGCCGAGATGTTCGAGTCGGCCACGCGCGAGGCGGTCGCCGCCTTCGGCCGCGGCGAGTGCTTCGTCGAGAAGTACCTCGACAAGCCGCGCCACGTCGAGACGCAGTGCCTCGCCGACTCCGCCGGCAACGTCGTCGTCGTCTCCACGCGCGACTGCTCGCTGCAGCGCCGCCACCAGAAGCTGGTCGAGGAGGCCCCCGCGCCGTTCCTCAGCGACGAGCAGAACGCGGTGCTGTACTCGGCATCCAAAGCCATCCTCAAGGAGGTCGGCTACGTCGGCGCGGGAACCTGCGAGTTCCTCATCGGCGCCGACGGCACGATCTCGTTCCTCGAGGTCAACACACGCCTGCAGGTCGAGCACCCCGTCTCCGAGGAGGTCACGGGCATCGACCTGGTGCGCGAGCAGTTCCGCGTGGCCGAGGGAGAAGAGCTCGGCTACGGCGACCCCGAGCCCAGCGGCCACTCGATCGAGTTCCGCATCAACGGTGAGGACCCGGGCCGGGGCTTCCTGCCGCAGCCCGGACCCATCCACGTGTTCAAGACGTTCGGCGGTCCCGGCATCCGTCTCGACTCGGGAGTGACCGCGGGCGACAGCGTCTCGGGAGCGTTCGACTCGCTGCTGGCGAAGATCATCGTGACCGGCCGCGACCGCGCCGAGGCGCTCGAGCGCGCCCGCCGCGCCCTCGACGAGTTCGAGGTCGCCGGCATGCCGACGGTGCTGCCCTTCCACCGCAAGGTCGTCCGCGACCCCGCCTTCACGGCCGAGGACGACGAGTTCGGCGTCTTCACCCGCTGGATCGAGACCGAGTTCGTCAACGACATCCCCGCGTGGGACGGCGAGCTCGAGGCACCCGCGGCGGCCGCCGGCCGTCACACAGTGGTCGTCGAGGTCGGCGGCAAGCGCCTCGAGGTGAGCCTGCCCGACCGCATCACCGCCGCCGCCCCGCAGGTGGGCCGCCCGGCGGCCGCTCCCCCGTCCCGTCGCTCGCACGCGGCCTCCCCCACCGCCGGCGCCACCGGCGACGCGGTGAAGTCGCCGATGCAGGCGACCATCGTCAAGGTCGCCGTCGAGGAGGGCCAGCAGGTCGTCAAGGGCGACCTCGTCGTCGTACTCGAAGCCATGAAGATGGAGCAGCCCATCCAGGCGCACAAAGACGGGACGGTCGCGGGCATCGACGCCGCCCCCGGCACCACCGTCTCCGCCGGGCACCAGCTGCTGCTGATCAGCTGACGCCCCGCTTCGTCACGGCGCCGCACTCCCCCCGGGGTGCGGCGCCGTCGTTCGTACGGCGTCCGCTGCAGCCCTCGTCCCACTTATGGCCGGTCCCACCGCCGCACGCGAAACCCCCTCGTCCCACTTATGGCCGGTCCCACCGCCGCACACCCACCACAATCGGGACACGCACCGCCAAAAGTGGGACGAGCACCCGCGCAAGGCGCGACGCCGAGCGCACAAAGAGGAACGAGCGGCGCTCAGGGCGCGATGCCGAGCGGCATCCGGGGGGGCTCAGTCCTCGCCGGGATCGTCGCGGTCGACGATGTGCATGGCGCGGGCGGCGTCGGTGATGCTCGACGTCAGCGACGGGTACACGGCGAAGACGCGGGCGACCTGGTCGACGGTGAGGCGGCGCTCGACGGCGATTGCGATCGGGTAGATGAGCTCCGAGGCCTTGGGGCCGACGATCACACCGCCCATCACGGTGCCGCTGCCCTCGCGGGCGATGAGCTTGACGAAACCGTCGGTGATGCCCTGCATCTTCGCGCGCGGGTTCGCCGACAGCGGGAGCTTGCGCACCTTGCCGGCGATGCGGCCCTCGGTGATGTCCTGCTCGCTGAAGCCGACCGTGGCGATCTCGGGCGCGGTGAAGATGTTGGCGGTGATGCGGCGCGTCTCGAGCGGGATGACGATGTCGCCCAGCGCGTGGAAGATCGCCTGGCGCCCCTGCATCGAGGCGACGGATGCCAGGGGGTAGAAGTTCGTGCAGTCGCCGGCGGCGTAGATGTTCGGCACCGAGGTGCGCGCGACGCGGTTGACGCGGATGTGCCCGGATGCCGTCATCTGCACCCCCGCCTGCTCGAGGCCGAGACCGGCGGTGTTCGGGATCGAGCCGACCGCCATGAGGCAGTGGCTGCCCTCGATCGTGCGCCCGTCGGCGAGGGTCACCGTGACGCCGTCGCCGGTGTTGACCACCGAATCGGCGCGGGCCTTCGACAGCAGCGTCATCCCTCCGCGCCGGAACACGCGCTCGAGGACCGCGGCGGCATCCTGGTCTTCGCCGGGCAGCACCTGGTCGCGGCTCGAGACGAGCGTGACCTTGGCGCCGAGGTTCATGTACGCGGAGGCGAACTCGGCGCCGGTCACTCCGGAGCCGACGACGATCAGGTGCGAGGGCACCGACTTCATGTTGTAGAGCTGCGTCCACGTGAGGATGCGCTCGCCGTCGGGCTTCGCCGACGGCAGCTCGCGCGGGGAGGCGCCCACCGACACGACGAGCGTCTCGGCCTCGATCCGGTCGAAGTCGGTGCCGCCGGCCTCGGTCGACACGACCACGGCGCCGTTGCCGTCGAGGCGGCCGTGGCCCGAGATGATGCGCACGCCCGCCTCGAGCAGCGACGAACGCATGTCGTCGGACTGCTGCCGGGCGAGCGAGAGCAGGCGCTGGTTGACGGCGGCGAGGTTGATCGCGACCTCGGGGGTCAGCGGCTTGCCGCGGTCGTCCTTCGCGAACAGCTGCACGCCGAGGCTGCTGGCGTTGCGGATCGCGACGGCGGCGTCGGCGGTCGCGATGAGCGTCTTGGACGGCACGACGTCGGTGATGACGGCGGAACCGCCGACGCCCGCGCGCTCGACGAGGGTGACATCGGCACCGAGCTGGGCCGCGGAGAGGGCCGCCTCGTAGCCGCCGGGGCCTCCGCCGACGATCGCGACGGACTGCTTGCGCTCGAAGCTCTGCACCATGGCATCCATTCTGTCAGCGCTGAGCGGATGCCATTGCGCCTCACAGGTGGCCCGCGAGCCCCGCAGTTTCTAGAGTGGGGGGATGTCCCACAGCACATCTCACCCGCTCGACGACCCGGCGGTCGACCCGTTCGAGGTCGCGCGGACCGCGGCGGCCGATATCGCCCGCCTCTCCGGCGTCGAGCACCACGACATCGCCGTGACCCTCGGGTCGGGCTGGGGCCGCGCCGCCGAGCTCATCGGCGAGGAGACGGCGTCGTTCCCCGCCACCGAGGTGACCGGTTTCAGCAAGCCCGCTCTCGAGGGGCACGTCGGCACGCTCCGCAGCGTCCGCACGCCCGGCGGCAAGAACATCCTGGTCATCGGCGCTCGCACGCACTACTACGAGGGCCACGGCGTGCGCCGCGTCGTGCACAGCGTCCGCACCGCCGCGGCGACGGGTGCGACCACGATGATCCTCACCAACGGTGCCGGCGGCATCCGCGAGACGTGGAAGCCCGGCCAGCCCGTGCTCATCAGCGACCACATCAACCTCACGGCCGACTCGCCCCTCGAGGGCGCGACCTTCATCGACCTCACCGACCTGTACTCCAAGCGCCTGCGCGACCTCGCCCGGTCGATCGATCCGACCCTCGACGAGGGCGTCTACACGCAGTTCCGCGGCCCCCACTACGAGACTCCCGCCGAAGTGCAGATGGCCAAGACGATCGGCGGGCACATCGTCGGCATGTCGACGGCCCTCGAGGCGATCGCCGCGCGACAGGCCGGCATGGAGATCCTCGGCTTCTCGCTCATCACGAACCTGGCCGCCGGCATCCAGCAGACCCCCCTCAGCCACGAGGAGGTGCTCGAGGCCGGCCGCGAGGCGGAGCCGGTGATCTCGGCGCTGCTCGCGCGCGTGATCGGCGCACTGTGAGCGCCTCCCTCGACGCGGCCCGCTCCTGGCTCGCCCAGGATCCGGATGCCGTCACCCGCGACGAGCTCACCGCCCTCATCGCCCGGGTCGAAGCGGGGGATGCCGAGGCCTCGGCCGATCTCGACGATCGCTTCTCCACCCGCCTGGCGTTCGGCACGGCCGGCCTGCGCGGAACCCTCGGCGCCGGCTCGAACCGTATGAACCGCGTGCTCGTCGCACAGGCGGCGGCCGGGTTCGCGGCGTACCTGCTCGAGCGCTCCTCGGGCGGGGTGCCGACCGTGGTGGTCGGCTACGACGGCCGACGCAACTCCGACGTGTTCGCCCGCGACTCGGTGGAGATCTTCGCCGGCGCGGGGCTGCGGGCCATCCTGCTGCCGCGGCTGTTGCCGACCCCCGTGCTCGCCTTCGCGGTGCGCCACCTCGGTGCCGACGCCGGCGTCATGGTCACGGCGAGCCACAACCCGCCCGACGACAACGGCTACAAGGTGTACCTCGGCGGCGACGATGCCGGTGCGCAGATCGTCTCGCCGGCCGACGCCGAGATCGCCGCGCACATCCAGCGCATCGCCGACCGCGGCGACATCACCACCCTCCCCCGCTCGGTCGGCTACGAGAACGCCCCCGAATCGGTGGTCGAGGCGTACGTCGCCGCGACCGCCGCCGTCGCGCCCGCGCCGGCCGGAGCCGAGGGCCTGCGCTGGGTCTACACCGCGATGCACGGCGTGGGGTGGGAAACCGTGTCACGCGTGCTCGCGGCAGCCGGCTACCCCGCCCCCGTGGTCGTGGAGGCGCAGATCCACCCCGACGGACGCTTCCCGACCGTGGCCTTCCCCAACCCGGAAGAACCCGGAGCGATGGATCTCGCGTTCGAGACCGCCCGTTCCGCCGACGCCGAGCTCATCGTCGCCAACGACCCGGATGCCGACCGTCTCGCCGTCGCGATCCCCGACCCCGACACCGAGGGCGGCTGGCGGCGGCTCACCGGCAACGAGATCGGGCTGTTGCTGGGGTGGCGTGCGGCGCGCGCCGCGGCGTCGGACCCGGGCGCTTCGCCCGCGGACGGTGCCGCGGAATCCGGCGCCGAGGCACCGGCATCCCTCGCCTGCTCGCTCGTCTCGTCGCCCGGTCTGCAGGCCGTGGCCGAGCACTACGGACTCGCGTTCCACTCGACCCTCACCGGCTTCAAGTGGATCTCGCGGGCGCCGGGTATCGTCTTCGGCTTCGAGGAGGCGCTCGGCTACCTCGTGAACCCCGACACCGTGCGCGACAAAGACGGCATCTCCGCGGCCGTCGCGCTGCTCGGCATGGCCGCCGAGGCGCGCGGCGAGGGCCGCACCGTCGACGACCTGCTGCGCGAGTTCCGCGACACGTTCGGTGCCTTCGCGAGCGAGCAGATCTCGGTGCGCGTCGACGACGTGAGCGAGATCGCCGGGATCATGGCATCCCTCCGCGCCCAGCCGCCCGCCGCGATCGGCGAGACCACGGTGTCGCGCATCGACGACCTGCTCGACGGCGTGGACGGCCTCCCGCCGGGCGACGTGCTGCGCATCTGGCTCGACGACGGTTCGCGCCTCATCGTGCGCCCGAGCGGCACCGAGCCCAAGCTCAAGCTGTACCTCGACGTGCGCGGCTCCTCGGCGAAGAAGGCCCGCCGCCGGCTCGAGGCGCTGCGGGCGGGGGCCGAGGAATTGTTGGTGGCGGTGCGCTGAGCCGGTTCGGTTTCGGCGATCGCAGGTGGCCCTGGGGCGACAGAAGTGGCCCCGGGGCCACCGGGCACCACCGACAACCGCCCCGCGCCGTGAAATCACCGACCGGCCGTCGATACCAACTGACCCCGGGGCGACAGAAGTGGCCCCGGGGCCACCTGCGCGCGGAGGCAGGAACGCAGCCGCCGGTGCCGCGTCCCTTCTGCACATCGCGCCGATCTCCCCACTTCTCCACATCAGGACCGAGACGACGACCGCACGCGCACGCGTCGAGGCGAGACTCGGCGTCGTGACAAATGGATTCGTCATTCCCCTCCGTCAGCGTCGCGACCTCGCCACCATCGGATATGACTCCCGGCGGATCAGACGAGCTCTGGATACCGGGCACCTCACCCTCCTCAGGCGCGGAGTGTTCGCGCGAACGACGGAGCTGGCGGGACTCACGGTCGAGGATCGGGCTGTCCTCCGCGCTCGGGCGTATGCGGCCATCGCTTCGGTTCCGCCCGTCTTCGCCACCCGGACGGCCGCCGCCCTTCACGGCCTGCCGGTCGTAACCGACGATGAGAAGACCCACGTCCTCTCTTCGGCGGATCGCCCGGGCTCGGGGTACGGCGTCGTTCGGCACCGAGGGTCCCTCGGAGATGATGACGTCACGGAGATCAGCGGGTTGCGCTGCACGTCGCTCAGCCGCACCATCGCGGATCTTGCGCGAACCGACGCGCGGGAGCGAGCCGTGTCGGCCACAGACGCGGCGCTCCGGCACGTCGCTTTCCGTGCACCGGGGAGCTACGACGAAGACGCGGCCGAGCGGTTCAGGTCGGAGGCCTTGGCACATATAGGCCCCACGAGCGTCGGACGCGCCAAAGCTCGATGGGTCATCACGTTTGCAGACGGGCGCGCACAGCTCCCTGGGGAAAGCATCAGCCGCATCCGTCTACACGAGCTCGGGTTCGCGGCGCCCTCTCTTCAGGTTCCCGTGGCGGCTCCGCGGGGCCGCACGTACTGGATCGACTTCGGCCTCGATGACGTCGAAGCCTGGGGGGAATTCGACGGACGATCGAAGTATCGCGACGTGGCCGCGGTCGGCGGACGAACTGCACAGGAGGTCGTCGAGGATGAGAAGCGTCGCGAGGATTGGATACGCGGCGTGACCAACCGGACTCTCGTCCGATGGGGATGGGGCGACATTGCGAACGCCGCTGCCCTCGGACGCCGACTCTCGGCGTTCGGCGTCAGGCCACGCTGAGCCGGATGCCACCGCGGACCATGGTCATCATCATGGTGGCGTGGCCCCGGGGCGACAGAAATGACCCCGGGGCCACCCAGCACCACCGCCAGCCACCCTGCGCCGCAAAACCACCGACCGACCTTCGACACCCAGATGGCCCCGGGGCGACAGAAATGGCCCCGGGGCCACCTAGCGGCAGGGGATGCCGACCCAACCCACCGGCGTCAGCCGTCGATCACCGCGACCAGCTCGTCGAGGAACGCGGGGAAACTCGTCGCGCGGCGCACGATGCGCTGCACGCTCTCGCGCTCGCTGAACACCTCGACGAACTGCTCG
Source organism: uncultured Microbacterium sp. (assembly GCA_913774845.1). Classification (GTDB taxonomy): domain Bacteria; phylum Actinomycetota; class Actinomycetes; order Actinomycetales; family Microbacteriaceae; genus Microbacterium. The sequence goes on along the minus strand of CAJYJO010000028.1, from coordinate 42,525 downwards.
AACACCGTCTGGAAGGCCTCGCGGTCCGTCTCGCTGAAGGCCACGAGGGCGACGACCTGCACGCGACCCTCGCCCCAGGCGATCGAGGGGTCAGCGATGCCGATGGCGATGCGGGTCTGGGTCGCGGTCATGCCCATCGCGTGCGGCACGGCGAGGGCGTCGGTGAACGCGGTCGACGAGATCGTCTCGCGCTCGACCGCCCGGTCGACGTATGCGCTGTCGATGACGCCCTGGTCCACGAGCAGACCCCCGAGGCGCCGGATGACACCGGCCTCGGCGGCCGTGGCATCCAGGCCCCGCACGAAGGCGCCCGGCGCGAAGTACCGCTCGAGCTCGGCCCGCAGACGCGCCAGGCGGCGACCGCGCCGGATGCGCCCGGCCGCGGCCTGCACGCGCTCGACGTCGGCGTCGGTGAGGAATGGCTGGATCCGAACGAACCGGTCGCCGGGACGCGGCGGGTCGATCGTGGTGAGCACGAGGTCGGTGTCGATGGCATCCCACGCGGGGTCGATGCGCGTCTCGACGCCGACGACCTCGATGGCCTGCCCGAGCGAGCGGTCGACCGACGAGCGCAGCAGTTCGTGCAGCTCGTAGTACCCGGGGCACACGATGGTCGCCGTCAGCAGTTGGTCGGCCCGGCGGCTGCGCTCGAGACGTCCGCCGACGTGCATGGCGATGTAGGCGATCTCGTCGTCGAGGATCGGGATGCCGAGGCCGTCCTGCAGCCCCTTGGCGATGTACACCGCGACCTCGAAGATCATCGGGTACGTCGACTTCAGCGAGCGCGTGAGCGGATTGCGCGACCACGCCTGCTCCCGCGAGCGCGCGAGGAGGTTCTGCACGTGCAGCGCGAGGCGCAGGATGAAGTCGTCGTGTGCGATGTCGACGAGGAACTCGGATGCCGCGTTCTCGACGACCCGTCGGACCGCGGCCTCGACGTCGGGATCGAGGCGCGCACGCACGTCGTCGCCGCCCGGGGTGCCCGGGGCCACGATGCGCGTGAGCACCAGGGTCGCGAGGTGGCGGAGGTCGCCGGAGCCGAGCTGCACGCCGATGTGCTTCACGGTGAGACGGTCGAGCAGGTCGACGACCGCGGCCGCGGCGTCGCTGGAGTCGCCGCCGGGAGAGCCGAGGGCACGGTCGCGCGTGGTGCGGTCGGCGGCGATCGCGATGTGCATCACGACGTCGCCGATGCCGATCTCGTTGACGTAGTAGCCGAGGGCGTTCAGCTCGGCGACGAGCTCGGCCTTGAACGGTCCGAACGCGCGGGCCCCCACCGACCGCTCCCCGAGGGTGCGCCGCAGCGCGTCGAGGTCGAACAGCCCGGCATCCATCTCGTCGTGCGCGAGCTTGGACAGCAGACGCCGCTGGGCGACCTCGGTCCCCCGGAGGCGGGCGGTGGATGCCGAGCGCTCGAGGGTCAGCTCCGTTCCGCCGAGAAGGCTCCGCACCCGCGCGAGATCGGCCTCGAGGGTCGCGGCGCTGACGTGGAGGGCGTCGGCGGTGTCGAAGACGTCGATGCCGTCGGCGGAGTCGAGCAGACGCCGCACCAGGGTGTGCAGGCGGTCGCGGGGGGTGCCGGCATCCGTTCCGCTGAGGGCCCGCAGGGCCGAGGCGGCCTCGCTGCCGGCGCGATAGCCGAGCGGGCCGGACTCGATCGCCGTCCCCCCGGGCACACGCGCGTTGACGGCGGTGACGTAGGAGCGGACGCTGCGGGGGGTCACGCCGAGCGCGTCGGCCAGGGACGCGGCGGTCGACCACTCCCCGTCCCGCAGCAGCAGAGCCAGCAGGCGGTCCTGGCGAGCCTTCGTCGTCACGATCCGCCCTCCGCGCCGCCGGGCTGGCAGCGTTCCCTCCATCCAACCACGCCGATCAGCGCGCGGCGCGGGGCGGCGGCATCCGCGTTCCGGGGGGTGGGAAACGAACCTGGTTGTCGCCTGTGAACGGGGTGCGCACAATCGAGAGGAAGAAAGGCCGGTCGATGAGGATCCTCGTGGTGTGTGGAGCGGGTGCGTCGAGCACGTTCGTCGCGCAACGCGTCCGTCGTGCTGCGCACGAGCGGGGCCTGGACTACTCCGCCTCGGCGGGGACCTCGCGCTCCCTCCCGATCGACCTCGACGCCGCCGACATCGTGCTCGTGGGTCCGCACCTGGCTTCCGAGCTGGACGAGATCCGCGCAGCCGCCGTCCCGCGGGGCGCGACCGTCGTGCTCATGCCCGACGACGTCTTCGCCGACCAGAGCGGCATCCGGACCCTCGCCCTGGTCGAGGACGCGCTGCGTTCCCGCCCGCACGCGGACACGATCTGAGCCCGAAGGAGACGACACCATGCCCCATCTGACCCGCACCGTCCGCATCGGATCGTCGCACGGGCTGCACGCGCGTCCGGCGAAGCTCTTCGCGCAGGCCGCGAAGGAGTCCGGCATCCCGGTGACCCTCGCCAAGGATGCGGGTGGGCCCATCAACGCCGCGAGCATCCTCGGGATCATCGCGCTCGGGCTCGAACAGGGCGACTACGTGACCCTCACCGCCGACGGCGACAACGCCGAGGCGACGCTGGAGCGCCTCGCGGAGCTCCTGACCACCGACCACGACGCCGAGTAAAGGAAACACAGCACCATGACGGAACTCCGTGGAGTCGGAATCGGCCTGGGCGTCGCCCAGGGACCCATCGCGCGCATGGCCGAGCCCCTGCCCGCCCCGAAGGACGCGAAGAGCGAGCTGAGCGTCGAGGACGAGACGGCCCGCGTGCGCGAGGCCGTGGCCGCGGTCGCCCGCGAGCTCGAGGCCCGCGGCGCGCAGGCCGGCGGCGCCGCGCGCGACGTGCTCGAGGCACAGGCGATGATCGCCGAGGACCCGACGCTCGAGGCCGAGGTCGACAGCCGCCTCGCCGCTGGAAAGACCGGTGAGTTCGCCGTGCACGATGCCTTCGCGTCGTTCCGCGAGCAGCTCGTCGCCCTCGGCGGCTATCTCGGCGAGCGCGCGGCCGACCTCGACGACGTCGCCCAGCGGGTCATCGCGCGCCTCCGCGGCGTCGCGGCCCCCGGCATCCCGGATCCCGGCCACCCGTTCGTGCTCGTCGCGAAGGACCTCGCCCCCGCCGACACGGCGCTCCTCGACCTCGACAAGGTGCTCGCGCTCGTCACCACCGAGGGCGGACCCACGTCGCACACCGCGATCCTCGCCCGTGAGAAGTCGATCGTCGCGGTCGTCGGCGCCGCCGGCGCGAAGGACCTGGTCGACGGTCAGACGGTGATCGTCGATGCCGCTGCGGGGGTCGTCACCGTCGACCCGACCGACGACGACCTCGCCCGTGCGCAGAACCGCGCCGACGCCCGCAAGGCCGCGGCATCCGCCCCCATCACCGACGGCGCGCTCGCGGACGGCACGAAGGTGCCGCTGCTGGCGAACCTCGGCAAGCCCGGTGGCGCCGCCGAGGCCGTCGAGCTCGGCGCCGAGGGCGTGGGCCTGTTCCGCACCGAGTTCCTTTTCCTCAGCTCGAGCTCCGCCCCCACCGTCGAGGAGCAGCGCGCGGCCTACATCGAGCTGCTCAGCGCCTTCCCGGGCAAGAAGGTCGTCGTGCGCGTGCTCGACGCCGGCGCCGACAAGCCCCTCCCGTTCCTCAACGACGCGCACGAGGAGAACCCCGCGCTGGGCCTTCGCGGCCTGCGCGCCCTCCGCGCGAGCGAGGACATCCTGCGCGAGCAGCTCACCGCCCTCGCCGAAGCGGATGCCGCGACCCGCGCGTCCGAGGCCGGCCCCGCCGACCTGTGGGTCATGGCCCCTATGGTCTCGACGGTCGAGGAGACCCGGTACTTCACCGCGCTGGCGAAGGACTACGGCCTGAAGACCACCGGCGTCATGGTCGAGGTCCCGTCTTCGGCCTTGCTCGCCGACCGCATCCTGCAGATCGCGGACTTCGCCTCGATCGGCACGAACGACCTGACGCAGTACACCCTCGCCGCCGACCGGCTGCTCGGTTCGGTCGCGTCGTTCCAGGACCCGTGGCATCCGGCCGTCCTCCGCCTCATCCGCGAGGTCGGTGCCGCCGGTGCGGCGAACGGCAAGCCCGTCGGCATCTGCGGCGAGGCGGCGGCCGATCCGCTGCTCGCGGTGGTGCTCGTCGGTCTCGGCGCCACCACGCTGTCGATGGCCCCCACGGCCCTGGCCGACGTACGCGCCACCCTGCTCACCCATTCTCTCGACGATGCCCGCCGCATCGCCGAGGCCGCCCTGGCCGCCGACGACGCGGCCTCCGCCCGAGAGGCCGCCCAGGCGGCCTCGTCGAACACCGTCGCGGCGTGAGCCGCACCCCTACCGCGGCTCCGGCCGTACCGTCACCCAAGGAGACACAGCAATGACGACGACGTCACCCACCAAGAAGCCGGGAGGGGCACGGATCGCGGTTCAGCGATTCGGCACGTTCCTCTCCGGCATGATCATGCCGAACATCGCGGCGTTCATCGCATGGGGCTTCATCACCATGCTCTTCATCCCCGCCGGGTTCTTCGGCGCGAAGAGCCCCTTCGGGTGGCACTGGGCCCCGGTCGCCGAGATCATCGGCGGCGGCGGAGACGCCACGACCATCGGCTGGCCCGGAGCGGCGACCGCGCTGACCGCGAACGCCGACGGCGGCACCTACCAGGGCTATGTCGGCCTGGTCAGCGTGATGATCACCTACCTGCTGCCCCTGCTCATCGCCAACACCGGGGGACGCATCGTCTACGGTGCGCGCGGTGGCGTGGTCGCCACCATCGCCGTGATGGGTGTGATCGTGGGCACCAACATCCCGATGTTCCTCGGCGCGATGATCATGGGCCCGCTCGCGGCCTGGATCACCAAGCAGATGGACAAGCTGTGGGACGGCAAGATCCGCCCCGGCTTCGAGATGCTCGTGAACAACTTCTCCGCCGGCATCCTCGGCATGATCCTCGCGATCGTCGGCTTCTTCGCCTTCGGTCCCGTCTTCCTCGGCATCAGCGCGGTCCTCGGCAGCATCGTCGGGTTCCTCGTGCAGTTCAACCTGCTGCCCGTGCTGTCGATCATCGTCGAGCCGGCCAAGGTGCTATTCCTCAACAACGCCATCAACCACGGCGTGTTCACCCCGCTCGGCATCGAGCAGGCCGCGAACACGGGCAAGTCGATCCTGTTCCTCATCGAGGCCAACCCCGGCCCCGGCCTGGGCCTGCTGCTCGCCTTCACCTTCTTCGGTGTGGGTGCGGCGAAGGCCTCCGCTCCCGGTGCCATCGTGATCCAGTTCCTCGGTGGCATCCACGAGATCTACTTCCCCTACGCCCTCGCCAAGCCGATGACGATCCTCGCGCTCATCGCGGGTGGCGCCTCGGGTGTCGCGGTCAACATGATCTTCGGCGGCGGCCTGGTGTTCCCGGCCGCTCCTGGCAGCATCATCGCCGTGACGGCGGCGGCCGCCGGTGGCGGCGTCGCGAACGTCCTCGTGGTGTACCTCTCGGTCATCGTCGCGGCCGTCGTGACCTTCCTCGTCTCGGGCGTGATCCTGCGCGCTTCCCGCAAGCGCGACCAGGAGGCCGAGGGCGACAGCTTCGCCGCGGCCATCGACCAGACCGCGGCGAACAAGGGCAAGGAGTCGTCGGCCCTCGGCGCTCTGCGCACCCGCGCCGCCGGCACCACCGGTTCGGGCACCACCGAGGCGGCCGACCGCGACGTCGACGGCGCCCTCGGCGGGCTCGAGGGCGGCGCCGTGACCACGAAGCAGCTGAACAACATCGTGTTCGCCTGCGACGCCGGAATGGGCTCCTCTGCGATGGGCGCGAGCGTCCTGCGCAACAAGATCAAGAAGGCCGGCATCGACGGCGTCACGGTCACCAACCAGGCGATCGCGAACCTCGACGGCTCGGCCGACCTGGTCATCACGCAGAACCAGCTCACCGATCGCGCCAAGGCGCAGTCGCCCGACTCCGTGCACGTCTCGGTCGACAACTTCATGAACTCGCCGCGCTACGACGAGGTCGTGGAGATGGTGCGCGCGCAGCACGAAGCGAAGTAATCCCCTAGCACGAAGGGGCCGGGGCACAAGCCCGGCCCCTTCGTCTTCCCGTCCGCCCCGTGTTTTGCGAGGCTGGACAGCACGACGAGAAAGGCGAGAACCATGTCAGACGTCCTCCGCAGCGAATCCGTCCGCATCCACCCCGGCAGCGCCACCCGCGAGGAGGCGATGAAAGAGGCGGCCGACCTGCTCCAGGCGACCGGCGCCGTCACCGCCGAGTACTTCGCCGCCATGCAGCAGCGCGAGGAGACCGTGTCGACGTACATGGGCAACGAGCTCGCGATCCCCCACGGCACCAACGAGACGAAGCAGGCCATCCTCACGTCCGGCCTGTCGGTCGTCCGCTACGACGGCGGCGTCGACTGGGGCGGGGAGCCCGTGACCTTCGTGATCGGCATCGCCGGCAAGGGCGACGAGCACCTCGAGATCCTGTCGCAGATCGCCATCCTCTTCTCCGAGGAGGACGACGTCGCGCGCCTGAAGGCCGCCTCCTCCCCCGAGGAACTGTTCCAGGCCCTCTCGGCCTCCGTCAACGCATGAAGGCGGTCCACTTCGGAGCCGGCAACATCGGGCGCGGCTTCGTCGGCCTGCTGCTGCACGAGGGCGGCTACGACCTCGTCTTCTCCGATGTCTCGGCGGCCCTCGTCGAGGCGATCAATGCGGCGAGTTCGTACACCGTCCACGAGGTGGGCGAGGGCGGCGTCGACAAGGAGGTGACCGGCTTCCGCGCGATCGACAGCTCGGTGGATGCCGAGGCCCTCGTCGACGAGATCGCGACCGCCGACGTGGTGACCACCGCCGTCGGACCCACGATCCTGAGGTTCGTCGCCCCGCACATCGTTGCGGGTCTGGCCCTGCGCGACCCCTCGCTGCCGCCGCTGCAGATCATGGCGTGCGAGAACGCGATCGGCGCGACCGACCAGCTGCGCGAGCACGTCATCGCGGTCGCCGGCGACTCCTGGGACGCCCTCGCCGCGCGCTCGGTGTTCGCGAACACCGCCGTCGACCGGATCGTCCCCGCTCAGGCCCAGGGCGGCGTCGACGTGACGGTCGAACCGTTCTACGAGTGGGCGATCGAACGCGCACCCTTCGGCGACACCCCGCCGCACATTCCCGGCGCGCACTTCGTCGACGACCTCGAGCCGTACATCGAGCGCAAGCTCTTCACGGTCAACACCGGGCACGCCACCACGGCGTACTTCGGGGCGCAGGCCGGGATCGACCGCATCTCCGACGCGCTCGCGGACCCCGGGATCGCCGCGAAGGTCGAGGCCGCGCTCGAGGAGACGAGCGCCCTGCTGGTGCAGAAGCACCAGCTCGACGCCGACGTGCAGGGCGAGTACCGCGCGACGATCCTGCGACGCTTCCGCAACGCCGCCCTCCCCGACACCGTCTGGCGCGTGGGCCGGCAGCCGCTGCGCAAGCTCTCGCGGCACGAGCGCTTCGTCGGCCCCGCGGCCGAGGCCGTCGAGCGGGGTCTTCCCGTCGACGCGCTCGTGGCCGCGATGGCCGCGGCCCTGGAGTTCTCGGATGCCGAGGACGCCCAAGCCGTCGACCTGCAGCGGATGCTGCGCGAGCTGGATGCCGAAGCGTTCACCGCCGAGGTCACCGGCCTCGACGCGGAACACCCGCTGTTCGCGCGCGTGGTCGAGATCGTCGCCGCGCGCCAGGCGGCGCTCGCGGCCTGATTCCCCCGACGCCGCCGACGCGACCGCTTCCCGCGGCGCGTCGGCGGCGTCGTGTCGAGCGTCGTGTCGAGCGTCGTGTCGAGCGCGGGCAGCGTCCCGACGGGCCGGGATACGCTCGAGTCGTGACCGACCGCGAGGCCCCCGCCGACTCCGCTCCCTCCCCCGCTCCGCGTCGGCGGCGGCGATGGCTGCGGTGGACCCTCGGGGGGCTGGGCGCTGTCGTGGTGCTGCTCGTCGGCGGCATCCTGATCTACAGCCAGGTCGGGGTCATGGGGGCCGAACCCGGCCCGCTCGCCGACGCGAGGGCGAACCCCGCTCTGACGATCACCGACGACGGCGCGGGCATCGTGCTCTCACCCACCGAAGGTGCGACCGGCCAGGGTCTGGTGTTCATCCCGGGAGCCAAGGTGCAGGCCGAGGGGTACATCGCCACCCTCGCCGATACGGTCGTCGACGACGGGGTCACGGTCGTGATCACCAAGCCCTGGCTGAACCTCGCCTTCTTCGACCCCCGCCCACTGTCGACCTTCACAGACCTCGCCCCGGGCGTCTCGACCTGGGCCGTCGGCGGGCACTCGCTCGGCGGCGTGCGCGCGTGTCAGCTCGCGAGCGACGCCGATGCCCTCGTGCTCTTCGCCTCGTACTGCGCGAACGACCTCTCGGCATCCGGCATCCCCGTGCTGAGCCTGTCCGGTTCGGAAGACGGCTTGAGCACTCCCCAGAAGATCGCGGATGCCAAGGCCGAACTGCCCGCGAACGCCACCTTCGTCGAGATCCCCGGCGCTTCCCACGCGTCCTTCGGCGCTTACGGCCCCCAGCCGGGCGACGGCACGCCGACCGCCGACCCGGCCGAGGTGGATCGGGTGATCGCCGAGGAGCTGGCCGGCTTTCTGCCGCGGCCGTAGCCGGGGGCGCCGCGGCGCCGCCGCGCGCGGGGGTGCGGGGGCCGGGGCCGGGTGGGCGCCGGGCCGGGTGGGCGCCGGGCGGGATGGAGCGGGCGCCGGGAGGATAGGGGCGCGGGCGGGGGGCGGGCCGGTGACCTTCCACCCGAGCGAAACTCCTGAAAAACCCGCACACACATGCCCGAAAACCCCGCGAGCAGCCCGCCGCGGACGAAAAGTCAGGAGTTTCGCGCGAAAGGGATCGACCCCGGAACGGGCTGAGGCAGACCGGGCGGGCCGGGCGAGCCGGGGCGGGTCCGGGGCGGGCCGGGGGGCGGGCGGGCCGGGGGCGGGCGGGGCGGCCGCCCGGCCGCAGCCCCCAGCGGAACTCCTGAGAAACACGCACCTGCGCGCCCGGAAAACCCCTTAACAGCCCGGAACCGCCGAAAACTCAGGACTTTCGCACACGCCGGGTCGGCCCCGACCTGTCCTCCCCAGCCCCGTTATCCACAGCCGCGGGCCCTCGCCGCCGCCATGGAGCGGCTGAGACGGCCAGGGTGGGCTGATGGTTTCCCTGCCGCCCCGTCCCGCTGAGAACCCCGAGCGAGTGTGGACGACGCGCGAACTCCTCATCGCCGGATGGTCGCGCAGGGCAATCGACCGTGCCCTCGCGGACGGCAGCCTCTTGCGTGTACGACAAGGGCGATTCGTGGGGGCCGGCACACAGGAGGACTTCGTCGAAGCCGCCCGCGCCGGCGGGAGACTTGACTGCGTCAGCCTTCTCGCCGTGCGCGGCGTGTTCATTCACCGACAGGCGGACCGTCATATCCAGCAGGATCCGCCAGCCAGTCGACGGCCTCCCGCACCCCGCGGTGTCGTCTACCACTGGCGTGCGTCATCGGCCGCGCGAGACGGACTCGCGGTCGACGTCGTGGAGGCCCTCGCTCAGGCTATCCGCTGTCAACCTCCGCGATCGGCGGTCGCCACCCTCGACAGCGCCTGGCACTTGGGGGTGGTCAGCGAGGCCGACATCGACGAGGTGTTCGCCCGGGTTCCGCGCCGCTTCCAGGTGCTGCGTCGCCTGGTGGACCCGCGCGCCGAGGCGGGCACTGAATCGCTCGTGCGACTGTTACTGCGTCCGCTCGGATGTCGTGTCGAGCTGCAGGTCCGCATCGGCGGGGTGGGCCGCGTCGACCTCCTGATCAACGGATGGCTCATCGTCGAGTGCGACAGCGAGCGATTCCACGGCACCTGGCAGATGCACAAGAACGACCGGCGCCGTGACATGGCGGCACTGGAACGCGGCTATACGACGCTCCGACTGCTCGCCGAGGACATCCTCTACCACCCCGACCGGGTGCGCGCCGCGCTTGAGCGCATCCTCGCCCACGGCGCACCCGGTCGAAACTCCTGACTTCTCGCGCTCCCATCCCGCCGCAGGCGCTGTTGTCGACCCCGCGCGCCGATTTCTCCGGAGTTTCGCGCGCCGCGGTCGGCCCCGTCCAATCCGCATCGGCCGATCTCGTCCTCCCCTCGCGAGCCCGGACGCGTGCCGAACTCCTGAGAAACCGCGCAGTCATGACCGAAATCGGCACCTACACGGCCTCTCCGCCACGGATCTCCGGAGTTTCGCCCGCCAGCGCGGCCCCACACGGCCCAGCCCCGCACCGCGCCACACGGCCCCGCCCCGCACGGCCAACCCCCGCACGACCCAGCCCCGCAACGCCCACCCCCGCAGAACGCCAAGAGGCGCGCACCCGACCGGGTGCGCGCCTCGAAACCGCGGTTCAGCGCCCGAAACCCTCCGAGATGATCTCGATGAGCTCCTCGCGCTCCTCCACCGGGAGGAACGCACCGGCGGCGGCGTTGAGCTGGAACGCCTCGAGGTCGTCGAGGTCGTAGTCGAACGCCTGGGCCAGCAGCCCCAGCTCGCGCGTGAGCGTCGTCGCGCTCATGAGGCGGTTGTCGACGTTCACGGTGACCGAGAAGTCGAGCTGGTACAGCAGGTCGAAGGGGTGGGCGTCCATCGTGTCGCCCCAGGCCGTCACCGCTCCCGACTGCAGGTTCGACGTCGGCGACAGCTCGAGGGTGATCTCGCGATCGCGCACCCAGCGGGCCAGGTCGCCGAACGTGACCTGCACCTCCTCGCCCTCGCGCGAGACGACGTCGAGGTCGTTGGCGATGCGCACGCCGTGACCGAGGCGCAGCGCGCGTCCGTCGATGAGCGCGGAGCGGATGGATGCCAGGCCGGCACCCTCGCCCGCGTGCACCGTCGTCGGGAAGAATTGCTCGGCGAGGTACTCGAACGCCGCGCGGTGACGGCTGGGGAGGAACCCGTCCTCGGCTCCGGCGAGGTCGAACCCGACGACGCCCCGTCCGCGCCAGGCGACGGCGAGCTCGGCGATCTCGCGCGAGTTGTCGGTGTGACGCATCGCCGTGAGCAGCTGACCGACCCGGATGTCGTGTCCGCGGGCGTCAGCGGCATCCTCTCCCTCTTCGATGCCCTCCTGCACGGCGTCGACGACCTCGTCGAGGGTGAGACCGCGGGTGAGGTGCTGCTCGGGAGCCCACCGCACCTCGCCGTACACGACGCCGTCGGCGGCGAGGTCCTCGACGAACTCCTTCGCCGTGCGCACGAGCCCCTCACGGGTCTGCATCACGCCGACCGTGACCGAGAACTTCTCGAGGTAGTCCTCGAGAGACCCGCCGTCGATGTGGTCGGAGAACCACGCCTCGAGGCTCTTCGCGTCGTCGGCGGGCAGGTCGAGACCGACCTCGTCCGCCAGCTCGAGCACCGTCTGGGGACGCAGTCCCCCGTCGAGGTGATCGTGCAGCGACACCTTGGGGAGGTCGGCGATCCTCGTGCGACCGATACGGAAGTCCTCGGATGCCACGGTGTCCTTCTTTCCGGATGCCATCAGGCGGTGATCCGCTCGCGCACGATCGGGGTGGCGGCGGGAGCGGTGTCGCCGATCTCGAGCGCGCCGTCGACGGCGCCGAGGGCGCGCTCGAAGCGCGACTCATCGTCCGCCGACAGGGTGAACAACGGCTGACCGGCGCTCACGGCCTGACCGACGGTGACGTGCAGGTCGATGCCCGCGGCGTGCACGACGGCGTCCTCGGCGCGAGCCCGGCCGGCACCGAGGCGCCAGGCGCCGATGCCGAAGGGCAGCGCCTCGACGCGCGTGACGACGCCGGAGCGCTCGGCCACGACCGTGTGCGTCTCGCGGGGCGTGGGGAGCGCGGCATCCGGATCGCCGTCCTGGGCGCGGATCATGCGGTTCCAGACGTCCATCGCGCGGCCGTCCTGCAGCGCGGCTTCGACGTCGGCGTCGGGCTTGCCCGCGAGCGTCAGCATCTCGCGGGCGAGGGCGACCGTCAGCTCGACGACGTCGGCGGGGCCGCCGCCGGCGAGCACCTCGACCGATTCGCGCACCTCGTTGGCGTTGCCGATGGCCAGGCCGAGCGGGGTGTTCATGTCGGTGAGCAGTGCCGTGGTGTTCACGCCCGAGTCGGTACCGAGCGCGACCATCGTCTCGGCGAGCTCGCGAGCGCGGTCGATGTCCTGCATGAAGGCACCGGAGCCGAACTTCACGTCGAGCACGAGCGAGTCGGTGCCCTCGGCGATCTTCTTCGACATGATGCTCGACGCGATGAGCGGGATGGCCTCGACGGTGCCGGTGACGTCGCGCAGCGCGTACAGCTTCTTGTCGGCGGGGGCCAGGCCCGTGCCCGCGGCGCAGATGACCGCGCCCACGTCGCGCAGCTGCGCCATGATCTCGTCGTTCGACAGCGCCGCCCGCCAGCCCGGGATCGACTCGAGCTTGTCGAGCGTGCCGCCGGTGTGGCCGAGCCCGCGGCCCGAGAGCTGCGGGACGGCGACGCCGAAGGCGGCGACCAGGGGCGCGAGCGGCAGCGTGATCTTGTCGCCGACCCCACCCGTCGAGTGCTTGTCGACGGTGACCTTGCCGAGCGAGCCGAAGTCCATGCGCTCGCCCGAGGCGATCATCGCGTCGGTGAGGACGCGGATCTGGTCGCGGCCGAGACCGTTCAACAGCACCGCCATCGTGAACGCCGACATCTGCGCGTCCATGACATACCCACGCGTGTAGGCGTCGACCAACCAGCGGATCTCGCCCTCGGTGATCGGTCGCCCGTCGCGCTGCGCGCGGATGATGTCGACGGCGTCATATGACTCCACCGGTCCCTGAGCCTGTCGAAAGGTCATCGTGCCGCCTCCTCGAGATCACGCGGACCGAAGGCGTCGGGCAGCACCTCGTCGATCGTCCGGATGCCGCTGACGGTCTCGAGCAGCATGCCCGGGATCGCGTGCTCGAACAGCAGCTGACGGCACCGTCCGCACGGCATGAGGGTGCGTCCCTCACCGTCGACGCAGACGAAGGCCACGAGCTGGCCGCCCCCGCTCATGTGCAGGTCGGACACGAGCCCGCACTCGGCGCACAGCGTCACCCCGTAGGAGGCGTTCTCGACGTTGCACCCCGAGACGATGCGCCCGTCGGCCACGAGGGCGGCGGCGCCCACCTTGAAGCGGGAGTAGGGCGCGTACGCGCGGTGCATGGCATCCGTGGCGGCCGAACGGAGTTCGTCCCAATCGATGTCGGTCATCGTGGAGTGGTGGATCCTCTCGTGAAGGGAAGGGGGTCAGCCCTTGATGTAGGGCTTGCCGGCGGCCGCGGGGCCCCGGATCTGTCCGGCGAACCCGGCCACCGCGATGATCGTCACGACGTAGGGCAGCATGAGCATGAACTCGCTGGGGATGGGGGTGCGCAGCACCGTCAGCAGGTTCTGGAGGTTGGTCGCGAAGCCGAACAGCAGGGCCGCGAGCGTGGCCCGGATCGGGTCCCAGCGGCCGAAGATGACGGCCGCGAGGGCGATGAAGCCGAGACCCGCGGTCATCTCCTTGGTGAACTGCCCCACCGACACCAGCGTGAAGTACGCGCCGCCGATACCGGCGATCGCGCCGGCCAGCGAGACGTTCCAGAACCGGCTCGAGTTGACCTTGATCCCGACGGTGTCGGCGGCCTGCGGGTGCTCGCCGACCGCGCGCAGGCGAAGGCCCCAGCGCGTGCGGTAGAGACCCCAGGCGACCACGGCCACGACGGCGTACATCAGGTAGACGATGAAGGTCTGGTTGAACAGCACCGGTCCGATGATCGGGATGTCGCCCAGCAGCGGGATCTCCCAGCGCGGGAAGCGCTCGGGACGGTTCAGCAGGTCTTCGTTGGGGACGAGCAGCGCGCCGTACAGGAAGCCCGTGAGACCGGTGACCAGCACGTTCAGCACGACACCGACGATCACCTGGTCGACGAGGTACTTGATCGAGAACGCCGCGAGGACGAACGCCACGAGGACACCGCCGACCATGGCCGCGACGAGCCCCAGGAAGGGGTTTCGGGTGAGGGATGCCACGAGCGCGGCGCTGAAGGCGCCGAAGAGGAACTGCCCCTCGATCGCGACGTTCACCACGCCGACCCGCTCGCCGATCACACCGCCGAGGGCACCGAAGATGAGCGGGACCGACAGCGAGAGAGCTCCGAAGAGCAGACCGGTCACGGGGACCAGTCCGTCGGCCGCGGCCCACACCAGGAACGCGAAGACGGCCAGCGCACCGAACGCGATCGGCAGCCAGAGCGGGGTGCGGCGGTAGCCCACGGCATCCCAGACCGACCACGCGGTGAGCAGGACCAGCACGACGAGCACGCTCCAGCTGGTGACCGCCGTGGGGACCGCGACGCTGCCGAGGTCGATGTTCGAGGCCGGGTCGCCGAGGCGGAAGGTGCTCTGCCCGTCGCGCGGGACGAGGGCGAACAGCAGTGCGAGCAGCACGGTGACCACCGCGAGGCTCACCGCCAACTTGATGTGGCGCACGCGCACCGTGGTCAGCTGGATCGCGTCATCCGCGAGATGCGTCGCGGTCATGCCGCCACCGCCTTCTTGGCCGCCTTGGCCCGGTCTTTGGCCGCGCGCTCGGCCTCGCTCTTGGGGAGGAAGAAGATCGTGCGCACCAGCGGCGGGGCCGCGATGAAGAGCACGATCAGGGCCTGCACGACGAGCACGATGTCGACGGGGATGCCCTGCGACGCCTGCATCGTGAAGGAGCCGGACTTGAGGGCGCCGAACAGGATGCCGGCGGCGAACACGCCCCAGGGACGGCTGCGGCCGAGGAGGGCCACGGTGATGGCATCGAAGCCGATGCCCGCGTCGATGAGGCCGTCGAACCCGGTGGTGACCGATCCCTGGATCTGGTTCATGCCGGCCAGACCCGCCAGTCCTCCGGCGAACAGCATCGCGTACACGTACATGCGGGGCACCGAGATGCCGGCGGCGCGAGCGGCGTGGGGGTTCTCGCCCACCGCGCGCAGGCGGAAGCCGAGGCTCGAGCGCTCCATGAGCCACCAGACGAACACCGTCGCGGCGATCACGAGGACGAAGCCCAGGTCGAGCAGCGGGAACTGGGGTCCGAACAGCTCGGGGAACTGCGCGTTCGCGGGCGTGGCCGACGAGATCGGCTGGTCCCCGGCGGGACGCTGCAGCAGGCCCGGGGTGCGCACCATCCACGTCACCAGGTAGTAGGCGACGTAGTTGAGCATGATGGTGAGGATGACCTCGTGCGCACCGGTGCGGGCCTTGAGCAGACCCACGATCCCGCCCCACAGCGCGCCGCCGGCGATACCGACGATGAGCGTCAGCGGCAGCTGGATGATCATCGGCAGGTCGAGGTTGAAGGTGATGAGACCGGCGAAGGCGCAGGCGACGAGGATCTGACCGCGGCCGCCGATGTTGAACAGGCCGACGCGGAACGCCAGCGCCACGCCGAGACCGGCGGCGATGAGCGGCGCGGCGAATCCAAGGGTGTTCGTCAGGGGGCGGATCTGCGCCCCGAAGTCGGCGACGCGGGAGTTGAAGATCGCGCCGCGGAACAGTGCCTCGTACCCGCCGTAGACCGAGTTCCAGATCGCGGCCAGCGTGTCGCCGGGGCGCGCGAAGAAGTACCCGGAGGTCGCGCGCACCTGGTCGTTGGTAGCCGCCATCAGGATGCCGCCCACGATCATCGCCGCGACAACGGCGAGCACCGTGGTGATCCACGAGGAGCGCAGCAGCTCGGTGAGGAACTGGTTCGTCCGCGGGGGCGCGGGCGTCTCGGCCGGGGTGTGACCGGTCAACGGCCCCGATGCGGTCGGCAGCTGCTCGGGCGGGAGACCGGAGTCCCCGTTCGCGCCCGTGCTCGGGATGTGGCCGCTCACGCTGTCTCCTCCGCGGGCTGCTCGCCCGCCATCATGAGCCCGAGGGTCTCGCGGGGGGTGTTCCCCGGGACGACGCCCACGATGCCGCCGCGGTACATCACCGCGATGCGATCGCCGAGGGCGGCGATCTCGTCGAGCTCGGTCGACACGACGATCACGGGCACACCCGCATCGCGCGCGGCGACGATCTGCTTGTGGATGAATTCGATCGAGCCGACGTCGACGCCGCGGGTGGGCTGAGCGGCGACGAACAGCTTCAGCGGGCGACTCATCTCGCGGGCGATGACGACCTTCTGCTGGTTGCCGCCCGACAGGGTGCCGACCGGGGTGGATGCCGACTGGGTGCGGATGTCGTACTCCGCGATGCGGTCGCGGGCGAAGGTGCCCAGCGCCGCGCGCTTGATGGTGCCGCCGGACACGAACGCCGCGTCGGAGGACCGATCGAGGATGAGGTTCTCGGCGACCGAGAAGCTCCCGACCAGGCCGTCCTCCTTACGGTCCTCGGGGACGAAGCCGACCCCCGCGTCGAGGATGGCGCGCACGCTCTTGCCGACGAGGTCGGTGCCGTCGAGGTCGACGGTCCCCGTCACACCGTCGGCGAGGCCGACGATGGCCTCGACGAGCTCGGTCTGCCCGTTGCCCTGCACGCCCGCGATCGCGACGATCTCGCCGGGACGCACGTCGAGGTCGACGTCGTCGACGACCACCGCTCCCTCGGGGGTGACCACGCGCAGGTTGCGGATGGACAGACCCCCGGATGCCGCCGCCTTCGGCGCATCCTTGACGACCGTGAGCTCGACCGCGCGGCCGACCATGAGCGAGGCGAGTTCGCCGTTGCTCGCGGTGGGCTCGGCCTCGCCGACGATCTTGCCCAGGCGCACCACGGTGATGCGGTCGGCGACCTCGCGCACCTCGCGGAGCTTGTGCGTGATGAAGACGATGGAGGTGCCTTCGTCGCGCAGCTGCCGCATGATGCCCATGAGCTCGTCGGTCTCCTGCGGGGTGAGCACGGCCGTCGGCTCGTCGAACACGAGCACCTTGGCATCCCGGGACAGGGCCTTGATGATCTCGACGCGCTGCTGCACGCCCACCGGGAGGTCGCCGACGAGGGCGTCGGGGTCGACCTCGAACCCGAAGCGCTGCGCGACGTCGCGCACGTGCTTCCGGGCGGCGTTCAGGTCGAGCGCGCCCAGGGCCTTGGTGTTCTCGTGGCCGAGCATGACGTTCTCGGCGACGGTGAAGACGGGGATGAGCATGAAGTGCTGGTGCACCATGCCGATGCCCGCGGCCATGGCGTCGCCGGGGCCGCGGAAGCGCTGGACGACGTCGTCCAGCAGAATCTCTCCCTCATCGGCCTGGTACAGGCCGTAGAGGACATTCATGAGTGTGGATTTACCGGCACCGTTCTCTCCGAGGAGAGCGTGGATCTCGCCCGGCTGGACGACCAGATCGATGTGGTCGTTCGCAACCAGGGACCCGAACCGCTTGGTGATGCCGCGGAGCTCGAGCTTCATGCTGTGCACCTTATTCGAAGACGTTGTGAAGGCGGACGGAAACCGCGGCCGCCCGGACGGATCCGAGCGGCCGCGGTTTCGAGAGGATGCCTTACGGCGAGCTGGGCGAGGTGACCTTCAGCGAACCCGAGACGATCTGCTCGCGCAGCGCCGACAGTTCGTCGGCGAGGCCGGCGGGCAGCGTGAACGTCGAGTTGAAGTCGGCCAGGCCGACGCCGTCGTTCTCGAGCGTGCCGACGTAGGGGGTCACGTCGAAGTCGCCCTTGGCCGCCTGCGTGACCGAGTCGTACACGGCGGTGTCGATGCGCTTGAGGATCGAGGTCAGCACCAGGTCCGACACGTTCGGGTCGGCCTTGGCGAGGTCGGAGTCGACACCGAGCATGACGCTCTTCGAGCCGCTGTCGCGGATCGCGTCGGCCGCGCTGCTGTAGATCGGTCCACCGACGGGCAGGAGCACGTCGACGCCCTGGTCGAGCAGACCCTGGGCGGCCTGCTTGGCCGCGTCGTTGGCCGCGAAGCCACCGGTGAACGAGCCGTTCTGCGCGGCGACGTCCCACCCGAAGGTCTGGACGCTGGCGCCCTTGTCCTCGTCGTACTTCTTCACGCCGTCGACGAAGCCGTCCATGAAGATGGTGACGGGCGGGATCGGGATGCCACCGACGGTGCCGACCTTGTTCACGCCGTTCTCGGCCGAGTAGGCGGCGGCGGCGTACCCACCGAGGTAGGCGGCCTGGACGGTGTCGAACAGCAGCGGCTTGATGTTCGGGGCGTCGGTCTCACCGTTGTTGTCGGTGTCGGCACGGTCGTCGATGATCGCGTACTGCAGGCTCGGGTTGGCCTTGGCGGAAGCGACGGTGTCGGCGCTGAGCTTGAAGCCCACCGCGACGATGAACGTGCAGCCCTCGGCGACGAGGTTCTCGAGGTTGGGGGCGTAGTCGTTCGCCGAGCTGGACTCGACCTCGATCGCCTTGACGCCGAGCTCGCTCGCCGCCTTGTCGATGCCTTCCTTGGCCGACTGGTTGAACGAGCGGTCGTTCCACCCACCGTCATCCGAGATGATGCAGGGGGTGAAGCCCTCGACGATGTCTCCCCCGGCAGCAGCGGTCGAGCCGTTGCTCTCGGGCGCAGCGCCGCAGCCGGCGAGCAGCACGGCGGCGCCGAGCATGGCGAGACCGCTGACGACGGCCTTCTTCGTGGTCTTCACGAATGGTCCTCCAAGACGGATGCCCCCAACGGGTTTGAGGGACGATCCCGTCACGTTACCTACTGTGTCGGCGCCGTTGCGCACCGAGGGCGCCCATGCCGGGCAATGGTTACAAAGACGCAATCTCGCGTCACGCGACCGCCACACGCGACGACGCCGACGGGACCGGATGCCACGGTGCGCGGCATCCGGTGTCAGAGCACGTCGCCGCGACCGGTGAGCTTGAGCGCGTCGACGACGCCCTTCACCCGCTGGGCGTTCTCGCTGGTGGTGACCAGGAGGGCGTCGGGGGTGTCGACCACGACGATGTCGCGGACGCCGATGAGGCTGATCACGCGCTTGGTCTGCGAGACGACGATGCCGCTGGAGGCGTCGGAGAGCACGCGCGCATCCTCGCCGAGGATCGCCAGCTCGTTGCGACCGCCCGAGGAGTTGAGCTTGGACAGACTCGCGAAGTCGCCCACGTCGTCCCAGTCGAAGTGCCCCGGAATGACCGCGAGACGCCCCTTCTCAGCGGCCGGCTCGGCGACGGAGTAATCGATCGCGATCTTCTTCAGTCCCGGCCAGATGCGGTCGACCGCGGGACCGCGGCGGTCGCGGTCGTCCCAGGCCTCGGCGAGTTCGAGCAGGCCCGCGTGCAGTTCCGGCTCGTTGACGGCGAGCTCGGCGAGCAGCACGTCGGCGCGGGTGATGAACATGCCCGCGTTCCAGAGGTAGTCGCGGTCGGCGTAGTACGCCTTGGCGGTGTCGAGGTCGGGCTTCTCGACGAAACGCTCCACCGTGTAGGCCTCGGGAGCGCCGTCGACGATCAGTTCGTCGGCCTTCTTGACGTAGCCGAAGCCGACCGAGGGCTCGGAGGGCTGGATGCCGATGGTGCAGATGTATCCGGCTCGTGCGACGGCCACGGCCTGGCGGACGGCGAAGTCGAACTGACGCGTCTGTCGGATGACGTGGTCGGCGGCGAAGGAGCCGATGATGACATCCGGTTCGCGGCGCACGAGGATCGCCGCGGCGAGGCCGATGGCCGCGGAGGAGTCGCGCGGCTCGGACTCCAGGAACACGTTGTGGTCGGGGACGCCCGGGAGCTCCCGCTCGACCGCGGCGCGGTGGGCGCGGCCGGTCACCACGGCGATGCGGTCGTCGCCGGAGAGCGGAGCGAGACGGTCCCAGGTGTCGCGCAGGAGCGTCTGGCCCGAGCCGGTGAGGTCGTGCAGGAACTTGGGGGCGTCCGCCCGCGAGAGGGGCCAGAGGCGGCTGCCGATCCCTCCGGCGGGGATGACGGCGTAGAAGTCGTCGAGTGCGAGGTCTGCCATGGCTCCGACCCTAGTGGGCGAGCTCCTGAGAGACCGCAGCGGGCGTCTCGCCGCACGTCGCGGAACTATCTCGACATCGAGAAAGTCTTAGGCGGCCCTAATCGCCGCCGTTCATAGCCCGGCCGTAGTATTCAATGGCGCCCGTGTGACGCTCGGGGCCCGTGCAAGGCCCCACACCGTGTTCGATCAGGGAGGACGACCGTGTCTGCACCAGCACGTGCCACGCCGTCGGTGAAAGAGACCACCTCGAAGAGGCCCCGCGGGACTCTGTACCGGGGCCGTGAAGGAATGTGGTCGTGGGTGCTTCACCGCATCACCGGTGTCGCCATATTCTTCTTCCTCTTGGTGCACATCCTCGACACGGCGCTCATCCGTGTCTCGCCCGAGGCCTACGACGCCGTCATCGGCACCTATAAGAACCCGGTCATGGGTCTGGGCGAGGTCGCTCTGGTCGGTGCGATCGCGTATCACGCGTTCAACGGCCTGCGCATCATCCTCGTCGACTTCTGGCCCTGGGCCACGCGCCACCAGCGTCAGCTGTGGTGGGGCGTGCTCGGCCTCTGGGTCGTCACGATGCTCGGGTTCACCCCGCGCCACCTCATCAACGTCTTCAGCGCCGTCACCGGGAGCCACTGATGTCCGTCGCCCAAGAAGCCGCCACGATCCCCGCCCCGCGCACGCCGAGCGTGCGCAAGAAGGGCTCCAACCTCGAGAAGTGGGGCTGGATCTACATGCGCGCCTCCGGCGTGCTGCTGATCGTCCTGATCTTCGGCCACCTGTTCGTCAACCTCATGACGGGCGACGGCATCCACCAGATCGACTTCGCGTTCGTCGCCGGCAAGCTCGCCTCGCCCTTCTGGCAGTGGTGGGACGTCCTGATGCTGTGGCTGGCCCTGATCCACGGCGCCAACGGCATGCGCACGATCGTCAACGACTACGTGACCAACGCCACCGTCCGCAAGATCCTCGTGGGGTCGCTGTGGGTGTCGGCCGGATTCCTCATCCTCCTCGGCACGCTCGTCGTCTTCACCTTCGACCCCTGCCTCGGTGTCACCGAGAGCAGCTCCCTGTGGGACGTGTGCCAGGCGGCGTGAGCCGGCGGCATCCCTTCTTTCCCCTGACAGCAGAGGTATCGCACACGTGAGCACTCAGACCGCTTCGGACTCGATCGTCAAAGACGGCGTCCACTACCACCAGTTCGACGTCGTGATCGTCGGCGCCGGCGGCGCCGGCATGCGCGCGGCCATCGAGGCCGGCCCCGGCGCGAAGACCGCCGTGATCTCGAAGCTCTACCCGACCCGTTCGCACACCGGTGCGGCGCAGGGCGGTATGGCGGCGGCCCTCGCCAACGTCGAGGAAGACTCGTGGGAGTGGCACACCTTCGACACCATCAAGGGCGGCGACTACCTCGTCGACCAAGATGCGGCGGAGATCCTCGCCAAAGAGGCGATCGACGCCGTCATCGACCTCGAGAACATGGGTCTGCCGTTCAACCGCACGCCCGAGGGCAAGATCGACCAGCGCCGCTTCGGCGGCCACACGGCCGACCACGGCAAGACCCCCGTGCGCCGCGCGTGCTACGCCGCCGACCGCACCGGCCACATGATCCTGCAGACGCTGTTCCAGAACTGCGTCAAGCTCGGCATCAACTTCTTCAACGAGTTCTACGTGCTCGACCTCATCACGGTGAAGGATGCCGCCGGCAAGACGCAGGTCGCCGGTGTCGTCGCCTACGACCTCGCCACGGGTGAGCTGCACGTCTTCCAGTCCAAGGCCGTGGTCTTCGCGACCGGCGGCTTCGGCAAGATCTTCAAGACCACCTCGAACGCCCACACCCTCACCGGCGACGGCGTCGGCATCGTGTGGCGCAAGGGCCTGCCGCTCGAGGACATGGAGTTCTTCCAGTTCCACCCGACCGGCCTCGCCGGTCTCGGCATCCTGCTCACCGAAGGTGCCCGCGGCGAGGGCGCGATCCTGCGCAACGCCAGCGGTGAGCGCTTCATGGAGCGCTACGCCCCCACCATCAAAGACCTCGCTCCGCGCGACATCGTCGCGCGCTGCATGGTGCAAGAGGTCGCCGAGGGCCGCGGCGCCGGCCCCCACCGCGACTACGTGCTCCTCGACTGCACGCACCTGGGTGCCGAGGTGCTCGAGACCAAGCTCCCCGACATCACCGAGTTCGCCCGCACGTACCTGGGCGTCGACCCGGTCGTCGAGCCGGTGCCGGTCATGCCGACCGCGCACTACGCGATGGGCGGCATCCCGACCAACATCAAGGCCGAGGTGCTCGCCGACAACGACACGGTCGTCCCCGGCCTGTACGCCGCCGGCGAGTGCGCGTGCGTCTCGGTGCACGGCTCCAACCGCCTGGGCACGAACTCGCTGCTCGACATCAACGTCTTCGGCAAGCGCGCCGGCCGCAACGCCGTCGAGTACGTCAAGACCGCCGATTTCGTGCCCCTGCCCGATGACCCCGCCGCCGAGGTGCGCGGGCTCATCGAGAACCTGCGCAACAACAGCGGCACCGAGCGCATCGCGGTGCTCCGCAAGACGCTGCAAGACGAGATGGACAAGGGCGCGCAGGTGTTCCGCACGCATGAGTCCCTCGCCCACGTCATGGACGTGATCGCCGACCTGCGCGAGCGCTACAAGAACATCCACGTCGACGACAAGGGCAAGCGCTTCAACACCGACCTGCTCGAGGCCGTCGAGCTGGGCTTCCTGCTCGACCTCGCCGAGGTCGTCGTCTACTCGGCGCAGAACCGCGAAGAGAGCCGCGGCGGTCACATGCGCGACGACTTCCCCACGCGTGACGACGAGAACTACATGCAGCACACCATGGCGTACCTGTCGGGCGATCCCCACTCGTCGCACCCCGCCGATCACATCGAGCTCGGCTGGAAGCCCGTGGTGTTCACCAAGAACGAGGCCGGGGAGCTGCGCTACCCGCCGCTGGAGAGGAAGTACTGAGATGGCATCCACCGTTCTCGACACCACCGACGTCTCCGACGAGGTCGAGCAGACGCCGGAAGACACCGGCATCCAGTCGTTCATGGTCACCTTCAACATCCGTCGCTTCGACCCCGAGGTCGACGACGAGCCCCGCTGGGTCGACTACGACGTCGAGCTGTACTCCACCGACCGCGTGCTCGACGCGCTGCACAAGATCAAGTGGGAGACCGACGGCTCGCTGTCGTTCCGCCGCTCGTGCGCGCACGGCATCTGCGGATCCGACGCCATGCGCATCAACGGCCGCAACCGCCTGGCCTGCAAGACGCTGATCAAGGACCTCGACATCTCGCAGCCGATCTACGTCGAGGCGATCAAGGGCCTGCCCCTCGAGAAGGACCTCATCGTCGACATGGAGCCGTTCTTCGCCTCCTACCGCGAGGTGCAGCCCTTCCTCATCTCGAACTCGAAGCCCGAGCCGGGCAAGGAGCGCATCCAGTCGATCGTCGACCGCGAGGTCTTCGACGACACGACCAAGTGCATCCTCTGCGCCGCATGCACCTCGTCGTGCCCCGTGTTCTGGACCGACGGACAGTACTTCGGCCCCGCCGCGATCGTGAACGCGCACCGCTTCATCTTCGACTCGCGCGACGACGCCGGCGACGTGCGCCTCGACATCCTCAACGACAAAGAGGGCGTGTGGCGCTGCCGCACCACCTTCAACTGCACCGAGGCGTGCCCCCGCGGCATCGAGGTCACCAAGGCCATCGCCGAGGTCAAGCAGGCCGTCCTCCGCGGCGGTCGCTGACCCCTCCCCTCCGGAACGGCGGGTAGTCGCGGTCCCTGAGCTTGTCGAAGGGTCGGCGCCCCGCCGTTTCGCGTTCCTCCTGTCCGCACAGCCGCGCGAGTCGCCACCATCTGTCGCGTCAGACCTCACGACGGCAACACATCTCGGCGGCTCGCGCGTGACGGAGACAGACCCCGGATGCCGTGAGGCCGGCGCGACGCCGAGGCTGCGGCATCCATTCATTAGGCTTTCCCGGTGACCGAGAACCGCCACGACCCGCGGCCGCTGCCCGCGGTGCGCGACGACGACGCCTCGCTGCGCGAGCGCCTCGAAGCGGCGCAGACCGCCGTGCGGGAACGCCTGGACGAACCCCTCGCCCGTGCGGCGAAGATCGCGCAATGGTTCCCCATCCGCGTGTGGCGGCATTTCCTGCGGCACAACGGCTTCCTGCTGGCCGCGGGCATGAGCTACCAGGGCCTGTTCGCGGTGTTCTCGGCCCTGTACCTGGCGTTCGCGGGCGTCGGCATCTGGCTCGGCGGGAGCCGCACCGCGATCGACGGGCTGATCCACATCGTCAACAGCTACATCCCGGGCATCATCAGCGAGAACGGCCTGGTCTCCCGCGAGCAGGTCGAGGGCGTCGCGCAGGACAGCAGCCGTCTGCTCACCATCACCGGTGTCGTCGCGGTCGTCGTGGTCGTGTGGACCGCGATCGGCTTCGTCACCTTCACGCGCCGCGCCGTGCGCGACACGTTCGGGCTGCCGTTCGACCTGCGCAACTACGTGATGTTGAAGGCGCGCGACCTGCTCGCGGCCGTACTCTTCGGTATCGCGCTCCTCGTCGGCGCCCTCCTCGGCTCGGTGGCGACCGGCGCCGTCGACCTCGTCTTCAGCGTCATCGGATGGGATCGCGAGACCCTCGGCTGGTCCATCGGCGCGCGCGTCGTCTCGGTCGTGGTGGCCTTCGCCATCAACACCCTCGCGCTCGCGGCCCTCTTCCGCTTCCTCACCGGCACCTCGCTCACCTGGCGCCGCGCGATCCCCGGCGCGCTGGTGGGCGCGACGGGCATGGTCGTGCTGCAGGTGGCCGCCGGCTTCCTCTTCGTCTACAGCCCCACCAACCCGCTGCTGGCGACGTTCACCGTGCTGATCGGTTTTCTGCTGTGGTTCCGGTTCATCGGCATCGTCATCCTCGTCTCCGCGGCGTGGATCGCGGTGGCCGCGGACGACCGGGACGTGCCGCTGCGCTCCCCCGAGGACCGTCGCGCGATGGAACAGGCCGCCCTGGTCATCGCGGCCCAGGTCGGCGTCCGGGAGGCCGAGGAGCGCCTCGCCGACGCACGCTGGCCCTGGCGCTGGCGGGCCCGTCGGCACGTCGTGGCGGCACGGAAGACCCTCGCCCGCGCCGAGGCCGACCTCCCCGAGCCGCGCCGGGTCTCGCTCATCCCCGACTGACGCCCCCGGGCCGATGTCGGAGGCCCCGGCTACGCTCGACGGGTGGCTCGTTCCGTACGCATCGTCTCCGTCAACGTCAATGGCATCCGTGCCGCCGTCCGCAAGGGCATGACCGAGTGGCTCGACGCCTCCGGCGCCGACATCGTGGCCCTTCAGGAGGTGCGCGCGACCGCCGATCAACTCGCCGAAGCCCTGCCCGGGTGGGAGATCGTCAACGACGAGGCCCTGCAGAAGGGGCGCGCGGGAGTCGCGATCGTCAGCCGGCTGCCCGGGGTCGAGACCCGCACGCACCTCGGCCCCGAGCCGCTCGACGCCTCCGGCCGCTGGATCGAGACCGACTTCGACATCGACGGTGAGACCGTCACGATCGTCAGCGCCTACGTGCACAGCGGCGAGGTCGACACCCCCAAGCAAGACGCCAAGTGGCTCTTCCTCGATGCCATGGAGCGCCGTCTCGTCGAGCTCAAGGCCGAGCGCGACCTGGCGTTGGTCGCGGGCGACCTGAACGTCGGCCACCGCGAACTCGACATCAAGAACTGGCGGGGGAACCGCAAGAACGCCGGCTTCCTGCCCCGGGAGCGCGCCTACTTCGACCGCTTCTTCGGCCCCGAGGGCGAGCAGGTCGAGGGCGTCGACGGCTCGACGGGCACGGGCCTGGGCTGGATCGACGTCGGCCGCCGCGCCGTCGGCGAGGTCGACGGGCCGTACACGTTCTGGTCCATGCGCGGCAAGGCGTTCGACACCGACAGCGGGTGGCGCATCGACTACCACGTCGCCACGCCCGCGCTCGCCGACCGCGTGACGTCGTACACGGTGGAGCGCGCCCCGTCGTACGACACCCGCTGGAGCGACCACGCGCCGGTGATCGTCGACTACACGCTCGGAAGTTGATTCGGCGGACGCCGCCGGGCATCCGTCCACGGTCCCTCCCCGCGACGTCCCGGCCGCGCCCCGCGGCCTAGGATCGAACGGTGACCACCGAGCGCCTCTACTCCGGAATGCAGCCCTCCGCCGACAGCCTCCAGATCGGCAACTACATCGGGGCCCTGCTGCAGTGGCGCGACCTGCAGGACGAGTACGACGCCTTCTTCTCGGTCGTCGACCTGCACGCCCTCACCCAGCCCGGCGACCCCGCCGAGCGTCGCGAGAAGACCCGCCGCACCGCCGCCCAGTACATCGCCGCGGGGATCGAGCCCTCCCGCTCGACCCTGTACGTGCAGTCGCACGTGCCGGCGCACGCCGAGCTGCAGTGGGTGCTGTCGACCCTCACCGGTTTCGGCGAGGCCGGGCGCATGACCCAGTTCAAGGACAAGTCGGCCCGCTACGGCACGGATGCCACCAACGTCGGCCTCTTCACCTACCCGGTGCTCATGGCCGCCGACATCCTGCTGTACCAGACCGACGTCGTACCCGTCGGCGACGACCAGAAGCAGCACATCGAGCTCACGCGCGATCTCGCCGAGCGCTTCAACCAGCGCTTCGGTCAGACCTTCACCGTGCCCAAGCCCGTCATCCAGCGCGAGACCGCGCGCATCTACGACCTGCAGAACCCGACGTCGAAGATGTCGAAGTCGGCCGAGTCCGACGCGGGCGTGCTGTGGCTGCTCGACGACCCCAAGGTCAGCGCGAAGAAGATCATGCGGGCCGTGACCGACTCCGAGGGTGCCGTCCGCTTCGACCGCGACGAGAAGCCGGGCGTCTCGAACCTGCTCGTCATCTACTCGGCCCTCACCGGTCGCGACATCGCCTCGATCGAGGACGAGTACGCGGGCCGCGGCTACGGCGACTTCAAGAAGGGCCTCGCCGAGGTGGTCGTGAGCGAGTTCGAGCCCGTGCGCGAGCGCGCGCTCGAGCTGCTCGACGACCCCGCCGAACTCGACCGTGTGCTGGCCGTGAACGCGGGGAAGGCGGCATCCGTCGCCGAGAAGACCCTCTCCGACGTGTACGACCGCATCGGTCTGCTGCGCCGCGGCTGATCTGCCCCGTCCGACGCCCCCGCGACCCGCTGAGCCGCGGGGGCGTCGGCGTTCGGGCCACGGCTGCGGCGCCTCCGATGTCGGGGAATCGGATCGGTGCACCGAACTCGGACGCGTCGCGAGGCGGCATCCGCGTCACGGAATCGGATCGGTGCACCGGACTCGGACGCGTCGCGAGGCGGCATCCGTATCCGTCGTCGGGTTCCGATTCTGGTGCGCACGCCGGCCGCCGGTAACGTGAGCGGATGGAACCGGAGACCCTGCGCACGGCCCGCCTCGAGCTGTCGGCTCCCCACGACGGCGACGTCGCGGCCATCCACGCCGAGTGCCAGGATGCCGCGATCCAACGCTTCACGACGGTGCCCTCGCCCTACCTTCCCGCCGATGCGGAGACCTTCGTCGAGCTCGCCCGCCGCTGGTGGGCGGAGGGGTCGGAGGCGACCTGGGCGATCCGCCTCGACGACAGACTGGTCGGCATGGCGGGCCTGGCGAAGCTGCCGAGCGGAGCGCCCGAGATCGGCTACTGGGTGTCGGCGAGCGTGCGCGGTCGGGGTGTGGCGACCGAGGCCGCGCGCGCGGTCGTCGACTGGGGCTTCGCGCCGGAGCGCCCGGCGGTCGCCCGCATCGAATGGCGCGCGGTGGCCGGCAACGTCGGGTCGGCGCGCATCGCGCGAAGCCTCGGTTTCCGGTACGAGGGGCTGCTGCGACAGGCGCACGTCAACGCGCTGGGTCGAGCCGATCTGTGGGTGGGCGGGCTGCTGCGCGAAGACGACCGCGGCCCGGTCGACTGGTCCGTGCTCTGAGCGCTCGGCGCAAGGCCCCGCCCCGATGTCGGAGGGGCGTGACACGATGACGTCATGCCGGAGATGCCAGAGGTCGAGGGGCTCGTCGAGTTCCTGCGTGGACGTCTCATCGGGCTGCGCGTCGACAGGGCCACGGTCTCGGCCATCAACGCCCTGAAGACGTACGACCCGCCGCTCACCGCCGTGGTCGGCGCGAAGATCGCCGCTGTCGAGCGCCACGGCAAGTTCGTCGACATCGTCGGCGACGGCGGCATCCGTCTGGTGTTCCACCTCGCCAAGGCGGGGTGGCTGCGCTGGTACGACGCTCTTCCCACCACGCTCATCAAGCCCGGCAAGACGCCGATCGCGCTGCGCGTCGGCTTTGACGACGGCTCGGGCTTCGACCTCACCGAGGCCGGCACGAAGAAGTCGCTGGCCGTCTACGCGGTGACGGACCCGTCCGAGGTCCCGGGCATCGCGCGGCTGGGCCCCGACCCGCTCGACGACGAGTTCGGTCGCGCCGAGTTCGGCGCGCTGCTCAGCGGTCGGCGCACGCAGATCAAGGGCGTGCTGCGCGATCAATCGATCATCGCGGGCGTCGGCAACGCCTACTCCGACGAAATCCTCCACGCCGCCAAGATGTCTCCGTACGCCCTCGCGGCCACCCTGTCCGAGGCCGAGGTCGACCGGCTGTTCGAGGCGATGACCACCACGCTCACCGAGGCCGTCACCGCCGCGCGCGGCAAGCCGCCCGCCGAGCTCAAAGACGCCAAACGTCGCGGCATGCGCGTGCACGGCCGCCGCGGTGAGGCGTGTCCCGTCTGCGGCGATGAGGTGCGCAGCGTGTTCTTCGCCGACAACTCCCTCGAGTACTGCCCCACCTGCCAGACGGGCGGCAAGCTGCTGGCCGACCGGCGGCTGTCGCGCCTGCTCAAGTAGCAACGGCCGACGCGATCGCCGACGCGGCTCAGCACCGCCCGGCATAGCACAACGCGTCCGTGCATGACGGGGAATGAAACCGCGAAGGGGGCGTTGACTACACTTCGAAGAGCAACTACGTGCTCCGGGGTCGGTGAGAATCCGAACCGGCGGTGACAGTCCGCGAGCTCCGAGGCCTCGGCCGAGGGGTTGATCCGGTGCAATTCCGGAACCGACGGTGATGCGACGAGTGATCGTCGCTAGTCCGGATGGGAGGCAGCACGGAGGGCGCGTCGCGCCTTCCCGCCGCCCCTGCCCCGACACCGCGGGAAGGACAGGGAAATGGCATCCGCCGTCGAGATCGACGCCATGCGGCGAGCGCTTCAGCTCGCCCGGCGCGGACCGCGCGGTCTGAACCCGCAGGTGGGCGCCGTGATCCTCTCGCCCACCGGCGACACGCTCGCCGAGGGGTACCACCGCGGCGCGGGCACCGCGCACGCCGAGGTCGACGCACTCTCGCAGCTCGCGCCCGGCGCGGCCCGTGGCGCGACCGCCGTCGTGACCCTCGAGCCCTGCAACCACACCGGCCGCACCGGCCCGTGCGCCCTGGCGCTCATCGATGCGGGCGTGGACCGCGTCGTGTTCGCCCTCGACGACCCCACCGATACCGCCGCCGGGGGCGCCGCCCGTCTGCGCGCGGCGGGCGTCGAGGTCGAGTCGGGTGTCGAGGCGGATGCCGCCGAGGCGCTCATCCATGATTGGGCCGCCGTGAAACGCACCGGTCGCCCCCACGTCACCGTCAAATGGGCTCAGAGCCTCGATGGTCGCGCCGCCGCCGACGACGGCACCAGCCAGTGGATCACCGGTCCCGACGCGCGCCGCGACGTGCACGCCCGCCGGGCGGTCGCCGATGCGATCGTGGCCGGCACCGGCACGGTGCGCACCGACGATCCGGCGCTGACCGCGCGCGCCGCCGACGGCTCTCTTCTCGAGGCGCAGCCCGTTCCCGTCGTGATCGGCACCCGTGAGACCGCCCCGGATGCCGCCGTGCACCGGCATCCCCTCTCGCCCCTGTTCTATGCGACCCACGACCTGCCCTCGGTCCTCGACGACCTGGCGGGACGGGGCGTGCAGCGGGTGTTCGTCGAGGGCGGCCCGACACTGGCGAGCGCGTTCCTGCGCGCCGGTCTCGCCGACGAGGTGCTCGTCTACGTCGCGCCCGTGCTCCTGGGCGGGTCGCGGCTCGCCCTCGGCGACATCGGCGTGCCGACCATCGCCGACGCACGGCGCCTGGTCGTGGCGTCGCTGCAGACCCTCGGCGACGATCTCCTGGTCGTCGCCTGCCCCGAGCCGTCCGCCCCCGCCGTGCGCGAGGAGCCCGTGACCGCCCCGACCGCCGAGCCCGGACGCCCCGCGCCCGCGCTCTCGAACAGAGGAGACGCCTGATGTTCACCGGAATCGTCGAAGAGATCGGCGCCGTCACCGCCGTGGAGCCCTCGGGCGACGGCGTGCGGCTCACGCTGCGCGCTCCCCTGTCGGTGTCGGACGCCGGTCACGGCGACTCGATCTCGGTCAGCGGTGTGTGCCTCACCGTCGTCGACCAGGGCCCCGATTGGTTCACCGCCGACGTCATGAGGCAGACCCTCGACATGTCGACGCTCGCCGACGTCGCCCCCGGGCGCGCCGTCAACCTCGAGCGCGCCACCGCGGCGCACGGCCGCCTCGGCGGACACATCGTCCAAGGTCACATCGACGGCACGGGCATCGTGCGCGAGGTGCGGCCCGGCGCGCAGTGGAGCGTCGTGCGGGTCGGCATCCCTGCCCCGCTCGCCCCCCTCGTGGTCGACAAGGGATCCATCGCCATCGACGGCGTCTCTCTCACGGTGAGCGCGGTGAGTCCCGCGGACGAGCCCGAGCCCTGGCTGGAGGTCTCGCTCATCCCCGAGACGCTCGCCGCCACGACCCTCGGGCGGGCCGAGGCCGGCACCCCCGTCAACCTCGAGACCGACATCCTGGCGCGACACGTGCAGCGCATGCTCGCCTTCCGTACAACCGAGAACCCCGCGGCTGCGGCCGCAACGACCGAGAGGGGCTCCGCATGAGCCTGTCCACCATCCCCGAGGCCCTGGAGGCCCTGCGCCAAGGTCGCCCGGTGCTGGTCGCCGACGACGAGAACCGCGAGAACGAGGGCGACGTCATCCTGTCGGCCCAGCTCGCGACCCCCGAGTGGATGGCCTGGACCGTCCGTTGGTCGAGCGGGTACGTCTGCGCCCCCATGCCGGCCGAGTGGGCCGACCGTCTCGACCTCCCGCCCATGGTCGAGGTGAACCAAGACGCCCGCGGCACCGCCTACACCGTCAGCGTCGACGCCGCCTCAGGCGTCACCACCGGCATCAGCGCGGCCGACCGCGCCCACACGCTCACCGTGCTCGCCGACCCCGAGTCGGTGCCGACGAGTCTCATCCGCCCCGGTCACGTGCTGCCGCTGCGCGCCGTCGACGGCGGTGTGCGCGAGCGTGCGGGGCACACCGAGGCCGCGGTCGACCTCATGCGCCTCGCCGGCCTGCAGCCGGTGGGGGCGATCGCCGAGGTCGTCGCCGAGGACGGCAGCATGATGCGCCTGCCCGGACTGTTCGAGCTCGGCGAGCGCGACGGCATCCCCGTCATCACGATCGAGCAGCTCATCGCGTACCTCCACGAGACGGACCCCGCCCCCGCGACCGCCGCCCCGCGTCGCCGGGTGAGCCTGCGCGCCGAGTCGAACGTCCCCACCTCGCACGGCACCTTCCGCTTCCTCGCCTACAAGGACCGGGTCACCGGCACCGATCACCTCGCGGTGGTCTCGGGCGATCTGACCGAAAAGGCTCCGCTCGTGCGCGTGCACTCGGAGTGCCTGACCGGCGAGGCCTTCGGCTCGCTGAAGTGCGAATGCGGCCCGCAGCTCGACGCCGCACTCGACACGATCGACCGTGACGGCGGCATCGTCATCTACATGCGCGGCCACGAAGGTCGCGGCATCGGGCTCATCAACAAGCTGCGCGCGTACAGCCTGCAGGAGCGCGGCATGGACACGGTCGATGCCAACCTCGCCCTGGGCCTGCCCGCCGACGCCCGCGACTACGCCGCCGCGGCCGGCATCCTCGCCGACCTGGGCGTTGAGCAGGTGCGCCTGCTGACCAACAACACCGACAAGGTGAACCAGCTGCGCAGCTTCGGCCTCGATGTCGTCGAACAGGTCCCCCTGCTCGTCGGTGTCGGCCCCAACAACCACCAGTACCTCGAGACCAAGCGCGACCGCATGGGCCACGTCATCGCCGAGGACGACCTGCGCGACGCCCTCGCGCACATGAAGGAAGAGAGCGCCTGATGGCCGGCAGTGGAGCACCCGAGACCGGCGGCGTCGACGCCTCGAGCCTGAACGTCGTCGTCATCGCCGGAACCTGGCACGAGGTCATCACCGACGGGCTCATCGCCGGTGCGAAGCGAATCCTGGATGCCACGGGCGCGACGTACCGCGTCGTGCGCGTTCCCGGTTCGTTCGAACTGCCGGTCGCGGCGAAGGTCGCCCTCGACGCGGGAGCGGATGCCGTGGTGGCCCTCGGCGTGATCATCCGGGGCGGGACGCCGCACTTCGAGTTCGTCTCGTCGGCGGCGACCGACGGGCTCACGCGCGTCGCGCTCGACACCGGCAAACCCGTCGGATTCGGGGTGCTCACCCTCGACGACGAGCAGCAGGGCCTCGATCGCGCCGGGCTCGAGGGCTCGAAGGAGGACAAGGGCGAGGAGGCCGCGGACGCGGCGATCCGCACCGCTCTGCTGCTGCGGGAACTGCGCGGCTGACGTTCCGCGCTGCGGGGCGCCGCACGTGCACCGAGGTGCCCGCCGACCGCCCCGATGCACAGCGGGCGCCCCGGTCGGCGCCGGGAACGCGCAGATCCGGGCCGCGAGCGGCGCGAGGGCCGCGCGGTGAGGCCCGCCTTCCTGGCGGCGCGGCCGTGGCATCCCTACCCTGACCGGTATGGAGATCCTGCGTCACGCCGTCGTCCTCGTCCACCTCGTCGGGTTCGCGATCCTGTTCGGCGCGTGGGTGGTCGAGGCTGTCGCGCGACGCGCGCGCGTGACGCCGTTGATGAACTACGCCCTCGTGATCTCCCTCGTCTCGGGTCTCGCCCTCGCCGCTCCCTGGGGGCTGGATCACGACCTCAACTACGCCAAGATCGGCGTGAAGCTGGTCGTCCTGCTCGCGATCGGCGCGCTGCTCGGCATCGGCTCCGCTCGTCAGAAGCGCGGTGCCGAGGTCCCCGCCGCGATGTTCTGGCTCGTCGGCATCCTGACGCTCCTCAACGCCGCACTCGCGGTGCTCTGGCGCTGACGCCTCCCGCCGACGACGACCGCCCCGCGGCCTTCTCAGCGCGCGCATAAACTGGAGGGTCGGCGGTCCCCACTCGGAACCGCCCCGGGTGCTGTTCGGCGATCCCGGATGCCATCACCCCCGGCATCCGCTCGCCCCACCCCGCGCTCCCACGACGAACGCCACCGATCGCTCTCTCGTCAGGCTGTCATGACCTCCTCATCCCCCACCCGCCCCTCGTCGTCCGCTCCCGCCAATCCCCGCTCGCGTGTCATCACCGCGAGCCTCATCGGCACGACGATCGAGTTCTACGACTTCTACGCGTACGCCACCGCGGCCGTCCTCGTCTTCCCGGTGCTGTTCTTCCCCACCGGGAACGACACGACCTCGCTGCTGCTGTCGTTCAGCGTCTTCGGCGCCGCCATGGTCGCTCGCCCCCTCGGCGCCATCGTCTTCGGCCACTTCGGCGACCGTTTCGGTCGCAAGGCCACGCTCGTGGCATCCCTTCTCACGATGGGTGTGGCCACCTTCCTCATCGGGTGCCTGCCGACCTTCAACGAGATCGGGGTCTGGGCGGCCGTTCTCCTGCTGATCATGCGCCTCGCGCAGGGCTTCGCGCTCGGCGGCGAGTGGTCGGGAGCGGCACTGGTCGCCACCGAGAACGCCCCCCAGGGCAAGCGCGCCCTGTTCGGGACGTTCCCGCAGCTGGGCGCCCCGATCGGCTTCATCATCGCCAACACGGTGTTCCTGGTGATCAACTTCGCGCTGCCGCACCCCGACGGCACCGCCCAGCGGTCGGCCGAGTTCCTCGCGTGGGGCTGGCGCGTGCCGTTCCTGTTCTCGGCCGTCATGGTCATCGTCGGCCTCTACGTGCGCCTGAAGCTCGTCGAGAGCGAGTCGTTCGCCAAGGCCGAGAAGAGCGGCGCGATCCGCAAGTTCCCGCTCGGCGAGGTCATCCGCCGCAACGGGAAGCAGCTCATCCTCGGCACGTTCATCATGCTGGCGACATACGTGCTCTTCTACCTCATGACGAGCTTCACGCTGTCGTACGGCACCAAGCCGACCCTCGACGGCGCCGCCGCCGCTGCCGAGAAGGCGGGCACCGCGTTCGACGCCGCCGCCTACGTTCCCGGCCTCGGCTTCGGCTACACCGACTTCGTCATCATGCAGATCGTCGGCGTGGTGTTCTTCGGCGTCTTCACGATGCTGTCGGGACCGGTCGCGGACGCGATCGGCCGCAAGCGCCTGCTCATCGGCGTGACGGTCGCGATCGTCGTGTTCGGCCTGACGTTCTCGGTCTTCCTGCTGCCGCACACCGACCCGAAGTTCACCGGCGCGCTCGTGCAGGCGTTCCTCGTGTTCGGCTTCCTCCTCATGGGTGCCACGTTCGGCCCGATGGGTGCCGTGCTGCCCGAGCTGTTCCCGACCAACACCCGCTACACGGGCTCGGCCATCTCGTACAACGTCTCGTCGATCCTCGGCGCGGCCCTCGCGCCCATCGTCGCCGTGGCCCTGTGGGCGGCCGGCGACGGCAACCCGTGGCTGGTGGGTCTATACCTCTCGGCCATGGGCGTGCTGACGCTGATCGCGCTCGTCCTCTCGCCCGAGACGAAAGACGTCGACTACGACGACAACATCGCCGCCGGAGCGACCGCGCCCTGACGCGTTCGTTCTCGACACCGGATGCCACGGGGCCTCGGCCTCGTGGCATCCGTCGTTCCGTGGGGGCGGGGCATGCGCACGGCCGACGGGCGCCCGCGCTGTGTGCCGAACTCCGGAAAAACGGCGCCGAACGCGGCCCCGGGACACCCGGCAGCGCGCGGGCCGTCGAAAACTCCGGAGTTCGGCACGCCGTCGAAAGGACCGACCGGAGGGGTCGGTGGTGCGAGGTACGGTCGAAGGACCCCATTTCCTTCCCCGAGGTGAGCATGTCCGTTCCCGCTCCCGCGCGCGGTCGGCGCGGTCGCCGCGTGCCCGAGGGCCCGCGCGCGTCGTTCCGTCAGCTGCTGCCCTTCCTGCTCGAGCACAAGCGCACGCTCGTCGTCGTCGGGGTGCTGAGCGTCTTCGGCGCCGCCGCCACGCTCGCCCAGCCGCTGCTGGTGGGGGAGGTCATCTCGAGGGTGCAGAACAGCGTGCCGCTGGGCGCCCTGGTGTGGCTGCTGGTGGCGTTCGTGGTGCTGTCGTCGGTCATCTCGGGCTTCCAGCACTACCTGCTGCAGCGCACCGGTACCGCGGTGGTCTACTCGTCGCGGCGGCGTCTGATCGCGCGGATTCTGCGCCTGCCCATCAGCGAGTTCGACGCCCGACGCACCGGCGACCTCGTCTCACGCGTCGGCACCGACACCACGCTGCTGTACGCCGTGCTCACGCAGGGATTCGCGGATGCCGTCGGCAATGCGCTCATCCTCGTCGGTGCGGTGATCGCGATGGCGTTCATCGACCCGCTGCTGCTCGTGCTGATCGTGGTCGTCGTCGGCGCCTCGCTCGCGGTGGTCGTGCTGCTGAGCACGCGCATCCGCGCGGCATCCGCCGTCCAACAGGCCCGGGTCGGCGAGCTGTCATCGGGGGTCGAGCGGGCGGTGGGCTCGATCCGCACCATCCGCGCCTCGGGGGCCACGGAGCGAGAGATCGCCGCCGTGACGGAGAACGCCTCCGCCGCCTACGACGCCGGCGTGCGCATCGCGCGCGTGTCGGCGCTCATCGTGCCGATCGCCTTCGTCGCCCTTCAGGTGTCGCTGCTGGTCGTGCTCGGGGTGGGCGGGTACCGCGTGGCATCCGGAGCGATCGACGTCGCCTCGCTCGTCACGTTCGTGATCTTCCTCTTCCTGCTCGTGCAGCCGCTCGCCTCGGCGATCGGCGCGATCACGTCGGTCAACCAGGCGCTGGGTGCGCTGGGACGCATCCAGGAGGTGCTCGACCTGCCCCTCGAAGACCACGCCGACCGTCCGTCGGGCACGGCCGCGGTGACGGATGCCGCGGCGATCGAGTTCCGCGAGGTGCGCTTCCGCTACCCGGACCACGTCGTCAAAGCTCGTGAGGCCGCGGCCGAGGAGGCGCGCTCAGTGCTGGCCCAGGTGCACCTGGACGCCGGTGCCGCCGAGGCGGACCGCGACCGCGAGGTGCTGCGCGGCGTCTCGTTCATCGTCCCCCGCGGCTCGCGCGTGGCGCTCGTCGGACCGTCGGGCGCCGGCAAGAGCACGATCCTCTCGCTCGTCGAGCGCTTCTACGACCCCACGGGCGGCGCGATCCTCATCGACGGCGTCGACGCGCGCGAGCTGCCCCGCGACCAGCTGCGGTCGCGCTTCGGCTATGTCGAGCAGGACGCTCCGACCCTCGCCGGCACGATCGCCGACAACCTGCGCCTCTCCTCGCCCGCGGCATCCGATGCCGACTGCGAGCGGGTGCTGCGCGAGGTCAACCTCGGCGACGTGCTCGAGCGCAACGCCCTCGGCGTCGACGCCCCGGTGGGAGAGGACGGCGTGATGCTCTCGGGCGGTGAGCGCCAGCGTCTCGCGATCGCGCGCGCCCTGCTGGCCGCTCCCCCGGTGCTGCTGCTCGACGAGTCGACCTCGTCGCTCGACGGCGTCAACGAGCAGCGCATGCGCGAGGCCATCGACGCCGTCGCCGCCGACCGCACGCTGCTGGTCATCGCGCATCGCCTGTCGACCGTCGTCGACAGCGACCTCATCGTGGTGCTCGAGGACGGTCGCGTCGTGGGTCAGGGCACGCACAGCGAGCTGGTGGCATCCACTCCCCTGTACCGCGACCTGGCGAAGCACCAACTGCTGGTCTGAACCTCGCCGGGCGGGGGCGGGCGCCTGCCTGCCTGCGGCCTGGTTTGCTGGGAGCCTGCGCCCTGCTTCGGGCGAGCTCGCCTGCGGCCTGGTTCGCGTGGGCCGGCCTGCGCCCTCAGGCGCGCGAGCCGGCCTGTGCCGTGATTCGCGCGAGCCGAGTTGCGCCTCATTCGCGCGAGCCGGCGTGTGTCCCACTTCGCGATAAACGCTCGCTGCAGCGAGACACGCGCTCACACGGCGTTTGTCGGTGCAGCGAGCGTTTATCGATACGGGCGGGGCGAGGCGCAGCACCGGGCTGAGCGCGGCGCGGGCCGACAGCACGACGCCGAGCGGCAGCGCGGCGCCCGGGGACGCGACGCCGACCGGCGACGCCCGGCAGCGCGGCGCCCAGCAGCGAGGCGCCCGGGGACCCGACGCCGAGCGCGACGCCCAGCGTCGCGGAGCCCAGCGGCGCCCGGCGACGCAGCGCGCGGGAACGCCGATGCCCCTCCCACGCGCCAAGAACGGGAGGGGCATCGGACTCCAAGCGCGCCCCGCCCGCGTGAAGGCGGGTCGGGGCGCGCGAGCTCAGGACCGCTGCAGACGGTAGCGGAGGGCTGCCAGCTCGGCGCGCAGCGCGGCGGGCAGGTGCGACCCGAACGTGTCGAAGAACTCCTCGGTGAGGTCGGCCTCGGCGAGCCAGGAGTCCCGGTCGATCGAGAACAGCTCCTCGAGGTCGGCGGCCGGCAGGTCGAGTCCCGACAGCTCGAGGTCTTCGACCCGGGGCAGCCGGCCGATCGGGCTGTCCACGGCGTCCACCTGTCCGTCGACGCGGCGGATGATCCAGTCGATCACGCGGGCGTTGTCGCCGAATCCCGGCCAGAGGAAGCGGCCGTCATCGCCCTTGCGGAACCAGTTGACCTGGAAGATGCGGGGCGCGCGGTCGAAGCGGAGCTTCTGTCCGACCTTCAGCCAGTGACCGAAGTAGTCGCCCATGTTGTAGCCACAGAACGGCAGCATCGCGAAGGGATCGCGGCGGAGCTCGCCGACCGTCCCCTCCTGGGCGGCGGTCTTCTCGCTCGACACGGTCGAGCCGATGAAGACACCGTGCGACCAGTCGGTGGCCTCGACGACCAGCGGCACGTTGGTCGCGCGGCGGCCGCCGAAGAGGATCGCGTCGAGCGGCACGCCCTCGGGAGCCTCCCAGTCCTCGGCGATCTGCGGGCATTGCGCGGCCCCCACCGTGAAGCGCGAGTTGGGGTGCGCGGCGGGGCGGCCCGAGGCGGGCGTCCAGGGCTTGCCCTCCCAGTCGATCAGGTGCGGGGGCGCCTCGTCGGTCAGGCCCTCCCACCACACGTCGCCGTCCGGGCGGAGCGCGACGTTCGTGAAGATCGTGTTGCCCCACAGCGTCTCGACCGCGGTGACGTTCGTCGACTCGCCGGTGCCCGGCGCGACACCGAAGAAGCCCGCCTCGGGGTTGATGGCCCACAGGCGCCCGTCCTCACCGGGGCGGATCCAGGTGATGTCGTCGCCGAGGGTCTCGACGCGCCAGCCCGGGATCGTCGGCCGCAGCATCGCGAGGTTCGTCTTGCCGCACGCCGACGGGAACGCCGCGGCCACGTGGTACGCCTTGCCGTTCGGGTCGATCACGCGGATGAGCAGCATGTGCTCGGCGAGCCAGCCCTCGTCGCGGCCGATCACCGAGGCGATACGCAGCGCGAAGCACTTCTTCGCCAGGATCGCGTTGCCGCCGTAGCCCGAGCCGAACGACCACACCTCGAGCGTGTCGGGGAAGTGGACGATGTACTTCTCGTCGTTGCAGGGCCACGCCACGTCGTCCTGCCCCGGGGCGAGCGGCGCACCGACCGAGTGCACGGTCTTGACCCACGGGGAGCCCTGCGCGATCTGCTCCATGACGGCGGTGCCGACGCGGGTCATGACGCCGATGGATGCCACGGCGTAGGCGCTGTCGGTGATCTGGACGCCGATGTGGCTGAGGGGTCCGCCGACCGCGCCCATCGAGAACGGCACGACGTACATCGTGCGACCGCGCATGGAGCCTTCGAAGACGCCGTTCAGCGTCTCGCGGATCTCCGCCGGAGCGATCCAGTTGTTCGTGGGGCCGGCATCCTCTTCGCTCTCGGAGGCGATGTAGGTGCGCGACTCGAGGCGAGCCACGTCGCCGGGGTGCGAGCGGGCGAGGTAGGAGCCGGGCCGCCACTCGGGGTTGAGCTTGATGAGCTTGCCCTCGTCGACCATCTCGCGCAGGAGGGCGTCGTTCTCGGCGGCGGACCCGTCGACCCAGTGGATGCGGTCGGGCTGCGTGAGGGCGGCGACCTGGTCGACCCAGGCCGTCAGGGCGGCGAGGCCGGGGCCGTCGACGGCGGGACGGACCCCGTACCCAGGACGCGGAGCGGGAGCGGCGGTCGCGGCGGCGCGACCCTGGGGGCGAGCGGCGAAGATGTCGGCAAGTGCCATTGTCGTTCTCCTCGATTGAGAGCGAATTCGGTGGTCTTCCTCTATGGTGAGCGAACGACAGGGAGTCTTTCCACGACTTTTGGATGCAAGAACTGCCAATCTTTCGCTATCGTCAAGGAATGGCTTCGACGTTCGAACTGACGACCCTGGGTCATCGCATCCGCCATCACCGGCTCGCCCGGGGGTACACCCTCGACGAGCTCGGCGCCCTGGTCGGGGTCGCCGGCAGCCAGCTGAGCCTGATCGAGAACGGCAAGCGCGAGCCCAAGCTCTCGCTGTTGCAGGAGATCGCGCGCGCCACCGAGACCGACGTGACCGAGTTACTCTCCCGGGAACCCCCGAACCGCCGGGCCGCCCTCGAGATCGAGCTCGAACGGGCCCAGACCAGCCCGTTCTTCCGGCAGCTCGGCATCCCTCCCGTCAAGGTGACCAAGGGGACCAGCGACGAGACGATCGAGTCCGTGCTGGGCCTGCACCGCGAACTGCAGCGCCGCGAGCGCGAGACGATCGCCAGCCCCGAAGAAGCGCGTCGCGCCAACACCGAGCTGCGTCTGCGCCTGCGCGAGACCGCCAACCACCTCCCCGAGATCGAGCGTCTCGCCGAGAAGCAGCTGAAGGCCGCGGGACACAGCACGGGCGCGCTGACGCACCGGACGGTGAGCATCATGGCCGAGCAGCTGGGCTTCGAGCTCATCTACGTCAGCGACCTGCCGCACTCCGCGCGTTCGGTGACCGACCTCGAGAACGGTCGCATCTACCTGCCCCCGGCGTCGATCCCCGGCGGCCACGGCCTGCGCTCGATGGCGTTGCAGGCCATGGCGCACCGTCTTCTCGGACATCGCCCGCCCACCGACTACGCCGACTTCCTGCAGCAGCGGCTCGAGATCAACTACTACGCCGCCTGCTGCCTCATGCCCGAGACGAGTTCGGTCGCCTTCCTCACGCAGGCCAAGAAAGACCGCAACCTCGCGGTGGAGGACTTCCGCGACGCGTTCGGCGTGACCCACGAGGCCGCCGCGATGCGCATGACCAATCTGATGACGGCGCATCTCGGCATCCGTCTGCACTTCCTCCGCGTCGACGGTGACGGGGCCATCTCACGCGTGTACGAGAACGACGGGCTCCCGTTGCCCACCGACGTCACGGGATCGGTCGAGGGGCAGATCGTGTGCAAGAAGTTCTCGGCGCGCTCCGCGTTCGCCGAGCACAACCGCACCACCGAGCACTACCAGTACACCGACACCCCGGCCGGGACGTTCTGGTGCTCAACTCAGACGGGCACGACCAGCGACGGCGACTTCTCGATCACCGTGGGCGTGCCGTTCGACGACGCGCGCTGGTTCCGCGGTCGCGAGACCGCCAAGCGCGGCGTCTCGCACTGCCCCGACGAGTCGTGCTGCCGCCGCCCCGACGCCGAGGCCGCCGAACGTTGGCAGGGCAAGGCGTGGCCGAGCGCGCGGGTGCACCGGCACATGTTCTCGCCGCTCCCCCGCGGGATGTTCCCCGGCGTCGACGACGCCGAGGTCTTCGCGTTCCTGGACCGGCACGCGGGCGGCTGAGCGCGAGTCTCGCTGGCCGGCTCCGCGCGCCCGCGGGCAGAACTCCTGAGAAACGTGGCGCGAGGGTTCGGCGTGGAGCTGTTCGGCCTCTGCCGCCGCCGAAACTCAGGAGTTTCGCACGCGGCCCGAAAGGGAGAACCACGGATGCCACGACCCCGGGCCCTCTCGGGGCGCTGGCGTCGTGGCATCCGGTGTCTTAGGCGTACGGGTTGGCCGTCAGCGTGTACTTCGTCTGCAGGTACTCGTGGATGCCCTCGTCGCCGCCCTCGCGGCCGAGGCCGGACTGCTTCCAGCCGCCGAAGGGGGCCGCGGCGTTCGAGACGACACCGACGTTGAGGCCCATCATCCCGGTCTCGAGCTTGTCGATCATGCGCTGACCGCGCGCGAGCGACTCGGTGAAGACGTACGAGACGAGGCCGTACTCGGTGTC
Organism: uncultured Microbacterium sp.; assembly: GCA_913774845.1. GTDB lineage: Bacteria > Actinomycetota > Actinomycetes > Actinomycetales > Microbacteriaceae > Microbacterium. The sequence goes on along the minus strand of CAJYJO010000028.1, from coordinate 1,178 downwards.
GTTGGCGAGGCGCACGGCGTCGTCCTCGTCGTCGAAGGGGATGATCGCGAGCACGGGTCCGAAGATCTCCTCGCGGAGGATGTCGCTGCCCGGCTGCACGTCCGACACCACGGTGGGTTCGAAGAACGTTCCGGGGCCGTCGATGGGCGATCCGCCGGTCGTGACGGTCGCGCCGCGCTCGACGGCATCCCCGACGAGGGTCTTCGCCTTGTCGACCGCGCGATCGTCGATGAGGGGTCCGATCTGCACGCCGTCCTCGGTGCCGCGGCCGATCTTCATGCCCTGCACGCGCTCCGTGACCCGGCGGGTGAACTCCTCGACGACGCTGCGCTGCACGATGAAGCGATTGGCGGCGGTGCAGGCCTGGCCGATGTTGCGGAACTTCGCGAGCATCGCGCCCTCGACCGCCTTGTCGAGGTCGGCGTCGTCGAACACGACGAACGGGGCGTTGCCGCCGAGCTCCATCGAGGTGCGCAGCACACCTGGCGCCGCCTGCTGCAGCAGCTTCACGCCCACCGGGGTCGAGCCGGTGAACGAGAGCTTGCGCAGGCGGGGGTCGGAGATGATGCGCTCCGAGACCGGGCCCGTGTTCGTGGTGGTGACGACGTTGACCACACCCGCCGGGAGGCCGACATCCTGCAGGATCTGCGCGAAGAACAGCGTCGTCAGCGGCGTGAGCGTGGCCGGCTTGATGACGACCGTGCAGCCCGCGGCGAGCGCGGGGGCGATCTTTCGGGTCGCCATCGCGAGGGGGAAGTTCCAGGGGGTGATGAGGTAGCAGGGCCCCACGGGGTGCTGCGAGACGATCATGCGGCCGGTGCCCTCGGGGTTCGCACCGTAGCGACCCTGGGTGTGGGCGGTGACCTCGCTGAACCAGCGGAGGAACTCCCCGCCGTAGCCGACCTCGCCGCGCGCCTCGGCGAGGGGCTTTCCCATCTCGAGCGTCATGAGCAGCGCGATGTCTTCCTTGCGCTCCTGCAGCAGGTCGAACGCGCGGCGGAGGATCTCGGCGCGCTCGCGCGCGGGGGTCGCCGCCCACGACGGGAACGCCTCGGCCGCGGCATCCATCGCCGCGACGCCGTCGTCGATCGACGCGTCGGCGATCTCGAGCAGCACGTCACCGGTGGCGGGGTCGTTCACGGCGACGGTCTTGCCGGCCTCGGCGCTGCGCCACTCCC
>CAJYJO010000027.1 GCA_913774845.1 uncultured Microbacterium sp. | reverse complement strand
CCGCAAACACGGACCGACGAGGAATAAATTGGCATTTGACAAGTGCACGCTGTTGAGTTCTCAAGGAACGGACGCACCCACAGAAACAGTCAACCAAGACCAACCGTGAGGCAGTTCACTTCTATATATGCCCACCACAACACGCACACCACCACGAACACACCTCACTGAAGAGGCGATCGAACGATGGATGTGCGCCGAATGGCAGGACCCCAACTGTAGACAAGAAAGCCGAAACTCTCAAGACTTAATGTCGGGAGCGGTCCACCACTTGAGAGGACGCGGGGCCTTCCGGCCGCTCCGCTCTCCCCTGTGGGGCGAACAAGTAAAACTCTACGTCGCACCCGCCCACACAGCCAATCCACCCACATCCCGGGCGTGTCGCACCCCCACACCCCCGGGAACACGCGGATCGACCACCCGGGGACGACGGAGGGGCCGGTCGACCGACCCCTCCGTCAGGTCGGGATCACGCCGCGAGTCGGTACGCAGCTGACGAAGCAGCGGCATCCATGTGTCCACCCGTGAACTCGACGCCGCCGAAGAACATCGCCCCGAGGACGAGCGCGAACACGAAGGCGATCGCGAGGAACAGCACGGCGACGCCGGCGATGGTGATGAGGATCGGAAGTCGAGAAGCCATGGGTTCATCTTGCCCGCTCCCCCGGGACGGCGACCAGGGCTTGCGCCCGGGAACGACCGAAGGCCGGCACCTCCGAGGAGGTACCGGCCTTCGGCGTGAGTCGGATCAGCGACCGGAGAGCTTCTCGCGAAGCGCGGCCAGCGACTCGTCGTCGGCGAGGGTGCCCTGGGCGGGCGACTCGGACGAGAAGGATCCACCGAACGAACCGGAGTCCGTCGGGTTGGCGGCCTCGGCCTCGAGGGCCTTGGTGACGGCAGCCTTGTGGGCCTCCCAGCGACCCTGGGCAGCGGCGTACTCCTGCTCCCACTGCTCGCGCTGAGCGTCGAAGCCCTCGAGCCAGGCACCGGACTCGGGGTCGAAGCCCTCGGGGTACTTGTACTCGCCACGCTCGTCGTACTCGGTCGCCATGCCGTACAGCGCCGGGTCGAACTCGGTGCCGTTGGGGTCGACCGACTCGTTGGCCTGCTTGAGCGACAGCGAGATGCGACGACGCTCGAGGTCGATGTCGATGATCTTGACGAAGACCTCTTCGCCGACCGACACGACCTGCTCGGCGAGCTCGACGTGCTTGCCCGACAGCTCGGAGATGTGCACGAGGCCCTCGATGCCGTCGGCCACGCGGACGAACGCACCGAAGGGAACGAGCTTGGTGACCTTGCCCGGAGCGATCTGGCCGATCGCGTGGGTACGGGCGAACACCTGCCACGGGTCTTCCTGCGTCGCCTTGAGCGAGAGGGACACGCGCTCGCGGTCGAGGTCGACCTCGAGGATCTCGACGGTGACCTCCTGGCCCACCTCGACGACCTCGGAAGCGTGCTCGATGTGCTTCCACGAGAGCTCGGAGACGTGGACGAGACCGTCGACGCCACCCAGGTCGACGAACGCACCGAAGTTGACGATCGACGAGACCGTGCCCTTGCGGACCTGGCCCTTGTGGAGGTTGTTGAGGAACGTGGTACGCGACTCGGACTGCGTCTGCTCCAGCAGGGCGCGGCGCGAGAGCACGACGTTGTTGCGGTTCTTGTCGAGCTCGAGGATCTTGGCCTCGATCTCCTGACCGAGGTACGGCGTGAGGTCGCGGACGCGGCGCAGCTCGATGAGCGAGGCCGGGAGGAAGCCGCGGAGGCCGATGTCGACGATGAGACCACCCTTGACGACCTCGATCACGGAACCGGTGACAACACCGTCGTTCTCCTTGATCTTCTCGACGTCGCCCCACGCGCGCTCGTACTGCGCACGCTTCTTGGACAGGATGAGGCGGCCTTCCTTGTCCTCCTTCTGGAGAACGAGGGCCTCGACGTGGTCGCCGACGTTGACGACCTCGTTGGGGTCGACGTCGTGCTTGATCGAGAGCTCGCGGGAGGGGATGACGCCCTCGGTCTTGTAACCGACGTCGAGGAGGACCTCGTCGCGGTCGATCTTCACCACGGTGCCTTCGATGAGGTCGCCGTCGTTGAAGAACTTGAGCGTCTTCTCGACCGCGGCCAGGAAGTCTTCGGCGGAGCCGATGTCGTTGATCGCGACCTGCTTGGTAGCCGGGGCGGTCGTTGCGGTAGTCATGTAGTGGGTTGTCCTAGTTGGGTGTGGTGTCGGGCTCCGACTCCAGCGCCCGTCGATCCGAAGACCGGGGCCATCGGGCTGACGCCGCCCGGAGGGCGGACTCCAACCACGAGTCGAAGCGAAGCGGATTGTTTGTGCGATGTCACGGGTCCACCAGACAGGCAGGACCCACGTGTGACATCTCAGTCTAACGCACCGCGCCTGTCGCCGCCCACCGGCTGCGGATGCCTGTCATTCGCGGACATCTCGCCGCCCGCGCACGCGGAGACAGCCTGTTCAGATCGCGCCTCCCGCTGGCGACGATTCCGGTCGGATCGGCGCTTTTCCGCCGGTCCGACGGGGCGATCCGCCCAGGTGGCATCCAGAAACACGTGCCAGGCTCCCCGTCTTGTGCCCGCTGACGCGGGTCGGACGGTGACACCCGCACCGTCCTCCCCTCACGTGAAACCGGTTCTATGCGCTCTGACTCGACGTCCTCCTCCAATCGTCGTGACCGCCGCCTCGCCGCCCGCCGCACTCGTCGTCGCCCCGTGACGACCGTGGGAGCGCTCGTGCTCGGCGTGGTCGCGGCCGCGGCTCTCACCGGCACCGCGCCGGCCGCCACCGCCTCCCCCACCGACCTGTCGACGGCGAGGTTCTCGCTCGCTTCCTCGATCACCCCCACCGTCCTCGCCGCTCCCCCCGGCCCCGAGAAGACGCAGGCCGAGACGGCGGAGACCGCCGCCTCCACCTCGATGCAGGCCGCCGCGAGCGTGCAGAACGACATCGCGGCATCCGGTCTCGACATCGGTCAGCCCGCCACGGTCGACACCGCCGCTCTGCAGCAGGCGACGGACCGCCTCGAGGCGGCCTCGACCCTGCCGGAAACGTTCCTGCCCGCCCTCGCCGAAGAGGTCGCCGCGGCCTCCGCCTCGGTCGACCAGCGTGTCGCCGAACTGCGCGGAGGACTCGACGCCGCGGTCGCCAAGAAGGCGGAGGAAGAGGCCGCCGAGAAGGCGCGCCAGGAGGCCGAAGCCGCCGCCGCGAAGGCGGCCGCAGAGAAGGCCGCCGCCGAGAAGGCCGCGTCCTCGTCGAGCTCCGGCAGCAGCGGAGGCGGCGGATCGTCGGCTCCCTTCCCCTCTGGGGGCGGCTCGGGCGACAACAGCGTCGCGGGCGCACAGGCGACCGCGCGGGACATGCTCGCCGGCCGCGGCTGGGGCGACGACCAGTTCTCGTGCCTCGTCTCGCTCTGGAACAAGGAGTCGGGCTGGAACTACCGCGCCTACAACGCCGGCAGCGGCGCCTACGGCATCCCGCAGGCCCTGCCGGGCAGCAAGATGTCGTCGGCCGGTGCCGACTGGGAGACCAACGCCGCCACGCAGATCTCGTGGGGACTCGGCTACATCTCGGGTCGTTACGGGACGCCGTGCGGCGCCTGGGGCCACTCCCAGTCGACCGGCTGGTACTGAGCCCTCAGCTCCACCGCATGACCGAGCGCGCCGCTCCGGAGAATCCTCCGGTGCGGCGCGCTCGTGCGAGCAGCGCGAGGTTCTCCGGACCCGCGAGCTCGTGCAGCGTGGCAGGCCCGACGTGGACCTGCCACGCACCGTGGAAGCGGAGGGCGTCGACGCGACGACGACCGATCTCCGCGGGTACCGCGACGAAGTGGCGAGGACGCGAGCGCCCCGCTCGCTCGAGGACGCGGCGCACCCACCAGGGACCTCCCCCGCGGTCGATCTCGAGTACGAAACGCGGAGTTCGGATCGGCCCGCACACCTCCCCGAGGGCTGCCCCGAACGCGCGTTGATCGGCGAGGCCGGCCTCCGGGATGCGCACGTCGGCGCGGATGGTGCCGGCATCCCCCTGCTCGACGACGAGCGTCGGGGCAGCGGCCGAGGAGTGCACGCGCCCGCTCTCCGACAGCGCCGTCCAGATCACCCGGGCGATGTTCTCGAGCGTCGCGGGGGCATCGCGGACCTGTCGACGGGTTCGTCGCCACGCCGCGACGAGGGGCGGCGAGAAGACGGCGCCGACCAGCGCGCTCAGGCCTCCCAGCACCGCGCCAGCGGGCAGCGGGAGGAGGAACGAGACGGCCAGGAGCGCGGCGGGCCCGGCGACAGCGGCGGCGGACCAGCTCTCCAGCGCGCGCGTCGCGACCACCGACGTCGTGAAGACGGGCGTCCGAGCGGGACGCTCCACGACGGCGGAGATCTCCTCCCGGTCGTCGTAGGGGCTGCCGACGTGCCACGCGGAGCGGGTGTCGGCCCGGGGCGGGACGGCAGACAGACCGTCCACCCCGTCCAGCGACGACCCCGGTGCCTTGGCGAGCACCTCGTCGAGGGCGACGCGTCGATCGTGCGTGAGCGCGGCCTCCAGACCGCGCACGATGCGGCCGGGGTGGTCGGTGTCGAGCCCCCACAGCGACGCGTGCTTGCGGCGCAGGCGAGCGGCATCCGGTTGCGCGTCGAGAGGGGACGTGGGCGGGAGCAGTGCCGTGACCGTCCAGTTGTGGGCCACCTTCTCGGGCCACGCGGGGTCGAGCCGCAGGGTGCGCCCGCGCAGCTGCTGCGTCGCCGAGGCCGTGGCCACTGCGGTGAGGTCGATTAAGGTGTTGACCGCCGGGCAGTCCCAGCCCTCGCCGAAGAGACCGCGCGTGCCGACCACCACGTCGAGACCACCGGTGGACAGAAGGCGTGAGACGGCGCCGACGATGCCCGCACCGGCGGTCCCGCGGACCTCGAGAGCGGCGGCGTCGTCGGAGCAGGGCTCCGCGGTGAGGTCCGACCCGAGCTCTCGAGACAACGCGGGAAGGACCGTGTCGGCGTGCCGACCCGCGACGCGCACCGTCGAGGACGTGACGAGGATCGAGCGCAGCGCCGAGGTCTCGGCATCCGTCGCCACAATCGAGAAGGTGCGAACGGCTCCGGCCGCGCCGAGGAGACCGCCGTGCACGTTGCCGTGGGTGACGAAGTCGGTGACGACGAGGGCGCGGAGGCGGTCGCCGAGCTCGGCGCGCTCGCGGGCGAGGATGTCGCACGCTCCCCGGTCCTTCGCCACGGACGACGCCAGCACCGTGTCGATCGGATCACGCGTGCGACGCACGCCCCGGTCGGTGAGGGCGAAGCCGAAATCCGCGAGGAGACGACGAAGCCGCTGCCAGTCGTCGGCGCGCTCCGGATCGGGAAGGACCCGGTCCAGGGCGAAACGGCCGAGCAGGCGCAGCGTCTCCTCGGTCGTGGGTGCGCGGCGGGCGACGGCCGGCAGGCGCGCGGTGAGCGGGTCGTCGGGCGCGACGATGGAGAACATCGCCGCTGCCGCCTCGGCTCCGGCGAAATCGGCTGCGAAGGCCGCGGTCAGAGCCGCATCGACGTCATCGGACGGATCACGCGGGTGACGACCACGGCCCTCGACCGACGGCGCGGCCCCGGGGGCCGCCGAGGGCGGACGGAGCGGGTCGGTATCGCGCGCCGACTCCGGCCGCTGGAGCAGATCGCGCAGGAACGCGCGCCCGGAACCCACCGCGAAGGTGGTCTGCAGCGCCTCGGCGAGGGCCTCGGCGTGGGCCGAGAGGAAGGCCAGCTCCTCGTCGGTCGGCCGGACGACGTGGACCAGATCGCGGTACGGAGCGAGGTCGCCCTCACGCACCACGGCCGGGACCGGGACCTCCAGGTCGACCTCGCCCAGCAACGAGACGTAGTTCTCGTACTCGTTCGCGTCGTCGGGCGAGGGAAGGGTGGCCGTGAGGCCGATGACGAGCGGCTCGCGGCCGTTCGCTCGCACCCGCGCCACGAGGGCGGCGACCACCAGCGCCCAGTGGTCGAGGAGATGGTGGCACTCGTCGAGCACGATCGTCTCGACACCGGCGTCGACGAGGCGATCGAGGAGCTCGCGGGCGTTCGGATGCAGGGCCTCCGTGAGGGCTGCGGCATCCTGTCTCGCCAGGGAACGACGGAGGGCACGGGAGCGGGAGCGGATGCCACGGGCGTACGCCGCGGCATTGCTCTCCTGGAGAGCGACGAGCCAGTCGTCGGCCTGCTCGGGAGTGCGGTCGTCCTGGACGAGCTCCGCGGCCCATCGGGCGCGAGCGAGCTCGCCGAACGGCTCGCCCGAGTGCACGACGCTCACGGACTGATACGTCAGGGCGGTGAGATCCGCCGGGCTCGCGGGGTCGTCCGACACGGCGGCGGCGGCGTCGTGGGCGAGCGCGCGAGCGGCGCTCACCCATTGCGCGCGGATCGCCGTCGTCGGCGCGAACACCACCGTCCGCCGGCCGCGACGGGCGGCGAGCAGCAGACCGAGCAGGGTCTTGCCGGCCCCGGGTGGGGCGACCAGGTGCACCGGCTCCCCCGCGTCGACGTCGACACGATCGAGGGCATCCGCCTGGTAGGCGCGCAGCGAGCCGTCGAACCGCCAGCCGAGCAGGGGGCGGCTCGCGTCGATCGGCACGGAGCCAGTCTACGGAGGCGTTCTCCGTCCTCCCGGGAAGGCCTCAGGCGCCGTTGCGGCGCGCCACGAAACCGGCGAGCAGCGCGTGCGCCAGAGGCGCCAGCGACGCGATCATGAGGACGGTGCCGAGCACGGCCTGTTCGCCCTGCAAGAGGATGCCGCCGATCAGGAGCCCCGTGAACAGCACCGCCGACACCACCCGGCGGATCATCCGCTCGAGATCGCGCAGGCGTCTCTCGATGCGCGGCGTCTGCACCGAGACCGACCCGTCCTCGAAACGCGAGATGAGGTTGTCGGCGCGGCGCGGGAGGCGCGCGGTGACGACGGCCACCGCCCCCACCTCGCGCACGAAGGCCTGGGCGGTGTTGCCGCTCTCCTCGCGGATGAGGCGCTGGGCGTAGGGCTCGACGGCATCCCAGATGTTGAAAGCCGGGTCGAGCGCGCTGCACATGCCGCTCGTCAACGACATCGCCCGCACGATGAGGAGGAAGTTCTCGGGCAGCTGGAACGGCAGGGACCGCACGACGTCGCCGAACTCGATCGCGAAGGCGCGGAACTCCCGCGGGTCGACCTCCTGCAGTTCGGCGAACCCCATGCCACCGAAGCGCGAGAACAGCTGCGTCATGGCCCGCTCGAGCTGGACGGTGTCGGCGGAGGGCAGCAGAACGCCCACATCCCGGATGCCGTCGACCAGGCCCTTCCCGTCGCGGGAGGCGGCTGCGATGAGCACGCGGCGCAGACCGCGGCGCAGGCTCGGCGGAACCTCGCCCATCATGCCGAAGTCGATGAAGGTGAACCGCCAGGCCGGGGTGCCGGCATCCGTGGTTGTGCCGAGGGGGGTCACGAAGACGTTGCCGGGGTGCGGGTCGGCGTGGAAGAAGCCGTCGTCGAACAGCTGGTCGAACATCACGCGCGCGAAGCGGGCGGCGACCTCGGAGGGGTCGATGCCGGCCGCGCGGAGGGCGTCGACGTCGTTGATCTTGATCGCCGTGACGTCCTGGAGGGTGAGGACGCGGCGGGTGGTGCGTTCCCAGACGACATCGGGGACCGCGACACCGCCCTCTCCCCCGAAATCGGCGGCGAAGCGCTCCGAGTTCGCGGCCTCGTGGAGGTAGTCGATCTCCTCGAGGCTCGTGACGGCGAACTCCTCGACGAGCGAGGGCATGTCGACGCGGTCGCGGACCAGGGCGACCTTGCTGAGCCAGACGCCGACCTTGCGGAGGGCGCGCAGATCGACGTCGACGATGCGATCGATCCCGGGGCGCTGGATCTTCAGGACGACCGCGCTCAGCCCGGTCTCGGCGGCGAGCTCGTCCGACAGGATCGCTCGGTGCGCCTGGCCCAGCGAGGCGGCCGCGAGGGGACGTTCGTCGACGCTCGCGAAAGCGCGTTCCAAGGGCATCCCGAGCTCCGCCTCGGCGCGAGCGCGCATCTGCTTGAACGGGACCGCGGGCACCTCGTCCTGCAGCCCTTCGAGCTGCTTCGTGATCGAGGGTGGCAGCACGTCGAGGCGGGACGACATGAACTGGCCGACCTTGATCATGAGGCCGCCCAGATCGACCGCCAGCACGTGGAACCGCTGCGCGATGCGTTCGAGCCGGCGGGTGCGGCCCCGGGCGGAGATCCACCCGAGGCCGAACCGCGGCAGGAACAGCTCGTACCACCAGGCCTGCACCAGATAGCGCGCCGCGAAGCGCGTGATCCGCCGGTAGCGGGCCTTCATGAGGGCGTCGTCGGTCATCGATCCTCCTGGATGCCGACGGGCGGAGCGCCCCCGTCGAGCCGGCGCGACCTCAACCCTGGGCGAGGATGGAGTAGAGCTTACGGCGGGCCTCGTCGAGGATCTCGACCGCTTGCGCGACCTGCTCCTTGTCGCCGGTGCGCCCGACCTGGGCCGCCGCCTGGGCGAGTTCGATGCCGGCCTTGGGCAGCGCGGTCATGCGACCGCCGTCCCGCGAACCGGCCGCCTCCCACGGCGCCGTGCGCTCGGTGGTCTCGTCGCCGGCCGCCGCGCGACCCTCGGCGGTGAGCGAGTAGGTCTTGCGACCGTTGGACTCCTCGGCCTGCACCAGGCCCTCGTCGGTCAGCAGCTGCAGCGTGGGGTAGACCGACCCCGGGCTCGGCTTCCACGACCCGCCGCTGCGGTCCTCGATCTCCCGGATGATCTGGTACCCGTGCATGGGCTGCTCGAGCAGGAGCGACAGCACGGCCGAGCGCACGTCGCCCTTGTTCATGCGGGGCGTCGAGCCGGACTTCTGCTCGAACTGCGTGCGCAGCTGCTCGAGACCCTCGAGGATGTTGGACATCGGCCAGCCGGGAGTGTTGTTGCCACCGCGTCCGCCGAACGCGTCTCCCAGGAATGAACCACTCATGACGACCTCCTTCGCGCGGACCCGATCTGGGTCAGCGATACACAACGATATATCGTTGAGCGGTGCGGGAGGCCGCCGTGGGGCGGATTCTCAGTACCAGTTCATCGCCTGCGAGTGGCCCCACGCGCTGCAGGGAGTGCCGTACCCGCGAGAGATGTAGTCCAGGCCCCACGCGATCTGCGTGGCGGCGTTCGTCTGCCAGTCGGCGCCGAACGTGGCCATCTTGCTGCCGGGGAGCGCCTGAGGGATACCCGTGGCGCCGCCGTCGTTGTTGTAGGCCTGGTAGTTCCAGCCCGACTCCTTGGTCCACAGCGACGAGAGGCACGAGAACTGATCGCTCCCCCAGCCGTACTTCTCGGACGCGAGCTGCGCCGCGTACGCCTTGGCGCCGTCGCGGGTGTTGACCCGGGCCAGCGCGGCGGCGGCGTCGGCCTGACGCTGCGCCTCCGCGGCAGCCGCGGCCTCGGCCTGTCGCTGCGCCTCGGCCGCGGCGTCGGCGGCGGCCTTCTCGGCCTTCGCCTGCTCCAGGCTGCCCTTGACCTCCGCGACACGCGTGCTCACGCGCTCGGCCTCGGTCTCGGCGTTCTGGCTCAGGGCGGGCACGAGCAGCACGGGCAACAGGTCGCGCGAGGTCAGCCGGTCCACGGCATCCTGCAGCGTGGTCGTATCGATCGAGGCGTCGCCGATCGAGAGCGGCAGACCCGTCGCGGCGACGTCGGCCTGCACGGCGCTCGCGTCGGACAGCGCCGCGTGGGCGCCATCGAGCGCGGTGTCCGCGCCCGTGCTTACGGCGTCGAGGGTGGGCGCGGTCGAGACGGGCACCGACGAGCTGGGCCCGGAGAACGACGAGGCGGAGGCGTCCGGGAGCGACACGGGGGCGGCGATCGCGAGACCGGTGGTCGCGACCATGCCGAACGCGAGGCCGGCGCAGGTGGCGGCGGTGACGAGGGTGCGCCGGGCGCGGTTGACGTGGGTGAGTTTGATGTCGGAACGCAGCAAAAGAGATCTTTCGTCGGGGGGCGCGCTCGTCGGGATCGAGCACGGCGGTCGTGCCGTCGGGTCGGCACGGGCCCCGAGCATGGGCGCTGGTTCTGGGCGTTATCTTTTCGTTACCTGGAAGACCGGTGAGAGCGGACGGCATCGCCCCGGGCCGGACACGTCGGCACGAATGGCCTTCCCGTCTCCGCGAGGGCATCCCGACGGCGTGGGCGGTTATGCCCTCGGACCTGGCCTTTCCCATCACGGCGCGCAGACTGGGCCCACGCGCCGCGGTCCACACGCCCGGCATCGACGACGAGAGGCCGATGCGGCGAGGAAAATATCTCGCCGAATCGGCCTCCCGGCGAGGGATTCCCCGCCCATCGCGATCTCGCGCGTCAGCTGCGGTGCGCGCGGTAGTAGTCGAGGAGCGCGCGGGTCGAGGAGTCCTGGGCGGCCAGGGCCTCGTCGTCGCCCTCGATCGCCGGGGCGATCTGGAGGGCCAGCTGCTTGCCCAGCTCGACGCCCCACTGGTCGAACGAGTTGATGCCCCAGATGGTGCCCTGCGTGAAGGTGATGTGCTCGTACAGGGCGATGAGCTGGCCCAGGACCGACGGCGTCAGCGACGGCGCGAAGATCGACGTCGTCGGCCGGTTGCCCGGGAAGGTGCGAGCCGCCACGAGGGCTCCGGTCGTCCCCTCGGCCTCGACCTCTTCGGCGGTCTTGCCGAAGGCGAGCGCCTTGGTCTGGGCGAGGAAGTTCGCCAGGAACAGCCCATGGACGTCGCGCCCGTCGTCGGCCAGCGGGTAGGCCGGGTTGACGAAGGCGATGAAGTCGGCGGGGATGAGGCGGGTGCCCTGGTGGATGAGCTGGTAGAAGGCGTGCTGACCGTTCGTTCCGGGCTCTCCCCAGAACACCTCTCCGGTGTCGGTCGTGACGGGGGTGCCGTCCCAGCGCACCGACTTGCCGTTGGATTCCATCGTCAGCTGCTGCAGGTAGGCGGCGAAGCGGTGCAGCTGCTGGGCGTACGGCAGCACCGCGTGCGACTGGGCGCCGAGGAAGTTGGTGTACCAGATGTTCAGCAGCCCCATCAGGACGGGGACGTTCTGCTCGATGGGGGTGGATGCCACGTGCTCGTCGACCGTGTGGAATCCGGCGAGCAGTTCCCGGAACACGTCGGGACCGAGCGCGATGGCGAGGGACAGCCCGATCGCGGAGTCCACGGAGTACCGGCCGCCCACCCAGTCCCAGAACCCGAACGCGTTCGAGGGGTCGATTCCGAAGGCCGACACCTTGTCGAGCGCCGTGGACACGGCGACGAAGTGATGGGCGACGGCGTCGGTGCGGGCGGCATCCGAATCGTCGATGGCGCCCTTCTCGGCGAGCTGCGCCCAGAGCCAGTCGCGCGCGAGACGGGCGTTGGTCAGCGTCTCGAGGGTGGTGAACGTCTTCGACGCGACGATGAAGAGCGTGGTCTCGGGGTCGAGGTCGGCCGTCTTCTGCGCGATGTCGGTCGGGTCGATGTTCGACACGAAGCGCGCGTGGATGCCGGCATCCGCGTACGGAAGCAGGGCCTCGTAGACCATGACGGGGCCGAGGTCGCTGCCGCCGATGCCGATGTTGACGACGGTGGTGACCTTCTTACCGGTCACCCCGCGCCACTCGCCCGAGCGCACGCGCTCGGCGAAGGCGCTGAGCCGGTCGAGCACCTCGTGCACGTCGTGGTCGATCTGCTGGCCGTCGACGACCAGCGCGGGCTCGGCGCCGGCGGGACGACGGAGGGCGGTGTGCAGCACGGCACGGTCTTCGCTCGTGTTGAGGTGCGCGCCGGCGAGCATGTCGGCGAAGCGCTCGCGCACGCCCGTCTCGCCGGCGAGGGCGACGAGGGCCTCGAGGACCTCGGGGGTGACGAGGTTCTTCGACAGGTCGACGTGCAGATCGCCGACCGTGCGGGTGAGCTCGCGCGTGCGGTCGGCGTCGGCGGCGAACCAGCCGCGCAGGTCGGGCTCGAACGTGGTCTTCAGTTCGGTCAGTCGAGACCAGGCGGCGGTGGTGGTGGGTTCGATGGGCGCAGTCACGGGTCCCACGCTAGCGACCCGCGCCCCTCGTCACAGCGCGGATGACGAAGTCCGCCCGGAGCGTTACTGTCAGCGCGCGGAGACGGACGCGTCGTCGCCGCCCCCACCGCTCCGGGGAGGGCGATCTCTCGCTCGCGGTCCCACGGCTCCGTCCATCCGAGCCGTTCGAAAAGGCCATCGAGCAGCATGGCCGTGAACCCCCACACCGTCTGCGGACCCCGGGTGGTCTGCAGGGCGAAGGCCGGTCCCCGCCACTCGCGGCCGTCTCGTCGGATGACGCTCACCCCGCGACGCGCGGGATCGAGAAGGTCGGCGACGGGGGCGCGGAACACCTCCGCCGATTCCGCCGCGTCGACCGCACGGACCGGGGTAGGACGCGTCCACCACGCGAGAACGGGGGTGACCTCGTGTCGTGAGAAGGCGAGCGGCACCGGTGCGAGGGTGCCCAGGACCTCGACGCCGGCGGTGTCGACCCCCGTCTCCTCTCGCGCTTCGCGCAGCGCCGCGGCAACGGCATCCCGATCGCCCGGGTCCACGCGCCCTCCCGGGAAGGCGACCTGACCGGGGTGCGCACGCAGGGTGCTCGCCCGCGCCAGGAGGAGGACGTCGAGATCGCTCGGCACGTGCGCCGCCGCTCGAGAGCTCGGGATGCCGTCGAGCACGCCGAACAGGATGAGAACCGCCGCGGGTCGCGCCTCACCCTCGACCGGGACCGCCCGCAGAGCGGGCGAGACGTCGCCGACGCCCCGGGCGAGGAGGGCTTCGAGCTGCGCGCGGGGAGACGACATGGGTCGAGGCTAACGGCGGCGCACCGATCGCGCGGGGCGAGACCCCGCATCCGGTGCGGAACGACCCGCCCTTCCCCGGCGAGCGCGTGTGAGGATGAGGAAAGGGAGGTGCGCGATGACCGGAGTGCTGCACGCGGTGACCCTCGTCGTGAACATGCCGATCACGAAGATCGACGCGCTCGACGCCATCGCCTTCGCCGCCGACGGGGGTGTCGACGGCGCGGGCACGATGAGTCCCCGCGTCTGGCTCGCGCCGCACGCGTGGGCCGAGGTCGAGATCCCGAAGTTCGCCGATCCTCCGCCCTTCGCGATCGACGTGTACTCCGACGTCTCGGCCGAGATCGCGTGGGCGCAGGCCCGGCGCCTGCATGACGCCCTCGAACGGTTCGGGTGGAACGTGCGCCCGCCGCGTGCGGGCGTGCAGTGAGCGAGGCCGTCGCGCCGAGGCCGCGATTGCTCTACGTCGAGGACGACGCCGAGATCGCCGCGATGACGATCGAGGTGCTCGGCGAGGTCTACGACGTCGTCCACGAGAGCGAGGGCACCGCCGGTCGCGAGCGCGCCCTGCGGGAGAGCTTCGAGGTGATCCTGCTCGATCGGCGCCTGCCGGGTCGCGACGGAGCCGAGATCGTGCGAGATCTCCGTACCGCCCACATCACCACCCCCGTGCTCCTGCTGACCGCCCTCGGGGCCGTCGCCGACCGCGTCGAAGGACTCGACGCGGGGGCGAACGACTACCTGTTGAAGCCCTTCGACTACGACGAGCTCCTCGCGCGGCTGCGGGCATTGCGGCGCGCCTTCCGGGCCGAGGGGCGGCGCCGCGGCGTCGCCGAGTGGACGTACCTCCCCGACACGGCCGTGGCCTACGGGCCCTCCGGCGAGCGCGTCTCGCTCACCTCGACCGAGAACGCCGTGCTCGAGCTGCTCTCGCGCAGCCCCGACCACGTCTTCTCCCGAGAGGAGATCGCCCGCGCGGTGTTCTCCGCGCCGGATGCCGTGACCACCGTCGACACCTACGTGCACTACCTGCGCCGGAAGACCGCGACCGACGTCGTCGAGACCGTGCGCGGGCGCGGTTATCGCGCGGGGGCCGAGCGGTGAGCGCCGACGACGACCGCCGCGTCGTCCGCCGGGCCGCGCTGCGGGTGGGCACCCTCGTCGCGGGTGCCTCCGCGGTCGCGATCGCGGTGGGGGTCGGCATCCTCGTCGCCGTTCTCGTGGCGCAGGCCCGCACCGAGGGCGGGGGTCGGCGCGCTCCGGGCGGCGCCCCCCTGGGCGATCGCTTCGTGGTCGACCTCGACGACGTGCTGCCGTGGGTCATCGGCTTCGGTCTCGTCGGGGTCGTGGTGCTCGGTCTGGTCGGCTGGGCCGCGGCCCGCTGGTCGGTGCGCCCGCTCGATGAGGCCCTTCGCCGACAGCGCGCGTTCGTCTCGGACGCGAGCCATGAACTGCGTACACCGCTGACCGCGCTGACCAGCCGCATCCAGATCGTGCAGCGACGTCTGCACCGCGGCGAACCCGCCGATGAACCGCTGGATCAGCTGCGCCGAGATGCGCAGATCATGGACGACGTGCTCGCCGACATGCTGCTCACCGCCGAGGGCCAGGTGCACACGGGCAGCGCACGCGTCGACGACAGCGTGCGCGCGGCGATCGCTGCCCTCGCCGCGCTCGCGAGCGACGCGGGTGTGCGCCTCCGCCCCGGCGAGCTGACGAGCGCGACCGTCGCGGTGCCCGCGGTCACCGTCGTGCGCATGTGCATCGCCCTGCTCGACAACGCCATCGGGCACACGCCCGCGAGCTCCGAGGTGACGGTCACCGCCGACGCTGACGGTCGCGACGTCGTCATCCGCGTGGAGGACGGGGGAAGCGGCATCCGGGACGACGACCTGCCGCGCATCTTCGAGCGATTCGCCCGGGGTGAGGAGTCCGGTCGACGCCGGGGTTTCGGGTTGGGGTTGGCGCTCGTCCGCGAGGCGGCGACCCGCTACGGCGGCAGCATCGAGGTCGAGCGCACCTCTCCGCGGGGCACGGTGTTCGCACTGCGCCTCCCCCGCGCTCGGTGAGCGG
The DNA here is from genome assembly GCA_913774845.1 of uncultured Microbacterium sp. GTDB lineage: Bacteria > Actinomycetota > Actinomycetes > Actinomycetales > Microbacteriaceae > Microbacterium. The sequence continues at coordinate 37,356 of CAJYJO010000027.1, read as the reverse complement.
ACGGCGCATCGCCCGAGCGGACGCGGCCCGGGCTCAGCCGGCGAGCGCGTCGTGGAACGCCGACACCTCGACCCGGCCGGCGAAGCGGCGCGTGCGGCCGCGCTCCCAGACGATCCCGGATGCCACGGGGGCCGCCGGCATCCAGTCGAGGTCGTCGACCCCGGCGATGGCCGCCACGGTCGCCCACGCGTCGGCCGTGGCGAGGTCGTCGGCGATGACGGTCGCGCTCACGGGACCCGCCAGGTGCACACCCGTGCGCGGGTCGACGAGGTGCGCGCCGCGCTCGAAGGTGCCGGAGGTCGCCACGGCCCCGTCGACGACCTCGACCGTGGCCAGCAGCTCGCCCTCGTGGGTGGGGTGCGCGATGCCGATCCGCCACACGTGCTCGCTCGTCGGGGCGGTGCGCACGCGCATGTCACCGCCCACGTTGACGCCCACCGCCTGGATCACCCCCTCGGCGAGGAGATCGTCGAAGGCCCGGCTCGCGGCATCCGTGGACCATCCTTTGACGTAGCCGGTCGGGTCGAACCATCCGCGCCAGTGCGCGTCGAAGCGCGCGCCGCTGCGCTCGCGCAGATCACGGCACCGCTCGGCCACCTCGGTCACGCGCGGATCGAGGTCGCCGAGTTCGAGGCCCTCGTCGCGCAGCCGCGAGATGTCGGAGTCGTCGCGGTACGTCGAGAACACCCGCTCGTCGTCTCGCAGCCGCGCCACGCACGCGGCGATCGTCCGCTCGACCCGGCCCGTGCGCTCGCCAACGACGGTGATCGAGGCGACGGTCCCCATCACGGGCTCCACGACGGTGAAGCCGCCGCTCACGCGCGGGCCTGGTCGAGGGCGGACTGCAGCGAGGTGCGGTACCCGGTGCTGGTGTAGGTCGCGCCCGAGACCATGTCGACCTCGGCGCTCTGCGCCCGCACGGTCTCCGTCACCAGCACGGGCAGCGCGCGCGAGTTGATCTGCTGGTCGCGACCGCTCTCCGAGGGGTACTGCGGCACCTCCACGTCGGTGATCTCCCCGCTCGACACGGTGACCCGGACCTGCACCGGCCCGTAGCGGGTGTTCACCGCCTGGCCCGTGTAGGTGCCGTCGGCGAGGCCGCTCGACGACGTCTGCGGAGCCGCGGCGCTCGAGCCCGACGAGGTCGAGCCGCTCGAGGTGGATCCCGGAGGGGCGGGGGCGGATGCCGACGGGCTCGGCGTGGACGTCGGGGCCTTCGGAACCGCCGCGACACCCGACGAGGGGGCGTCGGCGAGGGCGCCGGCCGGCTCGGGGGTGAGCGAGGTGCGGTAGCTGAACAGCAGCACGAGGCCGGTGACGGTGGCCATGAGGGCGTAGACGATCTTCTTCATCGGGTTCTCCTCAGACGGTGAAGGCTTCGAGGTGGACGCGCTCGGCGGGGACCCCGGCGCGACGGAGGTCGGCGCGCACGGCATCCATCCACGACGGCGGACCGCACAGGAACACGTCGGTGTCCGCCGGCCGCGGAGAGACGTAGCGGATGAGGTCGGCGCCCGCCCACTGCGCGTGCGAGGTCGGCAACCACGACGAGGTGGTCAGGGCGCGACGGCCGGGCAGCGGCGCGTGGCGCAGGCCCCGCTCCCGCACGAGGCGGTCGATCGCCTCGGCGCGCAGGGCGTCGGCGGCGGTGTGGTCGCGCACGATGAGCGTCGCCTCGCCCGGAGCCCAGTCGGCCTCTTCGAGCATCGCGACCAGGGGCGCGACTCCCGCTCCCGCGCCGATCATGAGCAGGTGTCCCCCGCGGCGCTCGTCGGCGGTCATCGTGCCGTAGGGGCCCTCGATGAGCACGCGCGTGCCGGGGCGGAGCGCGGCGAGCCGCTGCGTGCCGTCGCCGACGAAGCGGGCCGAGATGACGAGCTCACCGTTCGCCGGATCGGTGGCGAGAGAGAAAGGGTGCCCGCGCGTCCAGCCCGCCCCGTCGAGGAAACGCCAGACGAAGAACTGTCCGCCGCGCGCCTTCAGCGCGTCGAGCCGGCGACCGGTCATGCGCACCGAGACGCCACTCTGCCCGTCGCGTTCGACGGCACGGACCCGGATGCCGTGGCGCAGAGACCTCGCCAGGGGAAGCCCGAGCCGGAAGACGATGACCGTCGCCGCGGTCCCTCCCCACATCGCCCACCAGTACACGGTGGCGGCGGGCGACCCGGTGAAGTCGGCGCCCGTCCACAGCATGTGCGGAATGGCGAGACCGACGCCGAGGTAGCCGTAGAGGTGCAGCAGGTGCCACGACTCGTACCGCAGGCGCTTTCGGGCCTTGCGCACCGACGTCACCACGACCAGAAGCAGCAGGCCGGTGCCCGCGGTCGCCAGCAGCATGCCCGGGTAGTCCCATACGAACTGCCACGCCTGTGCCACGGGGTCGATGCCCGCTTGCGCCGCGTAACCGAGGATCTGCAGCCCGATGTGCGCGATGAACAGTGCGAACGACCAGAAGCCGACGATGCGGTGCATGCGGGTGATGCCGTCGCGACCGAACCCGCGCTCGAATAGCGGCACGCGCGCCATGAGCAGCACCTGGGAGAAGAGGAGGTTGGCGGATGCCAGCCCCGCGGCGCGACCGACGGAGTTCAGCGCATCCGCTCTCCCGGCGAGCAGCGACTGCACCTCCCCGCCCGCGACCCACACGGCGAGGACGACGAGGCTCGTCGCCCAGATGACGACGACGGCTCCGAGCCACCACAGCTGCCGACCTCTCACCGAGCGGCGCGGCCGGTGGGCGGAGGGGGCGGACGAGAGGGCGAGGACGGGGGCTGCGGTCATGCGCTCAGCGTGCCGATGCGCCCCCCAGACGGCTCCAAGAAAGCGTCCATCGGAGGCGACGCATAGGGAACACGAAGCTTCCTCATCTATCGCCCCGAGGACGGGCACCCGACGGGCCGGGCGTTGCGACCCGACCTTCGCGGTCGCGAGTCGCGTCAGCCGCACGCTTCGTCCGTCGGGCGCTCTCGCCCCGCACGCAAGTCCGGCGACCTCCGGCGTCGGTCAGCCTCCGAGACCCACGAGCACCTCGCTGCGCTCCCACAGCTGCCGAGCGAGAACGGGATCGTCCGCGAGACGGTTGGTCTTCGCGGGCTTGTTGTTCGAGAAGAACCCGCCGGGCGTCCAGTCCACGCCGGGCTTGCCGAGGGCGAGCCATGTCAGGCGCGCCCCGCCGACCGAGGTCGAGGTCATCAGACGCTCGGCGAGCGGGCCGCTGTACAGGAACTTCCACGGCCCGTCGCTGGTCGACCCGAAGTTGGAGGCGATGACGCCCGGGTGGAAGGCCACGGCCGACAGCCCCGCGTCGCCGAACCGGCGATTCAGCTCCTTCGTGAACAGCACGTTCGCGAGCTTCGCATTCCCGTAGGCGGCGGTGGAGGAATAGCGGCGCTCGCCCTGCAGATCGTCGATGTCGAACCGCGGGAAGAGCTTGGCGGCGGCACTCGAGGTCTGGATGACCGAGGCCTCCGACTCCACGAGACGCTCCCGCAGCAGGTTGGTCAGCAGGAACGGCGCCAGGTGGTTCACCTGGAGGGTCGTCTCGTAGCCGTCCTTCGTCAGGGTGCGCTCGCCGAACACGCCGCCGGCGTTGTTGGCGAGCACATCGATGCGGGGGTACCTCTCGAGCAGGGATGCCGCGAGCTCTCGCACCTGCGCCAGGTCGGTGAAGTCGGCGACGAAGGAGTCGACCCCGAGCGAACGCGCGACGCGAGCGGTCTTGTCGGGGTTGCGTCCCACGACCACCACCTCCTCGCCCACCTGGACGAGCTGCTTCGCGGACGCGGCGCCGATGCCGTCGCTGGCTCCGGTGATGACGATGGTGCGGGTCATGCGAACCTCCTGATCGATAACGCCACGCTAATGCGGGCACCAACGTGAACGCGGGGGCTTGCCGCCGGCATCCGGGGCCGGAAAGAACTCACAGCCCGCTCCCAGTCCCACGGGACCAAAACCGGCGGGCTCGACGTTCTTCTCCATGACGCCCGACACCGGGCGACCTGACGAAGGGACACGCACCGTGAGCACGGAGTACCGGAAGACGTCGGAGGCGCTGAGCCGTCTCACCGACCGCCAGTTCGCCGTCACGCAGGACGACGCGACCGAGCCGCCGTTCCGCAACGAGTACTGGGACAACCACGAGGACGGCATCTACGTCGATGTCGTCTCGGGACAGCCGCTATTCAGCTCGACCGACAAGTTCGAGAGCGGATCGGGCTGGCCGAGCTTCACCCAGCCGATCGACGACGCCGCGGTGGTGAACAAGACCGACCGCTCGCTCTGGATGACGCGCACCGAGGTGCGTTCCTCGGGAGCCGACAGCCACCTCGGACACCTGTTCGACGACGGCCCCCGCGACCGCGGCGGGCTGAGATACTGCATGAACTCGGCCGCGATGCGGTTCGTCCCCGTCGCCGAACTCGAAGAGCAGGGCTACGGCGCGTACCTGCCCCTGTTCCGCGAGAGCCGAGCCTCATGAACCTCTTTCCCTTCCGCACCCGCAACCGCAAAAGGAGCGACACCATGACCAGCGGACCCACCGACGCAGGCGTCATCACCCGCCGTCCCGGCACCGAGACCGCCGTCCTCGCGGGCGGCTGCTTCTGGGGCGTCGAAGACCTCATCCGCCGCCAGCCCGGCGTGCTCGACACGCGCGTCGGCTACACCGGCGGTCAGAACGACCACGCGACCTACCGCAATCACCCCGGTCACGCGGAGGCCGTCGAGATCGTCTTCGACCCCACGCAGACCTCGTACCGCGACATCCTCGCGTTCTTCTTCCAGATCCACGACCCGTCGACCCTGAACCGTCAGGGCAACGACGTCGGCACGAGCTACCGCTCGGCGATCTTCCCCCTCTCCCCCGAGCAGGAGAAGGTCGCGCGCGACACGATCGCCGACGTCGACGCGTCGGGCATCTGGCCCGCGAAGGTCGTCACCACGATCGAGCCCGAAGCCCCCTTCTGGGAGGCCGAGCCCGAGCACCAGGACTACCTGGTCCGCATCCCCAACGGGTACACGTGCCACTTCGTGCGCCCCGGTTGGGTGCTGCCCAAGCGTGAGGAAGCCTCCGCGTAGGTCGAGAACGAGGGCCCGGATGCCATGGCATCCGGGCCCTTTCTCGCGTCAGACGACAGTGGGACTGCGTCTTTCGATCAGCACCGTGTCGCGCCAGACGTCTGTAGCATCGCGGGCGATGCGCTCGCGGACGCCGACGGTGCGAAACCCGTGGCGTGCGTGCAAGGCGAGCGAGGCGTGGTTGTCGGCGAAGATCGTCGACTGGATCGTCCAGACGCCGGCGGCCTCGGTCGAAGCGATGAGGGCGTCGAGCAGCAGGTGACCGATCCCTCGGCCGCGGGCGTCGGCCTCGACGTACACCGAGTGCTCCACGACTCCGCGGTAGACGGGTCGCGACGACACCGCGGAGACGGCCGCCCAGCCGACGACCCGGTGACCGACGACCGCGACGAAGCGATGCGCGTCGAGCCTCGCCGCGTCGAACGCGCCCCACGTCGCGGGAGGCTCCGTCTCGAAGGTCGCGTGACCCGTCGCGATGCCCTCCGCGTAGATGCGGTGCACCTCAGGCCAGTCTTCCGCGGCGAGTGGGCGCAGCGACACGCTCACGCGCAGCAGGACCCGGCGTCGGTCGTGCAGACGCCCGTCTCGGGCACCACGAGATCAACCTGCCGTGCCGCCGCCCTGTCGCCGGCGAGTTCCGCCGCGATCGACCGCACCTGCTCGTACCCGGTGAGCAGCAGGAAGGTGGGCGCCCGCCCGTACGACTTCATGCCCGCGAGGTAGAAGTCGGGCTCGGGGTGCGTCAGTTCGGCGACCCCGTGAGGTGGCACGGAGCCGCACGAGTGCAGGTTCGGGTCGATCAGCGGGGCGAGGGCCCGCGGCGCCTCGATGATCTCGTCGAGACCCAGGCGGATCTCCGCCAGCATCGACAGGTCGGGGCGGAACCCCGCGGCGTTGACGACCACGTCGACCTCGAGGGCGAACGCCTCTCGCGCTCGTCGGCCGCTGACGCGCACGCCGTCGCCGGACAGCCGCACGTCGTCGATCTCGAACGAGGCGATCTGCTCGACACGACCATCGTCGACCAGGTCGTGGACCGCCGCACCGAGGCGTCCGCGCGCGGCGAGGTCGTCGGCCGCATCGGCGGCGAGGCGGGCGGTTCCCTCGTTGCGGACGGCCCACGAGATGCGCGTCGTGGGCTCGTCTGCGGCGAGCGCGGCGAGAGCGATCAGGGTGTTCGCCGCCGAATGCCCCGCGCCGACGACGAGCACGCGCCGGCCGGCGAAGCGCGCCCGGTCGCGTCCGCGCACATCGGGAAGCGCCGTCGTCATGCGATCACCGAGGTCGTCGTGCGCCAGACCCGACGACAACAGCGACCGCGGCGAGCTCGTGGTGCCCGAGGTGTCGATGACGGCGCGAGCCGTGGCATCCGTCACGCCCTCCTCCGTGTGCAGTCGCAAGACGAAGGGGATGGCCGCCCGACCGGCCGAGCGGGTGCGATCCATGCCCTGGCGGGCCACGGCCTCGACGCGCGTGCCGTACCGGATGACGGATGCCAAGGCGGCGGTGCGCGCGAGGGGTTCGAGGTAGCCGTCGACCAGCTCGTCTCCGGTGGGCAGGCCCTCGGCATCCGGGGCGCTCCATCCTTCGGCCTCGAGCAGACGGCGAGCTGCGGGGTCGACGACGTAGCGCCACGGTGAGAAGAGGCGCGTGTGCCCCCAGGTGCGAACGGCCGCGCCGGCGGTGTCGCCCGCCTCGAACACGACGACCGGCAGCCCGCGCTCGAGCAGGTGAGCGGCGGCCGCGAGTCCCACGGGGCCCGCACCGATGACGGCGACGGGCAGGTCCGCACGTCGGTAAACCTCCGACCGCGGCGGGACCGTAAGGGTCAGACTCATGCGTCGACCCCGAGTTCGCGCAGCAGCGTGGCCACCCGCGCCTTGATGTCGTCGCGGATGGGACGGACCTCGTCGAGCCCCTTGCCTGCCGGGTCGGTGAGTTCCCAGTCCTCGTAGCGCTTGCCGGGGAAGATCGGGCAGGCGTCTCCGCAGCCCATCGTGATGACCGCGTCGGAGGCCCGGACGTCGTCGGTGAGCAGCAGCTGCGGCACCTCGGCGCTGATGTCGATCCCCTCTTCGGCCATCGCGGCCACCGCCATCGGGTTGAGGGCGTCGCCCGGCGCGCTCCCGCCCGACAGCACGCGGACACGCTCGCCGCCCAGGGCGCGGGCGTAGCCGGCGGCCATCTGCGAGCGGCCGGCGTTGTGCACGCAGACGAAGAGGATCGTGGCGGTGTCGGACATGGCGCTTCCTTCGGTCGGGGCGAACGGGAACAGCATGACTCAGGACATCGACATACGTCAATATTGACCTTCATCGATACACAGAGAATGATGGATGCCATGACCCCCGGAACCTCCCTCCCCGTGCTCGACGCTCCCTGTTGCGTCTCCTCGGGCGACGCCGCGATGGCGCCTGCGGAGGCGGAGAGCCTCGCGAGGACGCTGAAGGCGCTCGCCGATCCCGCCCGTCTGCGGATCGTGTCGATCATCGCCGCCCAAGACGCCGGTGCCACGTGCGCGTGCGACTTGCAGGAGCCTCTCGGCTTGTCGCAACCGACGGTGTCGCACCACACGAAGGTGCTGGTGGATGCCGGCATCCTCAACCGCGAGAAGCGCGGCACCTGGGCCTACTTCTCGCTCGTGCCCGGGGCACTCGACAGCGTCGCGGCGGCAATCGCGCCGCCTCGCTGACCCCCGCAACCCCCACCGCCTCGGGTGCTCTGCTGCCTAGGCTCGCCGCATGAGCGAGTACGACGTCATCGTGGTGGGAGCGGGGCTGGCGGGACTCCGCGCAGCCACCCGGCTCGCCGAGGCCGGACGCGACGTCGTGGTGCTCGAGGCGAACGACGCGGTCGGCGGGCGTGAACGCACCGACATCGTCGACGGGTTCCGCCTCGACCTCGGCTTCCACGTGCTCAACCCCGCCTACCCGGCCGTGCGGCGCTGGGTCGACGTCGACGCCCTCGCGCTGCGGCGCTTCCCGGTGGCGGTCGGCGTGCGGCTCGACGACCGGCTCGCGCGCCTCGCGCACCCCCTGCGTCACCCCGGCTCGATCGGCGAGACGTTGCGCAGCGGTCTCGTGCGTCCGGCCGACCTCGTCGCCCTCGCTCGCTGGGCCGGCCCCGCGCTGGTGACGGCTCGCGCCGCGAAGACAGGCGGCGTCGCACTGGAGGAGGGCTGGGATCGCGCCGGAGTGCGCGGTCCCCTGCGCGAGGCGGTGCTCGAGCCGTTCCTGTCGGGGGTCGTCGCCGACGACCGGCAGCAGACGAGCGACGCCTTCGTGCGACTTCTCGTGCGCAGCTTCGCCCTCGGACGGCCGGGGGTTCCCGCCGCCGGCATCGGCGCGCTCCCCGCCCAGCTCGCCGACACCGCGCGCCGCGCGGGAGCCGGCATCCGTCTCGGTCACCGGGTGGTGTCGACCCGTCGCCGGGCCCGCGGCTGGCACGTCGGCGTGGAGGGACGGGAGGCGGTGACCGCGCGCACGATCGTCGTCGCCACAGGGCTTGATCCCGCACTGGACGTCCCCCTCCCGCGTCCGCGCGGCCTGCAGACGTGGTGGTTCGCCGCCGACGCCGCGCCCTCCCCCGACGCGGCTCTGCGCGTGGACGGGCGCCGACGCGGGCCGATCGCCAACACGGCCGTCATGACGAACACGGCCCCCACCTACGCGCCGCGCGGGCAGCACCTCATCCAGGCCACGTGCGTGATGCCCACGGAGGCGTCGGAAGACGGCATCCGTCGACAACTCGCCAAGATCTGGGATGCCGACACCCGGCCGTGGCGACTGCTGCGCCGCGACGACATCGCCGCGGCCCTGCCCGCGCAGGACCCGCCGCTGCGTCTTCGTCGCCCCGTCCGTCTGGATGACGGCCGGTACGTCGCGGGCGACCACCGCGACACCGCGTCGATCCAAGGGGCGCTGGTGTCAGGTGAGCGCGCGGCCGAGGCCGTCCTCGCCGACGTGGCCGGCTGAGATCGCGGAACGCAGCTCTTCCGCGCGGGACGTCTGAAGGATCCGGAGGGACCCGTCCTCCAGGGTGAGACGCACGGCGGGGCCGGCCGACCACAGCGCGATGCGGCGACGGCCGACGATGCGCCAACCGATGCCGCCCGCCATCGCCGGATGGACCTCGCAGACCCGCACCTCGGTGACTCGTTCGCGCGGGAGGTGCATCACACGGAAAGGCACGAGACGCACGTCGACGTGAGTGTCGTCCACGATGACGATGATCCGTCGAGCGAGCCCCATGGCCCCCGCCCCGACGACAGCGACGAGTCCGACGCCGCACACCACGAGAGTGCCGATCCCGACCCGGTCGATTCGCGCGATCATCACGGGCAGGGCGATGACGGCGAGAACCGCGACGAACGCCAGAGTGAGCGCGCCCGCAGTCGCGAGCCATCGCGGTCCGACGAGCGTCTCGTGGAAGCGCACGGACGGACTCCTTCCAGGAGGGTCGTGAACACCGAGGATTCGACGGTACCCGGTCATCCCGTTCTGCGGCCCGCGATCACCCTGACGCTTCGGTTCTCGAGGGATCAGCGCGCCCGGGCGACGAGTGCCGTCAGCGCCTCGCCGGTCACCCGTCGCGTGGTCCACTCGTCCATCGCCTCGGCACCGAGCGCGCGGTAGAAACCGATCGCGGGCTCGTTCCAGTCGAGCACGGTCCACTCCAGTCGCGGATACCCCTTGTCGAGGCACTCCGCGGCGAGCGCGGCCAGCAGGGCGACGCCGTAGCCGTTCGAGCGGTACTGCTGGTGCACGTAGAGGTCTTCGAGCCAGATGCCGTGGCGGCCGGTCCAGGTCGAGTACGTGAGGAACCAGATCGCGATGGCGCGGATCTCCCCCTCCTTCTCCACGACGAAGGCGAACGCGCGCGGGTCGTCACCGAACAGCGTCCCGGTGATCATCTCGGCGGTGTTGTCGACGGCATCCGGTTCCCGCTCGTAGTCGGCGAGAGCCTGGATGCACGCGAGGATGCCTTCCTCGTCTCCCGCTCGCGCGGGGCGGAGGACGGCGCCGTCTTGCAGGTCGGTCATGTCAGGGGCTCCCAGCTCTCGGCCGCGACGCGGCGGAAGTTGCCGCCCAGCACGGCGGCGACGTCGGTGTCGTTCCATCCTCGCGCGGCGAGCGCCGCGCCGAGCTGGACGAAGGTCTCGGGCGGCATCCACTCCAGCAGGCCCCACCGGGTGTAGCTCTCGTCGTAGAGCTCGGGCGTGCGGGCGATCTCCTCGCGGAAGGTGTCCCCGTCGAACGAGAAGTCGGTGCTCACCCCCACGTGGTCGATGCCGACGACGTCGACGGCGTGCTCGAGATGGCGGACCATCGCCTCGAGTGTCGGGGTGTTCGGCCCGAGGAAGATGCCCACGCCCGTGATTCCCACCACTCCGCCGGTCTCGGCCGCCGCGCGCGCCTGATCGTCGGTGATGTTGCGGGGGTGATCCCAGACGGCGCGCATGTTCGAGTGGCTGAACACCACGGGCCGGGTCGAGACCGCGCACATGTCGAAGGTCGTGCGCGCGCCGACGTGCGAGCCGTCGGGAACCATGCCGCGGACGTTCAGCTCGGCGACGAGGTCGCGGCCCCAGGCGGTCAGGCCGTCGTCGGTCGCGTCGAGACATCCGCCGCCCGCGCGATTGGCGTGGTTGTACGTCGGGCCGAGGGTGCGCACCCCGTGGTCGACGAGGGCGGCCACTGCGCCGAGATCGCCGCCGAGCGGACCGCTGTCTTCGAGGTCGAAGGCGACGGCCGTGTCGCCCCGAGCGGCGATGCGGTCGATGTCGGCGACCGTGGCTGCCAGCTCCAGCCCGCTGATCGCGTCGACCTGGGCACGGAAGGAACGGAGGAGGGATGCCGTGAGCTCGGGCGCGTGCGGGGAGAAACCGACGTTGACCGAGACGAAGCCCCCGCCGGCCGCGCGATAGCGCCGCAGGTCGCCCAGGTCGGCGGTCTCGACGAGCTCGACGCAGGCGTGCTGATCCCAGAGCACGTCAGGCCCCGGCGCGCGCGGCGAGCGCGGGGTCGAGCGCCTCGCGCCCGTCGAACACGAAACAGTCACCGGTCCAGTGCGCCCCGCCCTGCGCCTCGAACCAGCCGAGGATCCCGCCGTCGAGCTGGTACGCGTCGACGCCCTGCGCGCGCAGGTGCAGCGCCGCCTTCTCGCAGCGGATCCCGCCGGTGCAGAAGCTCACCACGGTCTTGCCCTCCAGCTCGTCGCGGTGGGAGTCCGCGGCATCCGGGAACTGGGTGAACCTCTCGATCCGCCAGTCCTTCGCGCCGACGAAGGTGCCGTAGTCGACCTCGAACGCGTTGCGGGTGTCGACGAGCACCACCTCGCGGCCCTCGTCGTCGGCTCCCCGGTCGAGCCAGCGGCGCAGTGTGTCGGGGGTCACCGCGGGGGCACGACCGTCCTGCGGGCGCACAGCGGGGCGGTCCATCCGGATGATCTCGCTCTTGACCTTGACGAGGAGTCTGCCGAAAGGCACCTCATCCGACCAGCTCTCCTTGGCCGCGAGCGCGCGGAACCGCTCGTCCGCGCGCACCTCGTCGAGGAAGCCGCGCACGGCGATCGCGTCGCCGGCCAGGAACAGGTTGACGCCTTCCTCGGCCAGCAGGATCGTCCCGCGCAGCCCCGCCTCGCTCGCGCGCTCGCGCAGGACCGGCCGCAGGGACGCGGGGTCGTCGATGCGCGTGAACAGGTACGCCGAGACGTTGAGGACGGATGCCATGGCATCCACGATACGAAAGCCCCGCGCTGTCGATCGACGGCGCCGGCGTCAAGCCGGGAAACGTCCGCCGCCCATCGCCTAGCGTGGGAGGACTCGTCCTCGGGAGGAAGCGTGCCCCAAGGCCCCGCGATGCCGGCCGTCACCGTCTCCGTCGTCATCCCCTGCCGCGACGACGGCGTCCATCTGCAGCGCTGTCTGCGGGCGCTCTCGGAGCAGACGCTCGCTCCGACCGAGATCGTCGTCGTCGACAACGCCTCGACCGACGACAGTGCCGAGATCGCCCGAGCGGCCGGCGCACGCGTGGTGTTCTGTGGCGAGCGCGGCATCCCCTCCGCGGCGGCCGCGGGCTACGACGCCGCGCGCGGCGAGCTCGTCCTCCGACTCGACGCCGACAGCCTCCCGTCGCCGACGTGGGTGCAGAGCATGGTCGAGGCGCTGGAGGACACGGACGTGGATGCCGTGACCGGCGGCGCCGTCTTCCATGACGGCCCCGCGGGCCGGCGCGTGGCGATGGCCCGACTGTTCCTCGGCACCTACGCCGCCTTCGCCACCCCGGCGCTCGGGCACACGCCGCTGTGGGGATCGAACATGGCGTTCCGTCGGCGCGCGTGGGAGGACGTCCGCGGCGAGGTGCACCTCGACCCCGAACTCCACGACGACCTCGACCTCGCCTACCACCTCGGCCGGCGGCATCGCATCGCCCGGGTGCCGGGCGCGCACATGCGCGTCTCCTCGCGCACGGTCGAGCCGCGCCGGTTCGCGCGATGCTTCCGCCGCGGCGCCGGCACGGTGTTCGCGCACTGGCCGGCGGACATCCCCCCGGCGCGGTGGGTGCGTCGGGGTCTGCGGGGGCGCTCATGACCGGCATCCTGTTCCCGGGCGTCGAGCCGCCCGAGCTGCACGTCATGAGCTTCAACATCCGTCGCCGCTTCGACCGGATCACGTGGCCGCCGGCCGATCGGTGGCCGATGCGCAAGGAGCGGCTGCGCACCTTCCTGGGCGCCAACAAGCCGCACGTGCTCGGCACGCAGGAGGCGATGCCCGACCAGGCGCAGTGGGTGCAGAGCTCGCTCGGCTCGGGCTACGGGCGGATCGGACTCGGGCGGGGTCCCCGCCGCGACGGTGAGGGCACCCCGCTCTTCTACGACCGTGAGCGCATCGAGGTCGAGGACTGGGAGCAGGTCGCCCTCTCGGACACCCCCGACGTCCCCGGCTCGACGGGCTGGGGTAACACCATCCCGCGCACCGCGGTCATCGCGCAGCTGCGCGATCTCGCTACAGACGCTCGCTTCACCTTCGTCAACACGCACTTCGACGCGTTCTCGCGCCGCGCCCGCCGCCGATCCGCGGCCTGGCTGCACGAGCTCGTCGCCCGGCGCGAGCGCCCCCTGCTGTTCACGGCCGACGTCAACGCGCACGTGCGTTCGGGCGAGCTGTCGGCCATGTTCGCGGACGGTCTGCTGGTCGACACGTGGTCGTACGCCCCCGCCCGCCGCACCGCCGAGTGGGGCACCTTCAACAACTACGCCGCGCCGAAGGTCGGCGCCCGGCGCATCGACGCCCTGCTCGCGACTCCCGACGTGGGGGTGAGAGCCGTGGGCATCGACCCGCGCCCGACCGGGACGCAGTGGCCGAGCGACCATCTGCCGGTGCAGGCCGTGGTGCGCATCCACCCGGAGGCGTCGCCGTGATCGGCGCGATGTGCGCAACCTCAAGCGACCTCCGCGCGGCGCGGTAGCCGGGCGGGGCGCCGGAGCAGCCGGTGTCGAGTGCTGCGGGGTCGCGGCGCCGGAGCAGCGGATGGCGGGTGCGGCGCGGGCGACGTACCGGCGCACGGCGTGCCGGCGACACCCGATCGAACGGATGCCGCCGGCCCGCTCACGCGGCGGTCAGACGCGGCCCGCCACGTCACGCCCGACGAGATCACCGTCGGGGTTCGGCTCGCTGAGCTGCTCGCCGGGCGCCGTGCTCCGCTCGAGCGGAGGCAGCCCCGCCTCGACGCGGGAGCCGATCTCGGCGTCGACGTTCTTCCAGTACTGCACGGCGCGGTCGCGCACATCGGCGCGGGTCACTCCCCCGACGTGGCCGGTGATCGTCTCGACCAGGCGGTCGCGTTCCTCGGCCGACATGACCTCGCGCACGAGCGCTCCGGCCTGGCCCCAGTCGTCGTCTTCGGCGTGCAGGGTCGCTGCCGAGCGCACGAGCTCGCCGTCGCTGTGCCACCCGCCGTCGCCCGCGCGACGCGGGTCGGCCGCGGGACCGCCGACCGAGTTCGGCGCGTAGACCGGCACCTCCGGCGGGTTGTACTCGTAGCGCATCGCGCCCTCCTTCGAGTACGAGTGCACCTCGGTGTGCGGGCGGTTCACCGGCAGCTGCTGGTAGTTCGTCCCCACGCGGTAGCGGTGCGCGTCGGCGTAGCTGAAGATGCGAGCCTGCAACATCTTGTCGGGGCTGCCGTCGATCCCGGGGACGAAGTTCGACGGCTCGAAGGCCGCCTGCTCGATCTCGGCGAAGTAGTTGCCCGGGTTGCGGTTGAGCTCCATCGTGCCGACCTCGATCTCGGGGTAGTCGCTGTGCGGCCACACCTTCGTCAGGTCGAACGGGTTGAAGCGGTAGGTCTTGGCATCCTCGTACGGCATGATCTGGACCTTGAGCGTCCACGTGGGGAACTCGCCGCGCTCGATGGCCGCGTACAGGTCGCGGATGTGGAAGTCGGCGTCCTGACCGGCGATCTGGTCGGCCTCGTCTTGCGTGAGGGTCTTGTGACCGAGGTCGGTGTGGAAGTGGTACTTCACCCAGAACCGCTCGCCCTCGGCGTTGATCCACTGGTACGTGTGCGAGCCGTACCCGTTCATGTGGCGCCAGGATGCCGGGATGCCGCGGTCGCCCATGAGCCAGGTGACCTGGTGGGCGCTCTCGGGAGACAGCGTCCAGAAGTCCCACTGCATCGTGTTGTCGCGCAGGTGGCTGCCGGGGAGGCGCTTCTGCGAGCGGATGAAGTCGGGGAACTTGATGCCGTCCTTGACGAAGAAGACGGGGGTGTTGTTGCCGACGAGGTCGTAGTTGCCCTCGCTCGTGTAGAACTTCAGCGAGAAGCCCCGGGGGTCGCGCCACGTGTCAGGGCTGCCCTGCTCGCCCGCGACGGACGAGAAGCGCGCGAGCATCTCGGTCTCGACGCCCGGCTGGAACAGCGCCGCCCGCGTGTAGGCCGATACGTCGCCCGTGGTGCGGAAGGTGCCGAAGGCGCCGCCGCCTTTGGCGTGCACGACGCGCTCGGGGACGCGCTCGCGGTTGAACTGCGCGAGTTTTTCGATGAGGTAGTGGTCGGTGAGCGCGATGGAGCCGTCGGCCCCGACGCTCTGGGAATGCTCGTCGCTGGCGACGGGCGCCCCGCCGTTCGTGGTGGTCGGCTCGGTCATGGCTCTCCTCACGTCGTGGGCCGGGGAACGAAGGACCCACCTCGACGCTAGGCGGGGCCTCCGACATCGCAGAGGCATTGCGCAATCGATCTCGACCACGTAGGGCCCCGACCGTGTCAATCCCCCGGGGCCACTCGCCCCGCCTCGACAGCATGGCGGGACCGACGAGAGGAACGAGAACATGTCGAAGGATCTGTCGAAGGGCGACCGCGTCAGCTGGGACACCCCGCAGGGCAAGACCCAGGGCGAGGTCGTGGAGAAGAAGACGAAGGACTTCCAGCACGACGGCCAGAAGTTCACGGCATCCGAGGACGACCCGGCCTACATCGTGAAGTCGGAGAAGTCGGGCTCGAAGGCCGCCCACAAGGGCTCGGCTCTGAACAAGCTCAAGAGCTGAAACCGAGGACGCTTCGACAGGCTCAGCGGCCGCTCGGGCAGCCACCCCGAGCCTCACGAGGGCAGAGGTCCCCGAGCGACCGCCCCCGCAGAGGTCCTTGATCGCCCACGCAGAGGTCTATGAGCGACCGCCCACGCGGAGGTCCCTGAGCCTGTCGAAGGGACCGGGGGCCACACACCCCCGGTGACTTCGACAAGCTCAGCCACCTCCCGCGCCCATCCCCGACCGACCGCCCCCGCAGAGGTCCCTGAGCCTGTCGAAGGGACCGGGGGCCACACACCACCGGTGACTCCGACAGGCTCAGCCGCCTCCGTTCGACTACTCCTTCGCGTCGCGCCGCTTGCGCATCTGCGCCAGCGCCAGCCCCAGCCGGTGGTTGCCGGCCAGCACGTCCTCGTGCCGCTCGAGGAACTCCCAGTACGCGTCCGTGAAGACCGAGTCCTTGGCATCCTGGGCCGAGGGCCACCACGACCCCATCTTCTGCAGGTACGCCCCTCCCGAGACGTACGGCTTTGTCGCGACGAAGCCGCCGTCGGCGAACTGGCTCATGCCCATGACGTTCGGCACCATCACCCAGTCGTACGCGTCGACGAACAGCGCGAGGAACCACGCGTTCACCTGCCGCGGCGCGTATCCCTGCAGCAGGAACCAATTACCCAGCACCATGAGCCGCTCGATGTGGTGCGCGTATCCCCAGCGGTGGACGCGCTCCAGCACGGTGCGCACGGGGATCGGCAGGTCGCTCGGCATCCGCTCCCCCGAGTACCAGTACTTCTGGATGCGCTTGTCGAGATGCAGCGCATTGACGTGCTCGAGCTCCGGGTGCGCGCGGTAAATCCCGCGCATGTACTCGCGCCACCCGATCACCTGGCGGATGAACCCCTCGACGGATGCCAGGGGCGCATCGGTGCGCGTGGCGGCGGCGACCACGTCCTCCACGGTGAGCAGCCCGATGTTCAGCATCGGCGAGATGATCGCGTGGAAGAGGAACGGCTCGTCGGCCTTCATCGCGTCCTCGTAGCGACCGAAATCGTGCAGACGCTCGGCGACGAAGACGTCGAGCCAGTCGCGTGATTCCTCTGGGGTCACGGGGAGCCAGAACTCCTCCGCCTTGCCCGGGTGGTCGGGGAACAGCTCGTCGACCTCGGCGATGACCGCGCGGGTGATGTCGTCGTGCTCGAGCTGCGGCAGGGGCGGGATCTCCACGCCCTTCTTCGGGAGGGCCTTGCGATTATCGGCGTCGAAGTTCCACCGGCGGCCCGCGGGCTTGCCCCCGTCCATCAGGATGCCGGTGCGCCGGCGCTGCCAGTGGTAGAAGTCCTCCATGAGCGGCGTCGGATGCTCCGCGAACCAGCCGTCGACGTCTTCCTCGGGGGTGAGGAACAGACCGTCCGGGAGCACATCGGTCTCGACGTCGTGCGCCTGGCAGATGCGGGCGATCCGTTCGTCGACCGGGCGGTTGGGGTCGCTCATCCACGTCAGCTCGGTCACCCGATGCGTCGTCAGCAGCTTCTCGAGCCCCGCCCGGAACGTCAGATCCTCGTCGAGGGTGATGTGGCGGACGGTCCGACCCTCGGCCTCCAGGCGCGCGGCGGTGTGCCGCATCGCCGAGGTCAGCAACACGATCTTGTGGCGGTGGTACGGGAGTTTGCGCCAGCGGGGCGCCGACTCGATGAAGAAGAACTCCTCGACGTCGTCGTCGTCGTACGACGGGTGCTCCGCGAACTGCTGGGTCGCGAGGATCAGCGCGGCCTTCATACGCGCCGCCTCTGCTTGGCGGCGTTCGCGCGGCACCCGCGCGAGCAGTACAGCACCTGGTCCCACTGGTCGCGCCCGCTCCAGCGCTTGCGGTCGGTGAACGGGCGCCCGCAATAGGCGCAGGGCTTGGAGCGCACCTCGGGTCGTGACATGCCGTCATCGTCGCAGCGCCGGACGGTCGCCCACGGGGGCTTGCGCTGACACGCCGGTCGGGTTCGCGCAAGGCCCGCGCGGTGTCCGGGCCCGCGTGTTCGGGTGGCGCCATGGACACCGCACCGGACCGCACGAACGACACCACCGCCGACGACCCCGACGAGCTCGAGACCGCCGACGCTCCCACGATCCCCGAGACCATCGACGACGGCGACGCCCCCGTCGACAACCCGTCGGGAGGGTGACCCGCGCCGGGCCCACGCGGCGCGGGGCCCGGCGCGACGTCACTGCGGCAGGTCGAACTTCTCGTTCTCGCCGCCCTTCGGCCGCTCACCGGTGACCTTGGACGTCACCAGCGCGATGGCCGTGGCGAGGCGTCCGCCCGCGCTTCCCCAGTACTCGCCGCTCAGCGCGTCGACGCGCAGCAGGGTCACGCCGGGCGACTCCGGCCCGTCGGGGAACCACGCCTCGACGCTCGTCGACCACAGCTCCCTGAGCTTCGCGAGGTCGTCGACCACCTCGGCCTCCCCGGCGAGTGAGAGCCAGGTGCTGTCGGAGCTGAACGACAGCCCGACCTTCGGGTCGCGGCGCACGTGCTCGACCGCCGAGGCGTGCGTGCCGACGATGAACCACAGGTCGCCGTCGGACTCCCGTTCCTGCACCGTCAGCGGGTGCGCGTGGAGGGCACCGTCCTCGGCGCGCGTGGTGACCATGGCGAACCGGAACTTCTTGAGCAGATCGTTGAGCGTGTCGAGTTCGGACGCGGAGGTGGACATGAGACTCCTTCGGTTGGGACCCTCAGCGAAGCGCGCGCGCGGCTGCGGCGCTACGTGTTGACGTCCGCCGCACCGTCTGCTCTCTCGGGCGGCGCGAAACGGTCGAGTCCCGCCAGTGCACCCGTTCCCGCCCGCTTCGGAAATCTCCCGGGCGTCGTCGAGTCATCCGTGCTAGCGTGGCCGTATTCGTTCTGGGACTTGCTTCATCGACGCCCGCCTCATCGTTGAGATGCCGGGCGCACGGCGCCGAGCCGTTTCCGACAGCAAACCCTCCTCACACCATCGCGTGCGTCGCTCGACGGCTCCGGTCCTCGCCTCGCACTCGCGGAAAGTTCTCGTGTCTCTGCTTCACCCTTCGCCGCTCTCGTGGCGCCAGGCCGATCTCGACGTCTACGTCGCGACGGCCGGATCCGACTATGCCGGTTTCGTCGGCGCGGGCACCTCGGGCTACGAAGCCCAGGGTCCGCTCGGCGAGAATCTCGGCATCCACACGTCCGTCGGAGCGGCCCAGGCCGCCGTCGACGGGCATCGCGTACGCGCCACCACCACGGTGTCGCGGCGTCCCCGTCCGCTCCGCACGCGTCGGAGCGGCGCCAACGGCCGCACCTGCGGCCCAACATGAATAAAGGAAGAACACGATGGCCACTGGCACCGTGAAATGGTTCAACTCCGAAAAGGGCTACGGCTTCATTGCTCCCGACGACGGCTCCGCCGACCTGTTCGCGCACTTCAGCGCGATCCAGGGCAACGGCTTCAAGGAGCTCACGGAAGCGCAGAAGGTCGAGTTCGACGCCGAGCAGGGCCCCAAGGGCATGCAGGCGGCGAACATCCGCCCCCTCTAAGCTTCGCTCACGCACCGCGGAAGCCGGGTGCGTCGCTTCGGCGGCGCCCCGGCTTTCGTCGTTCTGAGCTGCTCCAGAGGTCGTCGAGGTGTCCGTTTCCCGTGAGGCTTCTGCACATGTGGATGTATTCCGGGTCATCCATACGGCGACCCGTAATGTGGGCCGCAGCCCGGGTAGCCGCCTCGGCTCCCGACCCCGGTCACCCCCACCCGAGGAGCACGTCCATCGCCTCCACCATCGTCGAGTCCCGTCTCGGCCCCGTTCGTCAGACCTACTCCGGCACCAAAGAATTCCCCCCGATCGCGAAGGCCTACACAGAGCTGTCCCAGGTCGTCCGCGAGAGCGGGCTGCTCGTTCGCACCCCGGGCTTCTACCTCGGTGTGGCCATCGCGATCGCGCTCGGCTTCGCCGGGTGCATCACCGGCTTCATCTTGCTCGGCGACAGCTGGTTCCAGCTGTTCATCGCCGCCGCCCTCGGCATCCTCTTCACCCAGGTCGCCTTCCTCGCGCACGAGGCCGCGCACCGTCAGATCTTCGCCTCGGGCCCGGCGAACGACCGCCTCGGGCTGCTGATCGGCAACGGTGTCGTGGGCATGAGCCGGTCGTGGTGGGCCTCGAAGCACACGCGTCACCACGCCAACCCCAACCGCGTCGGCAAAGACCCCGACATCGAGATCGACACCATCTCGTTCCTCGACGTCGACGCCGCGAAGGCCCGTGGGGTGCAGAAGTGGATCACCCAGCGCCAGGGATACCTCTTCTTCCCGCTGCTGACGCTCGAGGGCATCAACCTCTACGTGCTCGCCCTGCGCCACCTGTTCTCGCGCGAGCCCATCAAGGGCCGTTGGACCGAGCTCGGCCTGCTGGCGCTGCGCCACGCGATCTTCATCGCGCCGATCTTCGTCTTCCTGCCCGTCGGTCTGGCGTTCGCCTTCTTCGGCGTCTCGGTCGCGGTCTTCGGCGTGTACATGGGCGCCTCCTTCGCCCCCAACCACAAGGGCATGCCCGTCATCGCCGAGGGAGCCAAGCTCGACTTCTTCAGCAAGCAGGTGCGCACCTCCCGCAACGTCTCGGGCGGCTGGTGGGCCACCTGGCTCATGGGCGGGCTCAACTACCAGGTCGAGCACCACCTGTTCCCGAACATGCCGCGCCCGCACCTCAGCCGTGCCCGGCTGATCGTGCGCGAGCACTGCGACACGCTCGGCGTCCCCTACGTCGAGACGACGCTGTTCCAGTCCTACGCGATCGTCATCGCCTATCTGAACCGCGTGGGCCTGGCCGCCCGCGACCCGTTCGACTGCCCGTTGACCTCCCCGACGCGACAGCTGAACGTCGAATAGCACCGCATCCGACGGCGCCGCTCCCCGAGGGGCGGCGCCGTCGGCGTTCACCCGCGCGCGTCGGCCTTCGGCTCCGGGCACGTCCCTCCGGCATCCGTGGCCTTCTCGATGTGCCACCGCTCGTTGGCGTACGTCTGGCACAGGCCCCACTCGCGCCCGTGTTCGATGAGCCACAGCTGGGCCGCGAGCGAACCGATGTCGACCGCGTGGCCGGTGACGTGGCTCGATCCCTCCGGTGAGGCGACGTACTGCCGGGCGACCGCCTCGGAACCGTAGGTACGGATCGCGTCGCCCAGCAACCACCGCTGATAGTCGGCACTGCGCCATCCGCTGGTGATGTCGAACACGATCCCGTCAGCGTTCGCGGCCGCCTGCGCCGCGCGCAGGGCGTCTCGCAGCTCGCCGTCGAGACCCGTCATGGCGGGGTGCCGATCGTCGTCGACGGTGAGCGGCGCCTCGGCCGGGATCAGGCCGTCGGCCTCGGTCGGCGCGAACGGCGCGTGTGCGGTCATCCCCGCCGTGAACGACGACGCCGTCCCCATCGCGAGGAGCATCGCCACGCCGGTGAGGACGACGGCGAGCCCCGCCGCGACCACCAGGAGGACGACGCGACGACGGGACGGGGTTTCGATGCGGGATGCCGAAGATGCCATGCCCCCAGCCCAGCGGGGGCGGGGTTGCCATCCCGTATGGCGCGGACGATAAGACGGCGATATCCGCGGCGACTGCGCCTCAGTCGCGCGAGATCTCGCGCAGCTCGACGTCGCGGACCTCGCCGTCCGCCAGGGTCGCCGTCATGAGCGTGCAGGCGGGCTGCCGCCGGCGGTCGGTCGGCGAGCCGGGGTTGAGAAGGCGCAGCCCGCCCGGGGTCACGGTGTCCCACGGGATGTGGCTGTGCCCGAACACGAGGAGGTCGGCGTCGGGGAAGGCGGCATCCATCCGTCTCTCCCGACCCGTCGCCGCCCCCGTCTCGTGGACGACGGCCACCCGTACCCCGTCGATCTCGGCGCGGGCGACCTCGGGCAGCCGCGAGCGCAGATCGTCGCCGTCGTTGTTGCCCCAGACCCCGAGCACCGGTCCGAGCGACTCGAGCTCGTCGAGCACGCTCGCGCTCACCCAGTCGCCCGCGTGCACGATCAGCTCGACCCCGGATGCCGCTCGGCGCACGGCCGCGGGGAGGGATCGCGCCCGCTTCGGCACGTGAGTATCGGCCACGAGCAGCAGTCGGGTCGGCATCCGCCCACGCTACCGAGACGGCGGGTCGTCGACCCCGGGTGGACGCCGCGCATACGTCCGCGATACACGCCCGCGCCTACGATGACGGGATGCGCGTGCTGATCGTCGAGGACGAACCCTTCCTCGCCGAGGCCATCCGCGACGGCCTGCGTCTCGAGGCGATCGCGGCCGACATCGCCGGCGACGGCGACACGGCGCTCGAGGTGCTCGGCTACACCGCGTACGACGTCGTGGTTCTCGACCGCGACATCCCCGGTCCGGACGGCGACGAGATCGCCCGCCACCTCAGCGCGCAGCCGGCCGCCCCGCGCGTGCTGATGCTCACCGCGGCCGATCGCCTCGACGACAAGGCGAGCGGTTTCGAGAGCGGTGCCGACGACTACCTGACGAAACCCTTCGTGCTGCGCGAGCTCGTGATGCGCCTGCGGGCCCTCGCCCGTCGTCCCGCGGCCGCGAGCCCGCCGGTGCTCGAGCTGCACGGCATCCGGCTCGATCCCTTCCGTCGCGAGGTCTACCGCGACGGGCGCTACGTGTCGCTGACGCGCAAGCAGTTCGCCGTGCTGCACGTGCTCATAGGGGCGGGCGGTGGGGTCGTGAGCGCCGAGGACCTGCTCGAGCGCGCGTGGGACGAGAACGCCGACCCGTTCACGAATGCCGTCCGCATCACGATCTCGACGCTGCGCAAGCGCCTGGGCGAGCCGTGGCTCATCCAGACGGTCGCGGGCGTCGGCTACCGCATGGGACCCGCCGATGCGTGAGCGCGAGCCCGGACTCTCGGTGCGGCTCAAGCTCACGCTGAGCTACGCCGGTTTCGTCGTCATCGTGGGGATCGCGGTGTTCGTGCTCGGTTTCCTGGTGCTGCGGTTCCTGCCCGACGGCAACCTCTACTCGGAGAGCGGACTGTTCACGCCCGGACGCCGGGATCTGACCGAGGCGTTCGTCCGCTACGCCTGGTACGCCGTCTTCGCCCTCGCGGTCATCGGTCTCGCCGGCGGCTGGCTCGTCTCGGGGCTGATGCTGCGCCCCCTGCGCCGCATCACGGACGCCGCCCGCGCGGTGCGCGACGGCGACCTCGCGTATCGCGTGGATCTTCCGGGACGCCGCGACGAGCTCACCGACCTCGCCGACACCTTCGACGCGATGCTCACTCGCGTCGAGGAGACCCTCGACGAGCAGAAGCGCTTCGCCGCGAACGCCTCGCACGAGCTGCGCACCCCGCACGCCACGATGCGCACGCTCCTCGAGGTGGCCCGGGCCGACCCCGCGGGGGTCGACCTGGAGCAGCTGCTGCACCGGCTCGATCTCACGAACGAGCGCGCGATCCGCCTGACCGAGGCGCTGCTCGCTCTCGCCCGGGCGACGCGCGAAGACTCTCTGGCGCTCGAACCGGCGGAAGTGGACGACCTCGTCGAGGCCGTCGTGACCGAGGCCGACCGCGCGGGCGTGGACCTCGCACTCGTCGGCGCCTCGGGCGGGGTCGCGCGGGTCGACGAGACGCTGGTCCGACACGCGGTGACCAATCTCGTCCGCAACGCCCTCGTGCACAACGTCCCGGGCGGCTGGGTGCGCGTCGCGGTGAGCGGAGAGCCCGACGAGGTGATCGTCGACGTCCTCAACAGCGGCGACGAGCTCTCCCGCGAGCTCGTCGCGACTCTTCCCGAGCCCTTCGTCCGCGGGGCCGGCCGCACGCGCGGGCGCGCCGACGGGACGGGACTCGGCCTCGCGATCGTCGCCTCGGTCGCCCGCGCGCACCGGGGCCGCCTCGAGCTGTGGCCGCGAGCGGGAGGCGGACTGCACGCGCGGCTGCGGTTGCCGCGTTAGCGTCTGCGCGTGAGCGGGCGCAGGGCCAGTCGCGCCGCGATGACGAGGGCGGTTCCGATCGCGGCACCGAGGGTGTTCGAGACCACGTCATCGGCATCCGGGACGCGCCCGGGGATCCCCGCCTGCAGGATCTCCACCCCGAGGGACACGAGCGCACACAGGGGAAGGGATGCCGGCGCCCACCGCCGCGGCAGGAGCAGCGCGACCGCCGCACCGAGCGGGACGAAGAACGCGACGTTGAGGGCCACGTCGGCGCCCACCTCCCCCATCGGCGCGCTCCACGACGGCGGCAGGCGGTCCAGGGCCTCGAGCACGAGGGTGCGGGCCGGCCACGCGATCGCGCGGGGCGCGAGGGTCAGGGCGACGACCGCGGCGAGCACCGCGCCCGCGGTCAGGACGCGGGCCGGGACGAACAGGGGACGGTGGGACACGAAGACCTCCAGGATGGGAAGATCCCATCCCACGCTGCGCCGTGTTGCCCGGGTGTCTCGACCCCGCGATACGCGGACGATACGTCCGCGACCGGGGCGGGACAATGGAGGCGTGTCCTCTTCGCGCCGCTCCCCCGTGCTCGCCCTGATCGTCGATGTCGTCCTCGTCGTCGTCTTCGCCGCCATCGGGCGGGCGACGCACGACGGCGACGTGCTCGGCACCCTCGGCTCGGGGCTCGCCACCACCGCGTGGCCGTTCGTCGCGGCGCTGCTGGTCGGCTGGCTCGTCACGCGCGCGTGGCGTCGGCCCACGGCGTTCGTGAAGACCGGCCTCCCCGTCTGGGCGATCACCGTCGCCCTGGGCATGGTGCTGCGCGCGCTGAGCGGCCAGGGGGTGGCGGTGGCGTTCGTCATCGTGGCCACGATCACCCTCGCCCTCCTGTTGCTGGGGTGGCGCGCGATCACCCGCCTCGCGTCGCGGTCGCGCCGGGCCTGAGCACCTCGACGCCGACGACCCCGCGCGCGACGGGTCAGTCCGCGAGGGTGACGTCGACCTGGATCTCGGCGGCCAGACGCTCGAGCTCGGCCACGAGATCGTCGACGGCGACCTCGGGGGCGAGCGTCACGGTGACGGAGGCCTCGAACAGGCGCCCGCCCGCCATCGCGGCATCCGTCGTCTGCGTCGACATGCGCTCGATGCTCGCGCCATGGGCGCTGAGAGCCGCCGACACCTCGCGGACGATCCCGGGGCGGTCGTTGCCGACGACGTCGAAGGTGACGGCGCGGCCCGCGGTCGCGGCCGAGCCCGCCCCCGCGTGAACGGCGACGGTGAGCGTGCCGGCGAGGCCCTCGAGAGCCGCGCGGAGGCTGTCGGCACGGTCGGGCGCCACCGAGACCTCGATGATCCCGGCGAAGGCCCCGGCCAGCTCGGCGAGTTCGCTGTTCTCCCAGTTGCCGCCGTGGGCGTCGACGATGTCGGCGACCGCGGACACGAGGCCCGCTCGATCGTCGCCGACGACGGTGAGGACGAGGGTGGTCATGGCGACAGCGTAGCGACAGGAGCGCTGCTACCGTGGGTACTCAGCCGGAGGGGGTGAGCTCGTGATCGCATCGCTGATCGCCGCCGTCAACCTGCTCCTCGCGACCGCCGAGCTGGCGCTCACGCCCGGGGGCGGCACTCCCCTCCTCGCTGTGGTCCTCGCCGCGGCCGTGGTCCTGACCGCGGTCGTCGTGCTCGTCGTGCTCCCGGCGCTGGTCGCCGCGGCCCCACCACGGTCGGCACGGCCGCTCGACCCCTCGGCATCCCCCTCCCAGAGCGATCCCGACGCCGCGGGTCACCCGCGCCCTCGAGCCCCGGGGCTCGTGACCCGCGTCGCGTAGCCTCCTCCCCCCGTCGCCGGAGCGACGGCCCGAGCGACACCGCGACGCCGGTCGCCCGCGCACCCTCGGCGCGCCCCGCGACCGATCCGCCCGTGATCACTCGCTCTGATGGGATGCCCGTGGACCTCTTCGCCTTTCCGCCCCTCGCTCTGCTCCTCGACCTCGCCACGCGAGCCCTGCTCGCCCTCACCTCGCTGCTCGAACCCCTCACCGCCGGTCTCGCCGCCGCCGTCGCCGTCGTCCTCGTGACGCTCGTCGTCCGCGTCGCCCTCATCCCCGTGGGGGTGTCGCAGGCGCGTGCCGAGCAGACGCGCGCACGGCTCGCTCCGCGCCTGCGCGCGCTGCAGGAGCGATGGCGGAAGAACCCGGAACGGCTGCAGCGCGAGACGATGCAGCTGTACCGGGACGAGGGCGCCTCGCCCGTCGCCGGATGCCTCCCCGTGCTCGCTCAAGCCCCCGTCGTCGGCCTGTTGTACGCCGTCTTCCTCCACCCGCAGGTCGGCGGCCACGCGAACACCCTCCTCGAGCACGACGTGTTCGGCGTCCCGCTGGGCCGGAGTCTCGTCGGCGCCCTGTCGGCGGGCACGGTGGATGCCGCGACCCTCGCCGTCTTCGCGACCCTCGTCGTCGTGATCGCCGGCGTGGCGGAGCTCACGCGACGACTCCTGCGTCCCGCGGTCGATCCGTCGACGCCCGCCTGGACGACCGGGATGCTCGGCATCCTGCCGTTCACGACGGCCGGGGTGGCACTGTTCGTACCGCTCGCGGCCGCGCTCTACCTCACCGTGACGACCGCGTGGACTCTGGCCCAGCGTCTGCTGCTGCGGCGGCGGTATCCGCTGCCGCGCTGAGCCCGGCCGGCGGGAACGCCCGGTCCCACCGAGGTGCGGCCGCGGCGTTCACCGCCGCCATCGCGAGCACGAGGAGAGCGGCCCCCGCGGGCAACAGCATCGCGGTGGCGACGGAGACGTTCTCGGCCACCGCGCCGGTCACCGCCGACGACAGGGCCTGAGCGAGGGTCAGGGCCGAGGCGAGGATGGTCATCGTCGAGGCCGACCGGCCGCGGGGGGCCCGGTGCCCCGCCAGGCTGAACAGCGTGACGAGGGCGGGGCCGACGCCGACGCCCATCAGACACAGAACCAGCGTCACCGTCGCGACGGATCCACCGACCGTGTACGCCCCGGCGGACGCCGTCAGGACGCTGGCGAACAGGACGAGGCGCCAGCGCAGGGCGAAGCGTTCGGGGACGAGGGCGACCGCGAGGGCCAGCACCGCCGAGCCCACGCCCATCACGCCGTACAGGAGGGCCCCCGCCTCGGGCGCCCCCTGGGCCTCCATGAACGCCGTCAGCGAGGTGAGCGTCGAGCCGAAGAACAGGCCGACGCCGAACACGGCCGCCACGAGCACGAGCACGCGCGGGTGCAGCACCTCGCGCAGGGGGGCCATCGCCGTACGCTCCGAACGTTCGGGAACCGCGCGGCCCGTGGGGTGCAGGGCGAAGGCAGTGACGAAGACGAAGCTGAGGACCGCGGCCCCGACGATCGGGGCCCAGGGGGCGACCACCGCCGCCAGCACCCCGACGACGAAGGGACCGATCACGAACGCGGTCTCGTCGGCCGCCGACTCGTACGCCATGGCGCCCGAGAAGGTACGGTCACGCCGCGCGGGGTGCACGCGCAGACCGATCAGCGCCATCACGCGGCTGCGCGACATCGCCGCGGTCTGGGGACCGGTCAGCCCGATCGCCACGGCCGCCCCGAGCAGCAGGACGTCGGAGGTCGCGTACCCCACCACGAGGGGGAAGAGCGCCAACAGGATGCCGTTGGCCAGACCCACCGGCAGCAGCACGCGCCGCTGCCCGTAGCGGTCCGCGAGGTCGCCGATCACGGGGCCGGCGACGACGACGCCCAGCCCGACGGCCGCGGAGGTGAGGCCGCCGAGGGCGACCGACCCGCGCAGGGCGACCACGAGCGCCAGGACGCCGACCGTCATCATCGCGAAGGGCAGGCGAGCCACGAAGGCGATCGGGAAGTACCAGAAGCCGGTGTGGTGGACGAGCGGGCGATGGTCGACGGCGGGCGCTGTCATGGAACGGGTCTCCAGGGAGGGGCGATGGAACGTGCCGCCTTGCCGGACCGGTAGGTAGTTGCACAGAGTGCGGCGGGGTGTCCCGCGGACCCGAGTCTACCGCGGGCCCCTGCCCGTCGCCTGGGGACGGTCAGCCGACGATCGCCGCGATCGCCGCGATCACCGAGGCGACCGCGAGCACGAGGGCCAGCCCGATCAGCACCGTGTGGACGATGAGGAACGGTGTGGCCTTGCCCGCGGCGTTCTTCGCGCGGGGATCCTTGGCCACACGGACGTAGAACCGCGGCCAGACGACGACGTTGAAGACGGCGTTGGCGAACAGCAGCGCGATGAGGACGGGTTCCATGCCTCGAGCCTAAGCGGCCGTCCGACGGGCCGCGCGCCCGCGCTCCGGGCACGCGTTCAGGTCGCGCAGGAGATGCAGCGTCGGGCGAAGGGCAGCACCTCGAGTCGCGCGTCGGCGATCGGACGCCCGCAGCTCTCGCACACGCCGAAGGTCCCGGATGCCACGCGCTCGCGCGCCGCGGCGATCTCGCCCCGTTCCGCCTCGGCGCCCCGGCGCAGGGCGTCGACCTGGGCCCACTCCCCCGACAGCGTCGAGCCCTCGGGGTCGTGCTCGTCGTCGGCCGTGGCATCCGCCCGATCGCGGCGCAGGCTCGCCTCGTCGTCGCGCAGGCGCGACAGCCGGTGCTCGACCTCGCGCTCGCGGTCGTCGAGCATGCGCGTCGCGGTCGTGGCATCCATTCCTCGACGCTAACGCCCACCGCCGACACCGGGCGCGGGAGGGTCCGATCGGGAACGGGACCGGATCCCTCCCGCGCGCGTCGGGGCCTCTGCGGCTCAGCGGGCGGCGAGACCCTCGCGCAGGCCCTGGACGAGCGGCGTCGTCGGGCGGCCGATGATGCGCGACAGCGAACCGTCGGTCTCCCCCAGCGCGCCGCGGGCGATCGCATCGTCGATCCCGGCCACGAACGCCGCGGTGCCGGCATCCAGACCCGCCGCCTTCAGGCCCTCCGTCAGCTGCTCGATCGAGAGCCGCGTGTAGGTCACCGGCTGCCCGAGCACCTCGGCGGCGGCCTCGGCGAGTTCGTCGTAGGTCCACGCGACGTCGCCGCCCACCTCGACGGTGCGCCCGGCCAGGTCGTCGGTGGTCAGGGCGACGGCCGCGGCCTCGGCGTAGTCGCGACGGCTTGCGCTCGCGACGCGCGCGTCGCCGGTCGCCGCGACGATCTCACCGGTGTCGGCGGCCCGAGCGACGGCGTCGAGGTAGTTCTCCGTGTACCAGTTGTGGCGCAGGATCGTGGCGCTCACCCCCGACTCGGCGATGGCCCGCTCGGTGGCCTCGTGATCTGCGCCGAGGGCGTAGTCGACCTCGTCGACGCGCGGGGCGCTCGTGTAGACGAGCCGCTCGACGCCGGCGGCACGGGCGGCGTCGACGACCGACCGGTGCTGCGCGACACGGTCGGGCTCGGTGCCCGAGATGAGCAGCACACGTGTCACGCCCTCGAGGGCGGGGCCGAACGTCTCGGGCCGGGCGTAGTCGAGCTCGACGACGCGGACGCCGCGGGCGGCGAGGTCGTCGGCCTTGGCGGGGGTGCGCGCACCCGCGACGATGTCGGATGCCGGCACGCCGCGCTCGAGGAGGGCGTCGACGACGAGACGTCCGAGGTGACCGGAGGCGGCGGTGACGAGGAGGGTCATGGGGGTGTCCTTTCGATCGGTACGCCGAGTCCAACCCACGACGCGCCGACGCATTCCGGAATGGAGGTACCCACTTTCGGGTTAGGTACTCACATGAGCGTCAGTCTTGCCGAGATCCGGGCCGAGAACGCCGGCGCCTTCGCCGACGGCTGCCCCACCCGCACCGTCCTCGACCACGTCATGGGCAAGTGGGGCATCCTCGTGCTGCTCGCCCTCTCCGACGGCACCCAGCGCTGGGGGGTGCTGCGGCGCAACGTCTCCGGCATCAGCGAGAAGATGCTCGCGAGCACCCTGAAGACCCTGGAGCAGGACGGTCTCGTGCAGCGCACCGCCTACCCGGAGGTCCCGCCGCGCGTCGAATACGCCCTCACCGCACGCGGGCGTGATCTCATGACCCGCGTCATCCCGCTCATGGAGTGGGTCGCCGACAACGCCGCCGACATCGTGGCCCGGACGTCGTGAGAGTGCGCGTCCCCTCCACCCGCGCGATGCGCGAGAGCTTCACCTTCCGCGCCGCCCGCCGGGTGCCCCTGCTCCAGGTCGCGAAGTCGGCGATCGCGATCGTGGCCGCGTGGCTGCTCGCCGGCTGGCTCGTGCAGGGCCCGCCGCCGATCTTCGCGGCGATCGCCGCCCTCCTGGTGGTGCAGCCCAGCATCAATCAGTCCTTCACCCGCGCGGTCGAACGCAGCGTCGGGGTGATCTTCGGCGTGGTCATCGCCGCCCTGCTCGGCCTCGTGTTCGGATCGCAACCCTGGGTCGCGCTGCTGTCGGCGGGCGTGGCGCTCCTGGTGGCCTGGGCCGCGCGCATCTCTCCCGGGGCGACGAACCAGATCGCCATCAGCGCGCTCCTCGTGCTGGCCCTGGGCACAGCGACCCCCAACTACGCCCTGGACCGCGTCCTCGAGACGCTCATCGGCGCCGTCATCGGCATCGTCGTCAACGCCGTACTGGTGCCGCCCGTGCTCGTTCCTCCCGCCCGCGTCAAGGTCGACGTGCTCGGACGAGAGCTGGCGGCGGCTCTCGAACGTCTCGGCGACGCGCTCGAGACGCCGCAGACGCCCGCGTCCCTGGAAGGGCTCCTGCTCGAGGCGCGCCTGCTCCGGCCGGTTCGGGATGCCGCGGCCGACGCCATCCGCGACGGCGCCGACTCCCTGGCCCTGAACCCGCGCAGCGGTCGGCACCGCACCGAGCTCGCCACGATGGACGGACTGCTCGAGCGTTTCAGCCCGGTCGTGACGCAGACCATCGGGATGACCCGCGCCGTGTACGACGGCTACGAGTCCACCATCGTGGACGAGCCCGCGGTCCGGGCGATCGCCGAACAGCTGCACCGCGCGGCGCACGACGTCCGCCTCGCCTTCGCGCTGGACGCCGGCCCCGAGCGGGTCGTCGACGAGGAGCCCGCCCTCACCCGGCCGCTGCAGATCCGGACGCCGTCGACGGCGCACTGGGTTCTCGTGGGATCGCTCCTGATGGACCTGCACCGGGTGCACGAGACCCTGCGCGACGAGACGACGTGACACCGGGCCTGCGAATTCGCCGACGGGCGGCCCCGCCCGCGGTGCGCGCTGGTTGACTGGGCGCATGGGTACCGCGATGTTCCCCCTCGGGGCCGTCCTCTTCCCGCACACGCCCCTCGCGCTGCGGATCTTCGAGGAGCGGTACCTCGTGATGCTCGGCCGTCTGCTCGACGAGACCGACCCCGCCTTCGGCGTCGTGCTCATCGAACGGGGCTCCGAGACCGGCGGCGGAGACCAGCGCTTCCCGCTCGGCACCATGGCGCAGCTCAGCCACGTCGTCCCCCAGGCCGGCCAGATGCAGGTGGTCGCCCGCGGAACCCAGCGTTTCGAGATCGTCGAGTGGCTCGACGACGATCCGTACCCGCGGGCCGACGTGCGCGCTCTTCCCGACCTCGAGTGGAACGAGGCGCTGCTGCCCCTGCTCGAAGAGGCCGAGCGGATCGTGCGTCGCGTCCTGGGTCGCGCTCAACAGTTCGGTGGGACGCGGTGGGACCCCGAGGTCGAGCTGGCGGAGGAGCCGTTGCCGCGCGCCTGGCAGGTCGCCGCCATCGCACCCCTGGGCGAGCTCGATCAGATGGAGCTGCTGCGGTCGGTCACCCTCGGCGGCCTCCTGCGCGCGACCATCGATCTCACGCTCGCGGCGGAGCCGCTGCTCGGAGACCCCGTGCCCGACGGCGTGATCGTCGTGGACGACGAGGCGCCGGACGACGAGGACTGACCGGCACGCCGATCGCCGCCGGGAACGGGATGCCGGCGCGACGCGCCGCATCGGCGTCGCCGCTCGACGGGAACGGACCGGGGCGCCGCGCCGCGACGCCCCGGCTCCCGGTCAGTTGAGTTCGCGCACCGACGAGGGGATGACCCCGTTGTCGTAGAGGTCGATCGCGAGGTCCTGCAGAGCGGTCAGCGCGACGCGCTGCGTCAGCGGACCGTAGGAGATGCGCGCGACGCCGAGCTTCTCGTACTCGGCGGCGGTGAGCGCGCCGGGGAAACCGATGACGCTCAGGCGCTGTTCCCCGAGTCCCTCCACGAGTCGACGGGTCGTCTCGGCGTCCAGCAGGCCGGGGACGAACACGGAGGTCGCCCCGGCGTCGAGGAACGCGCGGCCGCGCTTCACGGCATCCGCGATCTTGTCGTCGAGCGGTCGGTCGCCGCCCTTGACGAACACGTCGGTGCGTGCGTTCAGCACGAAGGGGACGCCCTCCGCCTCGCCCGCGGCGATCACGGCCTGGACCGCGGCGACCGCCTCGTCGAACGGCTTGACCCGGTCCTCGACGTTCGCCCCGACGACTCCGACGCCGATCGCGCGACGCGTCGTCTCGCCGGGGTCGCCGAAACCGGAGTCGAGGTCGGCGGTCACGGGGAGGTCCACGGCGGCGACGATGCGCCCCACCATGTCGAGCATGACCTCGAGGGGGATGTTCTCGCCGTCCTCGTAGCCGAAGGTGGCCGCGATCGAATGACCGGCGGTGGCCAGGGCCTTCGTCTCGGGGAGGGCCGCGATCGCGCGGGCGGAGACGACGTCCCAGACGTTCACGACGCGCAGGATCTCGGGGGCGGTGTGCAACTGTGCGAAGGACTGCGCCTTCTCGCTGAGGGAGCTCATGCGTCCACGCTATCGGCGGAGTCCGGGCCGTCGGCGAGGGCTTCCGCGATCAGGGTCTCGCCCTGACCGAAACGGATGAACCGGCCAATGGTGGCCGGCTGCACCAGCGCCGCGGCGGCGACGGCCGCCACGTCGGCGCGCGACACCTCGGCCTTGCCCTGGGGCGCGGTGGTGATGCGACCGGTGGGCTCGTCCGTGGTAAGGGTGCCCGGGCCGAGGATGGTCCAGTCGAGCTCGCTCGCGCGCAGGTGGTCGTCGGCGGCGAGCTTCGCGTCGGCGTAGGCGAAGAAGGAGTCGCTGGGGTCGATGCCGTGATCGGGCGTCGACCCGATCCACGAGACCATGACGAAACGGCGCACGCCCGCCTTCGCGGCCGCGTCGATCGCGCGCTGGGCGGCATCGCGGTCGACCGCGTAGGTGCGCTCGGCGCTGCCGCCGCCCGCTCCCGCCGACCACACGACGGCGTCGGCACCCTCGAAAGCCGCGGCCATCCGGTCGGTGTCCGCCTTCTCGACGTCGAGCACGAGCGGCGTTCCGCCCGCTTTCTCGACGTCGGACGACTGCTCGGTCGCGCGGATGACCGAGGTCGCCTCGTCGCCCCGGTCCGCCAGCAACCGAGCGAGATGGAGGGCCACCTTGCCGTGGCCTCCGATGATCACGATGCGTTCCATGTCATGTCCTCCTCCGTCGTCGGGTCGTCGTCTTCGGGCGCCGGCGGCATCGCCGGGGAGGATCCCCGCGCCGTCCGGGCCGCGGGCCATCTCGGGGCGCGCTCGACTTCGACCGACCCTACGCACGGTCCCCGGATCGGCCCGCGGGCTTGACGGCCTCCGCGGACGGGTCCGGTTCAGTCGACGTCGCCGTCCACGTAGACCCAGCGACCAGCACGCCGCACGAAACGGCTGCGCTCGTGCAGCTCGCCCCGCTGCCCCTCGTGGCGCCACCCGGCGCGGAACGTCACGGTCGCGGCATCACCGTCGTCGGCGGCGTCCTCGATGTCGAGCCCCGTCCACACCGTTGCCTCGTCGACGCCGATGTCGTCGGGACGGGTCCGCGGATGCCACGACCTCGCGAGGTGCGCCGTGTCACCGACCGCGAAGGCGGTGTAGCGCGAACGCATCAGCCGCTCGGCGCTCGGGGCGGCCGCGCCGTCGAGGATGGGCCCGCAGCACTCGCCGAACGGTGCGCGCCCGCAGGGGCATGCGGCGGTCGGTGCCGGACGACGCGGAGCGGAGCCGAAGGACATCCGGCCACTCTAGGTCAGCGCACCACCCCGCGTGCCAGGATCGAGACCGTGACCGATCGCCTCATGCTCCTCGACACCGCCTCGCTGTACTTCCGCGCGTTCTACGGGGTGCCCGACAAGGTCAAGGCGGCCGACGGCTCCTCGGTGAACGCGGTGCGCGGACTGCTCGACATGATCGCGAAACTCGTCACGACCTACGAGCCCACGCGGCTCGTCGCGTGCTGGGACGACGACTGGCGGCCGGCCTGGCGCGTCGCGCTGCTGCCGAGCTACAAGGCGCACCGAGTGGTCGAGGCCGTGCCCGCCGGGCCCGACGTCGAGGAGGTCCCCGACCCGCTCGAGGCGCAGATCCCCCTCATCCGCGAGGCGCTCGCCGTGCTCGGCATCCCGGTGGTCGGCGCCGCCGAGCACGAGGCCGACGACGTCATCGGCACCCTCGCGACCCGCGCCGACGTGCCCGTCGACATCGTCACCGGCGACCGCGATCTCTTCCAACTGGTCGACGACGGCCGCGGGGTGCGCATCGTCTACACGGCCCGGGGCATGAGCAACCTCGAGCTCGTCGACGACGCGGCCGTCCTCGCCAAGTACGGGGTGCATGCCCGCCAGTACGCCGACTTCGCGGTGCTGCGCGGCGACCCCTCCGACGGACTGCCCGGGGTCGCCGGCATCGGCGAGAAATCCGCGGCGTCGCTGCTGACCGCGTGCGGCGACCTCGACGGCATCCGCTCCGCAGTCCTCGACGGCACCGCGGGAACCCCGGCGCAGCGCGCGAAGATCGCCGCCGCCGCGGACTACCTCGACGTGGCCCCGACCGTGGTGCGCGTCGCCCGCGAGCTCGAGCTCGCGCCCTTCGACGACCGCCTCGGCCCCGTGAACCGGACCGCCGCCGCGCACCTCGCCGAACGCTGGAACCTCGGGTCATCGATGACGAGGGCGCTCGCCGCGCTTCCCGACTGAGCGCGCTCAGCGGCTCCGCTCGAGCCAGGCGCGCAGTCGGTCGAGCGGCCAGGTCGTGACGATCCGCTCCACCGGCACTCCCGCGGCCTCGGCGCGAGCGGCGCCGTCGTCGAGCTGGGAGAGCTGTCCGGGAGCGTGCGCGTCGGAATCGATCGAGAAGAGGCACCCCGCCTCGATGGCGAGGGCGAGCAGGTCGTCGGGCGGATCCTGCCTCTCCGGACGGGAGTTGATCTCGACCGCCACCCCCGAGGCCGCCGCCGCCGCGAACACCTCGCGCGCGTCGAACTCCGACGGGGGTCGCGTCCCCCGGGCACCCTCGACGAGCCGGCCGGTCACGTGACCGAGGACGTCGACGCGCGGGTCGCCCGCCGCCGCGACGAGCCGCTTCGTCATGGGCGTCCGCTCCATGCGCAGTCTGGAATGAGCGGATGCCACGACCACGTCGAGCGCATGCAGGAGCGTGTCTTCCTGGTCGAGGGAGCCGTCGTCGAGGATGTCGACCTCGATGCCGGTCAGCAGCGTGAAGCCGTCGCCGCGGTGTCCGCGGACGATCTCCATCTGCGCGCGCAGCCGCTCGGGTGACAGACCGTTCGCGACCGTGAGCCGGGGCGAATGATCGGTGAGGGCGAGGTACTCGTGGCCGAGGCCGCGCGCCGCGTCCACCATCGCCTCGATCGGCGTCAGACCGTCGGACCATTCGCTGTGACTGTGCAGATCGCCCCTCAGGCGAGCGCGCAGCTGCGAACCCCCTGTCGGCGCCGACTCGGCACGCAGCTTCTCCAACCGCTCCGGCACCTCACCCGCCAGCGCCTGCTGGATGACGGAGAAGGTGGACTCGCCGATGCCCGCACGACGTCGGAGCGCCGGGTCGCGGAGCTGCTCGTCGCTCAACCCCTCGATCGCCGCCGCGGCGGTGCGGAAGGCCTTCGACTTGTAGCGCGAGGAGCGCTCCCGCTCGAGCAGGTACGCGATCTCGGTGAGCGCGTCGAGCGGGTCCACGGCCTATTCCGCCAGCTCTTTCGAGGCGCGCACCCACTCGGCGAGCTTCGCCTCGGCGCGGCCGTCGTCGACGGCGGCCGCCGCGTCGGACATGGCCTCGGCGAGCCGCTCGAGGATGGGACGCTGCACCTGGGCCGCGTCCTGGAAGAGACGGAACGACACCAGACCCGCCGCCGCGTTCAGCAGCACGATGTCGCGGACCGGGCCCGTCTCGCCCGCGAAGACCCGGTGCACGACCTGCGCGTTGTGATCCGGAGACCCGCCGAGCAGGTCGTCGATGTCGGCGAGCGGGATGCCGAGATCCCGGGGATCCAGATCGTGCTCGTGCACGTCACCGCGGCTGATCTCCCAGAGGCGGCTGTGGCCGGTCGTGGTCAGCTCATCGAGACCGTCGTCACCGCGGAAGACCAGCGCCGTCGCACCGCGGGTGCGGAACACGCCGGTGATCAAGGGCACCCGGTCGAGGTGCGCGACGCCGACGGCGTTGGCCTCGGCGCGGGCGGGGTTGCACAGGGGCCCGAGGAAGTTGAAGACGGTCGGCACCCCGAGCTCGGCGCGCGTGGCAGCCGCGTGCCGGAAGCCCGGGTGGAACGCCGACGCGAACGCGAACGTGATGCCCGTGCGCTCGAGGGTCTCGGCCACCTCCTCGGGAGAGAGGGTCAGCGCGATCCCCAGGGACGACAGCACGTCCGAGGAGCCCGACGCCGAACTCGCCGCCCGGTTGCCGTGCTTGACGACCGGGACACCGGATGCCGCCGCCACCACCGCCGCCATCGTCGAGACGTTGACGGTTCCGTAGCGGTCCCCGCCGGTGCCGACGATGTCGAGGACCTCCGCGCGCACGGGCAGCGGCACGGCGGCCTCGAGGATGGCGTCGCGGAAGCCGACGATCTCCTCGACCGTCTCGCCCTTGGCGCGCAGCGCCATGAGGAAACCGGCCAGCTGCGACGGCGTCGCCTCGCCCGCCATGACCTGTCGCATCGCCCACGTGGACTCCGACACGCTGAGGTCGGTGCCGGACAGCAACGAGGTGAGCAGATCGGGCCAGGTGAAGCGTTCCGCCATGCCATGATCCTTGCACACGCGTGTCGTCGGGCCGCGCCGCTTCCGAACCGCGGCGGAAGTCCGTCTGCACCGGGGATTCCTTGCGGATTCTGAGGCTTCCCTAAGTCTCGACGATGGAATAACTCACGTTCGGGATGGGAATATGAGCGCCCGGGATCGCGCATAATGGGAGAGTGACGACCTCAGCGACGTATTCCCAGGCCGTGCGTGCCGTGAAGCGGCCCGACCCGGTCGCCGTGGGCACCATCGTGTGGCTGGGCAGCGAGGTCATGTTCTTCGCCGGCCTGTTCGCGATCTACTTCACCCTGCGCAGCACCTCCGCCTCCCTGTGGGCCGAAGAGACGCAGCTGCTCAACGTCCCCTTCGCGACCGTCAACACGATCATCCTCGTGCTGTCCTCGGTCACGTGCCAGATGGGCGTGTTCGCCGCCGAGCGGTATCAGCCGTACCGTACCGGCGCACGCACGGGCTTCCTCAAGTGGGGAATGGTGGAGTGGTTCTACCTCACCTTCATCCTCGGCGCGATCTTCGTGTCGGGTCAGGTGTGGGAGTACGCGACGCTGGTTACCGAGGGCATGCCCATCAGCGCCAACCCCTACGCCTCGGCCTTCTACATCACCACCGGCTTCCACGCCCTGCACGTGACGGGTGGCCTCATCGCCTTCCTGCTCGTGATCGGTCGCGCCTACGCCGTGAAGAACTTCGGACGCAAAGAGATGACCACCTCGATCGTCGTGTCGTACTACTGGCACTTCGTCGACGTCGTCTGGATCGCCCTGTTCTTCGTCATCTACTTCCTCAAGTAAGAGAGC
>CAJYJO010000026.1 GCA_913774845.1 uncultured Microbacterium sp. | reverse complement strand
CGGAAGCTAAGCCTCTCAGCGCCGATGGTACTGCAGGGGGGACCCTGTGGGAGAGTAGGACACCGCCGGACTTCTTTTCAGCCGAAATGGCCACCCAACGCTGGGTGGCCATTTCGCATTTTACGGGCACATTCCCCCCCCCCCCCCCGTGACCTCGCGCCGGTACACGCACCCCCCCGGGGCACCAGGGGAGCGGCGTGTGTACCGGCGCTTCGTCATACCCGGAGTCGAGAGATCACTAGGGTCGAAGAGTGAGCGGCTTCGCGGGACATGTGCCGGGGAGTCGGGAGTACCGCCGTCTTCTGGTCGGTCTCTTCTTCGGAGGCGTGGCGACCTTCGGCCAGCTGTACGCGACGCAGGCGCTGCTCCCGGCGATCGCCACCGATCTCGCCGCGGCGCCGGCGGATGCGGCGTTGACGGTATCGGCATCCACTCTCGGTCTCGCTGCGGCGGTGATTCCGTGGTCGGTCGTCGCGGACCGGATCGGGCGCGTCCCGGCGATGGCCATCGGCTTGATCGCGGCGACGGTCCTGGGCGGACTCACCCCGCTCGCGCACGAGCTGAGCGTCCTTCTGGGCCTGCGTCTTCTCGAGGGGCTGGCCCTCGGCGCGGTGCCCGCGGTGGCGCTCGCCTACCTCAGCGAGGAGATCCACCCGCGTGCGGTCGCTGCGGCGGCCGGGTCGTACATCGCCGGGACCACGGTCGGCGGTCTCACGGGACGCGTCGCGTCCGGGTGGGTGGGGGAACTGCACGGGTGGCGGTGGGGAGTGGCATCCGTCGTCCTGGTGTGCGTCGTCTCGGCCGCGGTGTTCCTCGCTCTCGTACCCGCGGCGCGCGGGTTCGTGCCGGGGCGGTCCCGATCGGTCCGCGGTCCCTCGATCGCGCGCCGTCTCGCGCTGAATCTGCGCTCACCCGCGCAACTCGCCCTGTACGCCCAGGGCTTCCTGCTGATGGGGGCGTTCGTCGCCGTCTACAACTACCTCGGGTTCCACCTCACCGAGCAGCCGTTCTCGCTCCCGCCTGCCGTCGTCACTCTGCTCTTCCTCGCCTACCTGGCGGGGACGGCGTCCTCGCCGCGCGCGGGCGCCCTGGCGGTGCGATACGGCCGCCTCCCCGTGCTGCTCGCGAGCACCGCGGTAATGGCGTCGGGCGCGGCGCTGATGTTCCTCCCCTCCGTCGCCGCCGTCCTCGCCGGGCTGATCGCGTTCACCGCGGGGTTCTTCGGTGCACACGCCGTGGCATCCGGGTGGACGCCCGCCGCGGCGGACCCCGAGGCGCGTGCCCAGGCATCGTCGCTGTACTACCTGGGCTACTACGGCGGGTCGAGCCTCTTCGGGTGGGCGCTGGGAATCGCCTTCGGACGTTTCGGCTGGGCCTGGTTCCTGGGCGCCGTGCTCACCCTGTGCGCACTCGCTGCCCTCGCCGCGGTCGGCGCCCTGCGCGCGGTCCCGCGTCGGGAGTGAGCGTCGTCTCAGACCTGCCGACATGAGGTCAATGCCTACAGATGATGAGGCATCGAGCGACTAGCGTCGGAGGTGATGTGAGGGAGGTCTGGTGTGGACGACGCCGACGAGCGCACCGTGACGGAAGACGAGACGACGCTGGCCGAGCAAGCCACCGCGGATGAACCCGTCGAGACGGTATCGGAGATCAGCTACGACGAGCAGCGGTACCCCGCGCGGCCGCGACGGCTGCGTCCGCGGGACCAGTTCCGAGGCGGCACGCTGCGACGGTTCCTCACGGACCCGCGCAACGCCAACGGCGGCAACCCCTCGTACGTCGAATGGCTCGTGCGCCAGTCGATGCTCAAGGATGCCGACGTCCTCAGCCGGCAGTTGTCGGGCCAGCCCTCGATGTGGCGCAATCCCTACGCCCGCCCCGACGCGCGCCGCGCGATCGAGTCGACGGACGTGTGGTTCACGGCGTACCCCATCTCGCTCATCACCCGGCCGGGGGAGTCGTTCCTCGATGCGCTCGGTGACGAGGCGCTGTGGGAAGCGTTCGAGTGGGTGGGGATCAACGGCATCCACACCGGCCCGGTCAAGCGGGCCGGCGGCATCACGGGGTGGCAGGAGACGCCGAGCGTCGATGGTCACTTCGACCGCATCAGCACGCAGATCGACCCCGAGTTCGGCGACGAGAACGCCTTCCGCCGGGTGGCCGACGTGGCGGAGTCGCACGGCGGCAGTGTGATCGACGACATCGTCCCCGGTCACACCGGCAAGGGCGCCGACTTCCGCCTCGCGGAGATGGCGTACAAGGATTACCCCGGGATCTACCACATGGTCGAGATCCCCCGGGAGGACTGGGACCTGCTGCCCGAGGTGCCCGCCGGGCGCGACTCGGTCAACCTCGACGCCGAGACCGAGCGTGAGCTCAGCGCCGCCGGTTACATCATCGGCGAACTACAGCGCGTCATCTTCTACACCCCCGGTGTGAAGGAGACGAACTGGAGCGCCACCGCGCCCGTCGTAGGTGTGGACGGTCTCGAGCGTCGCTGGGTCTACCTGCATTACTTCAAGGAGGGACAGCCCTCGATCAACTGGCTGGACCCCACTTTCGCGGGGATGCGCCTCGTCATCGGCGACGCCCTGCACTCGCTCGGCGATCTCGGCACGAGCGCCCTGCGTCTGGATGCCAACGGCTTCCTCGGCGTGGAGAAGAGCGCGGAGGGGCTGCCGGCGTGGTCGGAGGGCCACCCGCTCTCGCACGCGGCGAACCACATCATCGCGGGCATGGTGCGCAAGGTCGGCGGCTTCACGTTCCAGGAGCTCAACCTCACGATGGAGGACATCCGCGACACGGGCGCGGTCGGCGCGGATCTGTCGTACGACTTCGTGACCCGCCCGGGGTACCACCACGCTCTGGCCACGGCCAACACCGAGTTCCTGCGCCTCGCGCTCACCACGGCCCTCGAGACGGGCGTCGAGCCCGTGCAGCTCGTCCACGGCATGCAGAACCACGACGAGCTCACCTACGAGCTGGTCCACTGGGCGACGACGCACCGCGACACCGTCTACCCGTTCCGGCACGGGGAGCACACCGGCGGGGAGATCGCGGAGATGGTCCGGGCCGACCTGACCGAGAAGCTCACGGTCGACGCCGACTACAACCTCGTCTTCACGCAGAACGGGATCGCCTGCACCTCGGCATCCCTCATCGCCGCCACGCAGGGCAAGGCGACGCTCGACGACATCACGGAGGCCGACGTCCCGGCGATCCGAGACGCGCATCTGCTGCTGGTCAAATACAACTCGTGGCAGCCGGGCGTCTTCGCGCTGTCGGGGTGGGACCTCACCGGATCGCTCACCCTGCCCGCCGACGACGTGCGCCACCTCATCTCCTCCGGCGACACCCGCTGGATCGAGCGGGGGGCGCACGACCTGTTGGACGTCGCTCCCGAAGCGGTGTCGTCGGTCTCGGGCGTCCCGCGGGCGCGCTCGCTCTACGGCTCGCTCGGCGACCAGCAGAAGGACCCGGAGTCGTTCCTGGCGGGCCTGCGCGACGTCCTGGCCATTCGCAGCGAGCACGGGATCGCCGTGGCCTCGCAGGTCGACATCCCGCAGGTCGGCCACCCGAGCATGCTCGTCATGGTGCACCGCCTCGACGGGGGCGACCGACGTGCCGACAACGCCCCCTTGCAGATCACGGTGCTGAACTTCTCGGGAGAGACGATCGAGGGCACGGTGCGCTCCGAATGGCTCGTGCCGCAGAGCACCGCGGTGGATGCCGCCAGCGGCGACGTCGTCGGACGCGTCGACGAGCTGCAGAGCTTCTCTCTCGAGCTCGGACCCTACGCCGGGCTGTTCCTGCTGCTGGAGGCGCCCGACACGGACGCGTGAGGCGATGTCGGAGGTCGGGCGTAGCGTGAGCTCATGCCCGCCTCCGACTGCCTCGTCCCCGGTTGCCCCGGTGGCGTCGAGCCCGATGCTCCGGTGAGTCTGTGCGCCTGGCACGCGGCCGTGAGCGCCGAGTGGAGCACGGCGGCGTCGGGCATCACCGACGTGCTGCCGGTGCCGTGCCGGCTGTGCGGCTCGCGACTCGGCGTGCGCTGGCCGAGCGGGTGGTTGTGCGCCGTGTGCGAGTGGCGGCACGGCGATCCCGTCGACGACGAACTCCCGCCGCCCCGGGTCGACGTCGTCTATTACCTGCGGTTCGAGGACCGCATCAAGATCGGTACGACGGCCCGTCCGCGGCAGCGTCTCGCCGCGATCTGGCACGACGAGCTGCTGGCGTTCGAGCCCGGGGATCGCCTCGTCGAACGTCGCCGGCACGAGTCGTTCGCCGAGGAGCGATACGGGCGCACCGAGTGGTTCCGCCGATCCCCGGCGCTCGACGCGCATGTGACCGCCCTCGCCGCGGGGGTCGACGACCCCTGGGCGCGGTACGCCCGCTGGACGAGCGAGGCCATCGCGCGGCGGGGGTGAGCCCCGGTGGTCCCCGCGGCTGGGGTCGGGGAGCCGGACGAGCCGCCGTGCGCGCGGCGGGTGATCCCGACGCGGGACGGCGCCGACGTCGTACGCGGCTCGCGGAGCGGCCCGTGCGAGCCCCGACGCGGGACGCAAGCCCCGGCGTCCTCCGAGACTCCGTATCTATGGTGGGCGCACACCGACACGGGAGGCACAAGATGGGATTCCTCGATCGACTGTTCGGCTCCGCGGACGATGAGTCGAAGCGCCCTGCCGAGACCGCGACGCCGCGGGGCGCGGC
This sequence comes from uncultured Microbacterium sp., assembly GCA_913774845.1. Classification (GTDB taxonomy): domain Bacteria; phylum Actinomycetota; class Actinomycetes; order Actinomycetales; family Microbacteriaceae; genus Microbacterium. The sequence goes on along the minus strand of CAJYJO010000026.1, from coordinate 55,526 downwards.
GAGCGAGATGCGGGCAGCCGACGGGAGCTACGCGCCGCCGCCGCCCGCGGGCGCCGTGGGCGCGGCATCCGGTACCGGCGACGACCAGCGTGCTGTCGAGCGCTACCGCTACCTCCTTCGGACGGCGCCCCCGGAGACCGTCGAACAGGTGCACGCCGAGGCGTTCGGAAAGCTCACCCCGGCGCAGCGGCAGCAGGTCCTGCAGGAGATCTCGGCGGGCGTGGACCCCGCGGAACGACCGCGCAGCGACGACCCGTCGTCTCTCGCCCGCGCCGCCACCCGCGCGGAGTACGCCCAGCCCGGTTTCATGGAGCGCACCTTCGGCGGGAGGTCGTTCTCGGGCGGCCCGGGCTTCGGCTCGATGCTCGGTGCGTCGATGCTCGGCACCATCGGCGGATACGTCGTCGGATCGGCGCTCGTCGGCGCCCTCTTCGACCCCGGCTACGACGCCGGCTACGCCGATGGAGCCGCCGCCGACCAGGGCGGCGGCGCCGATGGGGGAGCGGTGGACGGCGGTGCGGTGGACCCCGGTGTCGGCGACGTGGGTGCCGACTTCGGCGGGGATTTCGGCGGCGACTTCGGATTCTGACGCGACGGGCACCGGCGCCGGCTCGTCGGGGCGGGGTTCCATGACGTGGGCTCGGCGTTCGACGGCGGCTCGGCGAACGGCGACGAGCGCCGGTGCAGGTCCGCGAAATCGGCGTGCCGCCGTCACGCGCCCGTGACGGCCCCCGCCGAGCCGCTATGGTCGAGGCCATGGCGCTTCCCGTCCCGAGCGAGCGCCTCGGGCTGCGCCGCAGCATCGTGGCGAATCAGATGCTCCTCACCGCCGCGACCCTCATCGGCGTGACCGTATCGGTGCTCACCCGGCAGGTCCTCGGCGGCCCGGTGTTCTTCACCGGCGCCGCGGTCATCTTCGCCGGCGTCGTCGCGGCGATGCTGGCCCCCTGGGAACGCCTCCCGCGCTGGGTGATGGGGGCCCTGCCCATCGCCGATGTGCTGGCGATCGCGCTCCTTCGCGAGGCGGCGCCGCTGGCCGGCCTCGGGCTGCTGTGGGCGTTCCCGGCGATCTGGGTCGGCATGGTCTTCGGGGTGCGAGGCGTGGTCTCGATCAGCGTGGTGGTCACCGCGGTGATGATCCATCAGTCGTTCGTCGTCGACGGGCAGCGCTTCACCTCGGCGACTCTCGTGCTGCCGTTCGTCATCGCGGCGCTGTCGTCGATGTCGCATTTCACCGCCCGCCGTGCGCGGGCCCAGCGCGAACTGCTCGAGAAGCAGTCGGCCGAGCTGCGTCGCGCCGTCGATCGTGCGCGGCGGCAGGAGGACCTCGTCACGGAGGTTCTGGATGCCGTCGACTTCGGCGTGACGCGTGTGACGCCGTCGGGCGAGTTCACCGTCACGAACGCCGCCCATGCGCTGCTGTTGAACACCACCGATGCGTTCGGCCGCGAGGTGGCGGTGTTCTCCGCCGACGGGTCGACGGTCATCGCCCCCGAGGCCTCGCCGCTGGCCCGCGCCCGCGCGGGGGAGGTGTTCGAGGGCGAATTGGTCTGGTACGGCTCCCCGGGAGAGGACCGTCGCGCCCTCAGCATCACCTCTCGACGTCTGCCCGCGAGCGACATCGGCGAGGCCGGTGGCGTGGTGGTGTCGCGCGACGTCACGGTCGAGGAGCAGGCGCGGCGGGCGCGGGAGGACCTCGTGGCGAGCGTCTCGCACGAACTGCGCACGCCCCTCACCTCGATCATCGGCTACCTCGACCTGGCACTGGACGACCCCTCGATCACCGGTCCGGTCCGCGACCGCCTGACCGTCGCCGAGCGCAACGCGTCGCGGCTGCTCGAACTGGTGGCCGACATCCTCGCGATGTCGACGACCTCGCGCGAGGGGATCGGCGTCGACCTCGACCTGCGCGTCACCGACCTCTCCGCCGTCGTCCGCGCCGCGGCGGAATCCATCGCTCCGCGCGCCGAGGATCACGGCATCCGGGTCTCGGTCGTCGGCGAAGCGGAGGCACGCGCCGTCGTCGACGCGCGGCGCGTGCGCCAAGTGGTCGACAACCTGTTGTCGAATGCGGTGAAGTACATCCCCCGCGGCGGAGCGGTCGAGGCGGCCGTCGTGTGCGACGTGCACTCGGTCGCGATCGTCGTCTCGGACGACGGGCCGGGGATCGGCCCGGGCGAGCAGGCCCGTCTGTTCGAACGCTTCTTCCGCGGTGACGCGGTGCGCAACTCCTCCACCCACGGCAGCGGGCTGGGGCTGGCGATCAGCCGCGACCTCGTCCGCGCCCACGGCGGGGAGATCACGGTGCGCACCGCCCTCGGCGAGGGCGCCACCTTCACCGTGCGGCTTCCGCGCGATCCCCGGGAGGGCCTGTGATCCTGGATGTCCTGACCCTGCAGGTCGTCGCTGCGCTCGTGATCGTCGTCTCGACGACGATGTACCTGCTCGACACCATCATGCTCAAGGACGGCTGGTCCGGACGGCTGTGGGCCAGCGCCTACCTGGCGGGCACGTTCTCCGCGCTGTGCTACCTCGCGTGGATGCTCATGTCGGGTGCCTTCGTCGCGGTCGCCGTCGGCAACGGCGCCTTCGTCGCCGCCACGGGTCTCATCTGGCTGGGATGCGTCGCGTACAACGGCCGGCCGACGCGGGTCCCGTCCCTCGTCATGGTCGTCACCATCACCGTCGTCGTGATCTCCGCGCTCGCTGCGGGCCCCGACGGCGGCGACTGGGCGGGCGCGGTGCCCTTCTTCCTCGGCAACGCCCTCTTCGCCGTGCTCGGCGCGATCGAGACCCGCCGCGGGCCGATCGGCCGTCGCTGGAGCGCCGCGGGCCTGGCGGCCATCCTGGCCGTCGAAGCGGTGTGGTTCGTCAGCCGCACGATCGTCTTCGTCGCGATCGGACCCGACAGCGATCTGTTCCGCTCCGCCTTCGACACCCGGGTGTCGGCGCTGCTGACCGTCGCCCTCGTCATCGCCGCGATCGTGGTCACCTCGGTCCTGCGCACGAACGACTCGGCGATGCGCGGCATCTCCGAGACCCTCGAGCTGTCGATGGATGCCGATGGCGTCCTGCTGCCCGAGTCGTTCGACGTGACCTTGACCAGCGTCGCCTCGCGCGCGGAGTCCGCGGGCGAAGGCCTGTGCGTGCTGGGTGTCCGCGTCGACGATCTGAAGCGCATCGCGGTCGCCTTCGGCCCCGACGACGCCGACGGGATCGCGCGCGAACTGCGGGCCTCGGTCCGCCGTCACGCGCCCACCCTCGCGCTGGTGGGAGAAGTGGATGCCACCGGCCTCGTCGTCGCGTTCACCACCACCCCCACCACCGACGTGCGGCGCGCTGCGCGTGTCCTCCGTGAGCGGGTCGTGCGCGATCTCTCCCGGCTGGGAGCGGCGGTCGTCCCCGTGGTCGGGGTGGGGATGGCCCTGGCGGCCGACCACGGCTACGCTCCCGATGCCCTGGTCCGGAGGGCGGAGGAGGCCGCGGCTCAGGCCGCCCGCAGCGGTGAGGACGCCCTCGGGCCGGTGTGAGGCCGACGTCGGGGACGGGCCCGGAGGGTCAGGGGCGTGCTCGGATCGGAGGGGGTACCGGCGGTGCAGCCCCCGCGAGATCCTCGACACGCTGACGCAGCTCGCGCGGACGGAAGGGCTTGGTGAGGTAATCGTCGGCACCGGCTTCGCGGCCGGCGCGCCGTTCGGGCTCGTCGGCCCGCGCGCTCACCATGAGGATGCGCGTCGGACTGAACGCGCGGATGCGCCGAGCGGTCTCGAAGCCGTCGATGCCGGGCATGCTGACATCGAGGGTGGTGACGGTCGGGTCGTGTCGGCGCACGAGCTCGATGCCGTCGAGGCCCGTGGCAGCGGCGTGCACCGCGAATCCCGCGCCCTCGAGGATGGTGCACAGCAGCAGCCGGATGTCGAGATCATCCTCGATCACCACGATCGTGCGTGCGGGGGGCATGGCGGAGCTTCCGGGGAGCGGGTGGAACGGTGTGCGCTTTCGAGGAATGCTAGACGACGACCGGCCCCGACGGTGGGAGGGCCGGACCGGCCGGGGTGTGGCATCCTCGTCGAGTGCCCCTCGTCGCGCTCACCGGTGGAATCGCCTCGGGCAAGTCCACCATCGCATCCCTCCTCGCCGACCGCGGCGCGGTGATCGTCGACGCCGACGCCATCGTGCGCGAGGTCCAGGCGCCGGGTTCGCCGGTGCTCGCCGACATCGCGCGCGTGTTCGGTGCGGACGTGATCGCGGACGACGGCTCCCTCGACCGTCCCGCCCTCGGAGCGATGGTGTTCGGTCACCCCGAGCGGCTGGCGAGGTTGAACGCACTCGTGCATCCGGCCGTCCGAGCGGAGTCGCAGCGGCGGTTCGCGGCGGCCTTCGACGACGACCCGGACGCCGTCGTCGTCTACGACGTGCCGCTGCTGGCGGAGGCGCGCGCCGACGACGCGTGGGACACGGTGATCGTCGCGCACGCCCCCGCGGAGGTGCGCGTGCACCGGCTGGTCGACAACCGCGGGTCGAGCGAGGCCGATGCCCGTGCCCGCGTCGGCTCGCAGGCCAGCGACGAGGAACGCCTCGCCCTGGCCGACGTCGTGATCGACACCTCCTCGACGATGGATGCCACCCGTCGGCAGGTCGATGATCTCTGGGCGCGGCTGACCTCGCGCGGCTGAGCCACCCTCCGGCGAACCTGGCTCGACGCCGGGCGCACATCCCGGCACCCGTCTCGGGGACCGGCGCGAGTGGCATGCTCGCGCACGGCGAACGCAAGCCGACCCCGATGTCGGAGGCCCCGCCTACGCTGGAATCATGCAGGCCACGCGTTCCGTCCGCCCCTTCGAGGTCATCAGCGAATACTCTCCGTCCGGTGATCAGCCGCAGGCGATCGCCGAGCTCGCCGCGCGCATCAACGCGGGTGAGACCGATGTCGTGCTCCTGGGTGCGACCGGTACCGGAAAGTCGGCCACCACGGCGTGGCTGGTCGAGCAGGTGCAGCGCCCCACGCTGGTGCTCGCGCACAACAAGACGCTGGCCGCCCAGCTGGCGAACGAGTTCCGCGAGCTCATGCCGAACAATGCCGTCGAGTACTTCGTCTCCTACTACGACTACTACCAGCCCGAGGCGTACGTGCCGCAGACCGATACGTTCATCGAGAAAGACAGCTCGATCAACGCCGAGGTCGAGCGGCTCCGTCACTCCACGACCAACTCCCTGCTGTCACGCCGCGACGTGGTGGTCGTCTCCACGGTCTCGTGCATCTACGGCCTCGGTGCGCCCGAAGAGTACCTGCGCGCCATGGTGGCGCTGCAGGTGGGGGAGCGCTACGACCGCGACGCCCTCATCCGCAAGTTCATCTCGATGCAGTACAACCGCAACGACGTCGATTTCTCCCGCGGCAACTTCCGCGTGCGCGGCGATACGATCGAGATCATCCCGGTGTACGAGGAGTATGCGATCCGCGTTGAGATGTTCGGCGATGAGATCGAAGCGCTGTACCTCCTCCACCCGCTGACGGGCGACGTGATCGAGAAGATGGATTCCGTGCCGATCTTCCCGGCGTCGCACTACGTGGCGGGCACCGAGACCGTGCAGCGCGCGATCGGCACGATCGAGCACGAGCTCGAGGAGCGGCTCAAAGAGTTCGAGATGCAGGGCAAGCTGCTCGAAGCGCAGCGGCTGCGCATGCGCACGACCTTCGACCTCGAGATGCTGCAGCAGCTCGGCTTCTGCTCGGGGATCGAGAACTATTCGCGACACATGGACGGCCGCATGCCGGGCGATCCGCCGCACACCCTCCTCGACTTCTTCCCCGACGATTTCCTCCTCGTCATCGATGAGTCCCACGTCACGGTGCCGCAGATCGGCGCGATGTACGAGGGAGACGCGTCCCGCAAGCGCACGCTCGTCGAGCACGGCTTCCGCCTGCCCAGCGCCATGGACAATCGTCCGCTCCGCTGGGACGAGTTCAAAGAACGCGTCGGACAGACCGTCTACCTGTCGGCCACCCCCGGCCGGTACGAGATGGGGATCGCCGACGGTGTCGTCGAGCAGATCATCCGACCGACCGGCCTCGTCGATCCCGAGATCATCGTGAAGCCCTCGAAGGGGCAGATCGACGACCTGCTCGAGGAGATCCGCGTGCGCGTCGAACGCGACGAGCGCGTGCTCGTGACCACGCTGACGAAGAAGATGGCGGAGGAGCTCACCGACTTCCTCGGCGAGCACGGGGTGCGCGTGCGCTACCTGCACTCCGACGTCGACACGCTGCGCCGCGTCGAGCTGCTCACCGAGCTGCGCGCCGGCGTCTACGACGTGCTCGTGGGCATCAACCTCCTCCGCGAGGGTCTCGACCTCCCCGAGGTGTCGCTCGTGGCCATCCTCGACGCCGACAAGGAAGGCTTCCTGCGCAGCGGCACCTCACTCATCCAGACCATCGGCCGTGCGGCCCGAAACGTCTCGGGCCAGGTGCACATGTACGCCGACAAGATGACCGATTCGATGAACAACGCGATCGAAGAGACCGAGCGTCGTCGCGAGAAGCAGATCGCCTACAACAAAGAGAAGGGCATCGACCCGCAGCCGCTGCGGAAGAAGATCGCCGACATCACCGAGGTGCTCAACCGCGAGGCGTCCGACACCAAGAACCTGCTGGCGCGCAACGACAAGTCCGGCAAGGGCAAGTCGCCGACGCCCTCGTTGCGCCGCACCGGGATCGCTGCGGAGGGAGCCGACCAGCTCGAGTCGACGATCGCCGACCTGACGCAGCAGATGCTGGCGGCGGCTGCCGAGTTGAAGTTCGAGCTCGCGGGTCGTCTGCGCGACGAGGTGCAGGACATGAAGAAGGAGCTGCGCGCCATGGAGCGCGCCGGTCACGCCTGAGCTGCAGAGGGGGCGGGAGCCCCGGTTCCTTTCGAGAAGACGACGATTTGTCGTGAGGCGACGCGATCGACGACGGGACACGTCGTGCTTGCGTCAGGGGCAGTGCAGCAGCGGCTTCGGCCCCGACCGGTCGACGGTGTGCTCCGTCATGGCGTGACCGCACAGTGGGCACGGTCGGCCGGTGCGCACCGGTTCGGGGGTGGTCTCGTAGGGGCCGACCGAGGCCGGGCCAGCGACCCGGATGAGTCGGGTGTTCAGGTACTGGTACCAGCCGCCGGCCTCGCGTACACGCTCGCGCAGCGACGGGCGATCGGCGTCCTTTCGTGTCATGATCATTAGTGTACTAATTATTTTCCGGAGGAGGTCGTGTGGACGATCCGCTGACGCTCGAGAACCAGGTGTGCTTCGCGCTGGTCACCGCTGCGCGCAACGTGGTGTCGATCTACCGGCCCGTCCTCGAGCCCCTCGGGCTCACGCACCCGCAATACCTCGTCATGCTCGCCCTCTGGGAGCAGTCGCCGCGTTCCCTCGGCGCCCTCGCCGCCGAACTCGCGATGGAGCCGGCGACCCTCTCGCCCCTCGTGAAGCGGCTCGAAGCCCAGGGGCGGGTGATCCGCTCCCGGCGCGCGGATGACGAACGCGTGCTCGACATCGCGCTGACGCCCGAGGGGCGAGAGCTGCGCGAACGCGCTCTCGACGTACCGACGCAGATCATGGCGAGGGTCGGCGTCGATGCGGACGCCCTGGTCGCCCTTCGCGACGGACTCGCGCCGTTCGCTGCGCGTCCCGCCGACGCTCCGATCCCCTGACCACGGGGGAGCCCGACGGGCGCGACACGATGGCGTGCGCGAGAGATCGTCTTCCCGGTGCGAGCAGCGCACTGTCGCACATCCGTGCGCTCCGGGCGAACCCGGGGCCGATGTCGGAGGGCCGACCTAGACTTAACAGGTGCCGATCGTTCCCGTCGTTTCCTCGTCATCGCCCGCGAATACCGCCGCCTCCAGCGGCACGTTGAGTGTGCGCGGCGCGCGCGTCCACAACCTCAAGGACGTCGACCTCGACATCCCCCGCGACTCGCTCGTCGTATTCACCGGCCTGTCCGGCTCGGGCAAGTCGAGCCTGGCCTTCGACACCATCTTCGCCGAGGGGCAGCGCCGCTACGTCGAGTCGCTCAGCGCCTACGCGCGTCAGTTCCTCGGTCAGGTCGATCGTCCGGACGTCGACTTCATCGAGGGCCTGAGCCCCGCCGTCTCGATCGACCAGAAGTCCACCAACCGCAACCCGCGTTCGACGGTCGGCACGATCACCGAGATCCACGACTACATGCGTCTGCTCTGGGCGCGCGTCGGCGTCCCGCACTGCCCCGACTGCGGCGCACGCATCCAGCGTCAGACCGTGCAGCAGATCGCCGACCAGCTCATGGAGCTGCCCGAGCGCACGCGCTACCAGATCGTCGCCCCGGTGGTCACGCAGAAGAAGGGCGAGTTCGTCGACCTCTTCAAAGAGCTGAGCGCCAAGGGCTACGCCCGCGCGGTCGTCGACGGCGAGCTCGTGCAGCTGGCCGAGCCTCCCGTCTTGAAGAAGAGCTACAAGCACGACATCGCGGTCGTGGTCGATCGACTCGTGGCATCCGGAGACAACCTTAGCCGCGTCACCGACTCGGTGGAGACGGCGATGGGACTCGCCGGCGGCATCATGCAGGTCAACTTCGTCGACGAAGAGGGCGACGACGCGTGGCAGTCTTTCTCCGAGAAGCTGGCGTGCCCGAACGGGCACCCGCTGCAGCTGACCGAGATCGAGCCGCGCACCTTCTCGTTCAACGCGCCCTTCGGTGCGTGCCCCGTCTGTTCCGGACTCGGCACGCGCATGTCGGTCGACGTCGACCTCATGCTCGGCGATGAGGAGCTCTCGATCCGCGACGGCGCGATCCTGCCGTGGACCACGCAGGGCAAGGGCCTCTTCCAGTACTACGAGCGCCTGCTCGAAGGACTTGCGCGCGACCTCGAGTTCTCACTCGACACCCCGTGGAAGGACCTCTCGCACGACGTCCAGCAGGCGGTGCTGCGCGGCGAGAACTACAAGGTCACCGTCAAGTGGAAGAACCGTTACGGCCGCGAGATGCGATACTCCTCGGGCTTCGAGGGCGTCGTGCCCTACATCGAGCGGCAGTACCTGCAGGCCGAGTCCGACACCCAGCGTCAGCGCTGGTCGGAGTACCTCCGCGAGGTCCCCTGTGCCGTCTGCGACGGTGACCGTCTGAAGCCCGAAGTGCTCGCGGTGCTCGTCGACAACACCTCGATCGCCGCGGCTTCGCGCATGAGCCTGGCCGACGCGCGCGAGTTCTTCTCGAAGCTCACGCTCACCGAGCGCGAGGCGACGATCGCCGCGGCCGTGCTGCGCGAGATCCGCGCCCGTCTCGACTTCCTGCTGCAGGTCGGGTTGAACTACCTCAGCCTCGGTCGCGCGGCCGGCACCCTGTCGGGCGGCGAGGCGCAGCGCATCCGCCTGGCGACCCAGATCGGCTCGGGACTGACGGGCGTTCTCTACGTGCTCGACGAGCCCTCGATCGGTCTGCACCAGCGCGACAACCGCCGTCTCATCCAGACGCTCGAGACCCTGCGCGACCTCGGCAACACGTTGATCGTCGTCGAGCACGACGAAGAGACCATCCACGCCGCCGACTGGGTCGTCGACATCGGGCCGCGAGCGGGTGTCGACGGCGGAAACGTCGTGCACTCCGGGCCCCTCGCCGAGCTCCTCGACGACGAGCGGTCGCTCACCGGTGCGTATCTCTCGGGCCGCCGTGCGATCGAGGCGCCGAAGAAGCGTCGCAAGATCGACAAGAAGCGCCAGATCACGGTGGTCGGGGCGCGCGAGAACAACCTGCAGAACGTCACGGTCGACTTCCCCCTGGGCGTGCTCACCTCGGTCACCGGTGTGAGCGGTTCCGGCAAGTCGACGCTGGTGAACGGCATCCTCTACGAAGTCCTCGCCTCCAAGCTGAACGGCGCGCGCCGCGTGCCCGGCAAGCACACGCGCGTCACCGGTCTCGACAACCTCGACAAGGTCGTGCACGTCGACCAGGCGCCGATCGGCCGCACGCCCCGCTCGAACCCGGCGACCTACACCGGCGTCTTCGACCGCATCCGCAGCCTTTTCGCCGAGACCCCCGAAGCGAAGGTGCGCGGCTACCAGGCCGGCCGCTTCAGCTTCAACGTCAAGGGCGGACGCTGCGAGGCGTGCTCGGGCGACGGCACGTTGAAGATCGAGATGAACTTCCTGCCCGACGTCTACGTCGACTGCGAGGTCTGCCACGGCAAGCGCTACAACCGCGACACCCTGTCGGTGCACTACAAGGGCAAGAACATCGCCGAGGTCCTCGAGATGCCGATCTCCGAGGCGGCGGAGTTCTTCGAGCCGATCCAGGCCATTTACCGCTACCTCAAGACCCTCGTCGACGTGGGTCTCGGGTACGTGCGACTCGGTCAGTCCGCGACCACCCTCTCGGGTGGCGAGGCGCAGCGCGTCAAGCTCGCGACCGAGCTCCAGCGCCGCAGCAACGGTCGCTCGATCTACGTGCTCGACGAGCCCACGACGGGCCTGCACTTCGAAGACGTCTCGCTGCTGCTGAAGGTGCTCAACGGGCTGGTCGACAAGGGCAACACGGTCATCGTGATCGAGCACAACCTCGACGTCATCAAGAGCTCGGACTGGGTCATCGACCTCGGCCCCGAGGGCGGCGCCGGGGGTGGCACGATCGTGGCCACCGGCACTCCCGAGCAGGTCGCGAAGGTGGAGGACAGCCACACCGGTGCGTTCCTGGCGGAGCTCCTCGAGACGGGCCGCACCGGCACGCAGCGCAACACGTCCGAGACCGAGGTCGCCCGGGAGCCGGAGCTGGCCGGCCAACGGGCCTGAGCCATGGCCACTCGAGAACGACTGTCGCACCTCCCGTACCGCCCGAAGGCCGGCGAGATCCCGACCAACCCGGGCGTCTATCGCTTCCGCGACGCGGACGGGCGGGTGCTGTACGTCGGCAAGGCGAAGAACCTGCGGGCGCGGTTGTCGAACTACTTCGCGCCGCTGCACTCGCTGCACGAGCGCACGCGTCGCATGGTCACCACCGCGGCGAGCGTCGAGTGGACCGTCGTCCCCAGCGACGTCGATTCGCTGCAGCTGGAGTACATGTGGATCAAAGAGTTCGATCCACCTTTCAACGTGCGCTACAAGGACGACAAGTCCTACCCGTTCATGGCGATCACCCTCGCCGATGAAGCGCCCCGGGTCATCGTCACGCGCAATCCGAAGATCCGCGGGGCGAAGTACTTCGGGCCGTACCCCAAGGTGTGGGCGGTGCACGACACGATCGACCTGATGATCAAGGTCTTCCCGATCCGGACGTGCAGCGACTCGTCGTACAAGAAGGCGATGGCGTCGGGCCGGCCGTGCTTCCCGGGCCAGATCGGGCGCTGCGGGGGCCCTTGCTCGATGAAGGTGACGATCGAGGAGCACCGCGCGATCGTCAACGATTTCGTCTCCTTCATGTCGGGCGGCGACCAGCGCTTCGCGAAAGAACTGACGTCGCGCATGAAAGAGGCGTCGGCGGCGATGGACTACGAGTCGGCGGCGCACTACCGCGACCGGCTGCAGGCCATCGACGCGGTCCTCGGCAAGAGCGCGCTCGTGCTCGCCTCCGATACGGATGCCGATCTCTTCGGCATCGCGGAAGACGAGCTCGCCGCGACGGTGCAGCACTTCGTCGTGCGCGGCGGACGCGTTCGCGGTGTGCGCGCGACCACGATCGAGAAGGAGATCGACATCTCGGGCGCCGACCTCGTCGATCAGGTGCTCCAGCGCACCTACGGCGACGCGGACGCCGGCGACATCCCGCGCCAGGTGCTCGTGCCCGAGCTCCCCGACGACGCCGAGCAGCTGGAGGACTGGCTGCGCGAACGCCGCGGACGTCCGGTGACCCTGCAGGTCGCCCAGCGCGGACGCAAGGCAGACCTGCTCAAGACCGCGACGCTCAACGCGCAGCAGGCGCTCATGCTGCACAAGACCCGCCGCACCAGCGACTACGTCGCCCGATCGCAAGCGCTCACCGATCTGCAGGAGGCGCTCGGCATGACCGAGGCCCCGCTGCGCATCGAGTGCTTCGACATCTCCCACCTGGCCGGTACCAACGTCGTGGCATCCATGGTCGTCTTCGAAGACGGCCTGCCCCGCAAAGACCAGTACCGCTCGTTCGGCGTGGCCGAGACGACCGACGACACCGACTCGATGTACCAGGTGCTTACGCGGCGACTGGCCTACCTCGACCGGCCCGACGAGATCGAGCCCGAGACGATCGACGGTGCGATCGTGGCCGCCCCCGATTCCGACGAGGTCACGGCCGACGGCGACGTCGTGACGGCCCGCAAGCGCCCGCGGTTCGCCTACCGCCCGCAGTTGCTCGTGGTCGACGGCGGTCAGCCCCAGGTCGCCGCGGCCGCACGCGCCCTCGCCGACGCCGGTCATGAGGAGATCGCGCTGTGCGGCATCGCGAAGCGCCTCGAGGAGGTGTGGCTGCCGGGGGAGGAGTACCCGGTGATCCTGCCCCGCACCTCGGAAGCGCTGTACCTGCTGCAGCGTCTCCGCGACGAGGCGCACCGCTTCGCGATCGTGCACCAGCGCAAGCGCCGCAAGCGCGACGTCACGAGCGTGCTCGCCGAGGTGCCCGGGCTGGGCGACGCGCGGATCAAGGCGCTGCTGCGCCACTTCGGCTCGGTCGCCGCGCTGAAGCAGGCGACGCCCGACGAGATCATGTCCCTTCCGGGCATCGGTCCGGCCCTCGCCGAGGCCATCCACGCCCATCTCGCTCGCTAGGCTGGGAAGGACGACGGGAGGCGATCATCATGGAGCCGGCACGAGACGAGCCAGGTGAGGTGTTGATCGTCACGGGCATGTCCGGGGCCGGTCGCTCGACCGTCGCCAACGCGCTCGAAGACCTCGACTGGTACGTCGTCGACAATCTGCCGCCGCGCATGCTGCGACCGTTGCTCGAGCTCACCGAGCTGGCGGGCGGTGCGGTGCCGCGCGTCGCGGTCGTGGTCGACGTCCGCGGTCGCACGCTGTTCGGCGACCTCCCCGAGGCGATGCGCACGCTCCAGGCCGGCCGGCAGGTGCGCACGGTGTTCCTGGATGCCGCTGACGCGGTGCTCGTGCGCCGGTTCGAGGCCGTGCGGCGCCCGCACCCCCTGCAGGGCGACGGCACGATCGTCGACGGCATCCGGCGCGAACGGGAGCGACTCGCACCCGTGCGCGAGGCTGCCGACGTCGTCATCGACACCTCCACCCTGAACGTGCACCAGCTCTCGCTGCGCACCGTCGAGCTGTTCGGTGAGGAGGGCGCCGCCCGTCATACCGTGACGTTGATGAGCTTCGGCTTCAAGTACGGGCTCCCGCCGGACGTCGACCTGGTCGCCGACATGCGCTTCCTCCCGAACCCCTTCTGGGACGAGGGTCTGCGCCCGCTCACCGGTGAGAACCCGGAGGTGCGGGAATACGTGCTGGGCCAGCAGGGGGCGTCGGAGTTCCTGACCGCCTACGCGGCCGCACTTCGGCCCGTGCTCGAGGGGTATCAGCGCGAGAACAAGCGCCATTCCGTCGTGGCCGTGGGCTGCACGGGCGGTAAGCACAGGTCGGTCGTGATGGCCCGCGAGCTCGCTGCACGTCTTGCCGATGTTCCGGGAGTGGCCGTTCGGGTGGCTCACCGCGACCTCGGTCGCGAGTAGGCTGGACCGTCGCCCCCGCCGCCCCCCATCCGAGGAGAACCGTGCCGCTGACCGCCGATGTGAAGGCCGAGCTCATCACCGTCCGCGACCCCCGCCCCACGGCGCGGGTCGCCGAGCTCACCGCCCTCCTGCGTTTCTCCGGCGGTCTGCACTCCATCGCCAACCGCGTCGCCGTCGAGGCCGAGCTGGACTCCGACATCCTCGCCCGTCGGGTCGCCCGCGATCTCGTGGAGCTCTACGGCGTGCGCCCCGAGCTGCACCACGTGCAGGGCTCCGGCGGCCGTACCGGCGGTCACTTCGCCGTCCGCGTCATCGAGGCGGGCGAGACGCTCGCCCGTCAGACCGGTCTGCTCGACCAGCGCCGCCGGCCCGTGCGGGGGCTGCCGAACAAGCTCACCACCGGCTCGCGTCCCGACCTGAGCGCGATCTGGCGCGGGGCGTTCCTCGCGAGCGGCTCGCTCAGCGACCCGGGCCGGTCGGCAGCCCTCGAGATCTCCTGCCCCTCGTCCGAGGCCGCGATGGCACTCGTCGGCGCCGGGCACCGCATCGGGATCCCGGCCAAGGCCCGAGAGGTCCGGGGCGTGCCCCGCGTCGTCGTCCGCGACGGCGAGGCGATCCGCGGTGCCCTGTACGAGATGGGTGCGCGCCGCACGGCGGGCGAGTGGGACCAGATGCGTCAGCGCCGCGAGGTGCGCGCCGGGGTCAACCGCCTCGTCAACTTCGATGACGCGAATCTGCGTCGCTCGGCCCAGGCCGCCGTCGCCGCCTGCGCCCGTGTCGAGCGCGCGCTCGAGATCCTCGGCGACGAGGTGCCCGCCCACCTGCAGCAGGCGGGGGAGCTGCGCCTGGCTCACCGCGACGCGAGTCTCGACGAGCTCGGCCACCACGCCGACCCGCCCCTCACCAAGGACGCCGTCGCCGGTCGCATCCGTCGTCTGCTCGCGATGGCCGACAAGAAGGCCGAGGCCGAGGGCATCCCGGGCACCGAGGCCGCCGTCCCCGTCGGCGCCGACGACTGACGTCGCGGCATCCTTCGACCGGCCGTCGCCCGACGCGCCCGGGCGGAATATCTTCCGTCATACCGGGAAGCAACCCCGGTGCGGTGTCGTTACCCCTCACTAGGATGAAGACGTCACCCTCGCTGCGCCGAGGTCTCGGTGCAGCGCCCGATTCGGAAGTAGAGAACATGGCGAAGTACACGCTGCCCGAACTGCCCTACGACTACTCGGCGCTGGAGCCGCACATCAGCGCCACCATCATGGAGCTGCACCACAGCAAGCACCACCAGACGTACGTCAACGGCGCCAACACCACTCTCGACCTCCTCGCCGAAGCGCGCGAGAAGGGCGATTTCGCCAACATCAACCGCCTGCAGAAAGACCTCGCGTTCAACCTCGGCGGTCACACGAACCACTCGATCTTCTGGACGAACCTCTCGCCCAACGGCGGCGACAAGCCCACCGGCGACCTCGAGTCCGCGATCGACGACCAGTTCGGCTCCTTCGACGCCTTCCGCGCGCAGTTCACCGCCGCCGCGCTCGGCGTGCAGGGCTCCGGCTGGGCGGGTCTGTTCTGGGACTCGATCGGTGAGAACCTCGTCATCCAGCAGTTCTTCGACCAGCAGGGTCAGATCGTCGCGGGCACCGTCCCGCTGCTGCTCCTCGACGTCTGGGAGCACGCGTACTACCTCGACTACAAGAACGTCCGCGCCGACTACGTGAAGGCGTTCTGGAACATCGCGAACTGGGCCGACGCCCAGGAGCGCTTCGCCGCCGCCCGCGAGAAGACCGCGGGTCTGCTGGTACTGTCGTAAACGGTGGCGGCGTCCCGGCGGGACACCCCGCCGGGACGCCGTTGTCCGCCAGCGAACACCGCAATCACGCGCTTCTCGCGCACAACTGATTCAGGAGATATTCCGTGACCGTCAAGATCGGAATCAACGGCTTCGGCCGTATCGGACGCAACTACCTCCGCGCGGCTCTCGCGCAGGGTGCCGACCTCGAAATCGTGGCGGTGAACGACCTCACCGACAACAAGACCCTCGCGCACCTGCTGAAGTACGACTCCGTGGGCGGCGTGCTGTCCGAGGACGTCTCGTACACCGAAGACTCCATCACCGTCGGCGACAAGACCATCAAGGTCTTCGAAGAGCGCGACCCCGCCAACCTCCCCTGGGGTGAGCTGGGCGTCGACATCGTCATCGAGTCGACCGGTCGCTTCACCAAGGCGGAAGACGCCAAGAAGCACGTCGCCGGTGGGGCCAAGAAGGTCCTCATCTCGGCTCCCGCCACGGGCGACGACGCCACCATCGTCATGGGCGTCAACGAAGAGACCTACAACCCCGAGACCGACGTCATCATCTCGAACGCCTCGTGCACCACGAACTGCCTCGCCCCCCTGGCGAAGGTCTTCAACGACGCCTTCGGCATCGAGCGCGGCTTCATGATGACGGCGCACGCCTACACCGCCGACCAGAACCTGCAGGACGGCCCGCACAGCGACCTGCGTCGTGCGCGCGGTGCGGCGATCAACATCGTCCCCGCCTCGACCGGCGCGGCCAAGGCCATCGGGCTGGTGCTGCCCGAGCTCAACGGCAAGCTCAGCGGCTCGTCGTACCGCGTCCCGGTCCCCACCGGATCGATCGTCGACCTCACGATCGTCACGCCCGCCGAGGGCCTGACCGTCGACCAGGTCAACGAGGTCTACAAGAAGGCCGCCGCGGAGGGTCGCCTCAACGGCATCCTGCAGTACACCGAAGACCCGATCGTCTCGAGCGACATCCAGGGCAACCCGCACTCCTCGATCTTCGACGCGGAGCTGACCAACGTCAGCGGCAACCTCGTCAAGGTCTCGTCGTGGTACGACAACGAGTGGGGCTACTCCAACCGTCTCGTCGACCTGACCGAGTACGTCGCCGAGCGCCTGTAACCCTTCATGGCTCTGCGCACCCTCGATTCGCTGGGGTCGCTCGCCGGCACGCGCGTCATCGTCCGTTGTGATCTCAACGTTCCTCTCAAGGACGGGATCATCACGGACGATGGCCGTGTGCGCGCGTCGCTGCCGACCCTCAACGCACTGATCAACGCCGGAGCGCGTGTGGTCGTGTGCTCGCACCTGGGGCGTCCCGACGGGGCGCCCGACCCGAAGTATTCGCTCGAGCCGGTCGCGCAGCGTCTGTCCGAGCTGCTCGGTCAGCCGGTCGCCTTCGCGCGCGACACGGTGGGCGAGTCGGCTCAGGATGCCGTGTCCTCGCTGGAGAACGGTGAGGTCGCCGTCATCGAGAACCTGCGCTTCAACGCGGGGGAGACCTCGAAGGACGAGTCCGAGCGACAGGCCTTCGCGCGCGAGCTCGCCGGGCTCGGCGATGCTCTCGTCTCCGACGGCTTCGGCGTCGTGCACCGGAAGCAGGCGAGCGTCTACGACCTCGCTCAGCTCGTGCCCTCGGCCGCCGGCCTTCTCATCCAGAAGGAGCTCGAGGTCCTCGACCGTCTGACCGAGAACCCGGAGCGTCCCTACACGGTGGTGCTCGGCGGATCGAAGGTCAGCGACAAGCTCGGTGTCATCGAGCACCTGCTGCCCCGTGTCGACAAGCTCCTCGTCGGTGGCGGCATGATGTTCACCTTCCTCGTCGCCGAGGGGCACAAGGTCGGCTCCAGCCTGTTGGAGCAGGATCAGATCGACACCGTGAAGGGCTACCTCGCCACGGCGAAGGAGCGCGGGGTCGAGATCGTCCTCCCGGTCGACGCGGTCGTCGCGGCGTCGTTCTCGGCGGACGCCGAGCACGTGGTCGCCGACGCGGACGCCCTGGAGGACACCGCCTTCGGTGCGTCCGGACTGGGGCTCGACATCGGTCCCCGCACCGCCGAGATCTTCGCGGACGCCATCCGCGGCTCGCGGACCGTGTTCTGGAACGGCCCGATGGGCGTCTTCGAGATGAAGGCGTTCGAAGCCGGTACCAAGACCGTCGCCCAGGCGCTCACCGAGGTCGACGGCCTCAGTGTCGTCGGCGGCGGCGACTCCGCCGCGGCCGTGCGCCAGCTCGGTTTCGCGGACGACGCCTTCGGCCACATCTCCACGGGTGGTGGCGCGAGCCTGGAGTTCCTCGAAGGCAAGAAGCTCCCCGGACTGGAGGTCCTCGGATGGCAGTGACCAGAACCCCCCTCATCGCCGGCAACTGGAAGATGAACCTCGACCACCTGCAGGCGGTCGCGTTCGTCCAGAAGCTGCACTGGACGCTGAAGGAGGCCAAGCACGAGACCGGAAGCGTCGAGGTCGCGGTCTTCCCGCCGTTCACCGACCTGCGTACCGTCCAGACGCTGCTCGATGCCGACAAGATCGACTTCGCGCTCGGCGGCCAGGACCTGTCGGCCCACGACTCCGGCGCGTACACCGGTGAGATCTCGGGGCAGTTCCTGGCCAAGCTCGACGCCAAGTACGTGATCATCGGTCACTCGGAGCGTCGGCAGTTCCACCACGAGACCGACGAGATCATCGCGTCGAAGACCCAGGCGGCCCTCCGCCACGGTCTCGTCCCGGTCATCTGCGTCGGTGAGACCTCCGAAGACCTCGAGAAGTTCGGCGCGAGCGCCGTTCCCGTCGGTCAGCTCGAGGTCGCGCTCGAGGGCGTCTCGGCGGATGCCGACATCGTCGTCGCGTACGAGCCCGTGTGGGCCATCGGTTCCGGTCAGGCCGCGACGCCCGACCAGGCACAGGAGGTCTGCGCGAAGCTGCGTGCGGTCGTGGCCGACAAGCTCGGAGCAGACGCCGCCGCTCGGACGCGGGTGCTCTACGGCGGCTCGGTGAAGTCCGGCAACATCGCCGGCTTCATGCGCGAGCCAGATGTCGACGGCGCCCTGGTGGGCGGCGCGAGCCTCGTCGTCGACGAGTTCGCGGCGATCATCCGCTTCCAGAAGCACGTCGGCGTCTGACGCCTCCGGATGCCCGCGGCCGCCGAGCCGCGGGCATCCGTGCGTCTGAGACGCGTCCCCGTATACTTGACGCTGGCGCGGCCGACTGGTCGCGCGCGAAAGGCTTTCGACAGTGCAGATTCTCGAGTTCGTCCTGCAGGTGCTCCTGGGCGTCACCAGCCTCCTGCTGACCCTGCTCATCCTGCTCCACAAGGGTCGTGGTGGCGGTCTGTCCGACATGTTCGGCGGCGGCATGAGCTCCGCCCTGGGGTCCTCGGGCCTCGCCGAGCGCAACCTCAACCGATTCACGATCGTGCTGGCGCTGGTGTGGTTCGTCACCATCGTCGGTCTCGGTCTGCTGACCAAGTTCGCGGAGATCTGACATGGCCACTGGCGGCAATGCCATCCGCGGCTCGCGCGTCGGCGCGGGCCCCATGGGCGAGCAGGACCACGGCTTCCACGCCGACCGCGTCGCGGTGTCGTACTGGGATGCGCTCGGCAACGAGACCGTGCGGTACTTCGCGGCGGGCATCCCCGACGACGAGATCCCCGAGACGATCGACTCCCCGCACTCCGGCCTCCCCGCCGGGCGCGACAAGAACAACCCGCCGGCGCTGGCCAAGGCCGAGCCGTACAAGACGCACCTGGCATACGTGAAAGAACGTCGCAGCGATGAGGAAGCGGCCTCGCTCCTCGACGACGCGCTTCAGCAGCTGCGCGAGCGGCGCGGACAGTAAGTCCCGCCGACATCGGACGCGACAGAGGGCCGGATGCCATGGCATCCGGCCCTCTTCGTCTCATCGCACGGGGGAGGTGGTGACGATGCGCGTCCACGGGCCGGGCGGGACGTCGGCGTCGTCGACGAAGGCCCAGTCGACGCGGTCGTCGTCGCCGTCGAGGTCCGCGAAACCGAGGCATCCGTTGAGGGCGGGTGAGACGTCCAGGCCTGCTCCGTTGTAGCGGGCGTTGGCGGGGCGGCGGTCGTCGGCGCCGAAAACGTACGCCGCGTCGCGGTACTCGCCGGGGCCGGCATCCTGGATCTGTCCGTAACAGACCCGGCCGTCCTTATGCAGGGCCACCCAGCGGTTCTTCATGAGGCTGACCGAGCGATCGTCGACGACGTCCGCGTAGGCGGGGTCACCCGCCCACGGCACGACGGTGCCGCGGGCGGCGAAGCCCTCGTCGTCGTTGACGTCGTCGAAGGGGAGGTCGAGGTAGAACGGGTTCTCGAGCGGGGTCATGCGCGTGGGGAAGTAGTCGTTCCCGGCGTCACGCTCCTCGGTGCGGCAGTCGTCGCCGTCGGCGATGCCGTCGCAGCCGCCGTAGGAGCCCAGCCAGTCGGAGTCGTAGGTGGAGATGCGCTGACTGCCGTCGGAGGCGTTCGGGTCGAAGACCTCGCCGACCCAGAACGTCGTCGAGACGATCCCCGTGTGCCACGGGTAGCCCGTGTCGGGCCGGGGCGTCGGGGCCGGCGCGCAACCGGTCACGCCGACGGCGGCGACGACCGCGAGGGTGATCGCCGCCGACGGCGTCCGGCGGGTCGTCACGGGGCGACGTCGCTCTCGGTCGGATGGGCCACTTCGACCGGGCCCTGCGGGGTCGTCGTGACGGCCATCGGCGCGACGGTCTGGGTCGAGGCGCTCGCGGTGGGCAGCGGCGGGGCGCCGCTGCTGTCGTAGAGCTGCAGGTCGTCGGTGCGGAGTGTCCCGTTGCCGAAGATGTTCAGCGCGAAGCTGATCCCGTTGTAGCCGGTGGGAATGGCCGCCGTGGTCCAGTCCGCCTGGGTCCAGTCGGTGGCCGCGGCGAACCACGGGCTCGAGGTCCAGTACGACCAGCTCCCCGATGTGGAGCGCAGGTAGACGGCGAACTGCGTCGGGCCGCTGGAGCGATACCACTGCCGCAGCGTGTACGTCTTGCCGACGGTGACCGTGGGAGCGCACTGGCCGAGATCGAACTGGGGAAGCACCTTCGCGTCACCGTCGACGTAGTTCGACATCGTGATGCCGCTCGCGACGGAGCCGGTGTGCGCGGGAGAGCCATAGTCGAACACCGGGCTGTTGACGCCGTAGCCGCCGCGCATCCAGCAGGCCGGGCCCGCCTGTTCGAGACTCGGGTTCACGATGCCGTTCGTGGAGCCCGTGGGGGCAGGGACGGTCGGACCGCTGACCACCGGTTTGACGATGCCGCCGATCACGTCGCCGACGGTCTTGACGACGGTGCCCGCCGATTGCCGCGTCCGCAGCCAGGAGACGAATTGGGTGAACGTCGAGGTCGTGACCGCCAGCTCGCTGCAGGCGTTGTCGCAGACGTCGTGGAAGGTGTACTGCACCCACCCGCCGCCGTTCTTCTCGGCGTTGGTGACGCCGGCCTTGAGGTCGTCGAGGGTCCAGGTGTCGTCGACCTGGTCGAGCGCCTTCAGGGCGAACTTGTCCTCGGGGCGCGTGGGCGACTCGGCGTAGGCGCAGTCGGGGCACCCGAAGCGGCTGCGGATGTCGCCGAGCAGGCGCCCGCTGTTGTAGCCGCAGGCGGCGACGGCCTTCTCGACATCGGTCGTGCTGGAGGCGAAGGGGTAGGCGAAGCTGCGGACCGTGAAGCCCCACGAGGTGAGGTTGGCGCGGTCGGTGCAGATCTGCCGCTTCGCCTCGTCGACGCTCACCTGCGCGAGGTCGGGGTGGTTGACGGTGTGGCCGCCGATCTCGTGCCCGGCGTTCTTCAGGTTCGTCAGGTCGGTGCGCGTCATGTAGTTCGCCGCGCCGATGAAACCCGACGGGACGTAGAACGTCGCCTTCATGCCATTGGCCTTCAGCGCGGGCAGGGCGTTGAGCTGGTTGGCGTTGGCGTCGTCGAACGTGAGGCTCACGATGGTGCGGGTCGCGGCCTCCGCTGGGGTCGGGGAGAGCGCGACGAGCCCGCCGGCGCCGACCGCGACGGCAGCGAGCACCGCGAGAGCTCGTCTCCAGCGTCGGCCCGGGGCCGCGTGTCGTTCGGACATGGGGGAGTCCTTTCGGAGGGTGGCGGAAACGATCGAGACGGTCGGTGTCATGAGACCGTCACCGACTTGGCGAGGTTGCGCGGCTTGTCGACGTCGCGGTGCAGGCGCAGTGCCAGCTCCCGGGCGAACATCTGCAGCGGGACGACGGTCTCCAACGGTCCCCACGAGGGACCCCTGCGCGGCAGGTGCAGGGGCAGTCCGCCGACGCGCAGCACGCGTTCGCCGATGCGGACCACACGGCCGCCGCGGGCGGTGACCTCCGCGATGTCGACCTCGAGCCGCGGGTCGCCGTCGTCGATCACGAAGACGGGGGTGCCGGCATCCACCAGAGCGAGAGGACCGTGCTTCAACTCCCCGGCGGGCTGGTGCTCCGCCCATCGGTAGGACAGCTCCTTCAGCTTCAGCGCCCCCTCCGCGGCGTAGACGAGCCCGCTGCCTCGACCGAGGAACAGGAAACCCGACGCCCGGGAGAAGTCGCTCGCCAGCGCCGTCATGGTCGGGCGCCAGATCTCGAGCGCCGAGGCGAGGGCGTCGGGCGTCGCGGTGAGCGCCCGCAGCTCCGAGGCGAAGAGGCTCGGATCGACACGAGCCGTCGTCGACAGTCCGGAGAGGGCCACGCACACGCCCGTGAGCACCTGGGCGATGAAGGTCTTCGTCGCGGCGACACCGATCTCGGGGCCGGCGAGGCAGTCGATCACGGCGTCGGCGCGACGCGCGAGCGAGGAGGAGGCGTTGTTCGTCAGCGCGAGGATCGGTCCGCCGTCGCGCGGCAGGCGCTCGAGAGCGCGCAGGATGTCAGCGGTCTCTCCGGACTGGCTGATCGCGATCACGAGGGTGCGGGGCTCCCAGGCCTCGTGCCCGGCCTCGCTGGCGATGAGCGACCGGGTGGGCAGGCCCCCGAGGCGCCCGAACACCCCGGCGATGGCCCGACCCGCGTGGAGCGACGTGCCGCATCCGAGGACGGCGACACGATCGATGCCCTCCAGTGGGGGCAGTCCCAGTCCACGCCAGAGCCGTCCGTCGCCGACGCCCGGCGCGAGGGCGTCGATCACGCGGCGCGCGACCGCGGGCTGCTCGTCGATCTCGTTGCCCATGTGGTCGCGGTGCCGGCCGGTGCTGGCCAGGAGCGCCGTCTGCGGCACGGGCCATCGTCCGCGCGGCCGGGAACTCCCGTCCGCGCGGTGCCAGTGCAGACCGTCGCCGTCGAGCTGGACGATGTCGTCGTCCTCGAGCACGCGGAAGTCGTCGACCATCGGCGCGACCGCACCGACGTCGCTGGCGAGGTACATGCCGTCGCCGGCGTCGGCGTAGATGAGCGGAGAAGCGTGCGCCGTGCCGGCCAGCGCCCCCGACCGGCTGTCGAGGGCGACGATCGCCCACGACCCCTCGAGCGAGCGGACCGCGTCGGCGAGAGCGTCGCCCAGCGAGCGGCCCGGGCGCAGCGCCTGCTCGAGGAGGTGCACGATGACCTCGCTGTCGACCTCGGTCGCAAAGCGGTGTCCGGCGGCGAGCAGGTCGGCGCGCAGCACGTCGGCGTTCTCGATGATGCCGTTGTGCACGACGAACAACCGGCCGCTGCAGTCCTCGATCGGATGGGCGTTCTGCTCGGTCACACCGCCGTGGGTGGCCCAGCGGGTGTGGCCGATCGCAGCGGTGGTGGCATCCATTCCCCTCGCCTCGAGAGGTCCGGACAGCGACGCGACGCCGTCGACGGTGCGCACGTGCAGCGACGTGCCGTCGGCGCGGCGCGCGGCGATGCCGGCCGAGTCGTAGCCCCGATACTCGAGCCGCTCCAGGGCCACCCGGGCGCGACCGGCCGCCGCCGTCGGGCCGCGGTAGGCGGTGATGCCGCACATCAGTTGACCCCCCGGAACGCGCCGACCAGCGGCATCGCGTCGGAACCGAGGCGCTCGCGCGCGAGCAGGTCGGCGGCGACGCGCATGATGGTGGTCGTCAGGGGCGTGCGCGGCTCGTAGCCGACGAGATCGTGCGCCTTGGTGTTGTCGGGCACGCGGCGTCGCATGTCCTCGAATCCCGGCGCGTAGGCCTGCTCGTACGGCACGAGCTGGATCTCGCTGCGACTGTCGAGCGTGCGGATGATCTCGCGGGCGAGGTCGAGGATGGAGATCTCGCGAGCCCCGCCGAGGTTGTACGCCTGGCCGCGGGAGCGCGGATCCCGCTCGATGTCCACCATGGCGGGCACGACGTCGTCGACGGCGGAGAAGCATCGTGTCTGCAGGCCGTCGCCGAAGACGGTGAGGGGCGCGCCCCGCAGGGCCTGCCCGACGAGATTCGGCAGGACCATGCCGTAGCGTCCGGTCTGCCGCGGGCCGACCGTGTTGAACAGGCGGACGATCGACACCTCCAGCCCCTCCTGGTCGTGGTAGGCCTTCGCGAACGCCTCGTCGATGCCCTTCGCGCCGGCGTACGTCCAGCGCGAGAGCAGCGGGTCGCCGAGGACGCGGTCGCTGTCCTCGCGCAGGCGGTCCGCGGTGTTCTTGCCGTACACCTCGCTGGTGGACACCAGCAGCACCGACGCCTGCTGCTCGATGGCGGCGGTGAGGACGTTCTCGGTCCCGTGGATGTTGATGCGCAGTCCCCGCAGCGGCTGCTCGACGATGAGTTTGACCCCGACCGCCGCCGCGAGATGGAACACGCGATCGCAGGTGCGCATGGCCTGCGCCACGGTCTGCGGGTTGAGGATCGAGCCGTGGATCATCTCCAGGCGCGGATGGTCGGCGACCCCGGCGAGGTTGCGCGTCGATCCGGTGGAGAGGTCGTCGAGGACGACGACGTCTTCGCCGAGCTCAAGGAGGTACTCGACGAGGTGGCTGCCGACGAAGCCGGCGCCGCCGGTGACGAGGGTCTTCCGGCGCGGACCCCGTCCCGGGTACACGGGGACCCCGCTCACAGCAGCACCCGTCCGGCGATGTCGGTGCTGCGGTAGGTGCCGTCGACGACGACCGCGCGATCGTCCAGCCAGGCCAGATCGGCGTCGTGGTGACGGGTGTGCACGAGGACGACGTCCGGGTGGAAGGCGCCCGGATCGGCGAGCGAATCGCGCTCGCGGCCGGAATCGAGGTGGATGTGCGGCGCGTGGGTGTCGACGTACTGCACCTCGGCGCCGGTCTCGATGAGGAGGTCGATGATCTCCAGCGCGGGGGATTCCCGCAGATCGGCGACGTCGGGCTTGTAGGTCACGCCCACGACGAGGATGCGGGCGCCGAGCGTGCCCTTGCCCGCCCGACCGAGCACGTCCCGGATGCGCTCCACGACGCGCCGGGGCCGGGCGGCGATGCGCGTCATCGCTTCGGTGATCACACCGGCATCCACATGCAGCGCCTTCAGCTGCCACAGCAGGTAATGGGGATCGCACGGGATGCAGTGGCCGCCGACACCGGGACCCGGATAGAACGCCATGAAGCCGTAGGGCTTGGTGCTCGCCGCCTCGATGACCTCGGTGACCGGGACGTCGAGTGCGCCGCAGATGTCGGCGAACTCGTTGGCCAGGGCGATGTTGACCGCGCGGAAGGTGTTCTCGAGCAGCTTCGTCATCTCGGCCGTCGCGAGGCTCGACACCCGGTGCACGCGGGCGGCGTAGCGCGAGAGCAGGAGCGCTCCCGCCTCCTCGCATCGGGGGGTGGCGCCGCCGACGACGCGGGGCACGACCTCCTGGGCGAAGCCCACGTTGCCGGGGTCGATGCGCTCGGCGCTGAAGGTGACGAACACGTCGCGGCCGATCTCGAAGCCCCTCTCGCGCAGGGGGCGCTCGACGAGGTCGTGCGTGCAGCCGACGTAGGTGGTGGAGGTGAGCATGATGAGCTGCCCGGGCCGGGCGGCGGCGACGACGGTGGCGCAGGCCGCCCGGAGCGAGACGAGGTCGGGGACCTGCTGGTGGTCCACGGGGGTGGGCACGCACACCACGATCGCGGCGGCGCGACCGAGCTCGGCGACGTCGCCGGTGAGACGGAAGGCCGCGGGCGTGCGCAGGGCGGTGTCGAGGCGCTCGCGATCGGACTCGATGAGATCGGCGCCCCGGGCGGCGATCTCGCGCAGCCGTCGCGACGAGACGTCGAGCGCGAGGACGTGGGAACCGCTCGCGTGGTACGCCAGCGCCGTGGGAAGGCCGACGTAGCCCAGGCCGACGATCGCGACGTCGAAGTCGAACGTCGCGCTGTCGGTGGTCGTCGGAGGGAACGGCGCGGCGATCACGTCGTCCCGGACATCGATTGTGGACATGGGTGTTCCTCCAGCTGCGGGGTCGGGGCGGCGCCGTCGATGGCGCCTGCGACTCTTCGGGTGGTGAGGGCGGGGTCCGACCGGATCGGGTGCGGTGCGGATCCGGGTTCACCCTGAACGGCGCCGTCCGGGGCGGTCAAGGATCCCGCCCCGATCGTGCGGGATGCCGCGAACCGCACGCCGAGCTGCGGTGAACCGCAACCGCAATTGCGGTTCCCGAGCGTATGGCGCGGTGCCGCGACGCGTACGGTCGTCGCGTGAGTTCCGACCCGAACGCCGTCCTGAGCCTGCTCGGCGTCCTCCTCGTCGCGGTGTGCACGGTGGGCCTGTCCACCCTCGTATGGGGGGCGGCGGCCCTCGTCCGCCTCGCCGTCGAGGGCCGCTCGGGCGACGCCCTCCTGACGCCGTCGATGTACTACCGCGCCGACGAGGTGGCGGTGCTCATCGCGGCGCACAACGAGCAGCTCGTGATCGCGGATGCGGTGCGCGCCGCTCGCCGCCTCGTGCCGGCGGCGAACGTGTTCGTCGTCTCGGACGGTTCGAGCGACGGCACCGTCGGCCGTGCCCGCGAGGCCGGGGCGCAGGCCTGGGATCTCGTCCCCAACCGCGGCAAGGCGGGGGCGATCCGCGCCGGGCTGGCGCACTTCCGCATCCCGGAGCGCTTCCCGCTGCTGCTCCTGCTCGACGCCGACTCCCGACCGCGAGCGGACTACCTTCGCACGGGGCTGCCGCTGTTCACGGACGACACGGTGGTCGCCGTCGCGGGACGCGCCACGACCGCTCCGGACGCGCCGGACACGCCCCTCGGGCGCTTCCTCACGACGTACCGCGAGCGGACGTACGTCTGCACCCAGTACCTCCACAAGTTCGGCCAGGCCGCCCGCTCGGCCGACGCGGTCGCCATCGTGCCCGGCTTCGCGAGCCTGTACCGCACCGACATCCTCGACCGCATCGACATCGATGCGCCGGGGCTGTCGATCGAGGACTTCAACATGACCTTCGAGGTGCACGCGAAGGGTCTGGGGCGCATCGCCTTCCACCCCGAATGCGCGATCGCGGAGACGCAGGATCCAGCGATCCTGCGCGACTACTCCGCGCAGATGCGGCGGTGGAGCCTGGGCTTCTGGCAGACGGTGCGGCGTCACCGTCTGCGTCCCGGGGTGTTCGCGGCGTCGGTGGGGGTGTTCGCGGTCGAGACGATCGTGTCGAGCCTCGTGCTGGCGGCGGTGCTCCCCGCTCTCGTGGTCTCGGGCCTGGCGGCCGCGGTGGCGGTGTCGGTGCCGGGGGAGGCCGCGCACACGGCGCACGCGATCGCGACCGCCCTCCCGGTGGGGCCGCTGTTGCTCGGGTTCGTCCTGGTGGATGCCGTGATGACGGCGTTCGTGTGCGCGGTCGGTCGCATCCGCCCTCGCGTGTGGATGCTCCTGTTCCCGTTGATGCGGGTCTGGGATGCGCTGTTGTGCCTTCGCGCCCTGCGCGCGGCGCTCGGTCGCCCCTCGGACGGCCGGTGGAAGAGCCCCGACCGCCGGCGCGCGCTGTCGCCGGCGTAGGGCCGACCCGCCCGGGCGCCGAGACGCCGCGGGCGGGTTCGCGTCGTCGGGCACGCCCCGAGGTCACGACGTCGGCGACCCGTGCAGCAACGCGACGAGGTGCACGCGGGAGGCGATCCCGAGCTTGCGGTAGATGCCGGTGAGACGCAGCTCCACCGTGCGCAGCGAGATGTAGAGCTCGGCGGCGACCTCGCGGTTGCGCAGGCCCTGGCCGACCAGGGCCACCACCTCCTGCTCCTGCGGGGTGAGCGCCCTTCCGCGCGGCGCCTTTCGCGCCGGGATGCGCGCGGGCGTGCGCTCGACCGTCGGCAGGCAGCGCTCGCGCGAGGCGGCCAGGCGCCGATGCTCGGCGGGGGCGTCGTCGGTGCGGGTGACCGCCTTCGCCTCGCGGAACGCGGCCTCGCCGTCCGCCCCGCTGCGACACACCGCCCGAGCGCGGGCGAGGGCCAGGGTCGTCCAGCGTCGGGGGTAGCGCTCCGCCGCCTTCTCGAAGCGCGCCAGCTCGCGGCGCGCCTCGGCGCGACGACCGCTCAACCACAGCGCCTCGACGAGATCGGCGTCGATGCGCAGCAGGGAGGGGTCGTTGAACGCGGCGGCGTCGCGGGCCGCCTGGAGGGCGGTGATGGCGTCGTCGTAGCGTCCCTCGGCGAGGGCGAGACCGCCGTCGATCGTCGCGAACCAGGGCAGCAGGGTGGGCGTGCCCTCACGGCGGCACAGGTCGCGTCCCCGGCGCACCAGATCCGCCGCCCGTCCGTCGAGGGGATCCAGCGCGGCCGCACCGGCGAGGAGCATCATCGTGGACGCGTCCGGTGTGCGTCCCGGGACCCGCTCGTGCTGCCACGCGGCCATGGCCTCCCGTGCGGCGACCGGATCGCCCGCCCGCACCTCCGCGGCCAGCAGCAGCCACAGCAGGTAGTCGCGCCATATCGGGGCGGGTCGCGGCGCGCAGTCGAGCATCGAGCGCACGCGATGACGTACCTCGGCGTACTCCTCGCGTAAGAGGGCGAGGGCGACGATCATCACCCCTTCCTCGATCGAGGTCGAGCACCCGGATGCCGTGTCCCCGACGCCCACGTCGATCGTCAGCGGGAGTACCGGGTCGACGCCGAACTCCTCCACCAGCCGGGCCAGCAATGCCGTCTCGCGACCCGCGACGCCCCGTTGGATCGCCAGGGAGACGGCATCCATCGTCCGGGACAGATCCGCCCGCCGCAGGTGCTGACGACCGTTCTCGGCCAACAGGCGCTCGAGGGAGCGCGGGTCGACGTCGTCCTGCTCGTGGAGGACCGTGTCGTCGACCGCGTGGGCGACGGCGGCGATCGCACGGAGGTTCCCCAGGGCGGCGCGGGCGCGCATCACCGGCTCGTCGAGGACGCCCGCGCGTCGCAGGTAGTGACGGCCGAGGACGGGCTGGCACTGCAGCACGAGCGCCTCGCCCAGCTCCACGAGCAGACGACCGCGCTCCGCGTCGCCGACGTGGCAGGCGAGGGCACGTTCGGCGAACTCGACCGCGGCGAGCGGTTCGCCCTGACCGGCCAGATCGGCCGCCGCGACGAGAAGCTCGCAGCGGTCGCCGGCCGGATCGAGGAAGCTGCGATGCCACTGGTACGTGGCGGGGAACTGGGCGGCGTGGTCGTCCGCGGCCCGTTCGTGCAGCCGACGCCGTTCGTCCACGCCGAGCGCCGCGTGACGGCGCAGCCGCAGCGCCGGATCAGCGATTCGGGCCAACTCCCCGCGCATCGCGACGAGCCCCGCGTCGATGAGACCGTCGATGTCGACGTTCAGCTCCATCGCTGTCGCGCGCAGCGGCTCGAAGCCGTAGACCGGACCGACCGACAGCAGGTCGAGCACGGTCCCGGCGCGTGGATCCACGACCTCAGGGACGCTCCGCCGACGCCGACCGGTGTCGTCGGCGAGGCGCAACGGCACGGGGAGCGGCTCATCACCCGCCGCCTCGGGTGCGGTCAGGCGCACCCGGGTGAGGATGCCGGGATCGCCGTCCGTCTCCTCGGCGACGATGTGCAGCACGGCGGGAGCGGCCATCGGTCCGAGGAGCGCCCGCGCCACCTCGACGGCCTCGTCGAAGTCGAGCCGGTCGACGCGCTCGTGGGCCATCCCGGCGAAATCGTGCCGTGCGTCGAGGGCTCCGACGGACGCCACCACGCTGAGGCCGGTGCCCCGCAGGCGACCGAAGACGTAGGACAGGACCGTGATGCTCGCGCTGTCCATCTCATCCAGATCGTCGACGACGAGCAGCTCCGGCTCGTCGACCACCATGAGCAGCATCCGACGCAGTTCGTCGGCGAGCAGGTGCTCGGGCCAGTCGCGACCGCGGGCCAGCACCGCGTCGATCGCGGCACCGCGCGCGTCGCCCAGACCCGCGGCCACCGCCGACAACCCCGATAGCGGCCACATCCGCTCGTTCGAGCTCGTCGACACCGCCACGGTGTCGTGACGGCGCGCGATCTCCCGCAACAACGCCGTCTTGCCGATGCCCGGTTCACCCACGAACAGGCACGCGGACACACCGCGTGAATCGATGATCCTCTCGGCGATTCTCATTTCACGAACACGACCAAGAAATGGCATCCGAACGCTCCCAACTGCGTCGGCGCCGGTGGTGGTCTCAACCCCCGCCGGACCCAGGATGCCCCCCAGTCGTACGGTAAGCCGCCGTCGTCCCCAGGGCAAGGGGGTACTTCCTGTGGCTTCCGCGGGAACGACGAAGGCCGGATGCCATCGGCATCCGGCCTTCGGAAGGGCGCTCAGTACTCGCGGTCGATGAGCTGCGGCGGAACCTGATCGGCGGCGACCTCGTCGACGAAGAACGCCGTGCGTCGCCGGCCCTTGGCTCCCGCCGCGGGGACACTCTGGTAGCTCGCACCCGCGAGGGCGAGACCGAGGGCGGCCGCCTTGTCGGCCCCCGCGACGACCATCCATACGCGCTTGGAGGAGTTGATCACCGGTCGCGTCAACGACACGCGGTCGCTCGGCGGCTTGGGGGAGTTGCGCACCGGCACCGTGGCCCGGTCGGTCACCGAGATCTCCGGGCGGTCGGGGAACAGCGAGGCGATGTGCGCGTCGGGACCCACACCCAGGAAGCAGATGTCGAACGCCGGCCAGGGCCCCGTCTCGCTGCGGTCCGAGGGCGCGAACTGCGCCAACTCGTCGGCGTAGGCGATCGCTGCGGCATCGAGGTCGAGTCCGTCCTCGCTCGAGGCGACGGTGTGGATGTTCTCGGCCGGGATGTCGAGGTGGTCGAGCAGAGCCTCGCGGGCCTGCTTGTCGTTGCGGTCGTCGGAGTCGCGCGGCACGAACCGCTCGTCGCCGAACCAGAAGTGCACGAGCGACCAGTCGATCTGCGCGAGACGTTCGTCGCGCGCCGCCGTGCGCAGGACCGCGCCGCCCATCGTGCCGCCCGTGAGGCACACGTGCATGCGCTTGCCCTCGGCCACGCGCTTGACGATGCGGTTCACGAACCGCGTCGCGACGTACGCCGCGAGGGTGTCGGCATCCGGCTTGATGATGACCTGCTTGGCCGCGCCGTTGTCGGTCATGACGCGTCCTTCTCGCTCGCGGCGAGCAGGAGATCGTGTCCCTCGGTGATCACACGACCGTAGAGCAGGTCGGGGTCGAGACGGCGCAACTCCTCGGCCAGGCACTCGCGGAGGGTACGACGCGGGAAGGCGAGGTCGTGCGTCGGCTGACCCGGCTGGGTGAGCACCGCCACCCCCGCCTCGGGACGCTCGAGGAGGGTGTCGCCGCTCGCGCGCGTCAGACGCACCGACTTGATGCCGCTCGTCCACTCGTCGGCGGGGAGGTAGGCGTAGTCGACGGGGGCGTCGAGCTTCATGCCGAGCCACGCGGCGAGCAGAGCGGTGGAGGGCGAGTCGGACGCGCCGCGCACCTCGATGGCCGTGACCGGCTCGTACGGCGGCTGGTCGAGCACCGCCGCGAGCTGCTCCCGCCAGCGGGTCACGCGGGTCCAGGCGAAGTCGGTGTCACCGGGGGAGTAGTGCTCGCCGAGCTGCGCGACCCAGGCGGCCGGATCGGCCTGCGAAGAGGCATCCGTGATCCGACGCTGGGCGATGCGGCCGATGGCCGAGTGCGAGGGATCGGTCGGCGCGGCGGCCGGCCACCACGCCACGACCGGGGCGTCCGGCAGCAGCAGGCCGGTCACCAGGCTCTCGGCGTTGGAACCGGCGGCACCGTGGGCGCGCAGCACCACGACCTCGCTGGCGCCGGCGTCACCGCCGACGCGGATCTGCGCGTCGAGGCGCGGCTCCTCGTCCTCGTCGCCGAACAGCACCGCGATGACGCGCATCGGGTGCTCGCGGGAAGCGTCGTTCGCGGCCTCGATGACCTCTTCCTCGGCCCCGTGACGGGTGACGATGATGAGCGTCAGCACGCGGCCGAGGGCGACGGCGCCGCCCTCTTCGCGGACGCTGACGAGCTTCTTCGAGATCGCGCTGACAGTGGTGTCGGGCAGGTCGATGATCACGGGCGCCTCCAGGTGCGGCCGTCGCGGGCGAGGAGTTCGTCGGCGGATGCCGGACCCCACGAACCGGGCGAGTACTGTTCCAGCGGACCGCCCTCGGCGGCCCAGAACTCCTCGATCGGGTCGAGGATCTTCCAGCTGAGCTCCACCTCTTCATGACGGGGGAACAGCGGCGGGTCGCCCAGCAGCACGTCGAGGATGAGTCGCTCGTAGGCCTCGGGGCTCGCCTCGGTGAAGGCGTGGCCGTAGCCGAAGTCCATGGTGACGTCGCGTACCTGCGTGCCGTCACCGGGGACCTTCGACCCGAAGCGGATCGTGACGCCCTCGTCGGGCTGCACGCGGATGACCAACGCGTTCTGTCCGAGCTCCTGCGTCTGGCTCTGCGAGAACAGCTGCTGCGGGGCGCGCTTGAACACCACGGCGACCTCGGTGACCCGGCGTCCCAGACGCTTCCCGCTGCGGACGTAGAACGGCACGCCCGACCAGCGGCGCGTGTTGATCTCGAGC
Source organism: uncultured Microbacterium sp. (assembly GCA_913774845.1). Classification (GTDB taxonomy): domain Bacteria; phylum Actinomycetota; class Actinomycetes; order Actinomycetales; family Microbacteriaceae; genus Microbacterium. The sequence continues at coordinate 23,178 of CAJYJO010000026.1, read as the reverse complement.
TTGATCGCCGCGTAGGTCTCGGTGACCGACTCGGGGTTCATCCCGTCTTCCTCGAGGAAGCCCAGCACCTCTTCGCCGCCCTGCCAGCCGCCGGCGTACTGCCCGCGAGCGGTCGCCTCGGCGAGGTTCTCGGGCAGGCGGACCGCCGCGAGCACCTTCTCTTTCTCGGCGCGCAGATCGGCGGCGTTGAAGCTGATCGGCTCCTCCATCGCGGTGAGAGCGAGCAGCTGCAGCAGGTGGTTCTGGATGACGTCGCGTGCCGCGCCGATGCCGTCGTAGTAGCCGGCCCGGCCACCCACCCCGATGTCCTCCGCCATCGTGATCTGCACGTGGTCGACGTAGTTGCGGTTCCAGATCGGCTCGTACAGCTCGTTCGCGAAGCGCAACGCGAGGATGTTCTGCACGGTCTCTTTGCCGAGGTAGTGGTCGATGCGGAAGATCGAGTCGGCCGGGAAGGCGCTCTCGACGACCTCGTTCAGCTCGCGCGCTGAGGCGAGATCGTGCCCGAACGGCTTCTCGATGACGACGCGGCGCCATCCCTTGACGCCGTCGGACTCGTCCCCGACCAGCCCCGATGCCTTGAGCTGCGTCGTGACCAGTGGGAAGGCCTTCGGCGGGATCGAGAGGTAGTAGGCGTGGTTGCCCATCGTGCCGCGCTCGGTGTCGAGCTTGTCGACGGTGTCACGCAAGCGGCGGAACGCCTCGGGGTCGTCGAACTCTCCCTGCACGAAGCGGATCCCCTCGAGGAGCTCCTTCCAGGTCTCTTCGCGGAATTCGGTGCGCGCGTACTGCTTGACCGATTCGTAGACGACCTTCGCGAAGTCCTGGTCCTCCCAGTCGCGCCGTGCGAAGCCGACGAGCGCGAAGCCCGGCGGCAGCAGGCCGCGGTTGGCCAGGTCGTAGACCGCCGGCATGAGTTTCTTGCGCGAGAGGTCGCCGGTGACGCCGAAGATCACGAGGGCGCTGGGCCCGGCGATCCGGCTCAAACGGCGATCCTCGGGATCGCGCAACGGATTGTGACCCGGAGTGATCTCTACGACCATGCTTACTGCGCCGCCTCGAAGAGTGAGAGTACCTCGACCTGCGGGTCTGTCAGCGTCAGCGTGACGACGGGGCGGCCGTGGCCCTCCGCCAGTACGCTCGCGTCTCCCGCGGCCTGTGCCTGGATGAGTTGTCCGAACGTGAACGGTCGACCGGGGATCTCGAGGTCGACGTCGGTGTGTTCGAGGATCTGGAGGAACACGCCGGTGGCGGGACCTCCCTTGTGGTACTGACCGGTGGAGTGCAGGAACCGCGGTCCCCACCCGAAGGTCGTGGGCCGGCCGGAATCGGCCGCGATCAGCTCGCGCAGTCCCGCGAGCTGGGCGAGGTTGAGCCGGTTCACGTAGGCCTGGATGCTGACGTACCCGTCGGAGGGGACGGTGCGCCACAGCGCCGCGAGCACGCCCGCGACCGTCCCGTCGGCCGCGAGGGCCGGATCGGACACGCGCACCTCGACGCCCTCGGCGACGAATGCCGGGGCGGTGGCGGCGGGCTGCGCGTCGAGGAGCCCGCGCGCGGCCTCCTTCGCCGACTCGACGTCGGGCTGGTCGAAGGGGTCGATTCCCAGCAGCCGTCCCGCGATGGCCGTGGCGTACTCCCACACGACGAACTGCGCGCCGAGCGAGCCGCTCACCAGCACCTCGCCGGTGTGCCGCTCGAAGAGGTGGAACGCGTCGGCGTCGTCGACGAAGCGGACGACCTGCAGGTCGTCGGGCTTGGTCTCGAGCTCGGGGGAGACCGGCAGCAGCACGACCGGGAGGATGCCGGTGCCCTGTTTGCCCGTGGACTCGGCGACGAGCTGCTCGATCCAGCCGGGGAGGCCGATCAGGTGCGTGCCGTCGGTGACGAGCCCGAGCTTGTCGCGGCGGTGTTCGCCGCCGCCCGCGATCGCCGCGGCCAGCACGAGCGCCGGGTTCTCGGGAGAGTCGATCGCGACCTCGAGGAGCGTGGCGTCCGCCTCGTCGAGGAGGTCGTCGATGTCGACGCCCGCGAGTCCCGCCGGGACGAGGCCGAACGCGGTCAGCGCCGAATACCGGCCGCCGACCGTGGGGTCGGCGAGGAACACGCGGTAGCCGTCGGCGCGGGCCGAGGCCTCGAGCGGGGAGCCCGGGTCGGTGACCACCACGATGCGCCCGGCTGGATCGATGCCGAGATCGCGGTAGGCGGCTTCGAACGCGCGCTTGGCGGAGTCGGTCTCGATCGTCGACCCCGACTTGCTCGACACGACGAGCACGGTCTGCGCGAGACCGCCCGACTCGGCGTCACCGTCGATCGCGGCGAGCACCTGGCCGGGGGCCGTGGAGTCGAGGATGACCAGCGGCACACCGGCCGACTGCGCGATGACCTCGGGCGCGAGCGACGAACCGCCCATGCCCGCGAGCACCACGCGGGTCACGCCCTGCGCGACGAGCTCGTCGCGCAGGGCGGTGATCTCGGGCACGAGCGGGCGCGAGACGGAGACCGCCCGCACCCACCCGAGCCGACGGGATGCCTCGTCTTCAGCGGCCGCGCCCCACAGGCTCGCGTCGCCGGCGGTGATGCCGGACGCCACGAGCGATCCGGTCAGTGCCGGGAGCTCGGCGTCGACGACCGACTTGGCATGGCCCGTGACCTTGACCGCGAAGCTCACTGCGCCGCCTGGGCGCTTCCGGCGTCGAGGGCGGTCTTGACGGTGTCCTGCAGTTCGTGCCACGAGGCGATGAACTTCTCGACGCCCTCGTCTTCGAGCGTCTGGGTCGCGTCGGCGACGTCGACGCCGGCGGCGGCGAGACGGTCGAAGACCTCGTGCGCCTCGGCGTAGGCGCCGGTGACGGTGTCGCCGGTGATCTCGCCGTGGTCGAACGTGGCCTCGAGGGTCTTCTCGGGCATCGTGTTGACGGTGCCGGGAGCCACCAGCTCGGTCACGTAGAGCGTGTCGGGCAGAGCCGGGTCCTTGACGCCGGTCGAGGCCCACAGAGGACGCTGCACGGTGGCACCGGCATCCAGGAGCTCCTTCGCGCGCGGCTCGGCGAACTTCTTCTCGTACAGCTCGTACGCGAGGCGTGCGTTGGCGATGCCCGCCTTGCCCTTGAGGTCGGCGGTCTCGTCGGTGCCGATCGCGGCGAGGCGCTTGTCGATCTCGGTGTCGACGCGCGAGACGAAGAACGACGCCACCGACTGCAGGGTCGAGATGTCGTGGCCCGCGGCCTTCGCCTTCTCGACACCGGCGAGGTAGGCGTCGATGACCTCTTCGTAGCGCTCGAGGCTGAAGATGAGGGTGACGTTGACCGAGATGCCCGCACCGATGACCTCGGTGATGGCGGGCAGGCCCGCCTTCGTCGCCGGGATCTTGATGAGGACGTTCTTGCGGTCGACGCGAGCCGACAGGTCTTTCGCCTGAGCGACGGTGCCGTCGGTGTCGTGAGCGAGGTCGGGGGAGACCTCGATCGAGACGCGGCCGTCGACGCCGTCGGTGGCCTCGAACACGGGGAGGAAGATGTCGCACGCGTCGCGCACGTCGTCGGTGGTGATCGAGAAGATCGCCTCGTCGACGCTCGCGTCCTGCGCGGCGAGCTCCTTGACCTGACCCTCGTAGGCCTCGCCCTTGGACAGGGCGCCGGCGAAGATGGTCGGGTTGGTCGTGACGCCCGAGACGTTGCGCTTCTCGATCAGCTCGGCGAGGTTGCCGGACTGGATGCGCTGACGAGACAGGTCGTCGAGCCAGATGCTGACGCCCTGAGCGGCGAGGTCTGCGGTGGGAGTGCTCATATCTCTGGTTCTCCTCGGGTTACTTCTTCGCCGCGGCGATGGTCTCGTGCGCGGCCGACACGACGGCTTCGGTGGTGATGCCGAACTTCTGGAACAGGGTCTTGTAGTCGGCCGACGCACCGAAGTGGTCGATCGCGACCGAACGGCCGGCGTCGCCGACGATTCCGGCCCAGCTGAGGGCGGAGCCGGCCTCGACCGACACGCGCGCCTTCACCGACGCCGGCAGAACCGACTCGCGGTACGCCTCGTCCTGCTCGGCGAACCACTCGAGCGAGGGGGCCGACACGACGCGGGCGTGCACGCCTTCGGCGGCGAGCTTCTCGCGCGCCTCGACGGCCAGCTGCACCTCGGAGCCGGTGGCGATCAGGATCACGTCGGGCTCGCCGTTCTTCGCCTCGGCCAGCACGTACGCTCCCTTGACCGCGCCTTCCGCCGACGCGAACTCGTCACCGGATGCCGCACCCTCGCCGCGGGCGAAGACGGGGATGTTCTGGCGGGTCAGGGCGATGCCGGCGGGACCGGCGGTGCGGCGCAGCATCTCGAGCCAGACGACGCTGGTCTCGTTGGCATCCGCGGGACGCACGAGGGCGAAGTTGGGGATGGCGCGGAGCGTGGCGATCTGCTCGATCGGCTGGTGCGTGGGGCCGTCCTCGCCCAGCGCCACGGAGTCGTGCGTCCACACGAAGATCGTGGGGATGTTCATCAGGGCGGCCAGACGCACCGGCGGGCGCATGTAGTCGCTGAAGATGAGGAAGGTGCCGCCGAACGGGCGGGTGGGTCCGTGCAGGACGATGCCGTTGAGGATCGCGCCCATGGCGTGCTCGCGGATGCCGAAGTGCAGCACGCGGCCGTAGGGGTCGCCCGACCACTCGTGCGTCGACCACGACGAGGGGATGAAGGACTTGGCATCCTTGATCGTCGTCAGGTTGGACTCGGCGAGGTCGGCCGAACCGCCCCAGAGCTCGGGGAGCTCGGCGGCCAAAGCGTTGATGACCGTACCGGACGCGGCGCGGGTCGAGACGTCCTTGCCGGCCTCGAACGCGGGCAGGGCCTCGGCGATGTCGGCGGGGAGCTCGCGGGCCTGCAGGCGGTCCCACAGCTGCTTGCGCTCGGGGTGGGCCTCGGCCCAGGCGTCGAACGTCTGCTGCCAGGCGGCCTTCTCGGCCTCGCCGCGCTCGACGAGCTTGCGGGTGTGGGCGATGACGTCGTCGGCGACGGCGAAGTGCTGCTCGGGGTCGAAGCCGAGCACCTCCTTCGTGGCCTTCAGCTCGTCGGCGCCGAGGGCGGAGCCGTGGATCTTGCCGGAGTTCTGCTTGCCGGGCGAGGGCCAGCCGATGATCGTCTTGAGGATGATGAGCGAGGGCTTGCTCGACTCGCCCTTGGCCGCCTCGATGGCGGCGTGCAGCTCGGCGACGTCTTCGACGTACTCGCCGGTCTTCTTCCAGTCGACCGTCTGCACGTGCCAGCCGTAGGACTCGTAGCGCTTCTGTACGTCCTCGGTGAAGGCGACGTTGGTGTCGTCCTCGATGGAGATCTGGTTGGAGTCGTAGATGGCGATGAGGTTGCCGAGCTCCTGGTGTCCGGCGAGCGAGGAGGCCTCGCTGGTGACGCCCTCCTGCAGGTCGCCGTCACCGGCGATGACGTAGACGTAGTGATCGAACGGGCTCTCACCGGCGGGCGACTCCGGGTCGAACAGGCCGCGCTCGTAGCGGGCGGCGTACGCGAAGCCCACCGACGAGGCCAGACCCTGACCGAGCGGGCCGGTGGTGATCTCGACGCCGTCGGTGTGGCCGTACTCGGGGTGGCCCGGGGTCAGGGAGCCCCAGGTGCGCAGCGCCTCGAGGTCTTTCTTCTCGAGGCCGAATCCGCCGAGGTAGAGCTGGACGTACTGGGTCAGCGAGGAGTGCCCCGCCGAGAGGATGAAGCGGTCGCGTCCCGGCCAGTGCGTGTCGGCCGGGTCGTGGCGGAGCACGCGCTGATACAGCAGGTAGGCGGCGGGGGCCAGCGACATCGCCGTTCCGGGGTGGCCGTTGCCCACCTTCTCGACGGCGTCCGCCGCCAGAAGGCGAGCGGTGTCCACCGCGCGCCGATCGATCTCATCCCATTCGAAGTCCGACAACACGGTGCCTTTCTCGATACTGCGCCCGGTTCACGGTCGACGTCCGCGCTCATCGCCGTAGGGGCGAGAGGGGGGTGGGGTGTCGGCGCGGGGCGCGCGTTCTTCGCCAGCATAGCGAGAACGGCCGACTCGATTGCCGTTCGTGACGGGGGTCGACACTCGGCCGGTCGTGTGGTGGGCATGACGTAGAATCGGAGGGATACATACGCGCTACCCCGGGGGACGATGGACATCTCGACGACGTCGCACGTCATTGCGACGACCGATCGCCGCTCCGTCGGACGGACCCTTCGGGCCTACGTCGCTCTGACGAAGCCCCGTGTCCTCGAGCTGCTGCTGGTCACCACCGTTCCGGTGATGATCCTCGCTCAGGGCGGTCTTCCGAACCTGTGGCTCATCTTCGCCACCGTGATCGGCGGCTCGCTCAGCGCGGGCTCCGCGGCGGCGTTCAACATGTATCTGGATCGCGACATCGACGCGCACATGCAGCGCACCGAGAATCGTCCGCTCGTCACGGGAGAGGTGTCGCCGCGCGGTGCGCTGACCTTCGCCTGGACGCTCGCGATCGTGTCGACGGTCTGGCTGCTGCTGTTCACCAACCCGCTCGCCGCGGGTCTGTCGGCGGCCGCGATCTTCTTCTATGTGGTCATCTACACGATGATCCTCAAGCGCCGCACCGAGCAGAACATCGTGTGGGGCGGCATCGCGGGCTGCTTCCCGGTGCTGATCGGCTGGTCGGCGGTGACGGGCTCGCTCTCGTGGGCGCCGTTCATCCTGTTCGCCCTGGTCTTCCTGTGGACGCCGCCGCACTACTGGCCGCTGTCGATGAAGTACGCGGCGCAGTACGACGAGGTCGACGTGCCCATGCTCGGCGCGACGCGCAGCGGCTCGCAGGTGGGTCTGCAGGTCATCCTTTACGCGTGGGCCACGGTGGCGTGCTCGCTGCTGCTCATCCCGGTGGCATCCATGGGGCTGGTCTACTCGGTCTCGGCGCTCGTGTTCGGCGGCTGGTTCGTCTACGAGTCGCACCGCCTCTACAGCCGTGCCGTACGCGGCGGCGAGCCCCGTCCGATGCGCGTGTTCCACGCCTCGATCACCTACCTCACTCTGCTGTTCGTCGCGATCGCGGTCGACCCGCTGCTGCCCTTCTGACACGTTCCGTGCGCGCCCGTCCCGATCCGGGGCGGGCGCTTCGCGTTTCCCGGGGGTCCGCACGCGAAAGCGCCCGCCCCCTTCCGGGAGCGGGCGCCTTCGATTCAGCGGGATCAGCGACGCGTGGTGTCGTCTCCGGCGTCGAGGCGGGGCTCGTCGTGACGGGCGGCGGAGGCCGCCTGCGGGGGAGCGGTGGCGGTCGACGGCGTCTCGATGTCGGCATCCTCCACCGCGAGGGGGGTGGCGGTGGCGGAGGGAGCGAACGGCGCGGCGGCGGTCTCGGGGGCCGTCTCGTCGTCGCTGGTCCAGTCGATCGTCTCGACCGACACCTCACCGCGACGGGTCAGTGTGGTGGCGGCGGCGAGGGACAGCACGGCGACGATGCCGACGGCACCGGCTCCGAGCACGGCGGCGCCGACGACGACCCACGACTGGCCGACGTAGACCTGGACGACGGTGGCGTTGGGGTCGTTGAGCACCTGCTCCATCGCGTCGATCCCGTTTAGGATGATCGCGAGTCCGCCGGCGATGGCGGCCAGGGATGCGACGACGAGCACCCAGAACGAGATGCTGGTCACCAGGCGGGGACGAGTTTTCATGGGGAGTACTCCTTGTCGTTCCGACAGGGGGTTGTCGGGCGGCGGGTCCCGAAGCGGGGGCGACGGGACGTCGGGCACGGACGTGCCAGGATCAACGATGGCCCACGCGCCGGAGCGCTGTGTAGGGGTCGCCGATGAATCGCCTATGAGCGTATAAGGGGGTCGCGACGGACCCGGGCGCGTCGGCGGTCAGCCGCGCGCGGCGGCCGTCTCGCGCGCGGCGTGCGGTTGCGAAGCGGTCAGAGGCTGCTTCAGGCGCAGCACGACCACGGTCATGGTCGCCGCGGCCAGGGCGGCGAGCACCATGTGCGTCCCCACGGCGAGCTCGGGCAGGCCGTTGCGTGCCTGGTAGAGGCCGACGGCGATCTGTACGAGCTCGACGGCCAGGAGCGCGGTCGCCCAGCGGCGCACCGTCAGGCGGCGACGCCAGGCGATGACGACGACGGCGAGCGTGAGGGCGAACAGGGCGTAGCCGGGCCAGGCGTGCACGTGCTCGAGCACCTGGGCGTCGAAGCCGCTGCGGATCGCGTCCTCGTCCCCCGAGTGCGGACCGGCGCCCGTGGTGAGCACGCCGAACACGATCGTCAGCGCGAGCACGCCGGTCGTGGCGTGCACGAGCCCGGCGAACCAGCGCGGCACAGCGAGGGTTCGGGGCCCCGTCGGCTGGTCCATCAGCACGAGGAACGCGGCGCACACGGCGACGAGGGACACCGACGCGATGTAGTGGAACCCCACGATGAAGGGGTTCAGTCCGGTCAGCACGGTGATACCGCCGACCACCGCCTGCGCGACGATGCCGACGAGCACGACGAGGGAGAGGACGAACAGGACGCGGCGCTCGTGACGCATGCGCCAGACGAGCACGACGACGGCGAGGGCGAGGATGCCGACCAGACCCGTCAGTGTTCTGTTGCCGAACTCGATGATCCCGTGGATGCCCATCTCGGGGGTGTTGACGAGGGAGTCGGGCGTGCAGCGCGGCCACGTGGGGCAGCCGAGGCCCGATCCGGTGAGGCGGACGGCGCCGCCCGTGCCGATGATGAGCACCTCGGCGACGAACGACAGCCACGCGAACACGCGCACCCGGCGGTCGACGTCGGTCGGCAGCCACGCGACGACACGGCGCAGCGGGGCGGGGACGCGGGACGAGGCGGTGGGGGACGGGGCGGAGGGCATGCGCACGGCTTCCTGGCGTCGAGGCGCTCCGGGCTGTCGGGAGAGCGGGCCTGCCATACCGGGAGCGGGTGTTGCCTGTAGAATCGAAGGGTCCGGGTGCAGCGCTCGCGCGATCCGCACCCACGACAGTCTAGGCGCGCAGCCAGCGCCTTCGAGCGGGCCCACCAGCGACCTTCCTGAGACTTCGACCGGAGTCTGGAATGTCGGGGCGGATGACACCGTTGAGGCCCGAGAAGGAGAGTGATCACGATGTCCGATGTACTCATCGATCGACCCGAGCTCGAAAGCCTGGGGCAATACGAGTTCGGCTGGCACGACACCGATGCCGCCGGCGCGATCGCGCAGCGCGGGATCAACGAGGACGTGGTGCGCGGTATCTCCGCGCTCAAGTCCGAGCCCGAGTGGATGCTGAAGACGCGACTGAAGGGCTACCAGCTCTTCGGCCGCAAGCCGATGCCCACGTGGGGAGCGGACCTGTCGGAGATCGACTTCGACAACATCAAGTACTTCGTGCGCTCGACCGAGAAGCAGGCCCAGACCTGGGAAGACCTGCCGGAAGAGATCCGCAACACCTACGAGAAGCTCGGCATCCCCGAGGCCGAGCGTCAGCGCCTCGTCGCCGGCGTCGCCGCGCAGTACGAGTCCGAGGTGGTCTATCACCAGATCCGCGAGGACCTCGAGCAGCAGGGTGTCATCTTCATGGACACCGACACCGCTCTGCGCGAGCACCCCGAGTTCTTCGAGGAGTACTTCGGCACGGTCATCCCCGCCGGAGACAACAAATTCGCCGCGCTCAACACGGCCGTGTGGTCGGGCGGCTCCTTCGTCTACGTTCCCAAGGGCGTGCACGTCGAGATCCCGCTCCAGGCGTACTTCCGCATCAACACCGAGAACATGGGTCAGTTCGAGCGGACGCTGATCATCGCCGACGAGGACAGCTACGTCCACTACATCGAGGGCTGCACCGCTCCGATCTACAAGAGCGACTCGCTGCACTCGGCCGTGGTCGAGATCATCGTGAAGAAGAACGCCCGCGTGCGCTACACGACGATCCAGAACTGGTCGAGCAACGTCTACAACCTCGTCACCAAGCGCGCCGTCGCCCACGAGGGCGCGACGATGGAGTGGGTCGACGGCAACATCGGCTCCAAGGTGACGATGAAGTACCCCTCGATCTACCTCATGGGTGAGCACGCGAAGGGCGAGACCCTGTCGGTCGCCTTCGCCGGTCCCGGTCAGCACCAGGACGCCGGCGCCAAGATGGTGCACATGGCCCCCTACACGCAGTCGTCGATCGTCTCGAAGTCGATCGCGCGCGGCGGCGGTCGCGCCGGCTACCGCGGCGAGGTCCGAGTGGATGCCAACGCGCACCACTCCGCGAACACGGTGCGCTGCGACGCGCTGCTGGTCGACACGATCTCGCGCAGCGACACGTACCCCGCGATCGACATCCGCGTCGACGACGTGCAGCTCGGACACGAGGCCACCGTCTCGAAGGTCAGCGAGGAGCAGCTGTTCTACCTGCAGTCGCGCGGCATGCCCGAAGACGAGGCGATGGCCATGATCGTCCGCGGCTTCATCGAGCCGATCGCCCGCGAGCTGCCGATGGAGTACGCGCTCGAGCTCAACAAGCTCATCGAGATGGGCATGGAAGGATCCGTAGGCTAAATGACGACTGCGACGCAGACCCCCGCAGCCGCCGCGGAGGGGCATGTCGACCCCGCCGCTCTCGTGGCATCCGTCGTTCCGGTGCAGACGCGCTCGGAGCGGGCGACCTCGTTCGACCCCGCTGACTTCGGTGTGCCCACGGGGCGCGAGGTCAACTGGAAGCTCTCGCCGCTGGACCGGCTGGCACCGCTCTTCGTCGACGAGGCCGGCCCCTCCGGCGTCGTCAGCGTCGAGGTGAACGCCCCCGACGCGGTCGAGCAGCTGCGTCTGGCCGCCGGTGAGGCGCCCCGCGGCGAGCACTTCCGTCCGGAAGACCTGCCCGCGGCCCTCGCATGGACGCACGAGAGCGAGGCGCCCCTGCTGCGGATCCCCGCGAACGTCGAGCTCGACGAGCCCGTCGTCGTGCGGCTGACCGGAACGGGCGGTCTGGCGCACGCCCACGTCGTCATCGAGGCCCAGCCGAACTCGCGCGGAACGATCGTGCTGCGTCACGAGGGCAGCGCGCAGCACGCGCAGAACGTCGAGATCCTCGTTCGCGACGGCGCCGACCTCACGGTGGTATCGGTGCAGAACTGGAACGACGACGCGGTCCACGCCTCCGCCCACCAGGCCCGCGTCGACCGCGACGCCAAGCTCACCCACGTCGTGGTGAGCTTCGGCGGCGGCGTCGTCCGCGTGAACCCTTCGGTCGAGCTCTCGGGTCCGGGCGCCGAAGGGCGCCTCTACGGCCTGTCGTTCTCCGACGCCGGCCAGCACCTCGAGTCGCAGGTCTACCTGCACCACAAGGGCCCGCACACCGTGGGCGACGTGCTCTACAAGGGCGCGCTGCAGGGCGAGAGCGCGCGCAGCGTGTGGATCGGCGACGTCCTCATCGGACCGGATGCCACCGGCACCGACTCCTACGAGGCCAACCGCAACCTCGTGCTCACCGACGGAGCGCGCGCCGACTCGATCCCCAACCTCGAGATCGAGACGGGCGACATCCAGGGCGCGGGCCACGCCAGCGCCACCGGTCGATTCGACGACGAGCAGCTGTTCTACCTGCAGGCCCGCGGCATCGCCGAAGACGAGGCGCGCCGCCTCGTGGTGCTCGGGTTCCTCAGCGAGATCGTCCAGCGCATCGGCATCCCGGATCTCGAGACCGAGCTGATCGCCGCCATCGAGCGCGAGCTGGCCGAAGGCGCGGCCGCGTGAGCGCCACCCGTGCCTGCGCGCTCAGCGAGCTCGTGCAGGACGAGGCGCGCCGCGTCGAGATCGACGGCGTCGCGATCGCGGTCGTGCTCGACGGCAACGGCGACGTCCACGCGATCGGCGACGTGTGCACGCACGGCGACATCTCGCTGTCCGACGGCTTCGTCGAGGGCGAGACGCTGGAGTGCTGGGCCCACGGCTCCGCTTTCTCGCTGACCACCGGTCGCCCGCTGAACCTCCCGGCTTACGAGCCGGTCCCCGTGTACGAGGTCGTGATCGACGGAGACGACGTGCTCATCGACCCCTCCGTCACCAAGGCGACGGCCTGAGCCGCGCCCACGACCTGAAGACTTACGAGTAAGGAACACCATGTCTGTCCTCGAGATCCGCGACCTCCACGTGACGGTCGAGACGGAGAACGGTACGACCCCGATCCTCAACGGCGTGACGCTGACCATGCGCACCGGTGAGACCCACGCCATCATGGGCCCCAACGGCTCGGGCAAGTCGACGCTCGCGTACACGATCGCCGGCCACCCCAAGTACACCGTCACGAGCGGCACGATCACGCTCGACGGCGAGGACGTCCTCGAGATGAGCGTCGACGAGCGCGCTCGCGCGGGACTCTTCCTGGCCATGCAGTACCCGGTCGAGATCCCCGGCGTCACGGTCACCAACTTCCTCCGCACCGCCAAGACGGCCATCGACGGCGAGGCTCCGGCCATCCGCTCGTGGACCAAGGACGTCAAGGGCGCCATGGAGAACCTGCGTATGGACCCGAAGTTCGCGCAGCGCAACGTCAACGAGGGCTTCTCCGGCGGAGAGAAGAAGCGCCACGAGATCCTTCAGCTCGAGCTGCTCAAGCCGAAGATCGCGGTGCTCGACGAGACCGACTCGGGTCTCGACGTCGACGCGCTGAAGATCGTGTCGGAGGGTGTCAACCGCGCAAAGGAGCAGACCGATCTCGGTGTGCTGCTGATCACGCACTACACCCGCATCCTGCGCTACATCCGCCCCGACTTCGTCCACGTCGTCGTCAAGGGTCGCATCGTCGAAGAGGGCGGCCCCGAGCTCGCCGACCGCCTGGAGGAAGAGGGCTACGACCGCTTCCTCGAGGCCGGCACCCCGATCGACGCGTAAGATCGTTACATGACCGCAACCCTCGCTCCCGAGAAGTACGACGAGGTCACCGAGGCGCTCAAAGACGTGATGGACCCCGAACTGGGGATCAACGTGGTCGACCTCGGTCTCATCTACGATCTCGCGTGGGACGACGAGAACGACGCGCTCGTCATCCATATGACCCTCACCTCGGCCGGCTGCCCGCTGACCGACGTCCTCGAAGAGCAGACGGCGCAGGCCCTCGACAACGTCGTGGACCGCTTCCGCATCAACTGGGTGTGGATGCCCCCGTGGGGCCCCGAGCGGATCACCGACGACGGCCGCGACATGATGCGCGCCCTCGGCTTCGCGATCTAGCCCTCCGTTTCCCGCTCGAAGACCCCGGCTCCGGCCGGGGTCTTCGTCGTCTCACGGCGAATGGATCGATGACGTCCCGTTGCGGGCGGCGCGAAGCCCGGCGGGCCCAGCCGATAGCCTCGACGGATGAGCGTCGTCCCCCTCCAAGCCCTGCCGCTCGACCTCCTCCGTCAGCGCACGAGCACGAAGTGGCGCTCGTACGGCGACGACGTCATCCCGATGTTCGTGGCCGAGACCGACTTCCCGCTCGCCCCGGGGATCACGGCGGCCCTGCATCGTGCCGTCGAGATCGGCGACACCGGCTACACCCCTCCCCGGCCCGGGATCGATCTCGATTTCGCCGCCTACGCCGAACGGCGGTGGGGGTGGCGGCCCGACCCCGCGCGCATCCGCTGGACGGGCGACGTGATGATGGGGGTCGTCGAGGTCCTGCGGGCGGTGACCTCTCCCGGCGACCGGGTGATCGTGACGCCCCCGGTCTACCCGCCGTTCTACGACACGGTCGAGGAGGCCGGCGCGGTGGTGGAGCGCGTCCCGCTGCTCGACGACGGCGAACGGTGGAGTCTCGACCTCGCCGGTATCCGGCGGGCGCTGGAGGCCGGGGCCCGGGCGGTGCTGCTGTGCAACCCGCACAACCCCACCGGTACGGTGCACTCACGGGAAAGCCTCGCCGAGCTGGCCCGTCTTGCGGCACGATACGGGGCGAGCGTCGTCAGCGACGAGATCCATGCGCCCCTCACCCATGCCCCCGCGGTGTTCACCCCCTTCCTGGATGCCGCTCCCGAGGCCGCCGCGGTCGGATACACCGTGACGAGTGCGAGCAAGACGTACAACCTCGCGGGGCTGAAGTGCGCGGTGATCGTCACGGGAGCGGAGGAGACCGCCGCGGTCGTGCGGTCGCTGCCCTGGGAGGTGGAGTGGCGCGCCGGGTTGTTCGGCGTGATCGCGAACCGCGCCGCCTTCGCCGCGGAGAGCGACGGATGGCTCGAGCACCTGCTGGCCGCGCTCGACGAGAACCGCCGGCTGCTGGCCGACCTGCTGGCCGAGCACCTGCCGCTCGCGCGCTACCGCGCCCCCGAGGCGGGCTTCCTCGCGTGGGTCGACGTGTCGGCCTACGGCTGGGGCGACAACCCGGCCCCGTTCATCCGCCGGGAGGCTAAGGTCGCGCTGCATCACGGTCCGTTGTTCGGGGCCGAGGGGGTGGGGCACGTCCGCATCAATTTCGGGTGCGCACCCGAGGTGCTGCGCGACGCCGTCGAGCGCATCGGGCGTCTGGTGGGCCGGGCGGGCACCTGAGTCCTCCACGGTCGAACGGTCGGACGTGGCATCCGAAGGAAGGTAAGGATATCCTTACAGAATGATCACCGCCACGCGTCCCGCCTACCGCCCGTACGTCGCCGTGGTGAAAGCGGTCCAGCGGCTGTCTCCGCACTTCGTGCGCGTGACCTTCACCTCGCCCGACTTCGACGTTTTCGGGGTCGACCGTCGGGACCAGCGCGTGAAACTCGTGCTGCCCGGCCGCGACGGCACCGTGTGCGACATCGGTCAGGACGACCCGGATGCCATCGCGGGAGGCGAGTGGTACACCCGCTGGCGCGATCTGCCCGATGAGGAGCGGATGCCGTTCCGCACCTACACGGTGCGCCGGATCGACCCCGAGGCGCTCGAGCTCGACATCGACTTCGTCGTGCATCACGATGCCGGTCCCGCGGGCTCCTGGGCCGAGGCGGCGACGACCGGCGACCATCTCGTGGTGGTCGGTCCCGATGCTCGCAGCCCCGAGTCCGCGCAGGGCATCGACTTCCACCCCGGGTCGGCGCGCCGCATCCTCCTCGCCGGCGACGAGACCGCGGCGCCCGCCATTTCGGCCGTGCTCGAGGGACTCGAGCCCGGCCTCGAGGTCGACGCCTTCATCGAGGTGCCCACGGTCGACGACGCTCTTCCCGTCGCAGCCGGAAGCGCCCGCGTGCACTGGCTCGCGCGGGATGATCGCCCGCACGGAGAAGCGCTGATCGAGGCCATCGAGGCCTGGACGGCGGCATCCGGCGACCTGCTCGCCCGCGCCGCGGCACCGCGCCCGCAGGTACTCGAGGAGATCGACCTCGACGTCGACCTGCTGTGGGACAGCCCGGCAGACGCAGAAGGCGAGTTCTACGCGTGGATCGCGGGGGAGTCGTCGACGGTCAAGCTGCTGCGCCGCATGCTCGTCCAGGGGTGCGGGGTCGACCGCAAGCGCGTCGCATTCATGGGCTACTGGCGCGCGGGGCAGGTCGAGCGGACCGCCTGACTCTGCTCGCCCGCACGACGGAAGCCCCGGCCGCGGCCGGGGCTTCCGTGGTTCTCGCGACCGGCTAGAGCGTCTGCGCCCGCTCCGGCTCGGCCACCGTGTGGTGCCGGCCGATCGGGATGACCATCGGCCGCCCGGTCAGGGGATCCGGTACGACGCGACTGTCGAGGCCGAAGACGCGGCGGACGGTCTCTTCGGTGAGGACGTCGGAAGGATCGCCCGCCGCGATCACCTCGCCCTGGGCCATGGCCACGAGGTGGTCGGCGTAGCGGGCGGCGAGGTTGAGATCGTGCAGCACCATCGCCACGGTGGTGCCGCGATCGCGGTTGAGGTCGGTGAGCAGGTCGAGCACGTCGACCTGGTGGCTGATGTCGAGGAAGGTCGTCGGCTCGTCGAGCAGCAGCACATCCGTCTCCTGCGCGAGCGCCATGGCGATCCACACGCGCTGCCGCTGGCCTCCGCTCAGCTCGTCGACGGGGCGGTCGGCGAGGTGCGTGACGTCGGTGGCCTCGAGAGCGCGCGCCACGGCGGCGTCGTCCGCGCTGGTCCAGCGCGACAGCGCGCCCTGGTGCGGGTGACGGCCGCGGCTGACGAGGTCGGACACGGCGATGCCGTCGGGGGCGATCGGCGACTGCGGAAGCAGCCCGAGAACGCGGGCGACCTGCTTGGTCGGCAGGCGATGGATCGACCTGCCGTCGAGCAGGACCTGCCCCGCCGAGGGCGTCAGCAGACGGGCCATCGCCTTCAACAGCGTCGACTTCCCGCAGGCATTCGCGCCGACGATGGCGGTCACGCGGCCCGGAGGCAGGGCGAGGTCCAGGGAGTCGACGATCGTCCGGTCGCCGTAGCCGAGCGTGACGCTCTCGGCGGTCAAGGTGCGCTCGACGGTCATCGGGTGACTCCTCGGTGGTGGGGGACGGGGCGGACCGGCGTGCGGTCGGCGCTCATAGCGAAGTCCCTTCGGATCGGCTGCTGCGGATGAGCAAGAAGATGAGGTACGGCGCGCCCAGCACGCCGGTGATGACACCCACGGGCAGGCGGGTGCCGAAGGCGTACTGCGCGGCGAAGTCGGCGACCAGCACGAGCAGGGCTCCGACGAGGCCCGCGGGCAGGATCGGCGGGCCGACCGGGCCGAGCAGGCGCACGGCGATCGGTCCGGCGAGGAACGAGACGAACGCGATGGGACCGGCGGCGGCCGTACCGAACGCCAGGAGGCCGACGGCCGCCACGATCAGCAGCAGGCGGCTCCGTTCGACGGGGAGGCCGATGGCAGCGGCGGTGTCGTCTCCCATGCGGAGGATCTCGAGGCGCCCGGCCAGGATCAGCAGAACCGGACCTAGGACGACGACCGCGACGAGGACCGGCATTGCCCGATCCCACGTGGCGTCGTTCAGGTTGCCGGTGATCCAGCGCATCGCGGCGGGGAGGTCGTACTGCGCGGCACGCGCGACGACGTACGAGACGACCGCCTGGCACATCGCGGCGACGCCGATGCCCACGAGGATGAGTCGCGCGCCCGAACTCCCGCCGCGATACGAGAGCAGATAGATCGCGAGCGCCGCGGCCAGAGCCGCCGCCATCGCGAGGAAGGACACGGCGGTCTCGCCCCAGCCGAGCACGACGATGCCGATGACGGCTGCCGCGCTCGCGCCGGTGTTGATGCCGATCACATCGGGGCTGGCGAGGGCGTTGCGCAGCATGGTCTGGAAGACGACCCCGCCCATGCCGAAGCAGAGTCCCGTCAGCAGGGCCGTCATCGCGCGGGGCAGGCGCAGCTCGCCGACGGTGAACGTGGCTCCGGCGACGCGCTGTCCGGTGAGCACGCCCCACACCTCGGCGGGCGTGTAGAAGGTCTGCCCCAGCATGAGCGAGAGGATGAACGCGGCCACGACCGCCGTCGCCAGGGTCGCGGTGACGAGGGTCCACCGGCGGCGGCGACGGCGGCGCCCGGCGATGACGGATGCCAGCACGTCCGGTGCCGTGCGAGGCGCGGTGGCCCGGGGGGAGACGTGGGTGGTCACAGGGCCCTCATCTTCTGTCGGCGGACGAGGGCGATGAAGAACGGGGCCCCGATGAGGGCGGTCACGATGCCGACCTCGATCTCTTCGGGGCGGGCCACGACACGACCGACGACGTCGGAGAGCGTCAACAGGGTCGCGCCGCCGAGGGCCGAGACGGGAAGGAGCCATCGATGGTCGACGCCCACGACGAGGCGGAGCATGTGGGGCACGATGAGGCCCACGAAGCCGATGGGGCCGGCGACGGCGGTCGCGGCTCCGCAGAGCACGACCGCACCGAGGGTCGCCACGAGACGCGCGGTCCGCACGCGGGCGCCCAGACCCGCGGCGAGCTCGTCGCCGAGCGCGAGGGTGTTCAGCGCCGGAGCGCTTGCGAGGCAGATGATCAGGCCGGCGAGGAGGAAGGGGAGCACCTGGCCGATGGCCTCGACCGTGGCTCCGCCGACGCCGCCGATCTGCCAGAAACGGAAGACATTCATCACGTCGGTCCGGGGAAGCAGGATCGCGCTGGTCAGCGAGCTGAACGCGACAGCGGTCACCGCGCCGGCGAGGGCCAGGCGCAGGGGGGTCGCCCCGCCGCGGCCGAGTGAGCCGATCGCGTAGACGAGGACGGCCGCGGCTGCCGCGCCCAGCAAGCCCGTCCAAATGTACATCGACGGAGAGCTCAGGCCGAAGAAGGCGATCCCCGTGACGATCGCGAGTCCCGCGCCGCCGTTGATGCCGAGGATCTGCGGGTCGGCGAGCGGGTTCCGCGTCGCCCCCTGGAGCACGGCGCCTGACACGGCCAGGGCGGCGCCCACGAGGATCGCGAGGATGGTGCGGGGGATGCGCTTGGCGACGGCCGCGGCCGACGTCGTGTCGGTCGAGCCGGTGAGCCCCGCCCACACGTCGGCGGCGGTGACGTCGCGAGCACCGAAGGTCACGGACAACGCCACGGCGACGACGAGAACGGCGACGAGGGCCGTGACGCCAACGACGCGTCGCCGCCCCCAGCGACGCGGGCGGGCGTCGCCGGGGATGGTCGGGGCCTGTGCGAGAGCGGTCATCGCGCCCACGGACGAGGAGCGTGCGTCGGCACGAGCGGCGTCCGGACGAACCGCACCGAAGCCTTCGGCGTCGGGACGGCTCGTACCGGAAGCGCGTTCATCAGGACGCGGCCTTCTCAGCGGCCTTGCCCACGAGGGCGATGTAGTCGTCGCCGTAGGACGTGCCGATCGACAGCGGGCTGGGGTTGCCGGCCGCGGCCATGGTGGTGTTGTCGGGCAGGAACGCCACGGCACCGTTCGCGATGGCGGGGATGCGGGACCACAGCGGGTCAGCCTGCAGCTGCGCGAGGGTCGCATCGGTGCCGTAGCCGGTGAGGACCTGGACGTCCGAGAAGTTCTCGATCTTCTCGGTGCTCTCGGTGAACCAGAAGGTGTCACCGGTGGCGCTGGAGGCCTCGACGGCCGACGAGGGCACCAGGCCGAGCTCGTCGAGGTACGTCGCGCGGGGGTCCTTGGTCGAGTAGTAGCCGACGGTGCTGAGGTCCGTCGGATCGATGTACGTGAACAGCGCCTTCTTTCCCGCCAGAGCGGGGTACTTGACGGACTCGTCGGTCACGTGCTTCTCCAGGCCGGACACCAGCTGCTGCGCCTGGTCTTCGCGACCGAGGGCTTTGGCGTCCGTCAGGGTCATCTGCTGCCAGGTGGTGCCCCAGGCGATCTCGGGGAAGGCCACGACGGGGGCGATCTTGCTGAGCGTGTCGTACTGCTCCTGCGTCATGCCCGAGTACGCGCCCAGGATGACGTCGGGCTTCGCGTCGGCGATCGCCTCGTAGTCGAAACCGTTGGTCTCGTCCATCAGCGTGGGCGTCTGCGCGCCGAGCTCGTCGAGCTTGTCCTTGACCCAGGGGAGCATGCCGTCGCCGTCTTCGTCACCCCAGGTGACCTTCGGCATGGCGACGGGCACGACGCCGAGCGCGAGCGCGGCCTCTTGGTTGCCCCAGCTGACCGTGACGACGCGCTTCGGCTCCGCCTCGATCGTGGTCTCGCCGAAAGCGTGGTCGATCGTGACGGGGAAGGACCCCGTTGCCGACGTCGACGATCCTTGCTGTGCGCCCGGGGCGGCTGAGGTGCCGGCGCAGCCGGTGAGGACGAGGGCGGAACCGACGGCGAGTGCCGCCAGTGCGCGGAATCGGGACACGAAGAGCCTCCTGCGTGTTAGGTAAGGATAGGCTTAGTTTAGGTCAGGCTCCGGGTGGGAAAGCAAACCCGACGGGTGATCTGCCGGGTGAACCTCTCGACGGCGAGGGATCGCCATCCCGGTCCTCCGTCGACCCCGCGGCGGCGGGGACTGTCGGCGGGCGTACGGGAAGCCGACTTATACTGGGTGGCTGGCCTCGTCGGCCTTCCCCCTTCCCCGACTGAACGGACGTTCGCTGTGCTCGCCGTGCACGACCTCGAGATCCGCGTGGGCGCCCGCGTGCTCATGTCCGACGTGGCGTTCCGCGTCTCCGACGGCGACAAGATCGGCCTCGTCGGGCGCAACGGCGCCGGTAAGACGACTCTGACCAAGGTGCTCGCCGGCGACCTGCTGCCCTCGAACGGTGGCGTCGACCGCTCGGGCGAACTCGGGTACCTCCCGCAGGACCCGCGGTCCGGCGACCCCGAGATGCTGGCGCGCACGCGCATCCTCGACGCCCGCGGCCTGGGCTCGCTCGCCCTCGGGATGCAGGAGGCGTCGATGGCCATGGCCGACGACGACCCCAAGATCGCCGCGAAGGCGATGAAGAAGTACGCCACCTTCACCGAGCGGTTCGAAGCGGCCGGCGGCTATGCGGCCGAGGCGGAGGCGGCATCCATCGCCCACAACCTCTCGCTTCCCGACCGCATCCTCGATCAGCCCCTGAAGACCCTGTCGGGTGGTCAGCGCCGGCGCATCGAACTCGCGCGCATCCTGTTCTCCGACGCGCAGACGATGATCCTCGACGAGCCGACCAACCACCTCGACGCCGACAGCGTCGTATGGCTGCGCGAGTTCCTCAAGGGCTACAAGGGCGGGCTCATCGTGATCTCGCACGACGTCGAGCTCGTGGGCGAGACGGTCAACCGCGTCTTCTACCTGGACGCCAATCGCCAGGTCATCGACGTCTACAACATGAATTGGAAGAACTACCTGCGTCAGCGGGTGGCCGACGAGGAGCGCCGCAAGAAGGAGCGCGCCAACGTCGAGAAGAAGGCCACGGCGCTGCAGCTGCAGGCCGCGCGCTTCGGGGCGAAGGCCTCGAAGGCCGCGGCCGCGCACCAGATGGTCGCGCGCGCCGAGAAGATGCTGTCGGGTCTCGACGAGGTGCGTCAGGACGAGCGCGTCGCCAAGCTCCGGTTCCCCAAGCCGGCGCCGTGCGGCAAGACCCCGCTCATGGCGTCGGGCCTCTCGAAGTCGTACGGGTCGCTCGAGATCTTCACCGACGTCGACCTCGCGATCGATCGCGGCTCACGCGTGGTCATCCTCGGTCTCAACGGTGCAGGAAAGACGACGCTGCTGCGCATCCTCGCGGGTGTCGACCAGCCCGACACCGGTCAGCTCGAACCCGGACACGGTCTCAAGATCGGGTACTACGCGCAGGAGCACGAGAATCTCGACGTCGGTCGGTCCGTGCTCGAGAACATGATGTCGGCGGCTCCCCACATCACCGCGACCGAGGCGCGCAAGGTGCTGGGCTCGTTCCTCTTCGTCGGCGACGACGTGCTCAAGCCCGCCGGGGTGCTCTCGGGCGGCGAGAAGACGCGTCTGTCGCTCGCGACGCTCGTGGTGTCGTCGGCGAACATGCTGCTGCTCGACGAGCCGACGAACAACCTCGACCCCGCCTCGCGCGAGGAGATCCTGGGCGCCTTGGCGCACTACGAGGGCGCCGTCGTGCTCGTCTCGCACGACGAAGGAGCCGTGGAGGCGCTCAACCCCGAGCGCGTGCTCATCCTGCCCGACGGCGTCGAGGACATCTGGGGTCGCGACTACGCGGACCTGATCACGCTCGCCTGATCCGCCTTCGGCGGGGTGGGTGCCGGGGCGTGCGCGCCTCAGCGAGCGTCGAGGAGGGCGTCCTCGTCGTCGGCGTCGCGATCGCGGGGGCGCTTGCGGGCGCGGTGCAGCGCCACCGGGTCGACCCGGCGACGGCCCTCGACGGAGACCTCGGGAACGGGGACCGGCAGCTCGTCGTCCGCGTCGTCGTCGTCCTCGTCGTCGTCCTCGCGGCGGAGTCGACGTTCGCTGACGATCACGTAGGTGAGGAACCCGAAGCCCATGACGGCGAAGAGGATCCACTGCACCGCGTAGGAAAGGTACGGCCCCGGGTCGTCGCTGGGCGGATCGACCGGTGTCGGCGCGCTCGCCGGCTGCGGGTCCTCCGACACGAGCAGACCGTAGGCGCCCTGCTCGATCGGACCGGTCTGCTCGGCGACCAGGCCGAGGTTGATGGTGGGGACCTGACCGGCTTCGGCGCTGCGGCCCGAGGTGGGCGCGGCCTCGCCGGGCCGCAGCCGCACCTCGACGGTCACGGCGCCGGACGGCGGGGCGGGGATCTCGTCGGGCTCGGACTGCCGATTGCCCGGGGGGAGCCAGCCGCGGTCGACGAGGAACGTGCGCCCGTCGTCGAGTCGGAACGGCACGAGCTGCTCGAACGCGGCGGAACCGCCGTGCGCGCGGTTGCGGACGAGGAGCTGCTCGTCGGCGAGGTACTGCCCCTGCATGCGCACGGGGCGCCACTCGTCGGCGGGGGTGAGCTCGGACCCGGGGGCGAGCAGATCGCCCAGGGCGACGGCGGGGGCGTCGTAGTTTTCGGCGACGAGCTGAAGCTGTTCGCTGCGCTCGGCGTTGCGCGAGAACTGCCAGTTCGACAGGAACCCGCAGGCGATCGCGAAGAGGATCGCGACACCGACGTACAACGCCCAGCGCGCGGCGGCGGGCGTCTCGCGGCGGCTCACCGGAACACCCCGCCGAGGGGGCACGCGTTCACGTCGGTTCGTCCAGCCACGTCTCCCAGGGTACGTCGCGAGTCGCGCCCGCGCTCACGAGCGCTCGTCAGAGAGGCCCGCGACCTCGACGGGGAAGTCGCGTGCGGCGAGGAATTCGCGCAAGTACGCCACGTGCTCGTCGCAGGCGACCCACGTCTTGCGGCGGTCCGCGGAATGGATGCGGGGGTTACGCCACCGGATGGCCCAGACGGCGACGTCGCGGCATCCGGCCCGCGAGCACTCGGCGGGCGCGTCGGTCACGAGCGGTCGTCGCGCGGCGGATCGATGCGCGGAGTCTCCGAGATGCGGATGACCAGGGGCTCGTCCGACGCCGCCGCGGCAGCAGGGGCCGGGCGGGGTGCCTCGAGAGCGCGCTCGGGGGTGACCGCCGTGGTCCGCGCCGCATCTTGACCGACGTTGGCGACGATGACGGCCAGGTAGGGGAGGAAGATCGCGCCGGCGGCGAAGACGAAGGTGTACCAGCCGTAAGGCTGGATCACGGCCATCGCGATGAAGCACGCGATACGGATCCCCATCATCACCATGTACTTGGCGAAACGGTTGTCGGCGTCCTCCCGGGGAGCCTTGGGGAGCGACGTCGCGGATTGGGCGCGAGGCGATGTCTTCACAGTGGTCTCAGGGTACGCCCGTCCGGGAGGGTCGGGCTCGTCCGTCTCGCGATCTGTTCGACGTCGTGGGGCCCCCGGGG